>CAZOFT010000003.1:0-152017 GCA_964579395.1 uncultured Gammaproteobacteria bacterium | reverse complement strand
CGTCCGGAAGGTACTGCCGAAGACTATCTGTTTATTACCCGCACCGGCCGGCCGCTTTTGATTCGTAATATTCGCCAGATTATTTCAGGCTGTTTTAAAGAAGTGGGTATTGAAAACGCCACCATCAACGATTTCCGAAACACGTTTATTTCACATCAGTTGGCGCTTGGTCACCCGATCGATTATATCGCTAAGGTGGTCGGTCATCGTCGTCTGTCTTCTACCGAGCGGTTTCTCCAGCCAGAAGCCACCACCACTGCTAAAAAAGAGCAATTGGAAGAGCTCTAAATCTTACATGCAAAGCAAGGGGTTATCGTGAGGTTGACCTTCCCCATGTGCTTTTTTAAAAGAATGTTATGCCTGAACGCGAACCGGCATGATAATATGCATGGACCCCTCATATTCTCCTGTTTCTTTAAACACCACCGGAGCATCAGCGCGCAAAAATTCCATTGTTATATCCTTTGTGCGAGAGTGTGATAGGTATTCCAGAATAAATCGGTTATTGAAGGCAACTTGAAGCGATTCTCCTTCGACTTTCGCATCAATAGTGGTTCCTGCCTCCTCAGCCATATCCCCTTTTGGCTTAAGCGTGAGACCTGTGGGCGAGATAGTAAAGAGAACGATGTTTGATGATTCACGGGCAAATACGGAAACGAGCTTCGTTGCGCGCTGCAATTCATCGGCATTACAAGTAACGGTTGTTATCACCGAGCTTGGGATTACTTTTTCATACGGGGGGAAGTCGCCTTCGATGAGTCGTGTATGATACGTAGCATCAGCAGAAACCACTTTTAACATGTGTTGCTCTTTTGAGATCGTTACCTGAATCGACTTCTCCTCTTTTACTTGACGCAACACTTCCTGAAGAAAATCGGCAGGAACGAGCGTGGGAACATCAACAAGTGATTCTTTCATCTCACAAAGTGAGAGACGGAATCCGTCGGTTGATACAAACAGCGGTTTCCCGTCGCGCGTTGTTAAACATATCGCCGTAAGAACCGGTCGTGTTTCATCTTTTGCTGTCGAGAATGAGAGAAACGGGACTACTGATTGCAATGTTTTTGTTTCTATCTCAAGCGGTTTCTCGGTAAGCTCAGGCGCTGCCGGAAAGTCTCCTGCATCGGTGAGTGCAAAGGCACCTTTTGCTTTCTTTTGCACAAAGGATACCTTTGTCTTCTCCAAGTTCATTTCAACGTCACCCGCAGAAAGAAGAGCTAAGAACTCGGTGACTTTTTTCGCATCAACGACGACTTTCATCTCATCTGCTTCATCAGATGTTATTTGAAGTGTTCTTTCATAAAATACATTGAGGTTGGTGGAGCTGAAGGTAATTGCATCTTTCTTTGCAGTTAGCAAGACTCCTTGGAGCACAGGTAGTGTAATGCCTCTGCTGGAAGTAAACTTTGTTGCCTGATTCAGGATTTCAAGCACTGTATCTCTATCAAGAATGTATTTCATCTATTAGTTATTTATAAATAGTAGTCTTAGTAGGTGTGTAGATAAGTGTATAAAAATCGACGCGGCTTTTCAACACAATCCAATTGAAAATAAATCGTGTCCATAACTCTGTGGAAATCATGTTGATCGCGACAGGCTTTGGGCTATTCTATCAACCTCTTCTTTGACACGTGGATTATCTAATATAAGCTTATCAACCTTCTCTACTCCATACAAAATGGTTGTGTGGTCGCGCCGTTTTAAAAAAGATGCAATCTCCTGGTGTTTGAGTCCAAGCTCCCGACGCAGTAAATACATGGCTATTTGGCGAGGAAGGGCGACGTGAGACGTGCGTGTCTGACTTTTAAGGTGCGCCGGGCGAAGATTGTAAAACGAAGCAACGGCGCGTATTACGTCGTTTGGGGTGAGTCTGCGCTTGGCACGAACTGTAGACACCGGGTTTGTTTCCTGAAAAAACTGCTCAACCATTGCAAAATCAATAATCCCCCCGGTGGATAATGAGCGGGCATAGATTGACAGCAGGGTCCCCTCCAGTGCTCGTGAGTCGGTCACTTGCTCGGCAATAAGCCGCGCAATCTCGGTATCAAGACGAATATTTTTATCCTTTGCCTTAAGAAGCAAGATTGCGCTACGCAGTTCATAATCCGGCGACTGTATATCCACTGTTAACCCGCCAGAAAAGCGTGACACTAAGCGACTTTCCAGGTTATCAATGTCTTGCGGCGGTTTATCTGATGTGAGAATGATCTGTCCGCCTCCGGACAACACGGAGTTGAACGTGTGAAAAAACTCCTCCTGTACCGTCTTTTTCCCGGCGATAAATTGAATATCGTCAATAATAAGTAGGTTGAGTTGACGGTATTTGCTGCGAAACTTAGTGGTTGTTTTGTTTTGAATTGACTCAATAAGCTCATTCGTAAAAGAGTCTCCCGGGCAAAAGACAATGCGGGCTTTTGGGTTTTTCTCCAACATGACGCGCCCAACCGACTGAGCAAGATGAGTCTTGCCGACCCCCACACCTCCCCACAAAAAAAGCGGATTATATGCGTGGCCCGGCATTTCGGCCACCGCCATAGCTGCGGAGTACGCAACTTGATTTGTGCCTGACACGGCAAAATTCTCAAATGTGTATTTATTCGTAAGCCCGGCGCGCGCGGCATAGTCATCAGTGGAGGGGGTGAATTGAAGAAGCGGCGCATCTTTGACTTTCGGTTTTGTTCTCCCCTCATCTATCACAAACTCCAGTTGTTTCATGCTGCCGGTCGCCTGTTGCAGCAAGGTTTCCAGTGTTGAGGTGCGCGTTCTGAGATAGTCAAGAACTGTTTTATTTTTACAGCCGACAATGATGTGATCATCGCTTTCTTCTAAAAGCCTGGATTGTGAGGCGAGTGAATACAAAATAGGATTCACTTTACGAAGACCGTCAGGAAGGGCTAAAAGTGCAGACCAGCTATCTGTGTTCATCGACAGTTCATAATATGTGGATAACTTATCCACAAATAATAAACATTCATTTCACTCTTTTCAACGGGTACGAACCCCTCTTTTTTTAGTAAAACCAGATCAGAAGATGGCCCCCGCAAAATCCACCCGCCCGGATTGGTATTGGGCTGAATTTATTGCAAAATGCGGTACAATAAGACATGCGCATTGTTAGAATGCGACAAACTCATATGAATACCTATATTCTCGATACCAATCTGTTTTTCAACATGGAGCCGGGTCTGCGAATGGGTTCAACCACCCAGGAAGTCATCACGAGCATGACTGCCCTAATTGCAGCGCACCCTGATGATGTGTTTATGATGCCGCCACGCATCGTGGGCGAGCTCAAATCATTTTTTGATGAAGAGCTTCCGGAGTATGTTGAATCTTTCCTCAGTGCGATCACTATACAATCACCAACAACGGGCGATATACAATTTGGTGCCGATGTGTTTTATCGACTCATTGATGACGTGCGTGACAGAAACTATCGCGGCATGAGAAGCGCAGAAGATGAGATTCGAAAAGCAGCGACGCATATGATGGGCCGCGAAGTACTCCCCAAAAAAGCCCTGGAAATGACCGTGGGAGAGTTTATTACCTCATTTCGCAATAAGTACCGCAATGCGACACGAACCGGCTTTCTAGACAGTGTTGCGGACCTGGATTTAATCATGCTCGCCAAAGAGACAGATGGCTACGTGGTGAGTACTGATGAAGGGGTTCTTGAATGGGGACGACTCTTTGGAATTAAAGAGTTGCCTGCGCCCCTTTTTGAGAAACGGTTTGAGAAGAAGTCTGTGTGACCGTATCCGCATCATCCTCTTGCAGTAGAAACTGTGAGAAGAATTCTCCAATGCGATCAACGAGCGTACGAGGCGCTTTGTCAAAATAAATAAGATGTTTTGTCAGTTGTTCGGTGATTTGTGCTTGAATCTCTTTGGGGATAATCACATAGGTGTGAGTGGAATATGGTTCATGAGTAACAAGCACTAATTGTGTATATCGCAGGCGGCTCGTGTAGTAAAAATGAGAAAGTGATTCCCATCGAAATGTGGTACCTGCTGTCTCGATGCCAAACTGTGTTATGCGATGAACTACTTCAGGTGGCTCAATAACGGTAAAGACATATGCGATAAAGATGAGTGCCCACACAGGAAGAATTGCCATCCAATCATTAAAAAAGAGCACAATAATACTTACTAATCCACCAAGAAGAAGGTAAAAACGAATGATCCGTGGCTCGCGCTTCACAAACGGACGAAGTGGCGAGCGCCAGATCAACAATGTTTGCGGATTATCATGAGTCTCCTGCATACGTACAAACAGTATACACCATTTCGGCCCTGTCAATCATGCGCCGAATGGATACAGTTGAAAACAAGATGGGCGGAGGCAATTGCTCTGTGTTACAGCCACTCGGTGTACTGACAACCACTCGCCTGCTTTGTTTTGGGGTCCCATTTGTTGGTGGAACATTTTTTCAAACGCTTTCCAGCAGCAGAAGTATAGATAACAAGCTTGTTTCCGCAGTCCGGACAGTCCTCATCAGTTTCTTCCACACTTCCTTTGGCCCATTCGATATAATCACATCCGGTAGCCGTTTTGGTTTCCGGGTCCCATTTGTTGGTGGAACAACGTTTCAGTTTTCGCCCGGTTCGGGTTGTGGCTTCAATTAACGGACTGCCGCATTTGGGGCATACTTCATTGGTTTGGGGTGTTTGTTGATCATCCATAATGACTGTCATGTTACCATGACATCCCCCTCTCTGTCATGACAAAAACGTCACAGAGCGTGACAATGCATAAAAAAAGGCTCCGTACGCCACAAGTGTGGTGGACGGAGCCAGAGAAAGAATAAATCTTATTTGATCATTCGTTTCAGTGACTTTCCGGCGGTGAAGCCTGGAGTCTTGGTTGAAGGAATCTGAATCTCAGCTCCTGTTTGCGGATTGCGGCCTTTTCGTGATGCGCGTTTGCGAACCATAAAAGTACCAAAACCGGTTACAACCACTTTTTCACCTCGTTTCATTGCTCCAGAAACGGTGCCGAAGACTGCATTTACTGCGTCTTTTGCGGCCTTGGAAGTAAGTCCAGCTTTTTTAGCAACCTGTGCGATAAGATCTGCTTTTGTCATGTTGTTGGATTCACCTCCTTTTTATGCATTGTTTCATTGATATCGCGGGTGTGAAAAACACATTTCGTCCGCGCGTCCTATTGTATAAGGACGAATTTGCTATAGCGCTTCACAACAAGCTAAAAGATCTAAATCTTTTTGGCCTGTTAGGATAGGCTATATGCCATAAGAATACCTATGATTACCTGCTGTGTCAATCCATATTTAACAAATCGTACTGTAACAATATAAATCAATACTTATAATTCGATTTGGAGCATAAAAACAACTAAAAAGGTATCTGTACTCTTTGAACATTTTGATTTCATGTACAATATATGATGTGAAATCAATTCGCGTTGAAATAACCGCTAAATCGGTGCTGCTCGCACTCGCTCTTATTATTGGTCTCCAGGTGTTGTGGTTAGTGAAGGACGTGCTGTTCTCCCTCGTTATCGGTTTCATCCTCATGAGTGCGTTTAATCCGATTGTTTCCTATTTTGAGCGCTTTCGGATACCGCGCGCTATCACTGCCTTCATCTTATTTGCGCTACTAATCGGCGCAATGAGTTATCTCACCGCCGTTATCTTGCCGCCGATTATTGATGAAACTGCCCTATTTATAAAAAATCTTCCCGGACAGCTACAAAACGCCACTTGGCTGCAGCATCCAGTTGTTCAATCCTTTGAGCTTGAAAAGCGACTGCGTGAATCTGTGCCAACCATGACGAACGCCTTGTTTGGCATATTGTCTCAGGCCTTTTCAAATGTACTGTTTATCGTGACGACCATCTTTTTCGGATATTACTTATTGATTGAAGAGCAGGCAGTGCGTTTGTTTTTGCTCAATGTGGTGCCGCCTTCTCAAGCCGGACGCATTGAGACGATTTTGGATAAGGTTGAGCACCGAATGCGTAGTTGGCTATGGGGTCAGCTCATATTGATGTTGACAATCGGAATCATGACATATGTCGGGCTCATGCTTGTCGGGGTGCGATTCGCCTTACCGCTTGCCGTAATTGCTGGACTTTTAGAGGTGATTCCTATTGTAGGGCCAGCGATATCTGTTTTTCCCGCGCTCCTTTTTACTGCTCCTCAATCGTCATTTTTAGGCCTCAGTGTTCTTGCTTTGTACTTTATTGTGCAGCAAGTAGAAAACCAGATTTTAGTGCCTCTTGTCATAAAAAAAACGGTTGGCCTCAACCCCATCGTTACATTGGTCGTATTGATTTTGGGTGGGCGCTTCGCAGGCATATCAGGCATGTTTTTGGCAATTCCCATGACGCTTTTTATAGAAACAGTTCTGCAAGAGCTCAATATTCTTCGAAAACCCAACGGGACCGAGCCAAAAAAGGACTAACATCTGCGGGTAATCTACGGTAAATCTGCGGGAATTAGATCAGCGCTGTATGCGCGAGGTTGTCTCCGCACGCCGTGCCAGGAAAGGTCACGACGCGCCGTCCGCTGTTTTGTGAGTTAGGAAGTGGCGACATGATCTCCAATGAGTCAACAATCTCTTGTATGGTACGCGGTCTACTCCCCTCAATTTGTGACCCCGGGACGCTTGTCGGGCTCAATAACGCCGATTCGGGGACAGAAAGAATGTCTGCTGTGGCGTGCCCTGTGGTCAAAGTGTCACATACAGTTGGCTGTCCGTCCATAAGCTTCACAATCACGCCGGATGGTAATTTGTAGTATGCGACATCTCGGCCAAGACTGCGTAGAATCTCGTGGATCGGCACATCGATAGGAGCCATTGGCTGATGTTCCCCATTGGTCCCCTGTTGAACATGAAGCTGTTCATTACCGCTGAGCGCTGATTGTATGCCGTTTGCTTGAAATCGCAGCTGCACACCGAAGCGGACATTGGGGCCTTCTGAAGACACCTCTGAGTGAGTGAGTACCGGAAGCTCTGCTACCGGAGTAAGCCCGATGAGCGCGGGCCGTTGGCCGTCGGTAAGAAGAAAGTCGTCTTGGGCGAGGCGCGCCGCATGAAGCTCGGCAAGTGCTGACTGATTGCTTGGTCGAAGTAGTCCGTCATCAGGACTTCCCAGATCATATAGCGGCGCCAAGCGCATCAGCAAGGCTGTGCTTGCGTCACTTCCCATATAGCGGGATATTGCGGCCAGTTCAAGCGCACGAGCCACTTTGTATCCGGTCATCATCCCGTCACCAAGGTTGTTGAGCACATCGTGTGCTTTGACCGTGAGGCAGCTTGCAAGGGTCCGCAAACGCTCTGCAGGATCTTCACACTCGTCAGCAACCTGAAATATGCGCACAATCGCTCCCATCGCCTGGACGCTCGCCTCTTTGTGTTCGTCAACGTCGTCGCTCATCCCGGGCATTCTTGCCAGCTCCTGTGCTCTGCTTCGCACGATTTCGCTTTCGAGGAGCGTGTCGTGTACTTCCTGAGGCATGTCGTCAATTTTGCCAAAATCAGTGAGTGCGTTTACGTTTCTTCGCACTCGCGCCGCGATACCGGGAGCAAATGCTTCGTATTGACCAAGATGTGTATCGAGCACATCAAGCCACTCCTTACCAGAGACACCCCTATAGCGCACATCTTCAGCCACGTCGTGCATAAGTGCAGTGAGAACAAGCTCCACATCATACGTGCGCGCCAGATACTGAGCAGGAATATCCGGATAGGGTGATTCACCCAAAAGTGAATGTGCAATAGCGACAGGATGCGTAATATAGGGTTCGCCAGTTGTTTTTCTTCGTTGTTTATTGTCTCGTTCATTTTGCTGGTGGGCAACCGTTGCAAGCCTTGTGGTGCTACATACCGCATCTACCTTCCACTCATCATCTCCAAATGCCATCTCTGCCCGATTCCATAGCGGTTGAATAGTCGTGGCGATTGACGGTTCATCTTGGATAACCTGCACAAACCCCTCAGGAATACCGGCTAAAACAGATTCCATCGAGGGCTTGATTTGGCGCTCCTGTTCGTTCCAATTGCTCATTAGACGATAATTATACTCCCCTTCAGAAGCAGCAGTGTAATGAATGTGCGGCAAATATGCGGGAATACTGCGGGAAATACAGATTGCCTAACCGCAACGGTGCCCGAATTGAGCTCAGTGCGGGTAATCTACGGTAAATCTGCGGTAATTATTCTCTTCCCTCATTTTTGTACATAATTGATCCAGGCAGCACAAAACGCTTGGACAAACAGCTGGGAAAGTGTAGATGATTTGCTTCGAACATCACGCGAATTGGAGTAAGCAGAAAATCTTAGTATGAAAAAACTCAGTCAAAGGATCCCCCCAAAGCAGACTAAGAGGATTCCTGCGCTCGAGAAGAGCTTAGTTTTGAGCTTTTTGAGCCAAATAGTTGAGTGCCGCAGTCACATCTCTTGAAAGAGTTCGGGATATGGCCAGTATGTATCGATCTTTGAGAATTTTTTGCATAAGCAGGCGGAATCCTTCTGTGTCTGCCGGTTCAAATTGTGTCTTCGGGCATGTTTCACGCAGTCTATCGCACAGAGCGTTTAAATTGTGTTCTTCCCAAAACTGATCAAACAATACATCAGCCGTCTCGTAGGATGAGTCTACCCCAACCACAATCATATCGTCGCGTTCTTCGGTGACGAGCATCTCCGGATTTTGCCGCAGATGCACGACGGCCGCATAGGTAGCGTCAAGATACTGCTGTTCGATCTCTTCTCCCAAAAAAGACAGTATTCCCACACTGGGAAGGTCAAGCGTATCGCAGATAAAAAGAGATTCAAGCGAGTTCGGATCAAGACCGCGCGCACTGCAATACGCGTCGAAAAATCCGGTATAAAAGCGTTCTCGGTCTGCATCCTCACTCAGCGGGATGAATGCATAGCCGGCTCCGTCAATAATAAGTGCCCGAATATCTTCAATGCGCTCTTTCATGGTGGCGTCAGGTCCGTATCCCAAAACAGCGTGCCCTGTTGGTGAATCCAAGTCGACAACCTCTCCCATCAGTGTGATGTTGCCCGGATGCAGATAATGATGAGCTACGCCGAGCTTGTGCATCAGGCCTACGTTTCGCCCGATTCGCCGAGGGAGAGCATCGGTCATAAATTGATCGATCAGGTCCTGCATGGGGCTTGCAGTATCGATCAGGTCCCCATGGAGTCGCGGATCATAGCTGCCGTCTTTTTCACGTCTTTTCAGATCGAAATTGTGCAGATGAACACCAGTGAGCACAAGCTTTTGTATGTCGGCGTCGCTGAGATCGGGTAGGTCCCAGATGCGCTCGCTCATTTTCATAGCGCGCACAAGCACAGTCGGTTCAAGCTGAGCAAGTGCCTCTTGCACAACGTCCGGGTTTGGTTCGTAGTCTTCAGGATCTTGTTCTTGGTGCGTGCTGGCATAGGTGATCAACTCTTTGCGGCTGGCCGGCGTATTTTGATCAGGCAAAATGAGGTGAACCGGGCGCTTCATGTAGACTGGCCACTCTGTATCAATATCGTGCTCGCGAAACAGTCGAGACGTTCTTTGGCAGCGCATACGATACTGATCGCTCATATAGCCGCGTACTGACCACTGGGGCGACAGAGTGCGGTTATAGCGGGCATGTGGCTCATGAGTATTATTTCCTTTTGCGTTGAGGACTGAATACCAGTGCCCAAATGAGTCGGCAAAATACATACGCATCGACTCCTCTCGTGCCGGGTCGTGGGTCAGCTCGGCCGATCGCCCATGTTTTATGGGCATAACCCGATTGTGTAACGGCATGGAGCCACTTTCTGATTCATCCGGCCAGGAGCTGGGGACGAGCCAAGGGGTATTGGTGTCAAAAAGCCCTGCTTGCAACGGAAGCGCTGCTGTCTCGTCGATATGCGGATGATGTGCAGAGTAAGAAGGTATCCGCGTCTGATGCATATTATGGGACGGGTACCAGCGCGATTTTTCAGCAGACATACCGATTATTATAGGGCATCAAAAAGCCACTGTCCAGCATGGTGCGGCAAATATGCGGGAATACTGCGGGAAATACAGATTGCCCAACCGCAACGGTGCCCGAATTGAGCTCAGTGCGGGTAATCTGCGGCAAATATGCGGTAATTATTCCCCGCTGAGGATGCGCTTTGTCTCTACTTTGTAGAGCTCCACATGTGGCTGGTCAAACGCGTCAACGTGCATCAAGCGGGCGAGAAACATCATCTCAATCATCTTCATCTGCATAAATGCACCGATTGATTCCTCGTCAACTGCATCAAGCATGAGGCTCATAAAGGGGAGACCTTGCTTGCTGTAGGCGATTTTGGTTCCTTCTAGAATGGCGTTCATGATTTCGCTCACAGGTCGATCGGTGATGTGAGGCACAAGGCCATCAAATACAAACGCTGCAGGTGTCTTTATAGGATCAGTTTTTTTACTGGATATAAACGTGGTGACTTTATTGCGCGGACCACCCATATAGAGCTGCGCCATGCTATGCAGGTCGGTTGAGCCGATTGATACCGTCGGGGTCATGCCGGCAAATACCTGTTTTCCGTCGACATCATGTTCTTTTCCGATACTTTCACCCATCAGCTGTCGATACCATTTTCCCACGCTTTCAAGCTCTGTATGAAAGAAAAAGAGATCATGAATCACGAATCCTTTCTCCAAAAGCGTATGGAGAATGGTGGCTGACTGCATGGCTGGGTTTTCATTTATTGTTTCTGAGAGACAGGCGCTTCTCATGCGCGCTGCACCGTCACGAAACGCTTTGATGTCGATGCCGGCACAGGCTAAGGGGAAGAGGCCGACTGTCGAGAAGATACTGTAGCGACCGCCGACATTCGGGTGGGGTAAGAAGCGATATCCAAGCCGCTCTGTCGCTTGCCCCATGGGTGATGTTTTTTCGGTAGTCACCACAATGCGATCTTTCACATCAAGCTCAGAAAGGGCTGATAGGACGATCTCCGCGTTGGTGATGGTTTCTGTGGTTCCGCCTGATTTGCTGATCACATTTATGATCACTTCTTCAGGAGTTTTGACGTTTTGTTTCAAAAATGTAACCAGTGCCTGCAGGCACTCAGGATCGTTGGTGTCAGCAAATAAGATCTTTGGATAGCTGTCGCTGACGAACATGTCTTTGTAGCCACGCAATGCGTCGTATACTGCTTTTGCCCCCAGATTAGAGCCGCCGATTCCGATGTCGACCACATACTTCAACTGATCGCTCACCAACTCTTGTGCCATATCCATAACGAGCTTGAGTGTTTCCGCGTCATCAGGAAGCCCCACGGAGCCAAACGGCTTGGAATAGCTGTGGTCTATCGCCGCCTCAGTCAGTTGCGGTATATATTCAACGAGCGTGTCGTGTGTCGGAAGGTTGGAAAGGGTTGATTGCGTGATATCCTGGATGAGCATAGAAAATGAGAAAAAATAGGTAATGATAAAGAAACAATCCTATTGTAGCGCATTGCGGCGCCTTATACGACGCTGCCGACCAAAACTGTCGCTTTTTCGTCAGACTCAATCTCATATGTCCCGCATCCGGCAGGAACAAACGCGCTATGTCCGGCGTGAATCGACACGCTTCCTTCAGGCGTGGCTACGGTGCAGCTTCCTGCAAGACAGTGAAGAATATGAAATGATCCGTCGGTGGTTTGCGGAGCAGACCCTTCAATCTCCAAGCGTTCCAAGCGATAAAACGGAGTAGTGATCAACTCGCGCCCATTCGGGTGAGTGTGAAGCTTGGAAATGTCGTTGCTTTCTGCATCGGACTTGAGGTAGTGAAAATAATCCTCGATGTTCATCGGGCGCACGCTGCCGTCGTCTTTCATTTTTCCCTGATCAAAACTGCGGATGGTGGCGACCGGATCCATTGCGTCAAGCTGAATCTCAAACACCACATTTCCCAGCGGGAATCGGCTTGTGTCCTCTTCCCACGAGTGATGGATGCCGCCTGCTGAGGGGTCGACCACATCGCCTTGGCGTACTTCAAGAAGGTTTACATATTGCCATGGATTCTCCTGTTGCACGATATCTTTAGCCTGCTTGCGCGCATCTTCGACTGTCATGGCGCCTGATTTGACGGCGTCTGACAGCTGATGTATTCGCGAGTCGATTGTCTCACAACAGGTTTTGTACGCTGCTACATTGACTCCCGGTTTAACACCCATGGTAGCCAAGCCATCTTCCAGATAGAGCCAGGTCTCCGGTTTCGGCTCCCAGCGCTCGCTCTTTTCTTCGTACGGTACATGCAGTTGAAAAGAATTGCCCAAAGCTTGATTGAGCTTGATCAGAAGTGGCATTTTTGTCCCGTAATGCTGTATGGTTTTTTCACCAAGCACGCCGGTTGCATCCTGTGCGATAAGCGCATCAATCGTGGTGTACTGTTCAGGTGTCAGGGAGAAAAGCTCCGCGATGGTGTCGGGCTTGTCGGCAAATCCCCATTCAGGCACAAAGGCTGGGTCTTTGGAGTCGGTGAGGGTGGTTGCGAGCTTGGATCCTCCGAAAAGCTCATACGTCTGGCCGATTTTTCGCCCGGCAACCGCATCGTGATCTTCCCACCCTTTCATTTTAAGCAAGTATGTGCCTCCCCAGGTGGCTTGTTCAATGAGTTTTGGAATAAGAAGGTAGGGTTTCATATATTGATTATAGACGGGTCGTTGACGAAACAGTGGCGCGCATCTTCAGAATGCGCTTTCTGAAAAACTGTACTATAGTATAATAGTACCGTGAAAGCAAGAGATTACATCATGATCTACGCGCGCCAACTCCGCGTAAATCAATGGCTCAAAAACTTTGTCGTCTTCACCGCCATCCTGTTCTCAGGCGAGCTTTTTAACCCCTTGCCGTTTTGGGAGACTACCTACGCGTTTTTGATTTTGTGCCTCTTGTCATCTACTTCTTATATTCTCAATGATATTGTCGACTACGCCAGCGACCGCAAACACCCGATAAAAAAACATCGCCCCATTGCATCAGGGAAAATCGGTTTGCAACAAGCAACATTTTTGGTCTTTTTGATGACGGTCATTTCGCTCATCGTTTCGCTCCTGTTTTCGATCCAGTTTTTTATGCTGGCGCTCATCTTTATTCTCGTACACTTTTTCTACTCCATGTATCTGAAAAAGCACGCGGTTATTGATATTTTTACAATCTCGATCTCATTTATGATTCGCGCATATGCGGGAGTCGTGGCGACACGCTTTCCGGTGCCGATCTGGCTCATGTTCACGATCTTTTTCGGATCACTGTTTATTGCGGCAGTCAAACGCGATGCGGAGCTGACCGCACATGGATCTGCTGCTCGTGAATCGCTCAAGATTTATTCACAACACTTCATGTCGTTTTTGACCGTTTTGTTCGGTACTGCGACAATCATCGCATACTCCACCTTCACATACTTTGCCCGTATCGAGTCCAGCAATGAAGATGTGGCTAAATTTTTAAGCTCATACTTTCCGCAATTTGAAGCACGCAAATGGCTCATGCTTACCGTGCCGCTGGTTGTGTATGGTGTGGTGCGTTATGCGCAGCTTTTGTATGAAAAAGAGCAAGGGGAGCGTCCCGAGCAGATTGTCACCAAAGACGTGCCGCTTATTGTGGCTATGGGTCTGTGGGCCTTAAGCATCATCGTGATGCTCTACGTCGTGTAGCTCCTGGAAGCACGAGCGTCGTAGTGTTGTAGTCTATGCACCGGCGCAGTCATAAGACGCACGCGTCATGCTTCTCAACTCTTAATTCATATATTCCTTCATTCTTTGACTACCTATATGTCGTATGAAGAATACTTTGTCACGATTCCTGACACGTTTGTCATATGTGCATCTTTAATTTATGATAGTATGCACGCATATGGCAGACCAAAAAAATACTCAACCAACCCCAAAGCAGCAGGCAGTACAAGCTGCGATGGAAGCGATTCAAAAACAGTTCGGACGCGGCTCAATTATGATGCTCGGCGACCGCCCCAAGGAAGAAGTTGAATGCATTAAAACCGGCATTATGCCGCTTGATCTGGCGCTTGGTGTGGGTGGTATTCCCAAAGGTCGCATCATTGAAATCTACGGACCCGAAGCGTCGGGAAAGACGACCGTGTGTTTGTCAGTCATTGCTCAGGCACAAAAAGCAGGCGGTGTATGTGCATTTGTGGACGCAGAGCATGCTTTGGATCCTGTATGGGCTGAAACGCTGGGAGTAAAGTTGGGCGACATGTTGATCTCACAGCCGGATACCGGTGAGCAGGCACTCGAGATTGTTGAGGCGCTCATTCGTTCGGGTGGTGTGGATCTGATTGTAGTTGATTCGATTGCGGCACTCGTTCCTCGCGCCGAGATCGAAGGCGAGATGGGTGATGCTCAGATGGGGCTTCAGGCTCGCCTGATGTCGCAGGCGCTGCGCAAGATTACCGGTGTTGTTGCCAAGTCAAAAACCACTGTTGTTTTCACCAATCAACTGCGTCTTAAGATCGGTGTCATGTTTGGTAATCCCGAAACCACTCCGGGCGGACTCGCCACCAAGTTTTATGCTTCAGTGCGCATGGATGTGCGCAAGATTGAAACGATGAAGAAAAACGGAGAAGTGGTGGGTTCTCGTGTGCGTGTGAAAATCGTCAAAAACAAAGTGGCTCCGCCATTTCGAGAGGCAGAATTTGTGATTAATGCAGAAGGAATTGATCGTGATGAGGCGCTTATTGATGTGGCAATCGCCAACGGCGTCATTACCAAGTCGGGATCATTTCTCAAACGTGGCGATGAGACATTGGCGCAAGGGAAAGATCAGCTTAAAGAAGTCTTTAAGCGCGATCCGAAGCTTCGTGACTCGGTGGCTTCAGAAGTGGAGAAAAAGAGAAAAGAGCCGGTTGCCCCAGCGCCTACTCCAAAAAAAGAATAGACTCGGTCAGTCGTTAGTTTTGCCCATGCGATATGCAGCAGCAGGAAATCATTGATATGGCGCTTCGAAGCGCCTACCGATATTTGGGCAGAAGACCTCGGGCGATCTCTGAAATGCGCACGTACCTCAAGCGCAAAAATCCACTATACACGCCGGATATTATTGATGCGGTGATAGAGCGTCTTGTGGAATATTCTTATTTGGACGATGCAAAATTTGCAAAGTGGTACCTGGGCACACGCGTGCTGTCTGAGAGAAAATCACAATCGCTTCTGGTTCGGGAGCTTGAGCACTTGGGTGTCAAACGGTCTATCATTGATGATCAGCTGGCCTATTTGCAAAGCCCCAGCGGCGATATTTTCTTTGAGCCGATGATGGGAGATGAAGAAAAGGCAGAGCGGGCCGGGCGCGGTGCCTGGCAGCGAAGTGAAGGATTACCTGACATAAAGCGCCAACATCGTATTTATACCTATCTTGCAAGGCGCGGCTATTCACCTGAAATTATCAAAAAAACCATTGCGAAATACCGCGAAATTGAGTAGAATGAGGCTTATTATCAAGTTTTCCCTAAGAGATTACTGTTTTTACTGAATTTGGATAGATTTCTTTGTTATGTTCAGCAGCTTTATTACCATCTTGGCCACATTTGCCACTATATTTTATTTGCTACACATAAAGAACTGATCGTTTAATCTTCCATCTTCAGCTCAGCACATTCTTCTTTGGGATACATGAGCCATGTTTAACCTCTTTAAAAAGATAACCACCCAAACCAAGTCGTCGTCAAAAGACGCATCTGCCCAAAAGGCCCCCGTTGTAAATCAGGAAGAACTTCTGCGCGCAAAACAGGAAGCCAAAGATGTCATCATCCATGCAAACGAAGATGCAACTCGTATTCGTGAAGATGCTGCCCGCGAGGCAGATCGAATAAAGCGCGAGCTCCTGGAGCAAGAGCGCAAAATTCAATCACGTGAATCACACGCACAAAACGCGGAGCGTCGTGCAAAGGAAATTACCGATTCAGCAGAATCTATAAAAGCCGATGTAGAAAAAACCCGTGAGGAAATGCTGGTGAAGCTTGAAAAGATTTCCGGCATGACCAAAGAGCAGGCAAAGGAGCTTCTTCTGAAAGGCTGGGAAGACAAACTGACTGCAGATGTCGCCAAACGCATCCGCCAATCTGAAGAAGAGATTAAGTTGCAGCTTGAAGAGCGCACCAAAGAGCTCTTGGTTGACTCCATGAAGCACGGCGCAACTGATTATGTCGCTGAATACACGATGTCTACGGTGCCAATCCCCAGCGATGACGTAAAAGGACGCATCATCGGAAAAGACGGCCGCAATATTCGTGCGTTTGAGTTGGCAACCGGCGTAGATGTAGACCTTGAAGAAGAAGGTGTCATTAAGCTTTCCTCATTTGACGCAGTAAAGCGCGAAATCGCCCGCATCTCCCTGGAGCGTCTTATCCGAGATGGTCGCGTACAACCTGCCCGAATCGAAGAGATTGTCCACACGGTGAAAAAAGAAGTGGATAAAGTGATGTTTCGTGCAGGTGAGGAGCTTTGTCACAAAGTGGGTGTGTACAACCTCCCCAACGACATTACTCAAGCGCTCGGAAAGTTTAAATATCGTTTCTCCTATGGTCAGAACATGATTCTGCATACTTTGGAGGAGACAAAGATCGGTATTGCGCTCGCACAGGAGCTGAAGGCTGATGTGAATGTGGTAAAGCTTGGCTGTCTGCTTCACGATATCGGAAAAGTCATCGACACTGTCGACGGCGGCAATCACGTCACCCTCGGTGTTGAATATCTGAAGAAAAATCGCTTCCCCAAATCAGTCGTACACTGTGTGGAAGCGCACCATGAAGACATTCCGTTTGAGTCTGTCGAGGCAATGATTGTATATATTGCCGATGCGATATCAGGAAGTCGACCGGGCGCCCGCCATGAGGACTTTGAAGACTATCTGAAGCGCATCAAGACGATTGAAGACGCAGCAAAGACCAAAAAAGGTGTTCGTGATGCGTACGCGTTGCAGGCCGGTCGGGAGCTTCGCGTAGTGGTTCGTCCTGATGAGATCACCGATGATGAGATGGAAATTCTTGCCCAAAAGATTCGTGATGAATTGGAAAGCAAGTTTGAGGTCTTCCCGGGGCAGATCAAAGTCACGGTCATTCGTGAATCCCGTGCCGAAGCCGTCACAAAAATCTGAGCATGACAGAAATCACTCAAGCGCCGGAGATGCGTGTACCACTGGCCCATCCTGCGTGGGCTGAGGCATATCTTCTCGCAAACAAACTGTTTCCGGTCACCAATTACGGCCTGGATTTGTTTGTGATGGATGCGGTGCTGGGAGATCCCCCAGAGACGATGGCAGAGCTTGCCACATCGAAGCTTCCTGATGATATGGTTGAGCGAATGTTGTCGGCAAAGCGTGCGCTTCATGGCTCCCATGGTGTAACTTCCGGTCAGTTTTCACCCGGCGATCAGCAAGACCGACTCCAGAATATGTGGCGTCAGACTACAAAGAGCGTGAGCAATCTGCTTCAGTTTGGTGGTTGCTCAAACACTGAGGAATTTGATTCAAGCGAGCTGCTTCGTGAACAGGTGCATCTTGCCCGTGCGCAGGTGTCACCCACAGGCCCACTGCACAGGGCGCAACTCGATAGGCTCATTTTGCTTCGTGAGCAACTGTCTGCGGGTAGCGTGTCTCATAGTGAGTTGGAACGTATAAAAAAGCACTATGGTGGCGAGGCTACGACCATACACGCAATTGCAGCACACATCGTTGATGCCACCTCCGCGATGTTTGTCCAACGATATGGAGAGATTCCTGCTTGGTATAAAACGCTAGGAGACAATACGCTGGTGGATTCGGCCATGAGCACCTACTGATTATCCTCGTGCCAGTGAAAACACAAACACACGCTGTGCTCCGTGCTGCTTTAAGATTTTAGTTGCCTCCACGACTGTGGCTCCGGTCGTCACCACGTCATCTACCAAAATAACGCTTTGGGGCATAGTCGAAGTGTTCCAGGTAAAGGCGCCTTGCACGATAGCGCTTCGCGTCTTGTCATGCGGAGACTTTGCCAGTTGAGGTGTATTTTTTGTGCGTGTGAGAAGGGGTTTGCACATGAGGTTTGTCACTTCCGAGAGTGTCTGTGCCAGTATTTGTGCTTGGTTGAATCCGCGTGCGCGCTCACGAGCAGGGTGCAAAGGAATTGCCGTAATTACGGTGTGTGGGTCAATAAGGCGCGCATCTTGCCAAGCTGAGATTGTATGCCGCATCTGTGGTTGGAGCATCCACAATAGTTCTCGATATACTTCCAGATAGCCATGGTATTTGATTTGGGCAATAATGCGCTTGAGTGTAGTGTTGTAATGAAGAGCGGTCGCTGCTGCGTCAATGCCGCGCCTTCTTCGGCAGTTGGCGTGGGTGATACCCAGTACGCTCGCCCGATGACATACGATGCACTGTTGCATATGTGCGGTGCGAAGGAGCTTTCGACAACGGATGCAAATAGGTGAACCGATCTTCCGACACGATGCGCAATATGGAGGAAATAAAATCGCGAGTATTGTACGCCACATGGACAGATCATAGCAGTGGCGCCTGTCAGAATCAGTGACGGATTGTCACGAACTATGAGAAGCCAGGGATACGAAGGACATTGGAAGCGAGTGTGTTTACGATAAAGACTGCGCCAAGTGCTATTGCTGCACCGATTATCGCGGCTGTCAGCTGACGCTTCGCATACGAGAGTTTTTCCACATCTCCTCGCGCAGTGGCCATAAGAAACGCACTGTACATGATATACAAAAAGGCGATGCCGCCGACCGTGCTGAATATTGCGTTCAAAAAGACCTGAACCACACTCGCTGCTGCACCCTGTTGCCGAAAGCTTCCCAGATCAGTATTTACACAGCCGATCATAGTGAAATAGGCGCCAGGCTGCGGTGTGGGTGCATAGCCGGTATCAGAGTTTACGATAAGCGTCTCTTTTCCAAGTGGGTTGCCGCTATTGGTGGTGGCAGGGTACAGACATTTGCGGCACTGTTCCCAGTTGTCGGGGACGATATATTCGCCTTTCAGTACGTAGCCGGTGCCAGCGTCACCGATCGTGTTTTTGCAGAGCCCGCAGGCGTCGCAGGTGGAATAATCTTGTGCAAGCACGGGCGCTGATGTAAGCGCAAGTGCGATTGTCACCATGCTTAAAACTGATAGAAAAAACCGCTTCATATAATGAGTATACAAGAATTACTGCTGGTTGTAGATTGCGCTTCAACTTGATGGCTTTTGTGCCAAAATCAGAAAGAGTATAATGAACGTATGATACGCCGATTGGCGGCACTGTTTGTGTGCCTACTTCTAGTGATCGTTTCTGTCCATGTGGTTCAAGCTGATGAGCTTGACGATATATCTTCGGAGTTGGAAAAGTTAAAAACGGAGCTTCAGAGCAAGCAAACCAACCAACAGTCTATTTCAAAACAGGTAAGTGATATTCGCGACCGCGTGCAGGCGGTTGAGCTTGGAATTGTGCAAAAAGAACGCGAAGTAGAGTTGGGGGAAAAAAGCCTTGTGCAGCAAAAAGTGCTGCTGAATGAGCGTGCCCGCTCGTATTACAAAAATATTCACAAAAGCAGACAGTCGTTATTGCAGCTATTTGTTGGTGCGAATCTCTCCAGTTTACTCAACAATTTTTTTTATCAGAAAACGGCAGTTGATCAGGACCGCAATGCGATTATTCGTCTGGCGCTCTATATTAGTGATTTAGAAGAAAAGAAAAAATCTCTGGAGAGTGAGAAAGTGCGTCTCGCTGCATTGAAAACAACACTCGACAAGGAGCTGAGTGACATCACCGAAGAGATTAAAGGAACAGAAAGCAAAATCGCACAGCTCTCGGCAAAACAGCAGCAACTTATTGCGCAAAAACAAGCATCGTTGAACATACCGGTTTCTGTCGGTTCAGGTGGCGCGCGTGGGTGTAGTAGCGATCTTACAAATGGAAAAGACCCAGGTTTTTCGCCACGTGTCGCTTTTTTTACGTATGGTGTTCCTAATCGAACAGGGTTGAACCAGTATGGTGCAAAAGGGCGAGCGGAGGCTGGGCAAAATTCCGATCAGATTCTTCGTACCTACTACAACTTCGACGGATACGACAGTAAAAGCGCAACGATCCGTGTCAATGACGGGAATGGATACAATAGTGGAAACGTAGTCTGGGAAGGGTCCCTTGAAGACTATATGCTGCGTCTCTATGAAATTCCGGAAAGTTGGCCGATAGAGGCGCAAAAGGCGCAGGCAATTGCGGCCAGATCATATGTGGTTGCCCAAACAAATAACGGAGAGCGATCTATCTGTGCTACAGAAAGTTGTCAGGTGGTCAAAGTCAACGATCCCAAAGGTGGTCAGTGGCAAGAAGCAGTTAATGCGACTGCTGGCCAGGTTATGACGCAAGGTGGCAATGCGATATCTGCATATTTTTCATCAACACATGGCGGATACATATATGCAACCAGTGAGATTGGCTGGAGCGCTACTTCTTATACTAAAAACGGCCAAGACACGACGTCGGGAGTTGGGAGTTGGGCAGATTTGCAGAATAATGCCTATGATAAACAGTCCCCCTGGTTTTACTGTGATTGGGGGTCGCGCTCAGAGTACGGCGGCACTGCGTGGCTCAAGCCTGATGAGGTGGCAGATATTTTCAATGTGATTGATCTGGCTCGTCGAGACTCAAGCACTGTTGAACACTTGTATCAGCCGGATAATCCGCCGGCTGGGGTAGAGGTGTGGAGTCGCGATAAGGTGCGTGATGAGCTCAAAAAGCGCGGCGGAAACCCCTTAGGAAGTGTGACGGATGTGTCGGTGGGAGTAGATTTTGGCTCAGGTAAAACAACATCAGTCTCGGCCGGTGGTATCAGCGCTTCTGGAAGCGAGTTTAAGAGCTGGTTCAACCTTCGCGCTCCGGCTAATATTCAGATCGTTGGCCCCCTTTATAACGTAGAAAAACGGTAGACACAATATTGCTTCGTGGTATGATGGGCATACGATGAGCTCAGCACACATACGCCAACTAGTACGCAGCGCACAGTGGTGGCTCGTGGCCGCGATCGGGGGTTTTTTGCCAACGCAGCTCGGACGTCATTTTTTCCCTGCATTTTCTTTGATCGGTGGTGTTCGCGTGGATTATCTGGCGCCTACATTTTACTTCATCGACTTTTTTCTTATTGTACTCATCGTGTCGCATCAGCAGGTGGTCGGGCAGGTGCTTCGCAATCGCTTCTTTCAAGGATTGGTGGTTGTATTGCTATTGAATGTGGCGCTTTCTCAACTGCCTTTTTTGAGCTTATATTGGGCGCTGCGCACTATTGAAGCAGTATGGATTGCCGCAATAGCATATCGTGCATCTGGCTCCACAAAACAGGCGTTCTGGAGAGGTTCACTGGTAGGAGGCGTATTCCAGCTGGGAATAGTGCTCGTGCAACTTGGGCTTCAGCATTCAGTGGGAAGTGTGCTTTGGCTGGTAGGTGAGCGTCCGCTCGCGACCTCTCTTCCTGATATTGCCAAAGTGACTATTGCAGGCGTTGAATATCTGCGTCCCTACGGCACGTTTTCTCACCCCAATGCAATGGGAGGGTATTATGCGCTTCTTGCGGTGTCCGCCTGGGTTTTGATTCGCACCTTACCGCTTCGCATCAGCCTTGTAATTGTAAGTACCGCCTTAGTTGTGTTTTCACTATCACGCGGCGCACTTGCAGCGCTGGCAATCGGATTGGGCGTGTGGGCATATCAGCGGTATGTGCAAAAACATCGCGCCAAAATGGGCATACTTGCACTGGTATGCTTGGCGATCGGGCTATTGGTGTTTTCTCGGTTTATTTTGTCCGATCCGTTGTCGATCCAAAAGCGCACGGCACTCCTGGAGCAGGCGGGCATACTGTTTTTGGGGAGCCCACTTGTTGGTGTCGGGCGCGGTGCCTATGTGAGCGCACAATCTGCGCATGATTTTGGGTATGCGTATTTTTTTGCCCAGCCGGTGCACTCGATATTCATGCTGTATCTGGTGGAGATGGGTGTTGTGGGGATTGCGTGGGCTGCGTGGTGTGCTTGGCAGATGCGGCGACAATTCATTCGAGCAGCACCGGTTGTTGTGGTTATTATCGTGAGCGGTCTCGTTGATCATTATTGGCTGACTCTTATTCAAAACTGGCACCTGATGTGGGTCGTGGGCGGAATCGCATTGAGCAAGTCCAAACAGTTGCAGTGATTGACGACACACAGTATATGTAGTAGGATGAATGCATATGGCACACTTAATACCCGACTCAACCACATTTGAAAGCGAGGTGCTCAAGTCAGACGGAGTAACTCTTGTTGACTTTTATGCCGACTGGTGCGGACCATGCAAAATGGTGGCTCCCATTATCGACGAGCTGGCAGAAGAGAAAAAAGACGTGAAGTTTGTCAAAGTCGACGTGGATGCCAATCCTGACATTGCGCAGCAATACTCAGTCTTTTCTATCCCGACATTCGTCATCTTCAAAGATGGATCGCCGGTGCACCAGTTTGCCGGCGCCATGGGGAAAGAAGGCTTTGTCGCCGAGCTTGAAAAGGCGAAATAAGCCATTCCCGTTTGCTGTGGGTTATTCTGTTCAGACACATCCTTTATAATGGGTGGTAGTGGCTACTGATTCTCAACCGGTTTCATCACCTTCCGCAAAGCCTGCCCGTGTGTGGCAGATTGATGTGATGCGCGGTGTCAGTATGATGCTTATGATGTTTTTACACGTCTTGGCGTACTACAAAGATGATCCTGTAGCATTTGCAATCTGGGAGTTTGCCCAGCTTTCCGTGCCGGTATTTATATTCTGCTCGGCATATTTGTTTTTCACGCGAGACGCTGCAAACGGTGTGTATGGCTTCTCCTATTACAAAAAACGGTTTGTGCGCCTCATCAAACCGTATCTGTTGTTTTTGCCCCCATACTTTTTGCTGGTGTATTTATATGAGCCGGCCAAATTGACACAGCACTACATTCTCAGCTCCATCTTTCTGACAGACGGCGTATATATCAACTGGTTGCCGCTGCTGTTTTTGTACTTGTCGTTTTTGTCACCGCCTCTGTATATGCTCTATCGGAAGCGAACGCAGTTGCTGGCTCTATGGCTCGTGTTTGCTATAAGTTTTGCCACATTCACTTTTTCAACAGCATGGCCCACGTGGTGGCGGGGAGGTATGTGGATCGGATGGAGCGTGTTGTTGCCGTATTGCTGGCATGTGAGCAGTTTGATTCTGAATCAAAAAAAGCGACAGATGACCGTTGTGGCAGCACTGAGCATTGTGGCCACTGGAGCACTATGGATGGCTCGCGAGTATGCTGGGCTTCGTCTCGAGGTGACCTACAGCAAATACCCACCAAACATCTATTACCTCAGCTACGCTATGATGACGATTCCTTTAAGCTGGTATGTGGCCCAACTGGGGGTATTTCGAATGCCTGTAATTTTCTATTTCAGCAAGCATTCGTATCCATTATTTTTTATTCATTTTTTTGTAATCTTCTTTTTGCTGTATGTTCTTCCCATCTCAAGGCTTCACTGGAGTCTGTATAGTATTCTCATGTTTTCGCTCGCTTTATCGGCTCAGCGAATAATCAGTTACCTCGCATCAAAGCCTGTGTTTAGGGCCTTAAAATAGCAAAAACCACTCTTCTCATTATCATTTCTTCTGCATCAAAAGGTGGTGCAATTACACATCTCTTTCGATTGATATGCGGGAATTATCATTTATTCCTATAGCATGAAGATATCCACATACACATGCTTTTATATAGACTGTTTAAACAGGGAGAAACAGTTAAATTGCTCACAAAAACAGGTGCGCTATAAAAGACATATTATAGGTCTATAAAATGGAAAAAGACCCCAAAAATGCTATAATTAGTGGTTGACATATATAAACAACACCATATATATTGAATAGTGCCCTTGACCGGGGTAGTTAAAAAACCGTTAGAATTTTCCCTAAATTACATAAACAGTCATGCTTTGCCCGTTTTGCCATAAGCCCGATACAGATGTAATTGAAACGCGCATCGCAGACGCAGGGGCGGTAATACGAAGGCGCCGAAGTTGTGGCAAATGCGAGAAGCGATTTACTACCTATGAGCGGGTTGAGGAAAGTCCCATTCTGGTAGTCAAACGTGACGGCAAGCGTGAGCGGTTTGATGTAGAAAAACTCAAGCGCGGAATACTGAAGGCAACCGGCAAGACGACCGTGACCGCCGATCAGATAGCAGAGATCGCACAGTATGTAGAAGGCGAGCTGCGCCAAGAAGAGGCATCAGAAGTTGACAGCAAACTGATCGGAAACCTGGTTGCAAAGCGACTGAAGAAAATGGATAAAGTGGCATATATTCGATTTGCGTCAGTATTTCGCCGATTTGTCGATGTGGAGGAGTTTCAGAAGGAGGTAAACAAGCTGGTATAGTGGATCAATTACAGCTTTGCGGCCTTGGGGAGTTTGACTAAATCTTGCTCACCAATTTCACAAAGCTGTAACTGGCACATTATATATACATAGAGTGCCCCCGATTATTTATTTATTCAAAAAACCAACGTATGAAGCTTTCCGGCATCTCAGAAAAAGCGTTTCTCGATCGCTATTCTTTAAAAAATGCGAAAGGAGATCCAGTTGAAAAAACGCCCGACGAAATGTGGCGTCGCATTGCGAAATCAGTTGCGCAACAGGAAAAAAAGTCTGCCCAGAAAAAATGGGAGACCGAGTTTTATGATGCAATGAAAGACTTCAAGTACGTGCCCGGCGGGCGTATCTTGGCCGGTGCCGGAACCGGATATGACGTAACCTACTACAACTGCTTTGTCATCCCATCACCCAAAGATTCACGCGGCGGCATCTTGGACACTCTGAAACAGATGGTTGAGATTATGGCGCATGGAGGCGGCGTAGGAATCAATCTGTCATCGCTTCGCCCCAAAGGAGCGCGTGTGCAAAAAGTAAACGGTTTCTCCAGCGGACCCTGTAATTGGGCAGAGCTTTTTTCACTAGCCACCAAAGATATCATCCAGCAAGGCGGTACCCGTCGCGGCGCGCTGATGCTGATGCTTTGGGACTGGCATCCTGATATTGAAGACTTCATCACAGTCAAAGAAGACCTGACCCGCATAAACGGCGCCAACCTGTCGCTGGCGATTTCCGATTCCTTTATGGAGGCGGTCAAAAATGATGATGACTGGCCACTTATGTTTCCGGATACTTCAGATCCCGAATATGACGAGTTGTGGGACGGAGACCTGGAGGTGTGGAAAGCACGCGGTAAAAAAGTAAATGTGCGCAAGATCGTCAAAGCCCGCAAGATCTGGGATCTCATTGCCAACGCCGCATGGAAATCTGCTGAGCCCGGCGTGGTCTTTATGGAACGCTACAACAAAATGCACAACAACTACTACTGGAATCGCATCAACTGTGTGAATCCATGTGGTGAGGAGGGTCTTCCTCCTTGGGGGGTGTGTAACCTCGGCTCCATCAACCTGTCTGCATTTGTGTCGTCAAAAAATATCGACACCAAAGGAGAGTTTGATTTTGATGAGCTAAAAAAAACAGTCGCACAGGCGGTTCGTTTTCAGGACAACGTGATCGACATGGATCCCTACATCTTCGACGGCATCCGTAAGACACAGCTTGAAGGAGAGCGCCGCATCGGACTGGGCACCATGGGCTTGGGAGATGCGCTCATCAAGCTTCACATGCGTTACGGATCAGAAGAATCCTTGGAGTTTATCGAGCGTGTCTATCGCCTGATTCGTGATGAGGCATACCGCACTTCTTCTGAGATCGCCAAGGAAAAAGGATCATTTGGCAAGTTTGATGCTGAGAAATTCGGACAAAGCCGCTTTGTGTTGCAGTTGCCTGAGGATGTGCAGGGAGACATCGCCAAGCAAGGCATTCGTAACTCAGTGCTTTTGATGCAGGCGCCAACCGGCACCACCGCCCTGGTGGCCAACACCACCTCGGGAATCGAGCCCGTATTTGAGTTTGAGTTTATGCGCAAGTCACGCCTCGGTGAAGACATCATCCGCCACCATCTGTGGCAGGAATGGTTTGAAAAGCATGGTGATGACTACAAGGCCGGCAAAGTCAAAAAGCCCGCATGGTTTGTGGGAGCAAACGACCTGTCGCCTGAGGATCACGTGCGCGTGCAGGCAGCTATTCAGCGCTATGTAGATGCTTCAATTTCAAAGACCGTGAATGCACCAAACACGCAGACGGTAGAAGAAGTGAAAAAGCTCTACACCCTTGCGTATGATTTGGGATGTAAAGGAATTGCCTATATGCGAGACGGCTCCCGCCAGGGTGTATTGGTTCGCGAAAGTGCACCAAAAACCGAGACCGTTGCAACGACTGAAAAGTCGAAGGTGTACCCGATTCAACCGCGTCCGCTTGTCGTGCAGGGTGCAACGTATCGCATGGGAACCCCGGTCGGAACCGCCTATATCACCGTCAATACGAGCGAAAGTGGCGAACCGCTTGAGGTCTTTGTGAATGTCGGAAAAGCCGGAACTGATGCGTACGCTATGGCCGAAGGTCTGGGGCGTATCATCTCCCTGGCGCTTCGCTTCACCTCACATCTGAGTCCGATGGATCGTGTGAAGGCGATTATCGCGCACCTGGATGGCATCGGCGGTGCACGTGCAACCGGATTTGGTGAAAACCGCATCAAGAGTTTGCCTGACGCGATATCGAAGGTGCTCATGATGCATTTTGGTCTGAAGGGCCAGTCAGTTGCCGCAAACGGTCATGCCAAGTCCAACGGGAATGGTGCCGTGGTTGCTGCCGCGATGGCGAGCCAGCCACCGATGACCGGTCCGCAACTGGTGGAAAGCGTCACGCAGCCAACACTCGCAGCCAGCATTCAAACAAGTGCAAACTATGATATCTGTCCTGAATGTCAGGAGGCACTCTTTGTGCATCAGGAAGGATGTATGCACTGCCTTGGATGCGGCCACTCACGCTGTTAATCAGCGAAACATACTAGGAATCGTTACCATTGCCCCCGCCCCGATAGCAGGCGGGGGTTTTGGTTTGGGGGAGTTATTTTGTCGAGGCGCGCGTATACTGGAAAGTTATAGACAGTCATTATGAGTAATCTGAAAAAACAGCGCAATTCGGGGCTTGATGGCCTCCGCGGCATAGCGGCACTTGCTGTGGTGACTGCGCATTCGGCGCTCTATCTTCGCACCAGTGACCCCATATCTGCGCGCGGATTTGGGGTCTTTCATGACATCTGGTATGTACTCTCTTCAGGAAGTGTCGGCGTGCAGTATCTGTTTGTGCTGTGCGGGTTTCTCATGGGATACCTGTATTGGTGGGAGAAAGATGTGACCGTGTGGGAGTTTCTGAAAAAGCGGTATGCCCGCATTTTTCCGCTTTATACCGCTGTGGCCACCTATGATTTTATTCGCTGGAAAGGGTGGGTGGGCGAGAATCCGTATCTCGGACTTCTGACGCTGTTTGCCGTGCTTGCACTGTGGTATGTGGTCTGGACGCAGATATATAAGCGCCAGCAGTCGCACACGCTGGCCACTGTCACCATGGGGCTTTTTGTCGGGGCGCAAGTAGCTTCAGTAATCGGCAACAGCATAGTGTCTGCCTTTTTGTACACAAACAGCACGTATTCGTTTGCCGGAACGTGGCTCTATGACGTGACTGTGTACAGTGCAAACCTGCTTCTGACGACACCATTTTTACCCAGCGGACTTCGGTTGCAAGGGCTCTTTTGGAGTCTGGCGCCGGAGATCTTGTACTATCATGGCTACATCTTTTTGTTTCGTCCGTTTGTGGGGCGTGTGTATGATCGGCGCTCGTATTTTCTGGCGGGTGCGGCAGCAACGATCGCACTGTTTTATCTGCTCTACGAACCTCTGCAGGCAGTGGCCAATTTATCATCTATTTCGATTTTGCGTTGGATCTCGTTTATCGGGGGCATGTACTTGGGGTGGATGCTTCGAAAGCCGCGATACAACCATTTGTTTTCGCAGTTGGCGCATCAGCCGATTATCGTGTGGGTCACGGCCGTCGCGATACCTGTGTCGCTATTTTCCGGACACATCATCTGGGATCATGTATCGACTGCGGGCTTTGTGCTGTATATGATTGCCATCACCTCGATCGTATGTCTGGGAGTGATTCAGTGCGTGCTCAATGAAGACTCACCTGTGTCCCGATTTCTTTCTCTGAAGCCGCTTGTGATTGTCGGTACCTGCAGTTACTCCATGTATCTCATTCATGGCCATATTTTCCGCATCTTCAACACGTTTGCTCAACCGGCAAATGACTGGCATAATATCGTCTATGTTTTGATGACTTTCCCGGTCATTACCGCCTTCGCATATGTGAGTTATTGGCTGGTGGAACGCCCGTATTTTATGCGATCGCACCGGCCGTAATACAGATGAAATCACCACGCGTAAAACCACTGACTCAAAAAAAGCGGAACACGGGGCTTGATGGGCTTCGTGGCATCGCTGCATTGACGGTAGCCTTTTCGCACGCAGGTTTCTTTTTCAGCGCTCAGCCACGTGTGAGTGTGGGTGAGCAATTCAATCCGCTTGATGCACTGCTTCGCGTGTTTACTGCAGGCGGAGTGGGTGTGCAATACCTGTTTGTGCTGTGTGGCTTTTTGATGGGATATCTGTATTGGGATTCCAAGCTCACCATCTGGCAATTTGTCAAAAAGAGATACCTGCGCATCTTTCCTTTATACACTGCAGTGGTTACGTACGATATGCTGCGTTACAAGCAGGTTATTCCAGAAAACAATCATATCGCTGCATTTCTTGGCCTTTTTGCTGTACTGGGCATTTGGCACCTGGTCTGGACGCGCATATATAAAAAACAACAATCACATCTATTGGCAACAGTCACTTTTGGATCATTTCTGACACTGCAATTTGTGTCAGCCATTGCAAATACGGGGCTTTCATATTTTGCATTTAAAAACTTTACATATACATTTGTTGGGACTTGGTTTGCAGATGTGGTTACTTTTACAAGTAATTTCTTTTTAACAACACCATTTTTACGGGTGAATACACGACTGCAGGGAGTATTTTGGAGTTTGGCACCAGAGGTGTTATTTTATCTGGCTTATGCTGCTGTCTTCTGGCCGTTTGCGCGGCGAGTATTGAGTGGCAAAAAATACATGCTAGTATCTTTGGCGCTTTTTGTAAGCATCATATATGCCCTCGAATCTCCTATGTGGGCAACGCTTGATTTTCGCTCCATAAATATTCTTCGCTGGATATCATTTATCGGCGGCATGTATCTGGGTTGGAGTATGCATAAACAGCATGTGTTACCGGTGATTGAACGCATCGCCAAACACCCCGTTACCACAGGCGTAGTTGGCGCAGGAATACCGTTAAGTTTATTGTCCGGACACTATTTATGGACACAGCACTCTACACTCTTTTTTGCCCTCTATTACGGTGGAATAACATGCATAGTCTTGGCTGCTGTGGCACAGGTGGTGCTTCATCCTGAGTCGCTGACGTCTCGCATTTTGTCGCATCGATTCCTTGTGTTTGTTGGGACATGCAGCTACTCGTTGTATCTGATCCATGAACATATTTTGTATAGTATCTCGCCGTTGTTTCGCCCAACAACCATCTTGGCAAACATACCCTATATTCTTCTTATCACTCCTGTTTTGCTTGGATGCGCATACGTTAGTTATTGGCTTGTAGAGAAGCCCTATTTTCAATCAAAGACCAGATGAAAAAATGTGCACTGATCGCGGTATTGTTTATTGTGTTTTTGGTATTTATCTTTCAGATGGATGTATTTTTCCGATTTTACCCCAAGTATCTGCGGGTATACGATGTATCTGCACCGATTGTGCTAGGTGAGGTATCGCTTGCAAGTCAGCCGGGAAAAACAGTTTCTTTTAATGTGCAAAGTGCAGATTATCCGCAGCTATCGGCCCTTCATTTGCGTCTGCGTTATGTTGGTGAGGCAGAGCAAGCTGAAAAAAATGAAAAACGCGCACAGCTTATGTTTGAGCTCTTTGACGATGCAAAAAGACCATTGTTTACGAGCACCCAAAGTGCATACCTGGTCTTCACAAAAACGCCCTACCCAATCGGGTTTACTCCCCAGGCAGATAGTGCCGGTAAAAACTATACGGTGCGGTTGACGCTCAACGATCCAAGTCCAAAAGATGCGCCTGAAGACGTGGTATTTATGCCATATCCACGGGAAAATTTTGGTGTGTATATGCCTGCGGCAGGTGAGGGCATACTGACGCTTGTACGACACCGGCTAGAATTTGTTTTTACGAATTACTATTTTCTTGGGATTATTGGTATGATGGGAGTGCTCTTATTTCTATACGTATCACATCGAGATTAATTAACTTATGGCAATTTATACAAAAACAGGAGATCGCGGGGAGACAGGATTATTCGGCGGGCGCCGTGTGTCAAAGTCTGATCCGATCATCATGGCAAACGGCGAGCTTGATGAGCTCACCTGTACACTCGGCTGGGCGCGCATCATGATTGACGGTGCGCACGTAACGTTGATCGAGCAAGTGCAGCATGACATCTATGTGATGATGGGTCTTCTGGCCGGATATGAATCGCCGGTTGAAGAGCTCAAAAATCGCATCGAAATCTTTGAACAGACGATCGATACCGTGACCAGCGACCTGCCTGAGCTGCATGCATTTGTCATCCCCGGAGACACCGAATCATCTGCCCGTCTTCACGTCGCGCGCGCAGTCTGTCGGCGAGTTGAGCGCGCGCTTGTTGCACTGCGACATGAATCTCAAGTGTCTCACCTCGATGTGATTATTCGCTATATGAACCGCCTTTCTGATCTGCTATTCACTCTCGCTCGCGCACAAACGGAAGTGGAGAAGATGGCAAAGCGCTGATTATGGTAGGATTTGCCCTATAGTATCTTTTTTTGTATACTGTGTTCTTCATGACACTTGTAGAGCATGCACCGACACACACCAAAGAGCAGATTTCTCTGCAGCGGCCGCCGCATGAGCTGTATGCGATCACTTCTTCTCGTGGATCGACACTTTCTCCGACGCCTCTTATGTTGGGGTTGCTTTCCCCGGATCCGGGCGGCACAGCCTCTGTTGCGACAGTGCAGCGGGACAGACACGACGTGGCACATGTTGTGCAAGATGAGATTGATCTCACCACTGTGACGGCGCAGCATGCAAGTCGCATGATGGCCAGACGGGGCTCTGTGGGGCGTATGATGGCGCTCATACCGAGTAATAATGAAGATACATATGGGCAAAGCATGTTGCGAACTCTGTTTTCGTATGAGCCACGTGAGTCTCCGGTGAGCGTCGCTCATTGGGTCGGCGAAGAAGCAGATTTGGACAACATAGCGGAATCGACCCGTCACATAATAAGCTCAATTCGCTATGAAGGCGGCGCTGCCGGATATCGAACAAAGGAACAACTGACACAGCTTGGTGGCGATCGCATAACGCTCATTATGACGCAAGGACAGCTGTATGCCTATCGAGCGCCGCAGTCAACCCGGTTGCTCCATTTTGCTGTCACACACGACTTTCATGCGATGGTGGCCACTGACCCCACGTTGTTTTACCGCGTACTGGATGAAGGATCGTATCGCACCGTTGGCGAAATTCCTCCCGGCAAACTTATCAGCTTTCATGAAGGATACGCGCTGCATCTGCAGTAAACCACATATCTTATAGCAAAAAAGAAGAGTATAATCGTGAAATGGCAGAGACTGCCGCGCGTTCACCAGGCACCCAAGATCAACATACTCCCGAAATCACAGGTATTCATCACAACTGTGGACTCTATGGTGCCTATGTGCCCCGCCCTATGCATCTGGATGGATATATTCAGCCGGCCATGCGCGCCATCCAAACACGTGGCCAGGCGGGCGCAGGACTTGCATATCTGGATTCATGTGGCGCTTTGCAGATGGTGAAGCGGGAGGGGCTCGTGGATGAGGCGCTTCCGCCAAGTACAACGCGGCTTCTGGGAGAAACGCGCATATTTATGGCACACCTTCGCTATCCGACAAGCGGCAGCGAAGGTGATACACAACCGTTTCAGTTTCAGGGAGGCGGTGGTGGTGAGCCGTTTATTCTTGAACACAATGGCACTGCGTATCCGGATGGCGACGAAAAGCTCAGTGACACCTACCGGATCGGCCAACAACTGGAGGCGATGGGAGGATTTAGCGAAGAGCATATGGTTGAGCTTCTGTCTGATCTTGATGGCGCATACAATCTGATGGTGCTGACCACCAATGGGATGTATGTGGCGGTGGATCCCAATCGATTTCACCCCTTACGCTACGGCGTCCTCAAATCAGGCGGCACAGTCTTGGCTTCTGAGGACGTGGCGCTTTTGGCAAATCACGCGCCTGAGGACTTTGTCTCTATAGGAGATGTGCCAAGAGGGATGTTGGCCAAAGTCACGACCAAAGGTTTAAACAAGCTATGGGATGATCCGCGCGCTCAAGGACGACGGGAAGGCAAATGTTCCTTTGAAGAAGGATACCTCAAGAGTTTTGAGAATCATGAAACAAATGAGCATCGAACCCGCTGGGGGCACGCACTGGCCGGACGTCTGCAGGAAGAAGGCGTTGCTGAAGGCGCACACATCGTGCCGGTTCTCAATTCCGGGCTGACCTATGCGCAGGCGATTCATGAGGTGCTGAGAGAGCATCCGCTTGCTTACGATGAGTCGGCAAAAAAAGGAACGCTGCTTCGCAAGATTGAGCCGAGTCAGCGAACCTTTATCGAAAGTGGCAAAGTGCGCGACGAGAAGATTAAGAAAAAATATGAAATTGCCGAGGAGGTTGACGGTAAAGACATCGTTCTTGTTGATGATTCGGTGGTGCGCGGCAACACGATGAAGCGGCTGGTTCATGACTTTTTAGATCATGGCGCAAATACCGTCCATCTGGCCATTGGACTCCCTCCCATCACGCACCCCTGTTTTCACGGGGTTGCATTTGCGACCAAGCAAGAACTTATTTTTAACATGCTCGAAGGTCATTCTGATGCACTGCAGGAATATCAGGCTCATTTTGCCCGGTGGTTGTGTGAAGGTGAGAATGGGGAGGTAGATGATATGTTGGTGTCGCGTGTACGCATTACACATCTGCCTTTTGAAGATTTTCAGGCAGAGCTTGGGGATGAGTGGTGTTATCACTGCATGACGGGCGAGCTTCCCGATGGAGTTGAAGTCCCGGTCGAAGTGCGCACCTGTGGATATGCTACAGTGTGACCTCTTGTAATTACACACTCACCTTCTACAATAACAGATAGGAATGTAAAAAATTCGTGGTTGAGGAATAGGGTGTGATTCCCTAACTGTGCCGCAACGGTGACCCGCCAAAAGCTTTAAAAATAGCATTTGGGCGGGGAGTCCGATCGACAGCCACTCTTTCTTGTCGCATAAAGGCAGAAAGAACCCCGAGCAGGGAATCACTATGCAGACACAACGACTTGACTATATCCGCTTTGAGCGCGAACCAAAACCCACCTCCACCGGGCGTGAGCATGTACAAACTCCCGAACAAGACACCCCCAAGCAGGTTTCCATCTTTGAGTATTACGATGTAGAAAATGAGATGCGCGATGTGCGCAGGATGCATCGTGAAGGAGTGGATGCGCCGGGCACTGAGGCGTATGTGCGCGAAAATGCGGTGACATTCGGGCTCGAGTTTGCCGGCATGGTGCCTCACACTTCAATCGCCTATCATCTGGATACGCAGTCGGGCGAATTGCAGTATGTGGCGAGTACCGGTGAGCGTATTCGCATGAGAGACTCCTACGAAGGACTGGCTGATGAGAAGGGTCCAGGCAGTCGGGAAGAGCAGGAATGTATCGGTTATCGCATCTGTGAGCAGGCGCTGGCAACCGGGGCCACAAGCGCCATGATCGTATCGCCTCCCCATGAGGAGGCTGCTGCATTTGCAACTTCCGGATATGGGCTGGTGATGGCGATGATGCGAGATGAACAGTCTCCTGAGGACGTGCGCCTGCATATCTTTCGATATCGGGAGCCTGTCGGGTCGCTCTACCGCACCAATCAAATCGCGCAGTCACTTGCGGAGTCAGGTATGCGCACGCGCGGTGCAGATGAAGTGCGGGATCGGTATGTGGGTGAGCAGGAGTGTCGCACCAATCCGTTTGTCGGGGAGACCGATGCTGATTTGGAATTTGCTTCTGTGCTGTCGGCTGTTGGGATCACTGCTGAAGAATTGCGCTTTAGTGCGCTCTACGAAACAAAACTGCGCAGCGAGCTTGCACCCTATTTGGATCGATACACACACCATGCGCTGGCCGGCGAAGTGCAAGCAGCAAAAGATGCATTGTCTTCATATTTTAATGCGGCCAAAGACCTGAAAATAAAACTACAACAAGCACTATCAGAAGAGGCGCCGTCTTCACAACCCAAACAACGCATTCATGCATCCTACGCAAACGGACTGCAGCACAATGCAGAAGCTGACCGCCGCATCCTAGAGGCGCAGTACGTCATGGCACATGACACAAGCTATGACAAACCGGCCACTGCAGAGGCGGGAGGGAGTTGCCCGGTGTCATCAAAAGGACGCCTGGTGAGTGCGCTGTCTATGGAGCGGGGTCTTCTGGACGGGCAGACGCCGCAGGCAATGTTGGGTGGCGGGTCGGTTGATAGTGTGGACTATAAAGACGATCCGAATTTGTGTCGTTGCGGCAACAGAGAGCCCCATTTTCATTGTCCCGGCACCAAGGACGGTAAGCCCTGTAATCACGCGATTATCGTTGGACAAGGTACAGATAAGTGCCCTGAGTGCGGTGCGGGCAAAGTGTGCTAAGGCTTCCTCTGGTATACTAAAGGCATGGCAGATGATGACAAAAAGAAGCAGTCCCATTCACCGCTTTCCGGAAAAACTGCAGTGCAGGCGGCGCGAATAGGCGGTCATGAAAGTGAACCAATGGGTGGAGGCCGGGCACAGGTAGAGCTTACCCCTATTCGGGAAAAGCCGATGAGCCCTGAAGTGGCAAAATATATCCAGCAGCAGGAAGATTCTATACAGTTGGATGATGTGCTCAAGCAGGCCGGCGTTACCAAGGGACACGATGAAAAAATCGAAGATGTACAAGGTCCGCATCTGCCGATGAGTGACGACCAGATTGCGGCCGGACTTAAGCAACCCATCAATAACTCTGCCCGGTGGCTGGCCACACTGATGCTCTATCTTCTGGAGCAATCGCATTACACGCTCAAGACCGTCAAAGGTCATGTGCACCGTGTATTTAAGCCATAAGATACGCTTGTTTGCCGCATTCACATATACGATGCGTGGAGTATAATGGTGGTGTGAAAAGGAACGGATATGTACTCATGGTATCGCTTGTTTCTGCAGGTGTTTTGATGACACTTGCTCTTCTTTTTTTTGCGACCCGCTCGGGGATCCTTCGTAACATCCTTCCCGGTGTTGGTGGTCGTGAAGGAGCGACACTTGGTATTTTTGCTCAAAATAATCAGCCTCAAACAGGTAATTTGAACTCCACGCTTCCGACTCGTGATCCAAAGGCGCCCACTCTCACGCCGCGTCCACCCACTGCCACACCGACAAAGCGCGTGACTGCGACTGTCGCTCCGACAGCGGTTGTGGTACGTATTGCTGCAGCCCAGACACCGACTCCCACTGTGACTGCGCCGGCATCAATTCCGGCATCGGGGAGTCCGAGTATTTTATTGGCTTTGTATATCGGGGGGCTCATGGCCGGAGCAGGATTGCTGGCGGGTGCGCGAACCGAATAAAAGACTCTTTATTCAACAAGCACAGCCGACACGACAAAACGATCAGAGTAGGTGTGTGAACCGTATTGCCAGATGCCATGACAGGTAATCAGATTGAGGTAGCGGCCATCTGTTTTTTCAAATACATCAGCAAGCGGGAAAGCAGATTCAGGATAGCTGCCGGTTTGGTAAATGCGAAATGTGAGGGTGCGCCCTGTCTCATCAATAATCTGAAACTCATCGCCTTCTGTCATTTGAGATAAGTAGTAAAACACGGCCGGTGATCCGGACTCTGTATCAAGATGTCCTGCCAGCACTGAGCTGCCCATGTCTCCCGGTTTTGCGCCCAGTGCAAACCATCCGACCTGGTCAAAATTCTTCGGGGTGTCCATGGCGCCGTCCGGAGTGATGCCGACATTTTCAATCGCGGTATCCACACTGAGCTTGGGAATGATGATGCGGGTCGGTGCATAATAGGCGGGAGTCGGAGTGGGGGTGGCAGTCGGAATCAGTGTGGGCTGCGGTGTCGGGCTAACTTCCTGACTCACAATCTCTGCTGCGTTGTAGGAAAACGGAGCAGCGAGTGCGGCTTGCGGGCCTGAAACGGGCGGGAACACCAGGCGATGTAAGAGGGCAAATGCCACTACGGTGGTTGAGAAAAAAATGGTCGTTGCACCGGTAACAAGCATCTTGATGCTGGGCGTTTTGACCTCCAGAGGACCGGTCCACATATGCGGTTTCATAGCATCTAATTATACGAAGAAATGCCTAAAAATGCTATAGGCTATGATTTAAAGCACCAGCGCATCAATTTCTTGCGGTGTCATGGGGTGAGGTGGTGGATCACAACGTCCGCTACGGCGAAGCGCAACTCCCGCACCTTCCATCCCGCCGGCTGCTTCAACAAATTGAGGAGAGAATGAAAGAATTTGCTTGTCGCCATCGTTTCGCATATAGAAAATATACGAAGGCTGGGGGAGAATGCGTGCTCCTTGTGGGTTATTGGTATGGGCAGTTTCGGCGATCATTGGCCCTACTTCCTGCAAGGTCTGCGCATATGCCAGGTGGTGTTCGCGCATCAGGCGGGCAAATTCTTCATTGGAAGTTCCTTTTGGTATGTAAAATTCGTATCCGAAGGGACGCACCAAATGGCGCACATCCAAAGGCGGCATATCATCACCCATTTGCGCAAGCATGCGCCCGTGGACACCCAGTAGTACGCCGTCGACCATCAGTTCCTGGTCGAGAAGAAGCTCTTCATTGTGGCGGATTTTTTCGATCTCAGCCGGTTGCTGATCGGGTGTGTGTGCAAATGCGTTTCCATAGGCAAACACGTGAGTGTGGGGTAGTCCACTGGAGCGCGGAACATTGTGCTGTTCGTTACTGACGATCGGAAAATTATGCTCAATGACACGTGGCACGAGCCCTTCTGGTAGGCGCTCTTCCATACAATCAAGAACGCGACGCACTTCTCCCCAGTACGTTTGTTGTGTTTCTTCACTCCAATCATATATGTATGTTGCCGGATGTACTTTTTCAGGATCGCTCTCAAAAATCTCCTTATCAAATGCATATATCAGTATGTCGGGCTTTGCATATCCGGCGGTTGCTTCCTTGACGCCGACAAACCCGTCTGGGGTATCGGTAGTGGAGATCATGCGGATTTCCGGATTTTCCGGGTCAGCAAAGTTTGCGGCCAGATACTTTGAAGTATTGAGTGCTTTTATGCGACTTGCGCGCTCTTCAGTAGAGAGTGTGACAGTGACTCCGGCTTTTACGTCGATTGCTTCAATATACAAAACTTGTCCGGGAAACAGAGGATTACCGGCATCAGGAGAAGGAAGAATGGCTTGGCGTGACGGCAGTTGGTGCTCGGTCATATGGTTGGTAAACCAATAAAATTGTTAGCTGTTATAATACTATAAGATAGTTAAAAATGCAAGCTGCTGGAAGAGTGGCAAGTAGTTCGATACGCGCCATAGTACAATTAGCAACAAGCATACAAAACCCCTATGAGAATCGTCAACCGATCGTACACACGAGATTATGAAGAGCTTGAAGCCTACACCGTAGGCATCTCGTTGACTGGGGCAGAAGTAAAGTCCATCCGCGACGGCGCAATCAAGCTCGACAGCGCCTATGTGCGCATCGTGGGCGGTGAGCTATGGCTTGTCGGCGCGCACATCTATCCGTACCAGTATGCCCGAAACGACGAATATGATCCCCAGCGTAGCCGCCGACTGCTGATCACGAAAAAAGAACTCACCCGTATTCGCACTAAGATGCAAGGCGGAGGCGGAATCACCATGGCACCCAAGGCGCTCTTTTCCAAGGGAAGTCTGCTCAAACTCGATGTGGGGCTGGTGCGCGGGCGAAAAGACTTGGCCAAGCGAAAGCTGGAGAAGGCACGTGATATATCAAGAAATGAAAAGCGCGCCGCCAAAGACTACATGAAGTCATAATCGCGATTATTTTTTACGTTTGGTGGACTTAGTAACACAAAGTTTGAGCAAAATAGAGGAGTACGTTTGGATGTGGTACGGAGTAGTAAAATCTCTGAATACAACTAGAACCCAACCACTATCACCTGTGGGAAGTTGAACTATAATCTATCGATGCACACCATACAAATATCATTTTCATACTACTATAAAAATGAGGCAATAGAGCAGCTTAATGGCCTAAATCTAGGAGGGTATGAGTTGCAAACGAGTAAGCTTCATAAGCCAGCTCTTAACACAGGTGGTATAGCGTGGTTCGGGATAATTCTGTTTTTTCCATTTGCAGTTGCCACGGGTTTTTTTGAAGAGTTTGGTAGAGACATATATCTACAATTAAAGAAGAGGTTGTGCAAACTTTATTCTGAAAGAAGAAAAGATGGCTCTGAGTATTTTACAGCAAATATTCCAACGAAGAATGGGCTTATTGTGGTTCATTTTGAGCCAGAAAATGAAGAAGAGTTTATTGTTTCGCTAAATCAACTCGCAGCGGATTTTAAAACCATGTCATTATCAGAAGACCAGAATGGGTGGTGGGATCTACGATACGACAACATAAAATGTTGCTGGAAAGCCAAAAAGTCTGATCTTACATATTGACACTTTAATTTACTTAAGTATACTTCTATTCCACTTCAACTTGATTCTTGGGTCTGAAGTGGGTAATAATGTTAGTGATATTTGTTCTTAACTAAAATGAGCATCAACAAGAGCGATGATAAGGTGTTTATCGTTGCAGATTACTTCATAGCAAAAAATAATAGGGATAAAAAAGGGCTATCAAATAAGAAGCTACAAAAGCTACTATATTATTCTCAAGCATGGAGCCTTGTAAATTACAAGAAGAAATTGTTTGACGACAAAATCGAAGCTTGGGTTCATGGCCCAGCAATAAAGAAAGTGTATTTGAAGTACCGCCAATTTGGATACAGCGATATATTAGCTCAAATTGATGAAAACGAATTCAAAACTCTTACTCAGGAAGAAACAGAGCTGTTGGATGCCGTTTGGGATGTTTATGGCAAATATGACGCAAACTACTTGGAAATGCTGACTCATGCTGAAAGCCCATGGCAAGAAGCTCGAAGAGATGTTGAGAAATATGAAAGTTCAAGCAACGAGATTTCACCAAGATTGATGCAAATTTTTTATGGCAAAAGACAAAAGGAAGCGAAATCAAGCACGTAAAGCACTTCGGCAAGAGTATGGATTGAAAGAACGTATGGAGGCAACTACAGCATCCCATCAAGACAATGGTATCGTGCCAGCAAATGCAGCCATAAATCAAAATATCGATGAGCTTCTAACAGAACATGTGAGCGCAGCAAATTTCAGACTTATTTTTAGTGAGTACAAAAACAATTGTTGTGAAGTGCATAAAATGACTCAAAAAACAAAGGTTAAAGCACTCATGCATAAGCTTGCTCAAATCACAAAATATTCACCAATAACAATTGCGCAGGCAAATTTATACAGAGACAATGTTGAGAGAGATGGTGAATATGGAAGACTGTATGCAAATCTCCCAGAAGATGTGTCAATTAAAGAAATGGAATTTGCTGAGACTGGAAGAATTTTCTTTTATACATATCGAAACTATTTCTGTATTGTGGCTATTACCCAGACGCATCTAAAGAATTAGAAAATATCTTCACTGTTTGCTCCTAAGTTTTTCACACAAACAAAGCTGTGTGGTGGAGATGGGGGGAGTTGAACCCCCGTCTGAAAAAGCACGGCATATTACAGACGTTATAGCTAGAAATAGGATGTCTTTGGCTCGTGCTGCACTGGGTGACATACAGACCATGTGCAGACGCCGATGAAATTAAGACACAAAAGGCCATCGAGAATCCTTCTATATCTGTGCCCGGTTGGTTGTACCTGACGTGTAGAAACCGGACTGAAAGTACGTCAAGTGTTGCTGGGTTACAGCTTACGCAAAAGCGTATGCCTGGCGACCACCTGCGAGAGACTCGCGAGCGAAAGCCTTCAGCTCAGCAACTGCATCTTCGAATGAATTTGCAGATATTGTTTTTCATGTAACGCATGAGTGCGTCCTAGCCGTCATGTAAAGGTGCAATCTCGTCAAGACCCGGCATCCCCATGGGAAAAAGTCGCATATCAGCTACGGCTTTTTGCCATAGCGCATTATACCATTTTTGAGCTCAAATCTCAATGTGCAAGGGGTTATTTTTCGTCGGGGACGAAGCGGAGGGCTGCGCTGTTCATACAATATCTCTTGCCTGTCGGTTCGGGGCCGTCGTCGAACACGTGTCCGAGGTGGTTGCCGCAGCGATCCAGTACTTCGGTGCGCGGGATTCCCAGATCATAGTCAGTACGAAGCACCAGATTCTTCTCATCAATGGGCGCATAAAAGCTCGGCCAGCCGGTACCTGATTCATACTTTGTGTCGCTACTAAATAAGGGCTCATCGCAGCCCACACTGTAATACGTGCCGGATCGCTTTTCCTCAAGTAGTGTACCGGTGCCCGGACGCTCGGTACCTGCTTCACGCATTATGTTATATTGCTCCGGTGTCAGTATCTGTTTCCATTCTTCATCTGATTTGAGTTTATTTTTTTCAAATGAGCCGCTGATGATATTGTCGGTCGGGGCTTCCTGCTGCATCAAATCGGGTTTTAGGGGAAGCGGAGTATCGGCCGGGCGGGTGAGGGAAAGTCCCACGACGACACCAACCAGAATAATGATCCATACGGCGAGTTGTGTCCATTTTTTGTGTCGCTTCAGAATGGTCTGCATACACCCCCAGTATACCCCTTTTCTCTGCAACTCACATGCGCTACTATGAATGTATGAAGGGATACAAGTCACTCATTGCCTGGATCATCGGCTGCGAAGCAGTCGGTTGGTCATCAAGCGTCTTTACCGTGCAATCAATTCCCACCTGGTATGCGGCACTTGAAAAGCCTGCATTGAATCCGCCCAACTGGGTATTCGGGCCGGTATGGACCACGCTCTACGCCCTGATGGGAATCTCGATCTGGCTGGTGCTCAGTCGCACCAAGTCAGCAAAAGTGCGTGGTGAGTACCTGTGGCTGTTTCTTGCGCAGCTCGGGTTTAATTTCCTCTGGACATTGTTGTTTTTCGGCTTTCGTCAGCCAATGGCCGCGTTTTTTGAAATTGTGCTGCTATGGCTTCTGATCATGGCCTGTATCTTTCGCTTTTATGCATCATCGCGTCTGGCGTCATATTTGCTCGTGCCCTACATACTGTGGGTTAGCTTTGCGTCGTATCTGAATATATCTATCGCTCTTTTGAACCGATAAACCCCAGGTGAGCAAACGCGCGGAATATCCCTGTTATCGACAACGCATCAGACAGTTCGTCTTGTGTAAGTAGCTGCAAAATCTCATCTACCGTGAAAAATCCGCGCTCGGTGATGCCTTCATCAGGTGACGGAGTAAACGGCAGAATCTCCAGCTCAGTTGCCAGAAAATAATAGTCGCGGTGGGTGGATGTGCCGTTCATAGACTGAGTCTCACCGGGAAGGAGAATCGGGTCGAGCGCTCTGATACATGCTTCTTCCACGCCTTCTCGCACCACTGTTTCGGTGGCCTGTTCATCATCTTCAATGCCGCCGCCGGGCAGCTCCCAGCGTTCGCGATCGGTGGTGTAGCGGTGCTGTTTGATCAGGCAGATTTTCAAAGGGTCTTGAGACGCGTCGATACCGATCAGATACGCGCCGGGCTTGGCTTCCAGCACAGAATAGATAGTGGGGGTGCCGTCGGGGCGAAGCACTTCGTCTTCGCGAATGGTCACGTGCGGTGTCTGATAGGCGATGCGGCTTTTCTTTGTGGTCCAACTCATATACAAGGTAGTATACGACAGCAACCTTGCTGTTTGCTTGCGGGAGGCTTTTAAGTAGTTTGCTCCGGAATCCAGAGAGTCATAGCTTCATTGGTGACCCATCCGGGAGGAGTTGCCTCAGTTGAGGTGTAGGGAGTCTGTAGATCTTTCACAAGTGCTTTTTGAATTCGTTTCATGTTGGGGTGAATCGCTCCCGGCGACAGTTGTTGCACATACATCTCACCATTTGGTTTACGGCGCAAAAATTGCAGCAAATCTACGCCGTAGTTGCTGTTTACCTCAAGATACGAATGCGGAGGCAGTTCTCCGGCGTGATCGGTTTCGATAGTCGGATCGGGAAGTTCGTGCTCGCTCCAGCGAAGACGCAGCGCAAATCCCTCAGCGTTTACATAGCTCAGCAGCTGCCACGGAAGTGTCAGGTGGTTGGTGGCCACGTCATGATACAAAGGAGCGAGAGCATCGCGTGCCTGCGCATATTCTTTAGTGCGCATAAACTGTGCCTCACGCTCCCAAATATCTTTATGTGATTGTCCCTGGGGGACTTCAATTGGCATGGGTATATTATACAATTTTTTGTTGCAAAAAGAAACTATAGGTTGTTGTGACGGCCTCAGAGTACAAGTGTCACGAATCATGACATATCTGTCATGGCAATTCATTTTGAAGTGGACTATAACATAAAGAAGTATGAGACAGACCAATATTTTCGGCACGCACGCACGACCGCTTGTATACGTGGCTGGCATTTTCACAATTGGTCCCTATATGCTGCTTATTCGCCGCACCAGAGCACCGTACAAAGGCATGTGGACATTCCCTACACAGCTTGTCACTGATGATTTAAAGCCTCAACACATCTTGCAGGATATGGCCAGAAGCCATGCAGATATCGCTATCGGAGAATCACGCATTGTTACCATGGAACCGCTTTTGTATCGTCAGGACGGCTTGGATGTTCGGGCACTGCAGATCATTTATACTGCCGACATCACCAATCGCACGCGCCCAGATATTGACACATGGGGAGCAGAGCACGCAAGTGGAGCGCGCATGGTGCATAAAAAAGAATACGGTCTGGAGATGGGGTTTGAACAGGCCCGGTGTGTCGGGTTGTTTGCGAATCAGCGTCCGTGGAAATAGTGTTTAGGACACATCTTCAACCGGTTTAGGAGAAGATTTTTTAGTGCCAATAGCCTGTACGACTCGGCCGACTATGGCGGCAATGCTGAGATTGCGTGAGGTGCTTCGCATGATGCGTTGACCCATTTCAACTGCTGCTTCAGCATCCCGTTTGGTCTTTTTCAGAAAATTGTAAAAGACCAAAATTGCGATAAATACCGCCAGTAAAATTACTGCATTTGCGATAAGAGCAACGATGCCGATCGTGCTGAGTATTGTTTGTACGTCCATATAAGCTATCTTAACTGATTATTTTTTCTTTGTCGAACGGGAGGGTTTTTTGGCAGGTGTGGCTTTGGGCTTTGGGGATGATGCACCTTCTTGTTTGGGAGCGAAAAACAACAGGTAGATGATGGGTAGAATACCGACACTATTGACGAGTAGCAGCGCCACAAACCATACAGGCTGGTTGTTTTTGGCGGCCTTGTAGAGTGCATATCCGCGAAGTGCGAGGTCAAAAATGATCAGAAGGGGAAAGAATGGATGGTCGGCAAATGAAGTGATGTGGTTAGGCGTGAGTGATTGAACAAAGAGATTCATATATCTTATGGTATCACGGACAGGGAGCAAATTCACAATTTGGTCCTGTTCTGCCGACCCAGCTTCCGTCAGGGCATTGTTGTGCTTCTTGAGTACAAAAAACTCCTTCGGGTGAGGTGGTAGTGGGAACTGGTTCAGGGCTTGGACATGCGGCAAAATCACATGCAGGCCCGACCCGTCCGACTTGGGTACCATCCGGACAGATGCTCACATCGTCAGGACACGCGGTAGATGCGGGCTCTTGCTCACTTGGAGGGACAGCTTCCATGTTTTGTCCCTTCTGAAGCCCCATATGATAGCCGGCAAATCCGGCAGTTACACCCACAATCAGGGTCGTGAAGAGCGTGAGAACGATGTAGATGGCAAGTGACTTATGCATATGCAGTCATTGTAGCAAATCTGGTATTTGTGAGGCTAGGGACGTGAGTCGGGGACGCGTGCCATAGGGTCTATACGCTGCGCAGCATCCAAATACTCTCGGCTTTTTTCTTCCTCTCGATTAGCCTGATATAGTATTGATAAAGCAATTAAAATATCCCGATTATTCGGGTTATATGTCAATTCCTGTTCAAGTTTTATAATCTTTGCATTTCGAATATTATCGGCTGTAAATAATTCATTTCTGATACGCAGTCCGTATGTATTTACTGCATGGGTGTAGCTGGGTTGAAACTCAGGGAGTGAGCGAATTGCAGCGAGGTAGGTACCGATTGTCTCTCGCTCATTTTCTACGTGCCGAACATAGAGATGCGGAACGCCGAGTGAAGCATAAAAGTTCGCAAGTGCAAGCCCTAAAATGCCGATAAGTCCCGCAATGATAAAAAGACCGCGTGGGCGCATGATGCGACGAACCCGCTCGGGCACGACTACCGGTATGATGAGTGGTGATTTTGACATTGGCGGTGTACCTTCCTCTGGTCACATTATATAATGATTGTATATGGACGTGGTTGTATTTCAGGCGCTCTTAAATGTTATCTTGGCGCTCGTGGCTCTTATAGTCTCCCTTATTCTCACTGCGGTCTTTGTATATGTGGTTGTATTGGTGTCGCGACTCAAAAAACGTGAGAAGCTTTCTTTGGAGATGGTGACCTTGGAAGTGCGCATGCCCAAGGACAATGAGATTAAAGTTGATGTGGCTGAGCAGATGTTTGCCTCATTTTCATCAATCGGCACCTCGGGCTTTTGGTCATTTATGGATGTGTCAGACATGATTGCCTTTGAGATTGTGGCGAAACAAGCCGATATTCGCTTTTATGTGTCGGCACCCGGATCGATTGTCGACTTGGTTGAGAAGGTGATTTATAGCTACTACTCAAATGCTGACGTGAAAAAGGTGGATGAGCCGAATATCTTTTCAGAACAGGCAAAAGTGGCCTACGGCACGCTCGTCACAAAAGGTGCCGCATATATGCCTTTAAAGACATATAAAGACCTCCCGAGTGACTCGCTCAATGCGATCACTTCGGCGATGTCGCGTATGGGTGAAGGAGAGGGCGCGATGTTGCAGATGTTGATCCGCCCGGCAAAAGACGGGTGGAAAGATGCCGGAAAAAGCTACGTGGCCAGCACCAAAAAAGATGAGTCCAATCCTGACAAGGCATCATTCAAGATGGATTCCCGCCTGATGGAGAAAATTGATGAGAAAACCAGCAAAGTCGCATTTGACACATCGATTCGCTTAGTCGTGTGTGCGCAGACGCAGCAAGTTGCTGACATGCATATGCGTAACTTCAAAAATGCATTCTCACAGTTCTCTGGCGCCAATGGTTTGACCGGCGGCAAGATCTTATTTAAGGGTGGATTTATGATGAACTTTATCTACAAGTTCTTTCCGGCGTTTGAGTTTTGGCAGTGGCGCACGATGAGTGTGCTGACTGTCGATGAGTTGGCAAGTATATTTCACTTTCCCAATAAGATGGTGGAAACTCCACATATTCAATGGCTCAAGGCAAAAAATGCACCGGTTCCTTCAGAAGTTCCGACAAGTGGCGGCACCTCAATCGGCTCAGGATACTATCGTGGTGAGCGGCGCCCGGTGAATATGCAGATGGTTGACCGTATGCGTCACAGCTACATAATCGGAAAAACCGGCACCGGAAAGTCATACCTGCTGCAGGATATGATCGCCCAGGATATCGCAACCGGCAACGGCGTGTGCGTGATTGATCCGCATGGTGAGCTCATTGAAGATGTTATGAAATTTATCCCGCCCAATCGCGCAGAAGATGTGATTTATTTTGATCCGGCCGATGTGGAGCGCCCGATGGGCTTGAATCTCCTGGACGCAAAAACAGAAGAGCAAAAACACTTTATTGCCTCGGCGATCATCAACCTCATGTATAAGCTCTATGATCCGCAGCGTACTGGTATCATCGGTCCGCGATTTGAGCATGCTGTGCGAAACGCGATGCTCACCATTATGTGTGACGAGGGGGCAACATTTGTGGAGATGATACGTGTCTTGACTGATCAGAAGTACGTACAGGAGCTTCTGCCCAAGGTGCAGGATCCGGTGGTACGCCGCTACTGGACAGACCAGATTGCGCAAACCTCAGACTTTCACAAATCAGAAGTGTTGGATTATATCGTGTCAAAGTTCGGTCGATTTGTCACCAATAAAATGATGCGTAATATCATCGGACAATCCAAGTCTGCGTTTGATTTTCGTCAGGTGATGGATGAGGGAAAGATCCTTCTTATCAACTTATCCAAAGGAAAGCTCGGCGAAGAAGACTCAAACTTTTTGGGCCTGACACTGATCCCGAAGATTCTGGTTGCCGCAATGAGTCGGCAAGATATTCCGCTTGATCAACGCCGCGACTTTTTCTTGTATGTAGACGAGTTTCAAAACTTTGCCACGCCGGATTTTGCAACCATTTTGTCAGAGGCGCGAAAATATAAGCTCGCACTTACGGTGGCAAATCAGTTCATCGGACAGATTGATGAGGAAGTGAAAAATGCGATTTTCGGAAACGTTGGTACCATGATGGCGTTTCGTATGGGTGTGACGGATGCGTCGTATATGCAGCGCGAGTTCCAGCCGATTTTCGGCGAATCTGACCTCATCAATATCGAGCGGTATCACATCTACATGAAGACGATTGTGAACAATGAGCCGGTGCCGCCGTTTTCTGTAGACTTAACCAAAGATGTCTCTGAGCTTGAAGCACGAGCAAATCCAAAACTTGCGCAAGCAATCGTTCAGCTTTCTCGGTTAAAATATGGTCGACCGCGAGAGCAAGTAGAGGCAGAAATCGCCCAGCGCGCCAAACTCTGATCCGGGTGTGCTTGTTGAAAATGAATACAAAATTGCTATAGTTATACCTCAAGATGCCAATCAATACATACAATCCAACTGTCACCTATATCAATACCCTCACAACCGATGTATATCAGGTGGCATTTGAGCTTCCTGAAGGAGAAGCTGTGGAGTTTGAAGCAGGTCAGTATTTGATCATGTTCATTCCCCAGAAGGACTCAACGACGCCGATTCGCCGCCTGTATTCAATTGCCTCTCCCAGCTATCAAAAAGGCGCCTTTGATCTTTTGATAAAATCACTTCCGGGTGGCGCAGCGGGTGAGTTTGTAAAGCAACTTGTTGTGGGTGACACGGTGACATTTCAAGGACCAGCAGGTCGATTTACGATGCGTGAGAATGAAAAATCAAAAGTATTTTTGTGTACCGGCACAGGAATTGCACCGATTCGCAGCATGATTCTCACGCAAATTCAAAGCGGTCTGCAAAGTGATTATCATTTGTTTTGGGGCTTAAGAACGCGTCAGGATATGTTTTTGCAAGAAGAGTGGGAGATACTTGCCGATCGGGATGAGCGCTTTCATTTTATGATGTGTGCATCGCGAGAACATGAAGCGCCTATAAAAAGCAGTGTTCCGACTCGCATCGACTTGCATGTGCGTGAACAATTGACAAAGTGGAAAAAAGAAGGAAAAGATTTAAATGCCTCTGACTATTATATCTGCGGCGGCATCCCGGTCATCGACGGATTTCGGGAAGAGTTGGCTACATTGGGAGTTGAACGGGAAAATATCTTTTTTGAGAAGTTCGTCTAGGTCACGGGGAGCTTTACAAATACCCAGCTGATCTGGTATCTTTAGCAGCATATGAATATCAAATACCTTGGACATTCCAGTTTTTTTATCAAGTCAAAAGACGCAAAAATAGTAACCGATCCTTACGCTGACTCAGTCGGTATGAAGCTCCCCAAGCAAGAAGCTGATATTGTAACCATATCCCACGATCACGGTGACCACAACAATACCGCCGGACTGACTCTCGCCCCCGATGCGCTTGTAGTCGACTGGCCAGGCGAATATGAAGAAAACGGTGTTCGCATCAAAGGTGTTGCCAGCTATCATGATGATCAAAAGGGTGAGCTTCGCGGCACAAACACCCTCTTTCGCATAGAAACTGAAGGCATTCGTATTTTGCATTGTGGTGATTTGGGACATCTTCCGACAGAGACCATGTTGGATCAGATCGGAGACATTGATATCCTGATGATTCCCGTTGGAGGGTTTTACACAATCGATGCTAAACAGGCGTGTCAGGCCATCTCCAAATTTGAGCCGCTCGTCGTCATCCCGATGCACTATAAAACAACAGAGCATGATGCAAAGACATTCGGCGACCTTACCGATATTGATGCATTCCTCAAAGAATACGGTGCCATTGATGCTCAGCGCACCGACCTTTTGACGATAAAGAAAGAGGATCTGAACGAAGAGCGCAAGGTTATTGTGTTAACATCCTGAAACACATCTCCAAATCAGGTATAATGCCAACACAAACGGTATGGCACTCTCATCTGATGCACTTAAGGTCCCTCCCCATGACACATCGGCAGAACAGTCGGTTCTGGGTGCTATTCTGATTGACCCATCCGCCATTCACCTGGTAGTAAATTTTCTGAAATCAGATCACTTCTACAACCCCGATCTTCGCTATATCTTTTCAGCGATGATTACGCTGTTTGAGCAGCAACAGCCTATTGACGTGGTAACACTCAAGAATCAATTAAAGCGTGACGGAAGCGGGAAAAAACTGAGCAATCCTGATGTTGTGGCAGACCTTATTAACGCAGTCCCAAACTCGGCCTATGTGGAGCATTATGGGCGCATCGTCAAAGACCATTACACTAAGCGCAAATTGATCGAGCTTTCAAGCCGTACCATCGAGCGTGCGTTTGATGGTGAGGAAGAGACAAAGCACATTATGGACCATGCTGAAATGGAGATTTTTGGCCTGTCTCAAGAGCAGTCACACCAGGATTTTGTGGAGCTCAAGGAAGTGCTTACTGAGAGTCTGGACCGACTGGAGGAATTTAAGCTCACCGGCGGTGACATACGTGGTGTCCCCACAGGTTATACAGATTTGGATCGTAAGCTGTCTGGTCTTCACCAGTCGGCGCTTCTTATACTTGCGGCTCGTCCCGGTATCGGTAAGACGTCATTTGCCCTCAATATCGCCCTCAATGCAGCGCTGCAATCGAATGCGCCGGTCGGCTTTTTTTCGCTCGAGATGAGCAAGGAGGAGCTTGTGGATCGTCTGTTGGTCGGACATGCTGATATTGATGCGTGGAGACTCAAGACAGGTAAGCTGTCTCCTGAGGATTATGAGCGACTCACCGAGGCGATGGGAGACCTTTCTAATGCGCCTATTTACATCGACGATACGCCGGGTATTTCGATTCTTGAGATGCGCACAAAAGCGCGAAAGCTCAAGCTTGAGCGCGACTTAAAGCTGTTGGTGGTCGACTACTTGCAGCTGGCTGATGCGGGAAAGCGATTTGACTCGCGTACCCAGGAGGTGTCTCATGTATCGCAAGGACTCAAAAACCTTGCGCGTGAACTGAAGATTCCGGTGCTCGCTCTTTCGCAGTTGTCACGTGCAGTCGAGCAGCGCGGAGGATCCAAGCGCCCTCAGCTGGCTGATCTTCGTGAGTCAGGTGCGATTGAGCAGGATGCGGACGTTGTTATGTTTATCTATAGTGATGAGGAGCAAAATGACCTGCTTGATGATCATCAGCGCAACGTAAAACTCTACATTGCAAAACATCGCGCAGGAGCAACCGGTGATATCGACCTTCTCTTCCGCGGTGATCGCGTCAAATTCTACAGCGTCGATGCCGCTCACTCACTCTGATCGCCTGTCGGTTTGGGAGTTGCGGAAGGTGTCGCCTCAGCAGTTGGTGTCTCAGAAGGTGGGCATATTTGGTGGCGAATTTCTTCTTGTTGTCCCTCAGGAAGTTTTCTGAATTGATCAACCAGTGGTGTGGCAGTGCGCTTGTAAATAACGGACTGGATCCCGCCAGTGGCGCCGCTTGTTGTGTCGACCACTTTTTTTGTAGCAACACCGAGTACATTATCGGCCATCTGACGAGTGGGTTTGTTGAGTGACCCCAAGACCGCATCTGACCCATACGTCTGATACAAATACGAACCGCCGACGACGATTGTTGCGATAAGAAGAATATTGCGCAGCGAGAACATACACCTATCTTACTGAATTTTTCAGATTCCGGTTACCAGTTGATCCCGAAAACATCAGCAGGAACTTGAGGATACGACTGGAATACTTGTACTTTTTTAGTGACTTTTGTCTGGGTGGTTGCTTCTGATGTGACGTTTACGCCCTGCACGGGGAAGGGGGCAGATGCGCGGTATATCATCACGCGAGTCGGAGCATACAGTGTCTTGATAAGCATGAGCCTCGTGTTGGTACCGATATCTGCTGCTGGGATTGTGTATGAACGACTAAACTGTGAAGCGCCTGTGGCTGACACTGAGCAACCTGCATTTCCTGCCGGTGCGCTGCTGATTCTGCTTTGCGGATCGACTGTGTAGCGCACGACAGATGCAGATGCGCCGCTTCCTTTAATTAGCGCGATATCAAGTGCCGGCACGCTGCTTGATGAAGCAAAACAGACGATGATATTCTCAGCAGTTGAATTGCCAAAACTGGGCGGAGACCCGGCAGTATAGGTGCCTAAATAAAAGGTATATTGTTCATCTTTGAGAAGTGATGGAGAGGTAAAGGAGTTACTGCTTGATGCGGTGGAGATGGCCGCGCCTCCGGTGACGCCGGAAAATCCTGACAAATCACCGCTTCCGAGTGTAGTTGCAGATTGGCTTTTGAGTGCTGCGCGTACACTGGCTTCTGCTGCAGCCAATGCCCGCTGACTGTCATCTTCTAATTTTGTTGACTGTGTGCTTGAGCGGGCGGTAAAAATGGCAGTGAGTCCGACAGACAGTGCAACGGCAAGCACCATAAGTGTTACCAGCAAGATCTGGCCGCGTTCTCCATTATTGTGTTTGTGCTGCTGCATATATATAGGATACCAATATTTACTGGATTTGCTTGTACTCGGTTTTAGTAAGTGACAGGTATGGGAGAAGATTCAGATAGGCGCCCGGATCGGCTTGGATAAAGACTGAAGGCTTCAAATCATCATCCGTGCGCGCACGCTTGCTCATATCGACCGCCTCGTGTGCCGAGATTGACCCGACTATGGAAAGCGGCGTAGTTGAAATCGTGCCGACCGGGGAGGTAACGTACAGATTGTTGGCGGACATGATGGCTTTGACCGTACTGACGCCGTTTTCGATATTGATTGTCTTGGCAAACAGAGCAATATTTCCTCCGGTCGGACTCAGGTCATTACTGATTCGAATGGTGCCTTCACTCATCAAGATCACATATTTATTATTGAGTGCATTTTTATTGCTGTTGTTGATGGTGAGATCGCCGCGGATAAGAAATATGCCAGCTGACGCATTGGTAAACGTAGCGTCTGACAGATCAGAAATGGTTTGTACTTGTTTTGCTCCTTTTGCAAATGAGATGAACGAAGACCCGATGTATTTGGTGACACTGCTTTGGTAGCTGCTTGATCGCCATCCGCGTGTAGATATGCCGCTATTTGGAGCACTGGAGAGCCCTGCTGCCTGGGTGCCATTGCTCATCACAACACCTACGCCGGTTGTATCCACTGATGATCCTTGATTAAAAAAATCATCACCGGTGTCATTGCTGCCAAACGGCTGGTGTCCTGCAGGAAAGGGTGAGTTTATGCCGCCGCTGGTGTAAACCGACATGTTTTTTACTTTAAAAAATGACGCTGCCAATTCAGTGTTTACAAAAAGCGGTGACGTGCCGGTGGTGACTCTGGTTTGGTTTGCGTCCAGATTGGGAGTAAATACGCTATTGCAGGAGCCGGGAGTGGCGCAAGTGCCCCCACACCCATATGCTGCTGAGCCACCCGTCATCATGAGCGAATAGCTTTGATTTGGATTGGGGTCATAATTAACGTTGTCCAAGGTCACAGTGCAGGTAAAGTCAGTCACTCGCGCGCTGGCTGTTGTGGTGGTGCAAGATGATGCGTAGCCATTGCTGTTGGGTGACAGTGATAGGTCTCCTACAAATCGTGTCGGGGCGCCGCTGGAGCAGGAAGGACCTGAAGCATCTGCTGTGATGCGCTGATTAGTGGGGCCGCTGAGTATGGCTGATGTGTATGGAACTTTGTTGAAAGAAACATCATCCGCACACTGTTCTGACCATCCGCCTGCACCACCTCCTGCGTATTCTGCACACACACGCACATAATATCGCTTATTCTGACGAACCTTATCTACAGCACTGGAATCGCCGCGAGTTGAGTACCAGGGTACCGTTTTTGCGCGAACCACATCGATGACATTGGTGGTAAATGTCGGTGAGTCGGAAATAAATACCCGATATCGACTGGTACCCGAACTGAAGCTCGGTGAAGATGGTTGATTCCAGGTAATTTTAAAATTGTATGTCTGAATGATGGAGCCGGCGTTGCTGTCGTCTTCGGCGATCACAATATTGGTTGGCTTCTGATTCGGGTCAGGTGTGGGGGTCGGTTCAACAGAGGGTGGGCAGGTGCGCTCGCTATTGACTGCTGCTTTTAAGACATCAACACCCGGATATCCATACTTGTCGCCGTACCAAGAAGGTGACTGATATACCTGCGCATTTTGAGGGATCAAGTCGGCCTGAAAATACCCCTGAAAGGGAATTTCAACACGTGATCCATCTACGATATCATCATACACTCGCGGAGGTCCCAAAGCAGACCAAGTAGGGCTCCAGGGGATTTGATTTGATTTGTATAAAACGAGCTTAAGATCATATTGGTGACCTCTGTCATGTACCGTGACATGTGTTCCGTCATAGGTCATGGTCTGCCCTTCATCAAGATGTGTCCAGTAAATGCTGTCTCCGGGCACGGTACAAGGAGGTGCTGCAGCGTGCGCAGAGGATGGGAGATCTCCGCGGAATGTCTGTGCTACTACAAACGCGATGCCTGCAAGCAGCAGAACCAACAAAAAAACAGGAACAGAACGGGTTCGGTAGTGCGCCATAACCGGATAGTACTTAGACAATCTACGATTTCAGCATAACAAACACATACAACGGGCGCAATGCGTTTTGGCGCTTAGCGTATATCAAAGCGAAAGAAGTACTATTGTAGTAATTCGTATTCAGTCTTTGTGGTGGATATGTGGGGTAATAGGTTCAGATATGCACCAGGATCAGCTTGTATGAACACAGATGGTTGCAGATCATTGTCGTCACGGGCGCGCTTGGTCATATCAATCGGTGTTTTGGCAGAGAGTGAACCGACAATTGATAAGGGAGTGGTGGACACGGAGGTGCTGGTAGATGTCATATAGATGGCGTTAGCTGACAAGATTGCATCCACGGAGGCTACAGCATTATCGATATATATAGTTTGAGCAAACAGCGCTACATTTCCTCCGGTCGGACTCAGGTCATTACTGATTCGAATGGTGCCTTCACTCATCAAGATCACATATTTATTATTGAGCGCGGCTTTATTGCTGTTGTTGATGGTGAGATCACCGCTCACAAGAAAGATTCCGGAGGAGGCGCTTGTAAATGTAGAGTCGGAAAGACTGCTTATGGTCTTAATTTGTTTTTGCCCTTTTGCATATGCGACAAATCCATTTCCGACGTATTTCGTGGTGTTTGAAGTATACGTATTTGATCGCCATCCGCGTGCAGAGATGCCGCTATTTGGAGCACTGGAGAGCCCTGCTGTCTGGGTGCCATTGCTCATCACGACACCAACCCCGGTGTTGGTTCCGCTTGAACCCTGGTCAAAATAGTTGTCTCCGATGTCGTTGCTGTCAAACGGTTGGTGTCCTGCAGGAAAGGGTGAGTTTATGCCGCCGCTTGTATATATGGACATGTTTTTTACTTTAAAAAATGACGCTGCCAGGTCAGTGTTTACATAGAGCGGCTGTGAACCGCTTGTTGTTTTTGTTTGATTCGCATCTACATTCGGACTGAATATGTTCGTGCACGAACCAGGTGTGTCACAGTTGCCTCCACAGCCATAGATTGCAGATCCGCCAGCCATAGAAAGTGTGAATTGTTGTTGTGGATTAGGGTCATAGTTCACATTGTCATACGTGATAGTGCAGTTGAAGTCAGTGATCTTGCTTCCCGCAGAGGTTGTTGAACAAGAAGATGAGTATCCATTGGTATTGGGTGTCATGGAAAGGGAGCCCATAAATCGGTTAGGGACACCCCCTGTGCATGATGCCGGTGCAGAAACAGATACGACCCGTTGATTGCTGGCGCCTGAGAACGTGGCGGGCGAGTAAGCAACTTTTGTGTAGGTGATGTCTGCGGCACACTGCTGGTTCCAGCCGCCGGCACCATCATTATAGTCTGCACACACACGCACATAATACTGTGTGTTTTGTTTCACTTTGGCGATTGCCGCAGTGTCACCTCTTGTGGTGTACCACGGTACCGTCTTTGCCCGAATCACATCGACTACGTTGCTGGAAAAAGTCGGCGAATCAGAAATATATACATGATATCTATTGGATCCAGCAGCGAATCCGGCAAATGCAGGAGCAGTCCAGCTGAAATATACATTGTATGTCTGAATGGTTGATCCCTGGTTGGTGTCATCTTCTCGTATTTGAATGTTTGTCGGTTTGGCAGTCGGGCCATAGGTGGGAGTGGGAGTTGCGCATCCTGAAGTGTCAGGTGTGCAGACTTGGTCAACACAAGACACATACTTCAGGTTTGCCGAACCGTCGCGAAACAGGATACCCGGAATATTTCCCGAGCGCAGTCCGATAACAGTGTTTTGATTTGATACGCCACCGGTATTAATGCGCGTTTTGGTGGCTGTTCCTGAGCATGTTGAGTTGTTGCAGCGGGCAAGATATAAGTCGGCAGACCCACCACCCTTAAAGTATGATAGCACCGGCACTCCGTCTGATCCGACCGCCACAGACACTTGTCCGGTAGATCCCGAATCAATAGTGCGAATAGTGTTAACAGAGTTGCATGCCCAATTGCCACAAAACATCAGTTCGACGTTGCCGTTTTGGGTGTATGCGATAAGCGGCAGTCCATTTTTGAGGATCGCCGTCATATAGCTTCCAATGCCGCCGATATGAACAACATTCTGACTTCCTCCCGAACAGCTATCGTCGGAGCAGGCATACACATGCAGACTATCGTTGCGCTCATACACTGCAATCGGATTGCCACCACTTGGCAACAAGGGGATTGGCCGGGATGCCTGCGATGCTCCGCTCAGAAACGTTCCAAACTGCAGCCAGTTTGCCGGATTGCATCCGACATTTGAACAGCGTCGCGCAGATATCTGCCCACTACCACTGACTCCATTGAGTAAGTATGGTGTACCGTCAGATGTGCGAAATGATGACACATGGTTTCGGTTGTCAGCTCCATCTGATGTGGTTGAGGTACTCGTGCAAGAACTGTTGTTACAAGTTACGAACTTTTCTTCATTTCCTGCTGCATTGGTAAAGTAGATGATAAATGGACTACTTCCTTCAAGATATGTGGTTACGCCGTAGTTTGCGATTGCGCTGCCACCTCCTGCCTGTCCGTTGCCGGGTGTGGCAAATGTAGAGGAGGAGCAGGTGCCACTACTACACTTGGCACTACGCATAACTCCGCTTTTAAAATACGAAATAAACGGCCTGTTGTCAGAACCAATTTCCATATCGACCGCATAACTGTTGGAAGAAGAAGTTCCTGTATCGATTATTTTTATGTCATGTGTTCCGGTGCATTGGGCATATGCCGGAGTGATAAGCTCGGGTTTTTCCGAGTGGCGGGCAAGAAATACCGACACAACCAAGATAAATGCGGCAATAAAAAGCGGTCGCGTTGTGCGTTTGTGCGATGAAGTTCTCATAAAAACTACTACAGTGAGATGTCTCCTGCAAAGTCAGTATAGCGAATTTGCGGCGGGAGTGGAGAAATTGAGCAGGGATGTTAGAGGATTATTCAGTCGGCGGCGAAAGAAGACCGCTTTTTGAGACGGTCGGATCGGTGCAGACCCCACTATTAAAACAGCACGGTCGTCGCTCACCGCGACTGAGCTTTGAGCAGGCTACTCGAATACGTTTTTTACGCGTCTCATCATTGGTGGTTCCGCGGATGGACCGCACCCATTCCCAACGCGCAGCTGGGGTAGTTGCATTCCAGGTAGCGAACGCTTGTTTGTCTGCTTGTATTGCTTCTTTAATATCGGCGGGGACTGGTTGTTCAGTCCACTCTTTCGTCGGTGTTATTTCTATTGTTACGGCATCACCGATCTGCGGCTTGAGTTTAGAATGGAGTTTTTTGTCAATCAGCAGATAGTGTCCTTTTGCCCCATCGGGCTCTAAAGGCGCAGCAAAATCAATGCCATCAATAGTACCAGCTACCATGACCGGTCCGCGCGATGGCAGTTTGCTGCTTACGGCTTGCGGTATTCGCACAAGAGTCTCTGTGGCTATTGTTTCAAGAACTGTTTTAAAGGAGTGCGTATCGCTCATATGTGTATTGTAGCGAACTGAGAAGAAAATGATGGGTAGAATTCGGGATGCTGTTAGAACCTGTTTCGACTATTATTTAAAAAATTGAATACGATATACTAATTTTATATGAAAAAGAAAAGCCAATTGACACAATTAGCGAATATTGGACCAGGAATAGCTAGAAATCTTGAATCAGTTGGAATCCATACGAAACAAGATATTGCTAAAGTGGGTCCAGTAAATATATACCGTAAATTGCAACAAAAATATCCAAAAAAGAATTGGCCGGTTTGTTATTATCTCTATTCGTTACAAGGTGCTTTAACCAATACACATTGGGATGATATTCCCGAAAATAAGAAAAAATACTTTTTAACACAAATTGGACGATAAAAAATCTTGTGTAAAAAATGAAAATTGATTTTGACTTCAGCTAGAATGCGAATATTTTCTCTCGAGAAAAAATTTGGGTGACTGACGGGGCTCGAACCCGCGACATTCAGTTCCACAAACTGACGCTCTACCAGCTGAGCTACAGCCACCATGACTTTGCAGCACTAATTGTATCACGAATTAGACTGAATAAACAGCCTTAATGATCTCTTTCATTCGTTTCGACAACGTAGAAAAAAGAGTGTACCATACGATCTATGGACACCTATAAGCACGCCGTATTGGGAGGAACGTTTGATCATTTGCACGCCGGGCATCATTCTCACCTGAGTACAGCTGCAGATACTGCACCCCGATTGACAATCGGTCTAACATCGGATGAGATGATTGTCAGAAAACCCTTTGCCTACTCGCTTGAACCGTATGATGTGCGCCGTGCAGGACTTGTGGCATGGTTTGCCAAGTATGCACCGAAAGCCGATTATGAAATCGTTAAAATCAATGACATCTATGGTCCCGCGGGACATGTTGCCGAGTATGACGCTCTTGTGGCAACTGCCAGTACACAGGCCAACGCGGCGCTGGTAAATAAAAAACGGGATGAAGAAGGTGTTGCTGTGTTGTCGCTCGTTTTGGCGCAAGAAATTATGGCAGACGATGGGATTTTGATCTCATCAACGCGTATTCGCGCAGGTGAGATCGACCGCAATGGACATCGGTATGCTGCTGTGTTCTCCCATGACTTGCGGCTGCCGAGCACACTACGGAAAACACTGCAAAAACCGATGGGGAAGCTGTTTGCCGGAGCGGAGATAGATGTATCTATAGCCCAAGGTGCATGTTTGATCGCGATCCATCAAGCCCGTCCACCATTGGTTGTGGCAGTCGGCGATATCGTGTGTCAGTTGGTGGAGCAGCTAAGTGATATGCGAACAGTGTCAGTTGTTGATTTTGTTACGCGGCGTACTCAAAAACTTGAAGTGCCGGACTCATTTGACGCACAAAATCCGGCGGGAACGATCGGGCAGGCAGCAGCACAAGTGGTTGTGAAAGCAGTGCAGGCTGCGGCAAAGCAGCAACTGATTCGCATTGATGGCGAGGAAGACTTACTGGTGATTCCGGCGGTGTTGGCTGCGCCTTTGGGTGCTATGGTACTTTATGGCCAGCCGGATGAGGGGATTGTGGCGATCACTGTGACAGAAGAAAAAAAGCAAGAAGTAGCGGCACTTGCGCAGCAATTGGAATAGATTTGGGTTTAGGGCCTAGTGATTGTATAATTATAAGTATGTTAATTGATGAAGTACGACTTGAGGTCAGTGGCGGACGCGGCGGTGATGGCCATATCTCATTTTTTCCCGGAAAAGGCGGTCCCAGTGGCGGTGATGGTGGCAATGGTGGCGCGGTATATGCTGTGGCCGATAGTCACACTGATACGTTAAACGCCTATTCCGGACTGCACGCATTTAAAGGAAATGACGGGGTGCCGGGACATCAAAACAAGCGCCACGGCGCAGACGGCGAAGATCGAATCATGAAAGTGCCGGTCGGGACGACGTTTATCGACCTTGAGACCGGGCGCGAACGTGAGCTGATGCGCGATGGTCGTCGTATCCTACTGGCCCGCGGCGGACGCGGCGGACGCGGTAACGATGCATTTAAAGATGCTACACATCAAGTTCCTCGTAAGCGCGAGTTGGGGACGCCGGGGCAGACACACACCTTTCAAATAGTGCAAAAACTGATTGCCGATTTTGGACTGATTGGATTTCCGAATGTGGGTAAAAGCAGTTTGTTAAACGAGCTCACTCACGCTACCGCAAAAACGGCAAACTATCACTTCACTACACTTGAGCCCAATCTGGGAGTGATTGAAGGGCGCGTCATTGCGGATATTCCGGGACTTATTGAAGGTGCGCATGAAGGTAAGGGGTTGGGTATAAAATTTCTTAAACATATAGAAAAAGTAAGCTTACTACTTCATTGTATTCGCGCCTCATCAGATGATGTGATGCGCGACTATCAGGCAGTGATGAATGAACTTGAGGCATACAATCCGGATGTGGCACAAAAGCCCCAGATCATACTGCTGACCGCCATTGATGAGGTGACGCCTGAAGTAATTGTTGAAAAGAAAAAAGCGCTTGCCGCAACCGGTAAAACGATCCTGTCCACTTCTATTCATGACTATGATGGCCTGAGTGAGCTCAAGCGCATCATGCTTGAGACCTATGACTCTCTTCACCCTCCGGAAGATGAAGAACCTGCAGCTGTTGCTGAGTGACGAATTCAGGTATAATGACCGCACATGTCAGATACAAAACGCATTCGGTCGGTCGGTTTTTTTGGTGGCGCAGCTCCCACATTTGAAGACGAGGAATATAAAGAGGCCTATGCAGTGGCAAAGCGCGTGGGCGAGTCGGGACGTCGTATTGTCGACGGTGGAGGTCCCGGAGTGATGCTTGCGGCTACAGACGGTGCGCGTGCGGCAGGAGCCAAAGTAAGCGTCGTCTACTATCGGCCTGAGCTGGCAAGTAATTTCAAGGGAGAAGTGGCAAGCAACTTGGGTGATGAGACATTTGAAGAGCAAAACTATATTGATCGCACCCAACGCCTGCTGCAGATGAGTGATGCATTTATTGTGTTTCGCGGCGGCACAGGCACCATGAGTGAGTTTGCTATGGCGTGGGGTATTGCCCGACTCTACATCGATCATCATAAGCCACTCATTTTATATGGCGGATTCTGGTACCCGATCATGGAATCAATTGCGCAAAATATGCGGATTCGCCCCGATGAATTGCGCGCGTACAAAATCGTGACCACTCCCGATGAAGCGATAGAGACACTTGAGCAATACGAAGAATATCTGGCTACACAAAAGCATGATCATGCCACATGTGTGGGCCCTGAGTGTTCGTTGTTGTTGTGATCTTCATGGTACGTCGTGCACGAAAAAAAGATATAAAAGCAGTCAAAGACCTCATTGACTATATGGCCGACCACGGCAAGCTTCTGCGACGCACCCGCCGCGACCTGGAGCAGGTAATAGGGCAGTTTTTTGTATGGGAAGAAAGCAGTGGCGGGAAGATTATCGGGTGCTGTGCCCTTGAAGTCTACAGTCCAAAGCTTGCTGAAATCAGGTCGTTGGCTGTGCATCATGATCATCAGGGAAAGCGAATCGGCAGTCGCTTGGTTGATATGTGTCTGCAGGAAGCGCGACATCGAGGAGTGTACGAGGTGCTTTGTGTCACCGATCGGGTGGCATTTTTTGAAAAAAAAGGATTTGCGAAGCAGCTCGGGCCCGATCAGTTTCCGCTGTTTATCAAACCGTAGCGCTTTTTTTGAAGTGGGCGATAAAAAATGCTTCATGCGTAGCGTCCGGGATGATGCGCCGTGTTTTTGATACTTCCGTTGAAAACTCCTTTCCTTGCCAGGAGGTGATGCCGGGAACCGCACCCGGCACTGACCGCGCTATATCTACAAGCTCTATTCTGGACCCGTCTTTTTTGAGAATCCAATCGACCACTCCTTCATTTTCCTCAGGCGCTATGGTGCAGGTGGAAAAGACGATCTCCCCACCGGGGCGTGTGGCGCTGATTGCCGAGCGCAGCAGCCACCCACTCATTTTGGCAAGTCGTTTGATCTCTTTGATTGACCAGTTCTGGCGCACCACCTCATCATACATGCGTCCCTCCATCGAGCAGGGCACATCAACAAGCGTTTTGTCGAATCGATTTGGATACTCTTGCCACAAAGCGCGCCCGTCGCGGCTCACCGTCTGGATGTTAGTTGCACCGTAGATGGAGGCGATGGCTTTGAGTTTGTACAGGCGGTTACGACTGATGTCATTGGCTATGATGGTGCCGGAATTGTCCATCATCTGTGACATTTGAATCGTTTTGCTGCCCGGGGCAGCACACAAATCAAGCGCATCTTCACCGGGCTGCGGATTGAGTATGGTGGCCGGAATCATACTGCTTGATGACTGGATGTAGAAGCCACCCTTTTTATACATAGGAAGTTCAGTCAGAGGCGCTGCGTCTTGCGCCGTTGTTTGAAAGGCATGCGCAATGGGTGGATACGGGGTTGTTTGAATACCAAGCGATGTTAGTTGGCTCAGCAATTCTCGTTCATCTGCAACTGTCGAATTGACGCGGATCGAAAGTGAGGGTTTTTTTAGATAGATATTCGAATCAGTGGGATAGTTGGGTAGTTGGGCGACTCGTTCCAGAAACCCGTCAGGAAGGGTTGCGGATGTCATTTGTCTTGTGTAGTCGTAGGCGTGACTTCTGCACCGGTTCCGGTCTGATCAACGGTGAGATTTGTTTTTTCAAAATACTCTCCGTCACAGGTGGCGAGTCCGTAGTCTGCACTTGACTCCGGTTGCGGCAGCGCTCCCTGATCCCAATTTTGCAGTGTCTTAACGAGCTCGTCATTGGTTGCGTACAGACACTCACCGATGCGATGCTCATACTTTGCCGCATACATTTGTTCGATAGCTTCTTTCGGTTGATCTCCATCTGTTTTTTGAATATAGAGAGGTCCTTGTTCAAGCTTCATCTCACAGCCATTTGCCCGTTTTTGCAGTGACAAAATAGTCGTATAGGTGCGCACAAATCCGTATTCGCCTTCTATAGTGTGTTGTATCAGCGCCGATGTTGGTTTGCATGTTTTGGCTGCCTCTTCAAGGCAGGTAAAGTAGGGGCCTTCCGGCTTGGTGCTCAGGTCACGTTCAGACTGGGTAAATGCAATCTGTCCGCATGCATATGTGTTGTCCGGTTGCTTGATCGGGGTAGCGACCGGTGCGGCAGTACTTGTTTTTTTATTGGAGGACACTACCTGAAAAACAAGAGCGGCGACAAAAAAAGCTGCTGCAAGACCGGCAACAATGAGCTTCTTTTGACCGGACGCTGAGCTTCCACGGGGCTGCATATACGGGGCATCCATAGAGTCAGTATGCATGAGCCTATTGGGAAAATCAAGAATGCTTTACTGCGCGCAGTTTGCACACGTGCCGTAAAAATCGAGCAAATGATGGTGAATGTTAAAGTGTGATTCTTTCTCAATTTGTCTAATCTTGGGGGCAGTAATGCAAATATCGATATCTTCGACTGTGCCGCACGACTCGCAAATGAGGTGATGATGATGGGGAAGGTCACTGCGCTCGTACCGAGCACTTCCGTCACCAAAGTCTACTCTATGGAGGAGATGCAGTTCAGTGAGGGTGTTTATCGTGCGATAGAGTGTGACTTTATCCAATTTTTCTCCCTCACTATGTAGTTTCGTATATATTTCATCAACGGATTGCGGCTTTTTTTGATCAGACAAATAACTTAGTATGAGTCTGCGTACGGGCGTATTTTTGAGTCCCAATTTTTTGAGTGTTGATACTTCGTCCATGCTTCATTATATCGTATTATCACATTAGTTGGATTGTTATTACGCGTAAAGACGCAGTCACCTTAAGTCTTTCGTTTATTGCATTTGGGACACACACTTCCATGCACTTCTTCTCCACAACATTCCCAGTGTTCATGATCATGACCGGCTTCGCTACCAAACAGTTGAGCGACTCTTGATACTGTAAGTGATACTGGTGTTCCGAGAGATGCTACAGCATGTTTTACAATAGCTGTGCCGATTGTATGATCTTCGCCACAGTTGTTGTGGTTTTGAGCCATATATGCTTCTGCCGTTTTCATATCATCACTTGTAAAAAATGATCTGATTGCTTCCTGATTTTGCCTGGAAAAAGCATCTACTTGCTTTTCAAACAGCTGCATGTCAGGCGTTGAGGTGATGGCTTCAAACGTAGTTTCTACTTGAAGTGCATCAGCTTTTTGCTCGCTGGTTGGGTTGATAATACTATGCTCTTCTTGTGAAAGAAGCGCCTCAAGCTCAATATCAAAAAGAGATGGTTCCAGCGGGCCGGGTTCTGGCTCAAACCAAGCAGACGATACCGTATCGTCTGTTGAAAATAAGTTTTCTGATTCTTGATGGAGTATTTCTGCCAACATATAAAAGTGAAACAGTTATTTCATTGAACGGGTAAATGACTGATGTGCTTGTGCCAATGTTGCGCCGTTGCCCATGTGCTCAGGAAGACGAGATACTGCTTGTTGCATAGCGTCAAAAACCCGTTCGGGACTTGTTCCACGACCCATGTTGCTGGGGTTTGTTTGTGACAACATGACCGCGGTTGATGCAAGAGTTATGCCCAAAATTCGCTGATTGTCCGATGAGGTGATAGTAAGTGGGGTGATTGTTTCTCCAGAGGGGTCCACACCAACTCGCACATGTAAGTCAGGATGTGGACTACCGTGATCAAGGTGTGCTTGACGAAACTCCACTCCAGGAATGCGCGCCAGCATATTGCTCCCGAAAGACGCAATAGGTGCCTGGTGGCTATGGTGTCCGATCTCATTTAGAGTTGTTTCCTGTGTTGGTGTGGGCAAAAAGAGTGCTCCGGTAATTTGGGTGAGTTCACTTCCTTCATCACTAAAGTAGCGTGTCAAAGCACCTGCGGCGTCTGCTTTTTTATCATAAGCATCTGCACGATTATTCCAGCGCACCTGATTGTGCGCGCCATCTACCCGTCGTGCAGTCAGCAAATGGGTACGCATTGAGCCATCTGAAAGCGCTTCGTGCGCCAGTACCACTCCGACCTGCTCCAATTGTTGGGCAAACCCCAGCCTTAGTTCGGGGGTTTTTGCTCCTTCAGGCAGTGATGTGAGTATGCCAAGTCTGTCGCCCGGTTTTAGGTGTAGTAGTCCCAGATATGCTGCCTGAGCCTGCAGGAGTCCACTTCCATCGGGAAGCAGCTCAAAATCCTTGCTCTGTGAAGTCTCGCATTGAAGATGATGTGAGTGTTCGCGCAGTTCGTGTAGTGGCGACACATGATGTCCTGCCAGTTGAGAGTCATTGTTAAAAATGGCAAACGTTTCTGGCGCTGCTTGTAATTGTTCAGAGGTCATAGATGAAATAAAACATTTAATAATGCAATCTAATTGCAATTACATAATATCACATGACTTGACAAATGCAACTTGTTTGCATTAACATGAGTCACATGTACGATGACGCATATAAAAACAGAAAGGAGGTGATTTAGGATGAAAACACTATTTTATGATGTAAAGCAGAAACAAAAAGTAGAGGCAGAAGTAACTGGAAAAAAGACATTTCAAGTGAAAGGCTCGACAAGATATGCTGTAACGGCAAAGACCCAAGACGGTCGAACGCTCATAAAATTTGTAAGCAAAGCCGATTATGATGCGGCATAAGTGAGTTTTTTTAGAAAAAATATACCGGCCGGTGTATTTTCGCTTTACACCTTACGCAATAGCCTCGCCCGTTGTGGCGAGGTTATTTTTTATGGTAAACGAACGCTGCAAGGGCGCTGGTCATAGGGATTGCGACAATCAGTGAGATGCTGCTAAGAAGCATGATGAGTAACTGTGTGGATACTTCTTCTGTGTTAAAAAACACGGTGAGCGGGCGAGGATAGGTAGTCATAAGAAGAATAGTTGCTATATTGGATCCCGCATAGACCAGAATGAGTGTATTTATGACTGATGCAATATGATCACGGCCCACATTCATCGACTGGGTATACAATGACCGCGCAGTCATATTTGATCCCGTCTCAGCAAGTTCGTGAACAATTGAAGCTTGAGTAATCGTAATATCATCAATAACACCCAAAATACTAATAACGACTCCTGCAGCAACAAGTCCCGCCAAGTTAAAATTGCCGTGAGTTGCGAGGAGTGATTGCAACTGGGCACTGCTGAGTCCGGTAAGATGAAGTTGGTTCACCAGATATTGCGAAATCAAGATGCAGCTCATCACAATAAGAACTGAAGCAAAAACCGCAATGGATGTTTTTTTCGACACACCATGCGAGAGGTAAAAATTAATTGGCAAAATGACGCCCGCAAATCCACACAGAGCCAGGGTTGCAGAGACGCCACTAAAAAGAAGAGGCAGCAGCCCGATAAGTACCAGTAGGCCGGTGATCGCCATGGCTACAAGCGACCTGAGACCTTGTTTGCGAGTGGCAATAAGTGCAAGAAGACAAAACAATCCGGTGAGCAAGACCAATGTGTTGCTTCGTTTGTGTCCGATTACATACCAATATTCATCGACAAGACCGCTTGATTGATAGCCAACAAGCACTGTATCACCCTTGTTGTAAAGCGCCTCTTTGGCCTGAGGAATATATCCAGTAGCTACAGTAACAGTTCGCTGCCTATTGTCTTGTTTAACATTGAGTCGGAGAGTTTGGGTGTAGTACGCAGCGCCATCAAGTTTTACAGGTTTGGTTTGGACAACGCGCTCAACAATCGCATCATATATATGATCATCCGGAGGAGTGTTGCTTTCAATAAGAGATGCGGCATGGGAAGAGCTGCTCATACACAGTACACCGATGGTGAAGAGGAAGAGAGTAATGAACTTCATAGTGACTATTTTACAGTGTCGATCTTCCATTTTGGACTATGCGAGAAATGAAGGTTTGGGTTATAATAGAGCCATGAAACGCGAAGATTTTGTATTTTCTGTGGCCGAGTTACGGGCATATCTCGACACACATAAGGTGGAGTACGATTCTGCGCTTTTGGCTAAAGAACATCCGTTTCGTCTTCTTATACCCAAATACTACATCGACTTGATCAACTGGACCGACAGCAATGATCCGCTGTTGCGCATGGTGTTGACATCAAATTTGGAGCAGGACGTGAAAGAGTATGAAGTGGCTGACCCCATTGCCGACAAGCCGCACAGTCCGGTGCCGGGAGTGGTACATCGCCACATTGACAGATGTCTGTTGATGCTCACGAATATGTGTGCCGTGCATTGTCGGTTTTGTTTCAGAAAAAACATGCTTGAGACCAATCGGGCAGATATGCAGGCAGCGATTGAGTATATCGCATCACAAAAAGGTATTCGTGAAGTGATCCTCTCAGGTGGCGATCCGTTCACATTTCCTGATGCGTTTATGCACTCTGTCGTGGAACAGCTCAATACAATTGAACATGTTCGGCTCATTCGCTTTCACACAAGAACACCTGTGGTGTACCCGGCACGCATCACCGAATCATTTGTGAAAGCGTTGGTCGCAACTACTCCCACGACAGTCGTGCTGCACATCAATCATTCCAGAGAAATTACGCCGGCATTTATGCATGCAATAGAGCGACTGCGCAGTGCAGGAGTGATGCTCTTGTCTCAGACGGTGCTGATGAAGGGGGTCAATGACTCAGCGAATGCGCTGCAGGAGCTATTTGTACGACTGGTTGAGATCGGTGTAAAGCCTTACTATCTGCATCATCTGGACGCGGCAGCCGGTACTCATCACTTTCGCATATCACTTGCGCGGGGGAAAGAGCTCTACGCAACACTCAGGCAAACGACGACCGGTATCGCCATTCCCACCTATGTCATCGATCTTCCCGGAGGGCTCGGGAAATATCCGGTTGATTTGTTTAAGCGCGTATTAGGACGTGAGTATAGCGTGCGGCTACATGACGGAACTCCTCACGCCTATATCGATCACGCGGATGAGGTAGTAACCAACGGCGGCAGCTCACTAAGCGAGTGAATGATGTGATTGGGAGCAATTTCTTCCATTTGATTCACGCTCGAAAATCCATGTGTTACGCCGATCGTGTTTGTGTTTGCGGCGCGTCCGGCATCGATGTCTGCCGCTGAATCACCAACCATAGTAGTCGTGTCAGCAGATGCTCCCAGATGACGCATGCTGTATAAAACGCCTTCCGGATGCGGTTTGTGATTGGCCACATCATCTGCAGTGAGTATTAGGTCAAAATATTCGTGAATGTGCATGCGTTTCATGTTGGTGTGTGCCGATGTGCTTCTTCTGTTTGTGAGGGCAGCTATTGCATGGGTTTTACTGAGCACTTCAAGTAGCTGCTGCGCTCCTTCATAGGGTCTGATAAGATCGAGGTTTTGCTTTTGAAATGCCTCGTGTTCGCTCATCGCATCTGTGAGTTCTACATGGGGCAGAAATGCGCTATATGTTTGGTTCAGCGTTCCGGATGTGAGGTAGTGGGGTAGTCGATCTTGCGTATACGTTATATTGCCGAGTTGTTTTGCCACATGAATATAGGACTCCAGAATAAATGTACGGGTGTCAATAAGCGTCCCGTCGATGTCAAAAATGACAAGGCTCGCTTTACTCATTCTTTTGCAGTGATAACGTAGGGGATGGAGTGGGATTTGCTTGTCGGGTATCCTTCTTCTTCATAGCCGAGAATCGAGCCTTCAATGCACGGCGCATCCAGCGGCCAGGGATCAAGTGTTATGGTGTTTTGCGCAATCGTATACGTGATAAGCGTTGCCTTGGTATCGCTTTTCAGACGATACACTTCGCCGTGAGCGGGCGTGTGCTCTTCCTGGCAAAAGTCAAAGCTTATATTGTCACAAAGCTCCGTGATAGGATCTGCCCAGGCAAAATCATGGTGAAGGTAATCGGTTTTTTCAATCTCACGGTCGATGCGCAGTAAGCATTGCTCACGTAGATCTCGTCTGGTCGGATCATCTCCAATAAGGCGAAGCACGTGGCATAAAGCAACAATGTTTGAAGTAGGATTACCCAAGTCTTGTTGAATGAGTTTTGTCAAAATATCCCACCGTGCTTCTTGGGTCATCTCGGTAATCGACAGCGTATCCATCTGTCCGTATGCGGCATCATGCTCGGTCACTCCTTTGACAAATGCGTCCCGCTCGATGCCGGGCTTCTCAAATGAATCATTACCCCAATGTGCGGCGATCACACCGGCAAGTTTGAGATGTTCCGTTTGGGGGATAATCAATCGATCTGATGGACGGATGAACATACCGCTAAGTGTAGCAAGTTGTCTGAAAAAAAGGAGTGGAGCCCGGAACGAGAATCGAACTCGTGTCTGGCCCTTACCAAGGGCCTGTTATGCCACTGAACTATCCGGGCTTGCATGAGTTGCCTCATGAGAAGTTTATTATAACAAGCGAGAGGGCGCTTGTGGCGCCGATTCTGTTATTCGCGCAGTTCAACCGCTGGGGTGACAGAGAGTTGCGGTTGTGCGTCTGGAAGCAGTTTGTAACGATTTTCGTGTTCAAAGTAATAGGTCAGCATGGCTTTGGAGATCGGTGCGGCGACATCTGACCCCTGTCCGCCGTTTTCAACCAGTACGGTAATGTGAATAGTCGGGTCCTCATACGGGGCAAAGATGGTAAACCATGCATGAGGATCAGGATCATCCAGTCCATGCGCTTCGGCTGTGCCTGTTTTGCAGCCTACTTGCACTTGCTTTCCTTTCACCGTAAATCCAAAAAATGGCCAACCGGTACCGCCGGATTGGCAGGCGCGCTTCATACCTTCTTTCACTGTCTCAATAGTTTGGGCAGATAGATTTACTGTGCGGCAGTGGGGTTTGGCTTGAGCCAAAAGCTGCGGATCACAGATCATGCCGTCTGAGGAAATTGCTGTTTCTGCCTGATGGATTTGCAAGGGGGAAACCAGCAGATACCCCTGACCGATCGAGTAGTTATACGTATCTCCCAAGTACCAATTTTCCTTCAGCGTCTCTTGCTTCCAAAACGGCGAGGGAAGTACTCCTGCATTTTGGTCAAAGGGAAGTGTAGTTTTGTCGCCCAGACCCAAATGTTCGCTCCAGCGTTTGATGGCGAGCTCACCCATTTTTTCACCGACTTTATAAAAGTAAATATCGTTTGAGCGCTGCAGTGCTTTAAAAACGTCTACTTGCCCATCAGTGCGCCCATATTCAGTGTAGTACCAGTTGTGAAATATGCTTGGACCGGCTTTTATGAATCCGTTATCTTCAATAAGTGTTGATGTAGTAATTGTTTTGTCTTCCAGCGCACCTGCGGCGACAATGATTTTGAATATTGACCCGGGCGGATAACTGGCTTCTGTTGCACGGTTAAACAGCGGCTGGTCTTTGTTTTTGATGAGAGCTACAACTTCATCCGTCTCATCTTCAAAGTCTTGCGGATCAAAGCTGGGAGTAGAGAGGAGCGTCAGGAGTTCACCGGTGTGCGGATCCGTGGCTACAACAGCCGCCTTGCGAATCGGTTCGTCCAGCTTGGCGCTCTCTGTGGCAATTGCCTCATATGCAGCTTTCTGAAGCCCTGCGTCAACTGCCAGCTTGATATCTTGACCCGGTTTGGGAGGAGACACGGCGAGAGTTTGCACGGCTTGGCCATGTGCGTCATATTCCACCAGCTTTTGGCCGTTGCGGCCGCGCAGTTCGCATTCAAATACTTTCTCAACCCCTTTTTTCCCGGTCTCATCGCCGAGTGCCAACTTGCCGATACAGGGATCTTGCTTAAGATCAGACTCATCTGCACGCTGACGATAGCCGATGAGATGTCCGAGGGCCATCCCGTCCAGATACTTACGACGCGCAATAAGGCGAGCTGCGCTGCTTCCCACATGGGCGGACTCACTATATGCGAGGCGATTTCCCTGTCGGTCAGTGATAGTGCCCCGCGGCGCTTCGATCGCGATTTCACGTATGCGATTATCTTCAGAGAGGCGGGCATAATATGCTCCTTGGACCACCGTGACTTGAAACAGTCTGACAAACACCACGATCAACAGACCCACTCCGATAAGCGATATCAACATCACTTCACGGCTACGATTACCGGTATCTTTGGAGCGAAATCCATGGCGGGAATGCTGACGCTCCAGGATGGGGAGCTTAAAATCCATAGGACCTCATTATAGTCTATTTTCAGACGGTCAGTCTAGGGCGCAGCCAAGGAAAGTGTTTACTGCTTTTTTTGCAGTCGTGAGGCAAGTAGGCCGTATCGCGGTGCAAAAAGAAGCGAGAAAATAAATATGATTGCCTGGGCCAATACGATTGCGCCGCCTGTTGAGACGTTCAGATAATAGCTTGCATACGCTCCAAATATACATGCCGCCACACCACTTGCAATCGAGATACACATCATTAAGTCAAATCGGTTCGTCCACAGATATCCGGTGACGCCGGGGGTCACAAGCATCGCAATAACAAGAATGACTCCGACTGTCTGCATGGCTGCAACCGTGGTTAAAGCCAACATGATCAAAAGCGCGTAGTACAGCAATGTCGTATTGATGCCGATGGCACGCGCATGCTTTGGGTCAAAACAAAACAGCACAAGATCTTTGTAGAGCCAGAGTACAAGACCGATGGTGCTGAGTCCCAATACGGTTGTTTGAATTGCGTCTTTATTGGTGATGCCAAGCACATATCCGAAAAGAATATGCATCAGGTCAATGTTGCTGGGAATTGCAGAAACCAGTACGATGCCCAGCGCAAACAGCGAGGTAAACATGATGCCGATTATGGCGTCTTCTTTGATACGCGTACGCGCTTTTATGATGCCTATGCCGATAACTGACAGCAGGCCAAAGACAAATGCGCCGATGCCGAACGGAATCCCGATTATGTAAGAAATCACCACGCCCGGAAGCACAGAATGGGATATTGCGTCACCCATCAGGGACCAGCGTTTCACCATGAGAAAGCATGAAAGCATTGAGCAAACGACTCCTACCACAATACTAAGGGTAATTGCACGAACCATAAATTCGTACTGAAGCGGCTGAATAATAAGGTCAATCATAGATTAATGGTTGATATCAACCGGGTGTTCATTGATAACCAGACGGTGGATCATGCCGTCAAATGTTTTGGAAATAAGCTCAGGTGTAAACACATCTTCTGTTTTGCCAGATGCCAAAACAGTATGTTTGATCAGCGCAACGTGGTCACAGTATTCAGACACAGAAGTGAGCTCGTGTGTTGAGATGAGAATCGTTTTTCCTTCAGACTTGAGTTCAAGAAGAATGGCGGTGATTGCCGCTTCTGTTTTTGCGTCAACGCCGGCAAATGGTTCATCCAGCAGCATCATTTGAGCATCTTGCGCCAGTGCTCGCGCCACAAACACCCGTTTTTTTTGTCCTCCGGAAAGCTCACCGATCTGGCGTGATCGAAAATCCCACATAGCAACACGTTTTAGGGCTTCTTCTACAATCTGCTCATCTTGTGCCGATGGGGTACGAAAGCGATTCATGTAGCCGTATCTGCCCATCATCACGACATCATATACTTCGATCGGGAAATCCCAATCTATTTCCTCAGCTTGAGGCATGTAGGCAATAAGCCCCTTTTTTTGCGCCTGTCGCAGTGGTTGTCCGTATATGCGGATTGTGCCTTTTTGAGGCTTCACAAAACCCATAATAGAATTAAACAGCGTTGATTTGCCGACGCCATTCATACCGATCATGGCGCAGATCGAACCGGGTGACAGCTGGAGTGTCGCGTCGCGAATACCTACGTTGTCGCCGTACATGACGGTTATTTTGGTTGCTTCTAGTGCGAGTTGGTCTGACATTGTTATTGTGATAATCCGTTAATAAGGAGTTGGGCATTATATTCAAGCAGCTCAATATAGCTTGAGGCAGGTCCGTCAAGCCCTGACAAGGAATCTACGTAAAATACACCGCCGAATCGTGTGCCGGTTTCGGCGATTACCTGCTCTTGCGGTTTTGAGCCCACGGTGCTTTCACAAAACACAGCGGGTATGCGGTTTTTTCTCACTTGCTCAACAACATGTTTTATCTGTTGGGGAGTGCCTTGTGAATCACTGTTTATCGGCCACAGGTACAGTTCTTGTAGGCTGTAGTCGCGAGTAAGGTAGCTGAACGCACCTTCACAACTCACCAGATAGCGTCTATCTGCCGGAATTTTAGCAAGCGTCGTTTGTAGCGACCCATCGACTGCAGCGATTTTGCGTCGATAGATATCGGCGCGGCGCAAAAATGCATCGCTATGCTCCGGAGCTATGCTGATAAGCGCATTTGTTATGTTGTCTACATAGACTAATGCATTTGATGGAGACATCCAGGCATGAGGATTGGGGAATCCGCTGTAAGGACCTTCGCTTATAAGACTTGGCTCAATGCCGTCTGTAAGGGTTGCGTGTGGTACGCTCGGGGCATTGCTGTATAGCTTTGCTGCCCACTTTTCCAGATTCATTCCGTTATCGAGAATAAGATCAGCTTCCTGTACGCGCACCAGATCTTGTGGGGTGGGCTCATAATGGTGTATTTCTGCGCCGGGTTTGGTGATCGACTCCACAACCACATCATCTCCCGCAACCTCGCGAGTCATATCAGCGATGACGGTAAAGGTGGTGAGAACCAGTTTTTTCTGTTGGGCGTTGTTGGGCTTAATGCGCAAATGAATTGCCCACACGCCGCAGACGATAACTACTATTGCGGTGAGGGTGATAAGAATTGATTTCATGCAGAGTTGGGGATGGGTTGTCCGTGTGGGTCATGCGTGGGGTGACCCAATAATTCATAAATGGCCTCAATGGATTCCTGGGAAAACGCATGTTCTAATGCATGTGCTTCTTCATGAATCTCTTCGGCCGGGCGTTTCAAAACCTCATGTAAAAATGTTTCAACGATTCGATGGGTGCGGGTGAGCGATCGAGCAACTTGCTGTCCTTTTTTGCTCAGTGTCACTGACTGATACTTTCCGCCTTCTACGTACCCGTCTTGCTGTAGTGATTGGAGGCGCTCAGTCACGGTGGAGCGAGCAAGGCCGAGGCGTTTGGCTATTTCCACAGGGCGTGCCACCTCATGAGTATACAAAAGGCGGGCAATCTCTCTGATATAGTCTTCGCGCGTGGCAGTAAGTGTCATAGTGTCCTAATTGTTCGTATGTACGAACATTGTACTGGTTGGGTGTGTCTTTTGCAAGTGGAGTGGGGTAATTGTATATATATTGCGCTTGCGTAGGCCCCATTTTTTCTGTTATTCTGAACGTATCGATCCACACCTTGGGTCATTAGTATTTTTATACCCACACCTATGTCAGAAGGCGTACCACAAGTAGACCAAGCACAAATTGATGCCTTGCCGCAGATTCAAAAAGCAGAAGGACCCGCTCCAGCGGCTTCCGAACAATCTGCTGCACCAACTACGCCCGAACATCATAAAGAAGGTATTTTGGCAAAGCTGCGCCATCTCTTGGGTAATGAATCAAAAATGACCGGACCGGGAACCGGCTCTGCTGAACCGGCAAACAAAAATGTAGTTGAAGGAACGCCGGAACATGCGGCATTTACTGCGGGGCTTGATAAGATGGCTGCCGATGCAAAAGCTCAAGCTGCTGAACCGGCCCATGCTGGCTACGGTCCCGATGCACAAGCGGCACGTCGTGCTGATGCACAAGCAAGTAGTGGATTTGAACCGATTGCACAAGCGTTGCAAACTCCCGCAGAAGCACCTGCTGTCGCGACTCCGGTTGCTGAAGCACCCGCGATGAGTGATGAAACCAAAGATGACGGCGCAGCCTCCTCTATTGATGAGGCGCTTGCCAATATTCAAGCGGCAGTGCGTGAGCAGAACGCTACGTCACCTGATGCGGGCGATGATACATCTTCCGGCCTCGGAAAGAAAGTTGCCGCATTTACCGGAGCTGCAGTTGTAGGCGTCGGTGCGCTTGGCGGTGCAGCAGGAGCTTCAGAGACCCCCACAGCCGATGCAACTCCCGCACAGGAACAGGTGGTTGATATGCCTGATCAGAGCTCCACAGTCGAAGCTGATGGTCAGTCTGCCCAAGTCAATATAGACGCTGATAATCCTTCCAATTCCACGATCACAGTGGAAGGCCAGCAGTCAGAGACTCCTGCTGAGGGCGAGCAAGCTCCAGAGGCAGTGGATGTGGCGGCTGTTGAAGGACGCGTTGAGCAGTCAGTGATCGGCAGCACCAAGAGTGAATCCGTCAATATGACTGATGCGTCAGGAAATGAAGTGGATGAGTCGCAGGTTGAAGCGATGGCTACCGGCATGATGCATGACGCCATGGAGATAATGAAAGATCATCCTGAACTGCAGGATCAACTCATTGTAGTAAAAGATGCTAAGAGTAATGTAGGGCTCTTTACCAAGGATGGTCGTACGGTGACCCAAAATGAAAATGGGGAAATCAGCATCTCAGAGACACTAAACGCAAGTTTTGACGGATCAACGCTTATCGCCACCATGAACTGGAAGCAGACCACGACCGACACTATCGAGACCAAGAGTTATCCTCCTGAAGGAACAGTCGGCCCGATCGAGACTGAAGCTCCTGTCAAATATCAAGGCGGCCTGTTTGAGGTGACGATGCCTGACGGCAGCAAAGTAGAGACATGCGCTGTGGACAACCCATCGCTTATCGCAGACAGTGTGAGCTACACCTTTAAGGATGCAGAGGGGAAGGCGCTCGGCACCTATGGAAGCCTGTCTGAAGCAAAGGCGACTGATTATGTTGCGGGCGGATCAATCGAGCAAAGCATTGTGCCGAAGGCCGGATGTGAAAAACTGGCCGAGCAGACAATGCTTGCCGCACACGATGAGGGAGAGAAACCGGGCTTCGATCCGAATGTTGATCAACCCCTTATGAGCAGTGGCGGTGTTGCTGAAGTCGTGACCGATGAGAACGGCGTGGCTCACTATGTATCCAAGGTCACGCTTCCTGAAAAAGGAATACCAGCGGCAGACGGAAGTGCTATTTGTAGCGTCAATATACAGATTGACGGCATCGTCGGCCAAGCACTTGAGACAGTTGGATGGAGTGGAGATTTTTACTCATTCACCAAAGCACATGGCGATGTTCGCCTGATCTCAGCCGGTGAAGGAACGATTGCGCTGGTGTGTACGCCGACCGAGATTCCTCCGAAGGTGACCACTGACACGAGTGAACATTCCCAAGAGATGAGCGTGCCGTTTATCGTGCTCTTTGAGGCCAAGTCAACAAAGACCCCACCGCCTCCGGAGACGGATGAGCCAGAACTCCCACGAACGGGAGTAGAGACCGGTGATCTTGCTGGTCTTGGTGGAGCGCTTACTGCAGCCGGTGCCGCTGCAGGTGAAATAAGTCGCCGCATGCGAAGCGCAGGATTAAGTGCGTCTGAAGACGGCGCATCCGCAGGCGGAGAAGGATCAGGAAGCGGACTGATGCGACCCAATGGAGAGCAATACCCTGATTCATTTGCAAGCAGTAAATTCGCAAAAGGTATCGGTGAAAATGATAAGGCCAATCTCGAGAAAGCCTACTTCACCTGGATGCGAAAAGACAGTGAAGGACGAAGCTATGCGAAGGCGCAGCTTGAATCCAAACTGGCTGAAGTAAAAAGCCTGACTGATGCACTGACTGCATCTGATGATGAAGGTGATGTAGATCAGCAACAGGCAGCATAATGTGCGACCCTAACACGTAGGAGTTGTGCAGCAGAGGCCCCGCCACAAATGTGGCGGGGCTTTTCTTTTAGTGCGGGGGAAAAGTGGTATAATGGGGTTTTGATCAGCTGCAACGGAGCGTAGTTCAGATGGCTAGAATACACGTCTGGGGGGCGTGAGGTCGCGGGTTCAAGTCCCGCCGCTCCGACACTCGTCAACCCTTTGTATATACTTATCGTATGAATACCAAACCGAGTTGGGATGAATACTTTATGCAGTTGGCCCATGTGGTCAAGCAGCGCGGCAATTGCATCAGGCCGCCGCAAGTGGGAGCAGTCATGGTGCGCGACAAGCGCATTATCGCAACAGGCTACACAGGCACACCCCATGGTATAAAAAACTGTGATGATGGTGGTTGTCAGCGCTGTCAGGACAGACAAGAAGGAAAAATCTCATCCGGCGAGTCCAAAGAATCGTGTGTTTGTATCCATGCGGAGCTCAACACCATTATTCAGGCTGCACTTCACGGTATGTCGACTCGCGACGCGACTCTGTATACCACCTATGCTCCCTGCACTACCTGTGCAAAAATGCTTATAAATGCCCATATAAAGCGAGTCGTGTATGACAAGCGCCATGAGAAGGATCAAGGAGGATTGGAGCTTTTGAAACGGGCAGATGTAGATATTTCACAGCAAGAATCTCAGGCACTGGGTGCCTGAAGCTGCTCGGTCTCGCCTGACTCTACTTTGGTGACGCGTAACACTTCTTCCAGACTGGTTACTCCTTTGGCCGTTTTTTGCAGGCCGTCATCCAACATAGTGGTCATGCCCTCATCAAGTGCTGCGCGCATAATGGCATCTGACTCGCGCTTGTCTACGATAAGCTTTCTGATTGATGGGGTAATCTCCAAAACTTCATAGACACCGATACGCCCTTTGTAGCCGGTAAAGTGACAAATCTTGCAGCCTTGTCCTTTGTAAAATCTGATCTGGCGATTGGTGCCGCTGAGGACATAGTGTTTGGCAATGGTCTCAGGAGGAAGATGTTTTTTGAGCTCTTCTTCGTCAATCAGGTATGTGGTGCGGCAGGATTCACAGATGCGTCGCACCAGGCGCTGGGCGATGATGACATTTACTGTCGACGCGACCAAAAACGGCTCAATACCCATGTCGATCAGGCGCGGCAGCGCTGTTGCCGCATCATTGGTGTGCAGTGTTGATAGTACCAAATGGCCGGTAAGGGCAGCATTTACAGCGATTCCGGCAGTCTCATTGTCGCGGATCTCGCCGACAAATACGATATTCGGATCCTGACGCAGTATCGAGCGAAGCCCTGATGCAAAGGTGAGATTGGCCTTGGTGTTTACCTGAATCTGATTGACGCCGCGGATACGGTACTCCACCGGGTCTTCAATGGTGGTGATGTTTTTTTCGCGGGTGTTGAGAATCTTCAAGATAGAATAGATGCTGCTTGTTTTTCCCGATCCGGTCGGGCCGGTTGAGAGAATCATACCGAATGATTTGGTGTAGGCTCGCTCCAGTTTTTTCAGGTCTGTTGTGCTGATTCCCAGATCGCTCAGCGACAATTGGCTCATGTGCGAGGACAGAAGACGCATGACGACTTTTTCTCCTTCGGTGACCGGCAAAATCGACACGCGAAGATCGAGATCACCATCATCAAGCTTCATACGGATTTTACCGTCCTGAGGAGCCAAGTGCTCATCTGTGCGCAGCTTTGACAGGACTTTCAGACGCGTCACGATACGATCATGTATCTCACGACTGACGGTCAATACATCATGCAATATACCATCGATGCGAAAACGTACCAGTGCATTTTTTTCCTGCGGTTCGATATGAATGTCTGAGACTTTGTCCTGCGCAGCATACTCGATGATGGTGTCTACGATGCGGGCGACCGGCGGTTCAATCGACAGTGTTTGCCCTTGCTCATCCTCTTCCTGCACCAACATGGTATACGCTTTTTGCAGATCCTTACGGTAGATGCGATAGGCGTTTTGAATGTCGCGATGGGTAGCCAGATACGGAATGATTTTCTCGCCGGTTTTTTGAGAGAGTAAGGTGAAAAAAGGAGTATTCTTGGGGTTTATAGTCGCAACTTTGACGCCATCAGCGGTACGATCAAAGGCGATGGTGTTTTGCCGGCGCGCAACTGATTCGGGGATGATGTGAAATACGGTCTCCGGAATAGATACTTTGGAGAGTGCGACAAAAGGCAGTTGCAGCGTCTTTGCCATCAGTGCTCCGAGCACTTCATCGGTGACGAGATTTTTTTCGACGACCGCATCTTCAAGAGCCATCTGATTATTGATGGCAAATGTCTGAGCTTGCTGAATATCTTGGGGCTTTGTGACGCCACTTTGCAGAAGCATCTGTGTCAGCTGATCATTGGTCAGAAGTGACTGATACGGCATACCTATTAATGATAGCGCGCGAAGGGGGAGAAAGTCAAAGTGAGGCTGATTCTGGCGCGCCTGACAGAGGTGATTTTTGCTATAGTAAATACATGCAAACGTCGTCGATCCACATATCTACCAACGACAAAATTGCCCTCATGTCGAATCTGGCGACCATGCTGAAGGCCGGTATTTCCATCATTGATGCGATCGACTCGCTGATGGAGGACGCTAAAGGTTCGCAGAAAGTGCTTCTGCAGACGATCAAAGAAGATATTAATCAGGGCATTCATCTGCACGAATCACTGGCCAAATTTCCGCAGATATTTAATAAAGTCAGCCTGAATATTATTCATGCTTCAGAAGAAGCGGGTACCCTCGATAGTACGCTGCGTGAGCTTGCCGAAAACTATCGTAAACAGCAGGAATTTATGGATCATGTGCGCGGTGCATTTACGTACCCCTTGATGATTTTGCTGGTATTTAGTGCGGTGTTTACGCTGATTCTCACCTTTGTGGTGCCGCGCATCGCAACGGTATTTGAGCGCATGAATGCTGATCTGCCGCTTCCGACTGTGCTTTTGATCGCGCTGTCGCGATTTGTGCTGGCATACTATGTGCCTCTTCTGGCCGGCTTTGTGGTCTTGGTGGTGTTTTTCATTCTATGGTATCGGACAAATCGACAGATGGTGTTTTCTGTGCTGTTTTCGCTCCCTCTGATATCGCGCCTGATGCGCCAGATTGATATCACCAACTTCACCCGCAATATGTACATGCTCCTATCTGCCGGCATTCCGATCGTGTCGGCGCTGGAGCTTATGGAGGACGTGATGTACAAGCGCGAAATGCGTCAGGTGGTGCGTGGCATTCGCGAACAGGTGCTTTCCGGACGGGCGTTTTCTGTGGGGTTACGAGAGCATAAAAATATCATTCCGACTCTGGTGATTCGCATGGTCGAAGCAGGGGAGAAAAGCGGCACGCTGGACGAGGCAATGAGTGAAATTGCCGACCATCTGGATCGTGAAGTGAGCCGCTCACTGGAGACTGCCACCACGCTCATTGAGCCGATCATGCTGGTCATTGTCGGTGTCATGATCGGCGGCATGATGCTCTCTATCATTGCCCCTATCTACGGCCTCATCGGCAACTTCCGCACGCGATAAAGCAGATTCGCGTATATTTCCATGACAATTTGTCATCGACAAAGCACTTTCTTGGGTATAAAATCCACAGTAGGTTATTATGACAAGCAAAACAGTATCTCATCGCAAACAATTTGGAGAAATGCTCAAGAAGTATCGACTCATGGCAGACATCCACTCACTGTCTGAATTTGCAGATCTGCTTGCTCAGCGCAAGCAAGTATATGAGGTCAGCTTGCTCAGTCGCTGGCAAAGCGGAGATCGTGTGCCTTCGCGCAGAGCCTTGTTGGCTATCGCACAGGTACTGTTTGATAGCGGAGCCATACATACCATTGATGCAGTAAATGAACTATTTGAACTTGCCGGACTGGGGAATTTGTCTGACCCTGAAATTCAAGAAGTGCTGTCACTTACAAATCGTATAGGTGACATATCTTCAGTAGCAAAGTTTGGTGAGATGATTCGCAGCTATCGTATGCAATGCAACTTGTCTCAGCAAGAACTGGCGCTTCATTTGGGACATTCTTCAACAGATATTGTCAAGCAAATTGAATCGGGCAAGGTATCGCACCCACCACGCCAGCTTGTTGATCAGATCGTGCAACAATTGCATCTGCACAAAAGCGCATCAAATGAATTGCTTTTAGTGGGCAACTATCAGCCGACACAAAGTGAGATAGAGAAGGTTCGTAAGGAAGTGATGCCGACGCTCGAGCAGTGGCCATATTCAGCAGTGCTCTATGATTTTACCTGGCGCATTATCACCATAAATAAAACACATGCAGATCTTTTGGGGATGAGTGCAAAAGATGTTTCTCACATGGAGGAAGCAAAGCCGTTTGCCTTGGATATTGTGTTTGATCCGGAGTTTGTAAACAACAAATACCTTAAGGGAGCAGATACTGCTTTGTGGCATGCAAACTTATTACGATTTGTAATGCATTTTCGTACGCATCATAGAAGTGTTGTCCACGAGCGGTGGTATCGGGATTTAATAGAACGACTAATGCGGCGTCAGCTGTTTCGCATGGTGTGGCAGCAGGCGAATGAAACATCGAATATTCCCATGATGACGCGTTACGGAGTAAAAACATTTTATGATAAGCGACATGATCGTCGAATTCGATTTAATATCTTCGTGGTGCCGTTTGCGCACGATCCTCGTTTTGAGATTGAATTCTATTCCCCGGCAGAAGAGTATTGATTATTGTTGCGTAGGAGGTTGAGCAGCTTCAGGTTGCTGAGGTTGTTGAGGTGCAGGAGTCGGTTCAGTAGGCTGTGTTTGCGCCGGTGCTTCTGCAGGCGCCGCTGCTTGTTGAGGTGTGCCGGGCTGGGCTGCACCTCCCGTGTATTTTTGTGCAACTGCGATCAGCTGATCGGGGGTGATATTAGCTTTGACCAGATATTCTTTGGCGCCCATCTGCATGGCTTGGGCGACTGCCGGCTCATGTGATAGGTTTGACCACATGACGATCGGAGGGAGATTCGGAACCTGGCTGTTTTTAAGTTCTGTCAGTACTCCAAGTCCGTCCAGAAGCGGCATCATCACATCAAGAAGCACGATATCTATCCCGCCTGCTTTGATCTTATTGAGTGCCACTTGCCCGTCTTCGGCGGTGTCTACATCAAATCCTGCGTTGCGAAGCACTTCGCTGTAGAGGTCGCGTAGTTCCTGCTCATCCTCTGCGATTAATATGCGGGCCATGTAAATACTGTACACCCACCATGCCCACTCTGTCAATTCTGAATCGGATTGTATGAGCTCAGAAGGCGACTGGAGTTTGGGTTGTGCTTTGAAGAGGTTGCCTCTTCCAGAGCGGTGTTTGGATTATAGAGCTTGTTGACATTGGTAAGCATAACGATAGTTAGCGCCATGTAGGTGTACGAGATGCAGTAAATGTAGTCAATAAAGCCAGTATTAACGTATGACTCAAGTTTTGCGGAGAAAATGAATGAATACTCTGCAAGAAACTGTAAAAAGAATCCAACAAGGATGATGATTGAATTTATTTTTTCAACACGCACCTTTTTTTCTGTTTTAAGCACAAGCGCGTACAATAACAGCGTCATAGGCAGTGCTTCGCCCAAGGGATAAATTATGTCGAAAAAGTTTGATATGGTGCTCTGAACACTGAAACTATACGTTGTTATAAAGTAGAATAAAATCAACATCATGCTGAAAAGAATAGGAGTAAAGATGAACAACCCCTTTCTTTTTATAAAGTAAGCCAGGTTGTCCGACAAACTTGGTGCAGCTAGCCAAAGGGCTACGTAAGTGTAGCAAGGTATTAGGCCGAAGTAGCCAAAATCTGCAATTGATGGATAAGGCACCTCAACACCTTGTAGGTTGTAGGCAGTCCAGATTTGTAATCCGATGAATTGACTCAATAGTCCAAGACATAACCATCTGATGATTTGTGGACGCCCAGTATAGTCTCTGTTTTTTGCCATATGCAGATTTCTGAGCCCATATGAGATTCCAATAAGCGCAATATATCCATATGCATAGCCAGAGACATATGATTGCACAGTACCAAAAAGATTTTGATTCCAAATCCAGTAAAAAAGAACTGACTGAATTAAAAATGCTATGCCAATAAGCCACGCTATTCTTGAAGAAAGTAAGTGTGTTTTGAAGTATCTCCATAAATTAAGCTCACTTTGACTCACTGATTCCATAGTTGTAGATTTATTTTGAAGCAGCTCATCCACTCCATGGCTCATTTCAAAAGTAAAATCTTGCTCCTCAAGATCCGTCAATTCTCTTTGGTCTACACTTTCCAGTAGAAGATTGACCTCATCTTTTGAAGTGATTCCCTTATGTTCATTCAGGATTTTGGCCACAAGAAGAAGCACCTTTCTGTCTCGCGGGATTCGCTCATTGCGCTGCCAGCGGCTGTAGAGACTATTTTCATAGACCATGCCATGTTCTGCCATCATATTGGCAAAGCTGGAAAGCGTCTCTATTCCGGCCCGAAGCCTAAATAGCTTGAAAAGTTCCCCGAATGTGTGTGTTCTCATAATTTGCATTCTATAAATTGTCACTAATTTTCCTCAAATGAATTTGTGGCAATACCGATGAGGAGCATGGCGCTGGGGAAGAGCATGTCATAGTAAGATCCGTCGAAAAACATGCCCTTTGTAGTGGTATAAGAAAACACGAAATCTGCAACATAATTGGTCAAGATGCCCAGCATCAAAACGATGAGCGGCGCACGGTATCGTTTTTGCACCTGTTTGAATGTGAGGCCAAACATAAGGAAGATCTCGGCCACAAGTACCGCGTCCAGAAATGGATAGCCAAGGTCAAAGAATGCTTTGAATATATCGCCATTATCTAGCAGGATACTGCTTCTTGCCACATTGATAATGAGGTAAAACGAAAATGCTATCATCAATATTGGCAGAGCGACTATTTGTATTATTGTGGACTTCTTTCTTATTTGAAAAGTAATTCCGGCTGCCTTAGAGATGTGATATATGCCGATGCCCCATAGCGGCCAACTCACCATATAGAGTGCGTCGGCGAAGGAAGGATAAGGTACGTCTACATGGAGCGCTATGACATAAAATGCCCAAACAATATTTCCGAATCCCCACGTAATGAGGCCGAACGATAGATAAAAGAGTGCTTTACCCATTGAGCTCTTGATCCCTCCCCATTTGTAAGCGCTATTTATGCCAAAGACTCCCGCGATTACTGGCAAGAAGGCGTAGGTGAGTCCGTACAGGGCATTGGACATGGTAGTTTTGGATCCATCCAGGTTGAGTGAGATACACCATATGAGTAATGGAATATAAAAGGCGATCAGAAATGAAGTGGAGCGGGTTAGCTTGATTTTATGTAGGCGCTCAGCAAAAACTGCAATCTTTGACAAAAGCCGCGCCTCACTTCTATTGGCAATGGTGTGATTCATCGCGCTTACGGTAAGCGCAAGAAGGTCGATGGCCTCGTTCGGAATCTGGGCGGCGACTTTTTCATACTCAACCAATTCATTGCTACTTGATTTCGTAGTAGATGTATTTGATTCAAAGTCTTCTTGCTCAAGCTGAGTAAGCGGATATTGGCTGGCACTTTGCAGTAGCTCATTCGCTTGTTGTTGATTGCGGATGCCGCCTTGCTTTGCAAACACGCGAATTACTGATAGGAGAGTCTTGCGGTCCTTGGGTGTGCGGTCGCCACTCTGCCACCTGCTAAACAAACTATTTTCATAGACCATACCTTCCTCGGCCAATAGGTTGGCAAACTCGGCGAGAGTAGTGATCTGGGCGCGCAGTCTATATTTTTTGAATAGCTCTGCAAATGTTGGTTCATTTTGCATGATCTAATACTATGGCATTTGAATTGATTACTGATAGTTTATACCATATTTTTCTGGATTTTAAGCCTTATGATGCGAAAAGTCCATGACAAGTTGTCATGATTCATGACAAAATCGCTTCGTCCATGCTTGCAATATGCTAATTCGTATGTATAATCAGATCTAAATACTATAAGTTGTTTTATGAAAGTAACAATTACGAATCTATTGCACTATGGAAATTCAAATCATATCCGCAATTGGAGCGGGCAAAACGTCCTTAGCTTCTTTTGATTGCGCATTGCAAAATGCGGGGGTGTCCAACTACAACCTCATCCCGCTCTCTTCTGTTATTCCTCCAAATTCAAAAATATCTCCAATTCAAAAATACACCACTCCTGAGGAGGACTTTGGCAAGAGACTGTATGTGGTGAAAGCTGAGCATCGAAGTGACGAGGTGGGTCAATGCATAGGGGCAGGAATAGGCTGGTATCAACTTGATGATGGAAGAGGTTTTTTTGTAGAACATGAAGCAGAAGGTGGTGAAGAAAATCTGGTGAAAAAGGAGCTTGAAGATCTGATTACCGGAACACTAGAGGATATGTGTGGATTCAGAAACATTGCTTTTGAACCAGAGCGACTTCATAGTCTTTGTGCAGTAAAAAAATCTACTCAAAAATATGAGTGCGCACTTGTTCTAGCTGTTTATCAGTCACAAAATTGGATATGAGCAACAATAAACCACCCGAACACATATGGTCTAATACTGATTTTCCATACATGTGCCTAAAAGATGTGAAGAGAACTAAGACGTTTGGCGACGTTATATCGCAGCGCGTCAGCAAGGGCGATATTGTAATAGATGTGGGTTCTGGTAGTGGCATATTGTCTTTCTTCGCTGCTAAAGCAGGTGCAAAGAGAGTGTATGCGGTTGAGATAGATCACATGCTGGCTTCAGCGCTTCGTAGGTCTGTGAAAGAAAACGGGCTTGAAGATACTATAGTGGTTGTTGAAGAGGATATTATGACGGCAGATCTACCTGCGGCTAACGTCGTTATTGCTGAAATAATTGACACAGGACTGATGGATGAAATGCAGGCGCCTGCGATGAACTGTTTGTGGGAAAGGGAGGTTATAGTTCCCGACACAAAAGTTATTCCTGCGCGGTATGAAACATATGTTGATCTCGTTGATGTGGATAATGAGTATTACGGATATCAAATTCTCGCTCCAAAACACGAGTGGCCATTTTATGATTCTGGAGAAAAAGAGGGTTGGTGTAAGACGCGAGTTAATCCCGTAAGTGATAAGGCAAAAATTGCTTCTTATGATTTTGAAAAAGGAATCGTCCCCTTGGATCTAGACGTGTTAGTTGATTTTAATGTAGGAAAAGACTTTCGTGCAAATGCAATCAGGCTGAGTGGAGTAATAGTCTTGGGCGAAAATGTCTTACTAGGTCCAACAAATGCAGTGAATGGTGATAAGATTTTGGCAATTGATAATATTGGTGAAGGAGCACACCAATTCCGTATAAAAAACAAACTAGGAAACGGTCTAGGTGCGCTTGAAATAATAAAGCTTAGTTAAGGTGTCAATTATTTGTATGGTCGAATAAAATGCTTGACAATTTTTTCTAGTCTCACTATATTGAGGGTGTGGACGTAGTCAAAACGATCGTAAAAAATAAAGTCTCACTCTTTCTTTCTCTTCTTCTCCTCTCGTTGATTTATTGGTGGTTTAGAATCTTGGCCTTGGATTTGAAAGAGGTTAAAGAAGTATATTATTTTGGTGGTATTTATGCACTCATCGCGCTTATCGGAGGCATATATGGTCTCGTAATATCTAAAAAATGGGGAGGCCTACGGAGTGCAGTTGGTAAAGGAATTGTTTATTATTCGCTAGGTCTTCTTTCACTATGGTTTGGACAAACAATGTGGACTTACTACAATTTGTCTGGTGTTGAAGTGCCTTATCCCTCAATTGCTGATCTAGGATATTTTGCAATAGTTCCCTTCTATGGGATGGGGACTATCTACTTTGCTAGAGCAACTGGCGCCAATGTTTCACTTAGATTTTTAAAGAAAAAAATCGTGATAGTTGCGATTCCGTTCGTGATGCTAATAACTTCTTACTTTATTTATTTAAAAGATATAAGTCCAGACTTTACAGATCCATTAAAAACCTTTTTTGACTTTGGACAGCCTCTTGGTGAAGCAGTTGTTATATCATTGGCGTTGATTACATTTGAGCTTTCGCGAGGCGTATTAGGTGGAAAAATGAAACCAAAAATGCTTCTATTCTCATCTGCGCTTTTGCTGCAATATGTGACGGACTACACTTTTTATTATAGGTCAGCTACGGGTACTTACTACAATGGCGGTCCGGTCGATCTGATGTATATTTTTTCATTTGCGCTGATGGCTTTGGCGCTGATCTCCATGAGAGATTATCAATAGTATGGATATACTTGATAAATTAGCGGTTAGGATAATCCAAGAGCAGGAAGGTATAATTGGTCCAATTGCTTTAGAGCAGGCAAAGAAAGTGCCTGGAATAAGAATTGATTGGAACATAAAAGAAGTCGAGCTTGAGGGTGATAAAAAAAGTATCGTTGATAAGCTTGTAGAGCAATATAGGAATTTATTCGGGCAGGCGTCAGTGGAAGTGTGTAAAGAAGCAGCAAAAGATTATCTGAATGAAATACCTCCTCAGCAACGGCCATCGCTACTCGTTTAAGCCCTCTTCACAGTATGCTATAATATCCTATAGCATATGACTGCAATTGAATCTAACTATATTGCCAGTACTACTTCTCGTAAAGAGCGAGCGTACTCGCGTGCAAAAAAAGCGGCAGAAACGGCCGGCGTTCTCACTATAGCGTGCGCAGCGCAGTTAGTGGGAGCAGACCCTGCCATGATTCATGGTGCTGTTGAAAGCATGTCATCAACATCTGCTGAATCTGCAAAGAAAGAGCGTCCCAAAAGAGTCTCCAAGCATGGTGAATCTCGATTGCGCAAGGTTGCAAAAGGTGTGGGAGCAGGTGTATACGGCATATATTATTTTGGCGAAGACGGAATGGCGCTTGCCGCAAATGCTGCAGCTGTTGGCTTGATGGAACAGTCAATGAGCGGAAGTACTGCTCGTTTAGCAGCTGCGGGTGCGACCGGCTTGGCGGTTGCCGGCTGGAATGATATTGCACTTCACTGGAACGAGAAGATGCTCCGAAGTGCATTATCTGAAAAGGATCCTTCTTCCTGGATTGAATCAGATAGGCCGATAGTACAGCAATTGGGATTAATCAGCTCCAATCTTTCAGAAATATTTACGGGCGAAAACGAGCCGAAAAAACCGGAGGTTGAAAAAAGCGGCCGTATGATTCGTACAAGGGAAAAAGTGAGCAAGATAAAAGAAAAATTTGCCGATCGAGCAAGCATTCTCAATACGGCAATCGTTGGTGCTCCGGTTGGATTTAATGATGAGCTGATGCGGAAAAAACTGGATATACGAAAAATGAAGCGTCGAAAAATCGAGGCGCTCATAGCAAAGCACTCCGCGGTATTTGGTGCAACATGGGGTACATTGGCTGCTTCGCGAGGACTTGATCAGGTCAATACGGCGCTAGAGATTGCCCTGACACCTGAGAATCTTGCTATTGCACTTACTTATATTTACGGTAACAAAATTACACGAGAATTATTCTCACCCAATACTAATGGTGTTGAAGAAGATCAAATGCCGCAGCCAGTATCGTTTGAAGACCAGATAACAGAAAGTTTGCTGTGTGATGAAGCAGGTTCGCTTCATCCCATACATACAAAGACAGTTGATGGATAGGTGAGTTTTTGAGGCGGGGGCATAGTATCATGAAAGAATGGGGAATGATATTCAGCAGCCATCACCGACCGCATCTGCATTGGAAAATATACAGACCCAGACCCCCCTTGCGCCACAATCTCCAAGCACCCAAACTCCGCAAAATACGGCTCCACAAAGCTCCACAGAGCCCAATGACCTGGCACACGTAACCCAGGAAATCTATAAAAAGAACCTGCAGCTTGCGGAGACGAACAAACTATTGTCACTCCTTCGAAGTATCGATGAAATCATTCTGGGGTCGGTAAATGATGCGACACAGATTGCGAATCAGGTCGTGAGGCTGGTGGTGGATGTGGCCGGGTTTCGAGGCATGATGCTCATGCTGCGAGACCGCGCACATGGCGCGCTCTTTCCTGTGGCTATCGGTCAAAATGCTGAAGACAGTAGCGAGCAAGTCACAATTGCCTCATGTATGAACGGGCTCATGATTATGCCGGATGCAGAGGAGAATCTGGTTAATCAGGCGATCCTGCAGCATCAACGAAAAACCAGCTCACGCCTGTCTGATTTGCTTGTACACGCAAAAGATGCCGGCGATGTCGATATGGTGCAGCAAACTCTCAAAATCAAGACAGTGATTGCCTATCCGCTCACCATTCGCGGACAGAATCTGGGCGCCATGATTCTTCTTTTGAAAGAAGACAGGGAAGATGTATCCACGTTTAAAAAAGACATTATATCCCGCCTGTCGAGCGTCATCGGCATTGCCCTTGATAATGCGCTCTTGTATCAACAAATTCAAAGCGCAAACGAAAAACTGGAGGAGTTGGATCGGCTCAAAGACGACTTTGTATCTGTCGCTTCGCACGAACTGCGTACCCCCATGACGGCAATCAAATCCTATGTGTGGATGCTTCTCAACAACAGAACCGGTAATCTGCAGCCGAAGCAGCGCGAATACCTGGAGCATACCTACGTGTCTGTCAATCGTCTGATTAATCTGGTGAACGAGATGCTCAATATCTCCCGCATCGAATCCGGTCGCATGGATATGAATATCCAAAAGGGCGACCTGATGAAGCTGGTTGATGAGGTGATTTTGGAAGTGGCGCCGCGTGCTGCTGAGCTTGAAATTGGAATTACGGTGGTCAAGCGTGCGCTGCCAGCAGTATTGGTGGACGGCGACAAGATCAAGGAGGTGCTTATCAACCTGATTGGTAATTCACTCAAATTTACCCCCAAAGGCGGGCTGATCAAGATATCGTTTGAAGTGGGTGATGATATGGTAGTGGTGCGGGTAGCAGATAACGGAGTCGGCATCGCTCAGGAAGATCAGGCCGTGCTGTTTCAAAAATTCGGCTTTGTAGGTACTTCATATAAAGTGAATAAGAGCGATGCTAAGGGATCGGGACTCGGCTTATATATCAGTCGCGCCATAATCGACATGCATAAAGGAAAGATGACAGCGTTTTCTGAGGGACAAAATCGCGGATCAGTCTTCAGTTTTAGCGTCATGATATATACAGATGAAGCATTTGCAGCATTTCAAAAAGAATATGGCGAGCGAGAAAAAACGGGTCTTGGAGTTATTCACAGTAATATTTAATCGGCAGAGTATGAAGTGGATTTGTAGTAAAACCGACAGAAGTGGCGTTTCTCTGATTGAGGTAATTATTGTCTTCGGACTGTTTTTACTCCTTATCGGACTCGGTACAGTCAGCACCGGGCGCATCACACAGCAAGTCAGCCTGCAAAGCGTGACAGATCAACTCCTGGGGGAAATCGGTAATCAGCAGCAACAGGCCATGACGGGGTATGATCGAGCGGGCAACAGTAATGAGCCACATGGTGTGCGTTTTGAGCCGGATCGCTACATCTTGTTTGCCGGCAACACCTATAGCGCAAGTGACCCTGACAATGTGGTGGTCGATCTGCCGCAAACGCTGGGGTTTTCAACGATTGATCTGCCTGACCAACAACTGGTGTTTGCCACAGGTAGCGGGCAGCTGGCAAACTATGATGGTGCCCACAATTCGGTTGTGTTGACAGATCAGGTGACGGGAAATACGAAATCGTTTGAATGGAATACCCTTGGTATTTTGACTCAGTAATCATGCATACACCACATGTATCACGACAGGCAGGACAGATGTTAATTGAGCTTTTACTGGCTATTGCGCTTTTGATGGTGGTGGTGCCGGCGCTTCTGGGAGGATTTGTGGCGACACGTGACGGACGGGTCAATCAGGAGAAGCGATTTAATGCGACTCTGCTGCTTCGTGAGGCCAAAACGGCGATGCTTGCCGTGCGTGAAGGTTCGTGGGATGCTATTGCAACAAACGGCACCTATCATCCGGCAGTTGCTGGGGGAGCATGGGAGCTGGCAAGCGGTAGCGAGTCAGTGGATGGATATACGCGTGAGATTATCGTGTCGGATGTGCAGCGTGTGGACGGCACCGGAGCGATCGTGGAATCGGGTGGTGTGGTAGATCCTTCGACGAAAGAAATTACGCTGCGGGTGAGTTGGGGGGGAGGACCTGGCGAATCGGTTGAAACAAGTTTGTTTATGACCCGATTTCTGGACAATGCCGGGTACGAGCAGACTACTTCAGCTGATTTTGCGGGAGGCACATTTACTGCTACGGCAGTGGCCATCTCACAAGACGGTGAAGTGCAGTTGGCGACCAATACAAAAGGAAAGTGGTGTGAGCCCAATCTGTCCGGCGCCACGATCGACTTGCCTGCTACTCCCAATGCCATCTGGGCAGAGGAAGGCCACATTTATACCGCTTCCGGCAATAGTGCGACTTCTTCGACTGTTTCATATGAACATACGACGGTGTCTAATACCGATCCGCCTGTGGGCACGTTGCAAGGCATATTTAAAGGTTACAAGACATATGATGTGTGGGCCGACACGAACTACGCGTATCTGGCCACATCAAGCAACGGAAAAGAGATGGTCATAGTAGACCATAATAATTACTCAAATCAGGCTCAAAAAATATACGCGGAGAGTGGGTATTTTAATGCATCGGGATCAACTGACGGGCGCAGTGTATTTGTTTTAGGAAACAGGGCATATTTGGCTGTGGGTCAGTATCTGTATGTAGTTGACGTGTCATCTCATTCCGGATCGCGACCCCAAGTCGGTTCCCGCATACAATTTGCCAATTCAGGTGATTATGCCGGTAAAATCTATGCGCTTGATTTGGGAGGAACACGATATGTGTTTGTATCAGTTATCGGAAGCACGCCGGATGAGCTGAAAGTTATTAATGCAACTAATCCAAACAATAGTTCCCAGTGGCGACTTGAAGGGGGAATAAATATTGAGCCAAATAACTGCAGTTCCCTGGAATCGGGTAAGTCAGTCTATGTAAACCCGGCCGGAACACGAGCATATATATCTTCAGTCAACGACAATAATTTTAAAGAATTTTTTACGGTCAACACCTCAAACAAAGGCGCTCCTTCTTTAGTCGGTGGTTTTGCCAGCAATCCTCCCTGTACCAATGGTGGCGGGTATGAGGCGGGTGGCATGGATCCGTCGCAATCGACCGTGGTAAATACTGCCGAAAACCGAGCTATTTTGGTCGGAAATGACGCAACTGGCGATAGTGTTAACTCCAAAGAATACCAAGTATTAGATCTCACTGATGAAGCCAATCCGAGTCTTTGTGCAAGTTTGGATTTTAATCAGGGAATTAATGGCGTAGCTGCGGTCAAAGAAACAGACGGAGATGCCTATGCGTACATCATCACGGGAGATTCGGCGACTGATGTGAAGATTATTGCCGGGGGTCCGGATGGCACCTATCAGGAGCAAGGCACATATCTCTCACCTGTTTTTGATGCAGGAAGCTCGGCTATGTTTAACAGTTATACTGCTACTGTCACACGCCCGTCGGGCACCTCCTTGTCATGGCAGATCGGTATCGCCGACACAGTAAGCGGCAGTTGTGACGGCGTGTCGTTTACGCATGTAGGACCGGATGGCACGACAGGAACATCATTTACTGATGACACCGACACACTTCCTTTGGACAACGACGGGTCAGGGTATGAAAATCCGGGGCAGTGTCTCCAGTATAAAGCTACGTTTTCGACCACCGATTACAACAATACCGCCACGCTTGAGCGAATGTTTTTTAATTATTCACCATGATGCATTTTCAAAAATCGCCACTGCAGCAGGCATTTACCACGATTGAGCTCGCCTTATATATCGGACTCATGAGCATTGTTCTTCTTTTGGTTTCGCGGATTTTTACCCAAGCGCTTGATGTGAGTCAGGAGTCGCGAACGGTAAGTGTGGTTGAACGAGATGCTCGATACATTGATGCTCGACTGCGCTATGATATGTCGCGTGCCCAGGGGATCACGGTGCCTGCCACAGCGGGCACATCAGGGTCACAATTGCAGCTGCAGATAGGAGCAACAACCGCATCATACACCGTATCGTCTGGTGTATTGTATCTTGATGGGGTGCGCATCAATACGCCGCAAACAAGAGTGACGAGCATATCTTTTGCGCGCATAGAAGGCACAGATATAACACCGAGTGTGCGAGTGATTTATACGATAGAAAGTGTCGAGACACGCGTCGGTGTGGGGAAAGAAGAATCTACCTATCAAACCAGTTATGCGCTGGGAACTCCGTAATTATTCGCTGCTTCCCAGGATGATTGTCACACCGTTTGCGGGACTGTCTGCTTCTTGAACGCTGTAGGTCTCCACATGTTTTTTGAGAAGAGTCTCAACCCGATCGCGAACTGATTTGGGATATGTAGCATCAATAAAGATGATAGTTTGGCTCGTTGAAATTGCTGTTTGTTGCGTGTCAGGAAGGACTTGAAATCCAGCCTGAGAAAACGTGGTGCCGATCTCCTTGGCTCGCTCCAGGCCGTCTTGTGCCGCAAGTACCTGCACTGAGATCGAGGATACATTGACCGGTGTTGAATTGTCTGGTGTCGCAGTGGTGGCAGTCGGTTGTGCTGGTTTGGTTTGTGTTGGTTGACTGGCTTGAGCAAGAGTTGATGTGGGGCGTGTCGGTGGTTGTCGTTGCCAGACTAACATGCCAACGAGTACCAGTACAAGCAAGGCAAACAAAGGGACGAGCACTTTCAGTGTATGTGGTTTTTTCTTTTCCTCATCAGCATAACTGGGTTTATGAGTGGGCACAGTTTCTGCTGTTTCTGCATCTGTTCCGGTTTGTTCTGCTGGTACAGGTTTGCTGATGGGGGAGGTCTGAAGAAGGCTATAGGGAGCAAGTTGCTGAGCCTGATCGATAAACAGTTGGGCCGTAGAGGCGGCAAGAGGAGACAGTTGTTGATTGCTGACGTCATAAATACCAAGCGGAAGCGCCATGGTGAGGGCAATATTGTGTTTTTGAAGTATGCGACGAAACGCGGTAATAAGCGACTGATTGGTGGCAAGTACGGTTGTTTCGTTTTGCCCGGGAATTTGTGTCTCAGCGACCATATCAAACGGCACCAGTTCCAGAAAATTCTCGACAGCTTCCTCACTATCTGCCGTAGTGGGTATGGTGGTGGAGAACATAAGAGGCGAGTCAATGATGAGAATCGCAGTGCCGGGCGTAGCTGCTTGCTTTGCAAGATGAGGTTCCAGAAGTGTTGCAATCTGTTCGGCATTGACGACCTCCATGTCGCGGATACAATCATCTGAAAGGGGAACTGCGGCAAGCTGATTTGAAGCAGCATCATACCAGGTGATGTTGGTTTTTTGCAGGTAGAGAAGGGTGGTGATAGGGGGGTGTGACATACGTTATTCTTCGCTCCATGAAACTACTGAGACGATACCGCCGCTTGAGGAAGCAGTAACTTCGATTGTGCGCGAGTGATCAGGGACGTTCCCCACGGAGCGAATCGTTTTTTCTGTGGTTCCGGTGACAGTTACCGTGGCGGTGCCTTCGCCGACAGTCAGAGTCTCACCTGCATAATTGGGATCTCGTATGAGTTGTATCATTGCATTTTCAACGCCGCTTCGCGCAATAGTGAGCGCTTCAGTGCTGGCTTCAGTACCCCGTGCATTTTGGCCACCAAGAATATTCACCGCTACAGCCGCGGTGATAATGCTCATGGCAAGTCCGACAAACGCGACAAGCAATATCATCGCCTGACCCGCCCGGGTGCGCATGGGATACATAATTCATGCTACCATATTTGAGCATTGATGCGAAAGTCCAATCGGATAAAATCGTGCTCTTCCCGGATCAAAATAGATTAAATTGGACTTGACATCTCATTTTCGATACGGACATAATGAATGTATTATGAACACATTCAATCGTATTCGAAAACAATCCGGCTTTACTCTCATTGAGTTGCTCGTCGTAATTGGTATTTTGTCAGTACTTCTGGCAATCACGCTGATTGCAATTAATCCATCACGCCAATTCTCACAGGCGAATGACGCAAAAAGAAGTAGTGACGTTTCGGCGATCTTGAATGCGATTTCACAGTATCAGGTAGACAACAAGGGTGCACTTCCTGCTGGTATCGGTACAACCGCCGCAACCATCGGAAATGGCACCGGTGAGGCAGATATCTGCACCGATCTTGTCCCAACATATATTGCCGCACTTCCCGCCGATCCGACCGTCAATAACGGTGCTCAAATCGACGAGACAGCCTGTGCAGGCACCTATGCCAACGGCTACACCGTCATCAACAACGCTGGCCGTGTGACTGTGGCTGCGCCAAGTGCAGAAAACGGCACCATCAGCGTCACGCGATAAGCTGATGTACTAAACGTCAACTCACACCCGTCAGGAGTTCTCAAAAGGAATTTCTGGCGGGTGTTTTAGTTATGGTAGACTAATACTCATATGCGACGCGCTCTTGCTGTTGTTGGTGTGGTTTTTCTGTGGATCGGTCTTTGGGTTGGTGTGTCTTATGCGGCCGAAAATGCACCGACACCGACCCCTCCGAATAACAAGTTTGGCATTCATTTAGCTGTTCCCAGTCGTGAGGATGAGCAGTCAGCTGCAAAACTCATCAATTCCAACGGCGGATCGTGGGGGTATGTGACCCTCGTAATTCAAGACAATGATCGGGATGTTGCAAAGTGGCAGGAGACATTTGATAGTCTGCGCCGCCTTCGGCTCATCCCAATAATCCGCTTAGCTACCCATCCAGATGGCGCAGTGTGGAAAGTGCCGCAAAAAAGTGATGCGGAGGAGTGGGTGCGGTTTTTAGAATCACTTCGCTGGGTTGTAAAAGAGCGCTATGTCATATTGTTTAATGAGACAAATCATGGAGCAGAGTGGGGTGGGAAGACTGATCCTCAGGCGTACGCTGAAGTGTCTTACGCATTTGCGCAGGCACTTCGCAAGGCGAGTGACGAGTATGTGGTGATGTTGGCCGGATTTGATGCAGCTGCACCGCAGCAACCGCCACGATACATGGACGAAGCAGTGTATTTGCGTGAAGTCGTTGAGAAAGAGCCAAAACTACTGGAACACATCGGTGCTTTGAGTTCGCACTCCTATCCGAATCCTGGATTTTCAGCAAGCCCGGCCAACTCCGGGCGTACCAGTATTCGTGGATATGAATGGGAGTTGTCACTCTTATCAGAATTGGGGCTTGATCGCGATATTCCCGTCTTTATCACAGAAACCGGTTGGGCACGCGATCGCCTGACTCCCGCTACCGTGGCCGACTACTTTCAGCAAGCATATGAGCAATGGCTCGCCGATGGGCGTGTGCAAGCGGTGACACCGTTTTTACTCAATTATCAAGGAGATCCGTTTTTATCGTTTTCCTGGCAAATGCCGAATGCGCAAGAGTTCTATCCGCAGTACGACGCTGTGCGTTCAATGGGGAAAGTAGCAGGGAGGCCGGTACAGGATCAATCCGGTGCACTTCAAGCACAGATACCCCGATCAGTCTTTGTGGCGTCCACATACACATTTCCCATTCGGGTTAAAAACACAGGTCAGGCGATCTGGGATCGTGAAGATGGCTACTCGTTGCGTCTTCGCTCACAGGGTACCGGATATCGGTATTTTTTTGACGATATTGATGCTATCGAGCCGCTGCAGACAAAGGAAGTTGACTTGCATATTCATAGCGGATACGAAGAAGGACCTATGCAGTGGCGAGTGGAGTTGGTTCGAGACGACGATGTGGTGCTTTCGCGTAGTTGGAATGTGCGTGTGTTACCACTTCCCACACTTGATGTGCGTGTGGGGCTCTTTCCACGTATTCGCTCCAAGCAAGACCGTGAGTTTGAGCTTCAGCTGTTTGATGAGAATGAGCGATTGGTCTATAAGGAGCGAGGGTTGAAGCGCGATGGCGCAGTGGTACATTTGGATCGGGTGAAAAACGTATATGTGGGAGGGCGATACCGAATTGTGGTGCTGAGCAAACAATACTTGCCGCGACAGACCTATGTGACGATTGCTGAAAAAGAGAACATTGTGACGATGCGACCCATGTTGCCGTTGGATTTTAATGAGGACGGACACTTCAGTTTGTGGGATATATGGGAGCTTGTAAAACACCCACAATATTTGGGATATTTTCTTCCTTAAGACGCATCGTCTGCAATGTGTGTTTTGAGCACTTGCAGTTTTTGTGCATATTCTTCAGGTGAAGTGGCTTTTGAAAAATAGCTTCCCGGGCCGACGATGGTTGGCTTATGTGTGCGTCCGGTAATCATATCGATTGTGGTTTCATTCACTGCTCCGTCAATAAGAATATCACCCGTATAGTGCATGGCAATAAGTTGATCAATATATGTGAGCGAATCTTTCTCAAAAGGTCTTCCTTGAGCTCCGGGAATAACGGTCATAATCTGTATTGCAGCAAGATTTTTGAGGGAATATACATGGCTTATAGTTTCTAGTTTTTCGCCAGGATTGATAACTATTCCGACGGCGTACCGATGCGCATCAGGGATAAATATGATGGGATCGGGGTGAGCAGCAGCATGCACAAGCGCATAGCGCACACGAATGGTTGACAGTGTATCGAGTGTGGTAAGCGCAGCGTCGTAATCAGTTACCATCAAATGCATGTCATACGTGAGTTGGGGATAGAGTTGCATTACAGACAGAGCGTCCGAAAGACTCAGGCTTGATCCTTCAACAAGTATGCCGTCTGCAATATCAATTTGCACACAGGTGAAGTGGTTTTGCGCCAGCTGTAACTGGCGATCAAGTTCATTTTTCGTGTTTGTAAATATGGTCGGATAGATTGTCATGGTGGTTGTCATGAGAACTGACAAGGTGTGGCGCTACACTGCACACATGACTTATATGATACAGCAAGAGGATCAAGATGATCTGTTGTTTGCAACTATTCCCGGCTGCGGTCCGACCACCTATCATCGGCTCCGAGAATACTTTGGTAGTAGTAGCCTTATGCGAAAAGCTACACAGCAACAACTGTCGGAGGTGATAGGTGAAAAACGTGCCACCGCATTAACACATGCAATCTCAACCTATGCACAAAAGCGCGTACTCTTTGGGTTGAAGCAGCAAAACATTGGATTTATCGGTTACCAAAATATGCTGTATCCCGATTGTCTTCGGGAGCTCTCTGATGCCCCAATAGGATTATTTTACAAAGGAAATAGGGAGTTGCTTACGGCGCTTGAATCAAAACGAGTGCTGGCAGTTGTCGGGACCAGACAAGTAACAAGTTACGGAAAGCAGGTCACGCAACAGCTGGTTGGTGAGCTTGCACGAGACGGTTTTATAATCGTGTCTGGAATGGCGCGCGGTGTGGATGCAGTGGCTCATCAGCAAGCGCTTGAAGTAGGTGGTGATACGATCGGTGTGCTGGGGTGCGGTGTGGACGTGGTCTATCCGCAAGAGCACAAAGCGTTGTATCAGCAGATTGTTGCAGAAGGACTACTGCTTTCGGAGTCTATTCCCGGCCAGCAACCAACGCCCGGGTTATTTGTTGCGCGAAATCGCATCGTATCTGCGTTATCTGAAGGGGTACTTGTTGTTGAAGGAGTTTCGACATCGGGTGCCATAATCACGGCGCGCCTGGCCGCAGAGCAAGGGAGGGAAGTATTGGCAATTCCAGGCCCTATCAATGCACTATATAGTGAAGGCCCCAACAAACTGATTCAGCAAGGGGCGCACATGGTGTTGAGTGCTGACGATGTACGCGAATTGTACGGGATGAAGCGTGGCATCATGCAAAACAAGGTGCCACTTCAGGAGCAGGTGATCTGGCAAACGCTCACGCCCGGCGAGCAAGGCATTCTTCAGCTCCTCATCAAAGAACCGCACTCAGTAGATGAGCTTGTAGAGCAGCTTTCTACTGATCCCGCCGCGGTGTTAAACACGGTGTCTCTGCTTCAGCTGCAGGGATTGGTTGAGAAAAATGAACAAAGCAGATATTATCTAGTGGTCACATGAAACTGCGTCCACTCATCGGTGCTGTGCTCTCACTTCTTTTAGTAGGGGAACTGCTGGTAAGCTCAACTACCGGATTGTTTGCTCCTGCAGCTTTGCTGGTGTTTCTTGCTTTGTATGTATGCTATTTTTATGTCGTTGATGCGTATGTGCAGAGCTATCATCCCAATTGGTGGCAATTGACTCTCTTTAATACTGCACTGTACAGCATTCTTATAACCGGCTTTTTCCATGCAGAACTGCTTGATCTGCGCTCTGATGGTTGGCTCATGAGCCTGGCAGTACGGCTGCAGTCAGGACTGGCAGTGCTATTTGTATATCTGTTGCTGCGACGTATACCGCTTGCACAACACAAAACCGTTTCGTTACAAAAAGCGATGATCTGGCTGGGGATATATTTTCTCTTGATGTCGCCGATCGGACAGCTGGGGGTGATGTCTGTTATTCATGTAGTCACGCAGGCACCGGCCATAGCGGCTCTAGCAGCGGTTGTTGCAGCAGCGATGCTTACCGCATCCTTTCGCGGTGTATCTGCACATCATCGCACCCCAAAAGCACCTTTGTGGCCTGCAATTCCATTTGTAGTGGCGGCATGTATTCCCGTAGCATGGCTGTTTCCCTATTATGTAATTGCAATGTGTATCGGTGGAGTGTTGCTGCTGGTTCTCTTCGGTCGGGAAGTTGTATAATGAAGGCTATCTATGATACTTCGCATTCACACTGACGGCGGTTCAAAAGGGAATCCCGGGCCTGCCGCTTTGGGAATTGTCATGTATCTTGATGGCAAAGAAACGTATTCATTTCGACGCGATATCGGCGTTGCGACTAATAATGATGCTGAATATCAGGCGCTTGTTGCGGCGTTGGCGTTTGTCGCAGAACACAAAGATGAATTGTCGGCAGTCACAAAAATTGAATGTTTTGCAGATTCGCAGTTGATGGTGAGTCAGGTGAGGGGATTGTGGAAAGTGAAAGAAGCCCGCATGCGCGAGTACATATTGCGCATCAGAAATCTTGAAGGTGAGATCGGGCTGCCCATTACATACACCTACGTGCCACGTGAGCAAAACAAAGTAGCAGACGCACTGGTAAACGACGCGCACCCGACTACCCATTAAACTCATATGATTGGTATATATGATTCAGGCGTTGGTGGCCTCCATGTTCTTCATGCCATCCGAAAAGCGCTTCCTTCAATTGATATAGTCTATCTGGCAGACACTCGGCTCATGCCTCTTGGTGAGCATACTGATCAAGAGATTCAACATGAACTGGAAGTTGCCTGTGATTGGTTTTTCAATACGGCGAACTGTTCGCTTGTTGTATTGGCATGCAATACCGCTTCAGTTGTTGCTATCAGACACTTGCAGCAGGAATATCTGTCGGAACAAAACCATGCAGGCAATGTGTTGGGTATTAATATTCCGCTTCTTGAGTATATGAAACATCATCATGCCGGGTTGAAAGAATCGCCCGGCGTTGTATTGTCAACCATGGCCACGTATGCTTCTCGCTTTTATGAGCAGGAATTGCGCTCGATCGGTTTTGATCAGATATCAGGGTACGGTAGTGCTCGGTTGGCACGCGCCATTGAGTATGAGCAGCAAGATGAAATCGATGCTGAACTCAAGCAACTGAAGCAATGGTGTCATGAAAAATGGGGGAGAGACCCGGCATATATTGTGCACGCATGCACCCACTTTCCGCTTGCTCAGGCATCATTTGCAAAGCAGTTTCCTGACACTTTCTGTATCGATCACACGCCATATGTGGCAAAACAGTTTGGAACCTATTTGAATCGTCATCCTGAATACACTCCGGGAAAAAGCGGTTCGACCACCTATTTTTGCAGTGCTGATCCCATGCATATGGAGTCGCGTGTGCGCTCGCTTTACAGTGAATCCATCGATGCGACTGAAGTGTCGCTCAGACCGTGAGGAAGCTCCTCATCGAGTTCGCGACTACGACGAAGATATTTTTCCTTCTGGGTAAATGACGTGTTTATAAATGCATCAACTATCTGTTCTGCTTCTTCGGTAGTGCTGTAGCTTGAGGCCAATGCAAGCACATTGATATCATCATTGGCTCGTCCATGCTTTGCCGCTTCCGGGCTTTGACAAAGCCCCGCACGGATACCTTTGAAGCGATTGGCCATCATGCTGACGCCGATTCCCGATCCGCATATCACAATTCCCTTAAACTCGGCAGGATTTTGAAGCACTGCCTGCGCTACCGCTTTCGCATAGGTGGTGTAGTCGTCTTCAGGATCCTGCACCATATTTCCCATATCTTCAACGCGAATATTTTGTTCGTGCAGGTGCTCAATAAGTTGGTTTTTAAGCTCAAATCCCCAGTGATCTGCGCCGATAAATACTGTTTGCATATGCACATAGTATAGTCAAAAAGAACGCGAGGTAAACGGGAAATAAGAGTCATTTGCAGTATAATGACGAGTATGAATACGCCGCTTCGTCTCGTATATTTTGGCACGCCGGATTTTTCAGCTGATTTTTTATCCCGACTTATTGTCGACAATGATTTGCCGGTACAGGTGGTTGCAGTGGTGACACAGGAAGATAAAAAAGTCGGCCGTAAGCAGGTGATGACCGCATCCGCGGTAAAAGGTGTGGCGGAGCAAAATGATATACCGGTCTATCACCGCTGGGATGAGTTGCGATCAAAGGGAATAGTCTTTGATCTTGCACTGGTGTTTGCCTATGGCCGTATCTTGCCGCAAGAAGCGCTTGATATGGCAGCGCATGGGTTTTGGAATGTGCATCCGTCACTTCTGCCGGCATATCGCGGACCAAATCCGATCGGTGCGCCGCTATTGGCAGGAGATGTATCGACCGGTTGCACGATCATGCTTATGGACCACGAGATGGATCATGGTCCGATTATTGAACAGGCTCAAACATATATCTTTCCTCAGGAGCAGCGTGAGGAGCTGACTAGGCGCTTGGTAAAGTTAGGTTTTAAGCTCTTCAAACAGTCTCTGGAGCACTTTATTCAGACGGGCACGGTGGAGACGTTTGAGCAAGATCATGAGAAAGCGACATATACAAAGCTGCTGCAAAAAGATGACGGACATGTTCCTTTTGCCGCAGTGAAAGAGTCGCTTCTTTCCGGAGCACCTGTTTCAATGATGGTTTTCAACTTATGGCGGGGGAACTATCCGTGGCCGGGCGTTTGGACCGCTGTCGGACTGGGAGGCGAGTCAAAGCGATTGAAAATCACGCAGATGACTTTGGATGGCGATGTGTCTGTGATTTCTCAGGTGCAATTGGCCGGTAAAAATGAAGTGACGCTCTGGCAGTTTCAGGATGCGTACAGCTCACTTGTATCAGACCCGGAAGAAGGTGCCGACAAAAAAGGCGAGTGAGGCAGCGACGCTTCCGACCAACACGATCTCTCCCACTGATCGAATAAACTTATGTTTTGTTACGCGCCAGCGAATGACGCCGAGTAAAAACAATGCAAAAAACGTTGCAATGCATGAGACAGTAAACAGGTTTTGGACGTGAGCGGCAAAGATATATGGAGTAAGGGGAATAGATCCAAATATCACAAATGCCAAAAATGTCATGAAGCCGGTGATATACGGATTTTCACCAAGCGGATTGGGAAGCTCAAGCTCATGGTGCATCATAAAATCTGCCCAGTAATCATCGTTTTTTTGATAAATCTCAGTCAGAGTTTGGGCATCATCATCAGAAAAGCCACGACGTCGTAGTATTTCCACCGTTTCTCCATACTCAAAGTTTTTGTTGTTTCGTATTTCACGCAGTTCTTTATTGCGTTCCAAACGGTAGTAATCCTGCTCAGCGCGAAGAGAAAGAAAGTTGGAAAGCCCCATACTCGCGCCGTCTGCCGCCAGATTTGCCAGTCCGAAAAGCAATACAACAATGATCGGATACTGATTTACCGTAGCTTGGGCTCCTGCGAATCCGGCAACTACTGCGAAGGTAGTAACAATACCATCTGTGGCGCCATATACAATCTCTTTAATGTAGTCGCTCACGGGTGATGCAGCATGTTCTTTGCGGATATGTTCTTTCAAGTCAACTTCGCTTACTGTCATACGATAAGTATATATCTCTTTTGCCGATTCCGCTAGAATAATGGTATGTCACTTCTTGGCTATGCGCTTATCGGGTTTTTTGTCATGTTGATGTTTCACTTTGCCCTCAACCCAAAAGGCGACGATCGGTTGGGGCTCTTGAGTTTGTTTTATGTCAGCGGAGCAATCATCGGCTGGGCGATGCATAGTTATGAGGCCGGGCTCGTGTTTGCGATTGTTCTATCGTTTCTTCTGTGGTGAGGCAAAACAGCCGCATGGCATTTTGAGTAGTTTTATCGGCCAGTTCTTGTGCGTCTAGTGAGCGCTTATGCGCGACGAATCGACAGATATCTGCGATCCGTGACGGAGTGTTGGGAAATTCGCGACGTGTCCGATAGGGTTCAGGCAACAAGTAGGGCGCATCCGTTTCGAGAACCATCATATCAAGAGGAATATCATGAAGAAATGATTCTTTGCTCTTGTCATAGGTATAATCTCCATCAACGCCGATATACATGTCGTGCTCTTGGGCAAACTCCAACAGTGCATGGTTTGGTTCGCAGCAGTGAAACACAGCTCGTCCGCGGAGGCGATCATCCCATGTGTTGTGTAATGCACTCAGCATTTCTGGTGCCGCATCTCGATTGTGCAGAATAAGGCTTTTATTGTGTTTGAGAGCAAGTTCTATTTGATGCAACAACATCTCCTGTTGAAGTGCAAGAAACGCGTCGCTGATGACGTAATCACTGTATCGGGTATTGGTGTAGTAGTGCTTATCAAGCCCGACTTCGCCAATAGCAACCACGTTGGTTTGTGCGGCAAGCGCGTCAATTTGAGCAAGGTCTTTGAGGATATTTGTTTTTGCACGAGCTTCGTCTGCAGTAATGTATTCAAATATATGATGTGGATGGATGCCGACAGCTGCATAGAGGCCTTCTTGGCTATCAGCAATCTCAAGTGCGGCGCGTGCGGTCTCCACATTGGTTGCGGGAATCACAATTGTTTCTACACCCGCAGATCGAGCATCATCAATAACCAATTGCCGCGACGATTTGAATCGCGAGAAATTGAGATGACAATGAGTGTCAAAGAGATGGTTCAGTTGTGTGTCAGGCATATGTTTTTTGCACCATGCGCATAAGGTGGGTGAACTGATCAAGAAAGAGTGCGGGGTCAAAATCTGCGCTGCGTTTTTTAGCTGCCTGACCCAAGCGATTGCGCAGTTTTTCATCGTGCATCAGCTGTTCAACAGCCGCAGCAATTGCGTCAGGATCTTCAGGATCTACAAAGAGCGCGCTTTCTTGTGCTGTTTCGTGAAAGATCGGTCGATCGGCAAGTGCAGACGGCGTACTGCAGCGGCCGGCCTCAGCATAGGAATAGCCAAACCCTTCGTCGCGTGAAGCAAGTATGTTGCAGACGGCATGTTCATAGAGATAGGTCAATTCTGCATCAGTCACATATCCGGCCGTTACTGATTGCGGATCTTTGTAAGTGAGTTTTTTCCATTGTGCAAATTCGCGATGCCACGGGTTTGCGGCGATGGGAGCAGAGGTAAATGCGCGTCCTACCCAGATAATGCGAATAGGGAGTTTTTTGACGGCTCGTGCAATATTGACTATGTTTTTATTCCAGGTTACATCGCCGACATAGATCACGTAGGGGAGTCGAGTGAGTTCTTTGACAGTGTCAGAAACTTTTTTTCTGTCATTTGTTGGCTGCGGCACCGGCGGATAGAGAACATGGACATTCTGATCAGATATCTTGTATTTTTGTGTGATAGCGGATTTTGAAGTTTGCGAATCGGTGATGATGTATTGATAGTTGTTGAGGTCGAGTCGATTGATCATCTGCCTGAGGGCACCTTTGGTGCCGATGGGGAAATGATTCGGATGCGTATGCACGATGATGTCGTGCATTACTGCAATCTGCACGCGAGTTCTGCGAAGGGGGAGTCCGACATCTTGCAGCAAGTGGAAAAACGGATGGATAAGAATACTGTCAAATGGCGCATCGGAAAGGCGGGGAACAAAGTGACAGTTGTCTTCAAGCAAGAGTCGCAGTTGTTGTACATAGCGTCCGACACCGCGCACTTTACTTTGCGTGTCATCCACTGTCGGATCAAAAAAATATACGGGCAACATGGCAGTATGTAGTATAGTAAAGTTTTTATTGCCGTTGTAGCCTTCCATCAATCAGGTTATTGCGAAGTGATTATCTTGGAGAAAGTTTCGATTGACAAAGTGAGTGGGTGGATTTTACTATTGTGCTTGATGGAAAGTCTGCGTGAAAAATCCCGAGAATTCGAAATCGTATTAAAACAGGTGTATGTGAAAAAAGGCCCTCGTCTGCCTAAAGCAGTTGCGTTGCTGTTGGTGCGCACACTGCCGTATATCATTGCCTTCACTATCGTGCCGCTTGTATGTAATCTGCTCATCACCTTTGGAGTAGTGCGCAACTCCTTCGTCAGTTTGATCGCCGGCATAGGAGGATTTGTATCGGTGTTTGCGCCTGAGGCGTTTGGCTTTATCGATCGATCGCTTGAAATTACAGCGATCCTGGCCTTGTTGTGGCTTGTTGCGGTGTTAGTAGCCCTTCCGCATCTGCTGCATCGCAATCTGTGGGGGTGGCGGTTGGTGTGGTATGCTACAATGATTACCTTATTTGATGCGTTTTTGTATCTGGATCTCACGAAGATTATCCTGCATCTGGTGGTTGTCTGGTATCTTCTGATGCAAATAAGACGCTATTATCACTAAGCAATCATGTCATTTTTTACCATACACAAACAGTCACAAAAATCCCGCGCTCGCCGCGCAACTATCACCACTGACCACGGGCAGGTGCAAACACCAGCGTTTGTGCCATGTGCCACTAAAGCGACTCTCAAATCGATGACGCCGGAGCTGATTTCTGAAGCAAATGTTCAACTCCAGTTTGTAAACACCTATCATTTGGCTGTGCATCCCGGTACCGATATTCTGGAGAAAGCCGGTGGAGTCCAGACCTATTCACGGCTTCCTACACCACTGTTGTCCGACTCGGGTGGGTTTCAGGTGTTTTCGCTGGGTCGTGCCGACCGTCGCACGGCAGGTCTTCGCGGAGATGATGAGTCGCCTCACATCATCAAGCTCAGTGATGATGGTGTGAAGTTTCGTTCGCCGTATGATGGGCGGATTCTTGAGTTTACTCCTGAAAGCTCCATGCATATGCAGGTACAGATCGGTGCCGATTTAGTGATGGCGTTTGACGAATGTACGTATGACGCTGCCTCAGAAGAGTATACGAAAAAATCAATGGACCGCACTCATGCCTGGCTTGAGCGATGCATAATATACATGAACGATCGCAACACTGATGCGGCATCTACGAAAAACCAATACCTCTACGGTATCATTCAAGGTGGTCAGTTTGAATCGCTTCGTCGTGCGTCATCTGAATATATTGCAAAATCCGATGTGTCGGGCGTGGCAATCGGCGGTGTGTCAGTTGGGGAAACCAAAGCGCAAATGCGTGAGCAGGTGCGTTGGTGTGCTTCTGCACTTCCCGATGATAAGCCGGTCCACTTATTGGGTGTCGGACAGTTTGATGATATATGGGACTTGGTTGGAAATGGTATCGATACCTTTGATTGTGTTGAGCCGACTCGCATCTCGCGCATGGGAATTGTATATCAGTGGGAGCATGTGTTGGCATTTGTTGCTGCGCGAAAAGCAGGGGAGAGTAAAGAGTATGAAAAGTCCTTTTTTGAGCTTGATCTGACCAAGCGGATTCATCATGACTCGCTTGAGCCGGTCGATACCTCTTGTGATTGCTCCACCTGTACTCGCTACACCAAATCATATATTCATCACCTATTTAAGCAGCGTGAACTGTTGGGATATACGCTCGTGACAGTGCACAATCTGCACACGATGAATCGCTATATGCAGCTTATTCGGGATGATATTGAGGCGGGTCTGATCTAAGATCTTTCCAGCTTCTTGTTTTTTTCGGCGTACACTTTTACACTACTTGTCATGATGGATCTGACAACACAATCTATTTCTCGCTGGGTAAGCAAGAATCGGTTTGAAGTCCCAGTTGACGAACGTTTTATTGCCCGCTGTATCGACGGTAGATACCCACATGCAAACGGAGTTGCTCCGCTGGCATATCCGGGAGCCGACGTGGGGCAGATGTTGGTCGTCATGGCTGCTGCGCAGACCTATGGGTTTGGTGTTACGGCCCACGCAGTGTTTGATGTACTTAAAAAACTTGAAGGGGGAGTGGGGCGCATACACGATCATACCGACGAATTACATACTGCATCATATTGTGCAGGTTGTGGACATGTACAGCTTGTGCGTAAGTATCCCGACCTCTATGGACTGACACCTGCCAGTTGTGATGAGGTGCTGGACGTGTTTTCTCATATGGTTCACCCGGATGTCTTGCAAGGGGTGCACCACGAGCAGGCAGTGATTGTTTTGAGTGAAAGTGAGAGGTGGAGTGTTTATTCACAAGATGATTCTCTGAGTGTATTTATTGTACATAAGGCGCTTATTGATGCCAGGCACCGTGCGCTGGCAAAAATCATGGTGGGGAGTGGTATTTTAACTGTCCCAACAAGCCAAAATAAAATGGATGAAGAAACAATGTATGAATATTTGAGCGCGGTATTTGATGATCATTTGATCGCGACAACTGCTCATTTGGCACACGGTTTGCCGCAGTTTATTGCGAAATTTACTGATGGGGGAGAGGTTGTTATTTCTGATGGGGGAGTTGTCGAACCCTTTACTGAGTCATGATGAAGCTGGAGATTGCACGCATTGATGAAACATTGCCTATACCCGCCTATCAAAGCACGGGTGCTGTAGCATTTGATTTATATTCTCGCACAGATATGGTGATCGACCCGTTTGAGGTGGTAATCGCTCCGACAAATCTGATAGTTAAAGTCCCCGCGGGATATGTGTTATTGTTGCAGTCACGAAGCTCATTACCCATTCGTAAAAAGCTTATGGTAGCAAACAGTGTTGGCGTTATTGATCAAGATTTTTGTGGGCCTGATGATGAGATTGGGGTTGAGCTTTTAAACTTCTCGCAGAAGCCTGTTGAGATTGTGCGCGGTGAGCGCATAGCGCAGGCAATGCTGGTTTCCATAGCTAAAGTGGATTCGTTTGCAGAAGTACAAATGAGTGGCGAGTCTCGCGGCGGCTTTGGCTCCACCGGCACTGAGTAAGACGTCCTGCGCGTTGCTTTTTTATTCAAAACTTTCTACAATCAAGGCGCGGTTTTGCATTACTTATTTTTCTTTTGATTTTATGATTCTTGGTCCCACAGAACTCCTCCATTTGGTTGCAACAGATAAACTCGTCACCGATTTATCCGAGCGCGAACTGACTAATCCAGAGGGAGCCGGATTTGATTTGCGCCTGGGTGAGGTATTTAAAATCAAGGGAAACGCATTCCTGGGAATCACTGAGCGACATACTGCTGAGATTGAATCGATCGGTGTGTACGATGAAAAAGCAGTCTCCTCTGTCACTCTTAAACCCGGAGACTTTGTGCTCACAAAAACGATTGAAGAGGTGAATATGCCTGAGTATCTAACTGCTTCTGTTACTCCCCGTTCTACCACCTATCGTTCAGGTCTTATTCTGCGTAGCGGCAATGTGCCACCTGGCTACTGCGGAGGGTTGACGTTTGGTTTGTACAATGCAGGTCCTGTTGAAGTGACTATTGAGCTCGGCAGTCGATTTGTGCATATTCAATTTTCAGAAGTCGCCGGTGGCGGATCAAAGTATCGCGGTCAATGGCAAGGCGGTCGGGTCACCACAACGGAGAAAGAGGTGCAAGTATAACTATGGCTACTCAAAAGATGCATCCGGAACAGCAGTACCTTGATCTTCTCTCTGATATTTTAAAAAACGGTGAGGAGCAGATTGATTATGGTGAAGGAGTCAAAACCTACAGCGTATTCGGCCGACAGATTCGCTTTGATCTGGCTGACGGATTCCCCTTGCTTACGACTAAAAAAGTCTACTGGAAGGGGGTCTTGCATGAGCTGATGTGGTTTATGAAGGGTATGACGAACATCAAGTACCTTGTTGACAATAATGTGCATATTTGGGACGACTACCCTTTCAGACTGTATAACGAAAAACGTGCAGCAGACAGTTCTCTTGAAGAGCTTACTAAAGATGCATTTATCGATCGGATTAAGTCAGATGATGCATTTGCCGCAGACCATGGTGAGCTCAAGCATATTTATGGTGAGTTGTGGCGCAGCTGGAGCGCATATGACGGTTCTTCCATCGATCAGCTGCAATGGGCGATAGATGAGCTCAAAAAAGATCCGTGTGCCCACAACACGATCGTCACATCCTGGAATCCATCGTATCTGTATTCTATGGCGCCTAATAACTCCGGTGTGCGATTTCCTATCTGTCACAACATGTATCAGCTGAACATTAAGCATGGCAAGGTGTGCCTGCAACTCTACCAGCGAAGCGCAGATATTTTTTTGGGTGTGCCATTTAATATCGCAAGCTACGCGCTTTTGACGGTGCTTATTGCCAAGGTGCTTGGTCTTGAGCCTGGTGAGTTTGTGCACACGTTTGGTGATGTGCATATATATGAAAATCATATCGAGCAGGTAAAAGAACAACTTGCACGAACACCTCGTCCGTTTCCTATGCTTCGCGTTGAAGGTGATGTTGGTGATATTGACTCTATAGACGCATCTCAGATCGTGCTGGAAGGGTATGATCCTCATCCACCCATTAAGGCAGAGTTGTCTGTGGTGGGTGGCTATGTGGATGATAAAAAGAAAAAATCTGCCTGATGGTGGGTGTATTTTTGCTACATTTATGGTCAGTATTATTGCGGCAATCGGCACAAATCGCGAACTCGGGAAGGGGAACAGGCTTCTGTGGCAGCTGCCTACTGACATGAAATTCTTTCGCAGCCGAACAAAAGGACATCCTATAATCATGGGGAGAAAGACGCATGAATCTATTTTGGATCATGTTGGCAGCCTATTGCCTAATCGTACAACTATTGTAATCACCAGAGATGCTGACTATGACGTGCCGGAAGGCGCACTGGTGGCCGGTTCATACGCAATTGCAGTGCAGCTGGCAAAGGCGGCGCCTGGTTCAGAAGAAGTCTTTGTCTGTGGAGGTGCTTCTATCTATTCTCAAGCCCTAAACTCTGTTGATCGTATGTATCTGACTCACATAGATGATGCACGTAATGATGCCGATTCTTTCTTTCCAGAGTTTCATTCTGAAGATTTTATAGTATCTGAAATCGGGTCATATGACGAGCAAGGACTTCATTTTGTGATTCGTCAATACGACCGAAACGGTTAGTTCGGTTTTTTCACTGCGTCCCCTGTAGGTTGAGGTGGATTTGTTGGTTGTTGAGGAGCTGGAGCGGATGCTGGCGTATTTGTCTGGGTATTTGGCGCAGGAGTTTGTGTTGGTTTGGCTTCAGTAGCAGGCTGTGCAGCTTGAGTTGCTGAATTTGCGGGAGCCTGGCTTGGAGTAGGCTGCGCGGACTGCGGTGATGTTGATGTTGTAGGTTGCTGCGCTGTTGTACCGGGCTTGAGCATGTCTGAAAGCGAGCCGATAAAAGCAAATGTCTGCGCTGGCGCGTCATCATAACGACCGGAGAGGATTGCTTCAACATCCTGAATAGTTGTTTCTCGCGACACATAACTTCCCTTTTTTCCGGTCTGGCCTTCAACAACAAAGAAATACTGGGTCATATAATATTTCAGAATTTCAGCTCGTCGATAGATGGTTCGATCCTGTGTAGACAATTCAGATTCTCCGATAAGTGAGACCACGCGTTCCAGTGTCATGGCCTTTTTGAGAAGCTGCTGCGCTTCCATGTAGGCATTGTAATGTCGCTCTCCGCAGATTTCCGGATCAAGTCCGATCGACATAGAGCCAAGCAGATCGACTGCGGGGAATCGCCCTTGTTGGTAAATATCGCGTGAGAGCACCAGATTTGAATGAAGGTAGGGAAATACTGACTGCACTGCGTAGTCGGTAAGGTCGTCCGACGGCACATAAATGGCCTCAACACTCGTAAGTGAGCCTGAGGTAGTCGAGATCAGGCGCTCCTGCAGGGTGGCCATTTCTGACGTGAGTGTGGTCTGATAGCCGTCTTCACTTGGTGTTGTCCCCATCATCATCCCGAGCTCATACCCTGCCTGCGCAAATCGGAAGACATTATCAATGAAAAACAGTACATTTTTGTGGAGTGTGTCGCGGAAATACTCAGCGATCGTGACAGCTGCAAACGCGGTTCGATACCTGACCACCGGATTTTCACCCATCTGGCCGAAGGTGAGAGCCACATTTTGGAGCACACCACTGTCTTTAAGAACTTCATACAGCTCCTGTCCTTCTCGTGCACGCTCACCCACACCGGCAAAAATAGAGGTGCCCGCTTCTTTTTTATTTAGCACAACAACATTGTGAATGAGTTCCGTAAGTACGACTGTTTTCCCGACACCTGGGCCGCCAAAGAGTCCCACACGGCCTCCGCGAAGCATGGGGCAAAAGAAATCGACCGCTTTAATACCTGTTTCCAATATCTGGTCGGGGACCACGATTTGATCATAATGGACCTCACCTCCAAACATGGGGCGCATATTTGATGTTTCGATAGGTCCTTGATTATCGAGGGGACGGCCAAAAAGATCAAACACCCGACCCATAAGCTTCTCGCCTACCGGGACGCGCAGGGAGCCGGCGGTATGAATGACTTTTGCGCCACGATGCAGGCGCACCTGATCATCCAGCAAAAGACAGTTGACTCGAGATGCGCTCGTTGAGCCAAACACTTCCATGCGTACATTTTCATCATCCGCAAGCACTAATATATCGTGGATTGCCGGACGCATGCTTTCGCATGCCACCTCAACTACCTGCCCACGAACTGCGACGATTGTGCCGGATTGTTGGCTGTTGACGGCAGTTGGTGAACCTTTCATATATTGCGTTTAGAAGTCATGTGTGCCCGGAATCGTGCACAAAATAATCCGGCATTGAACCGTACATCCATGATACACAAGATGGGGAGTGAATGCTATTTTGCCGGGGTGTGAGAGAAGGTTTTTGCCACAAGCGCGGCCACAGAGCTGTGCATGCGCAAGTAGACAGACGAGTCAGTATCGGTTGCGACTATTGCGTACACTGTACGACGCTGACTATCGGTATAGGTGACAGTGTTTAGGTCTCCCCACTTTGTTTTCGTTGGCGAAAGAGCCTCCATATCTTTGCTGAAGGGGTTTGCGTCTGCACATGAATACGCAACAAGAGGTGTGTCGTCAAAAGAAAGGATGGCAGAGCGACTGGATTCACGCTCAGGTTTCCACGTTTTTTCTTTGAGGATACTGATTTGGCAGCTTGTTACGTCTGAATATTGTTCAAATACAGGAGGCAAAGGTTTTGTGGTCGGCGAGGGCGTGGGGAAGTATGTAGGGATTTGTTTCATGACCTCAGCAGAGAGTTTGTTTACCTGTTCGACCTGCTGACCGTAGCGAGTGCCCAGGAAAAAGGCGATGATAGTGACCAACAGGCAGACGACGATCCATGGTGCGTTTCGCGCTTTCATACGGCCAATTATAGCGGTTTTAGCGCGGTATGTGGTGACATCTTGAATGTTGACCATTGTTGACAAAAAGAACACTGATTTGTATACTACTTATGGTCCTCCTGGGCGAGATAGGCAAGCTGAAAACGTTTTCTTTAATACTAAACGTTAGGGTAAGTCCAGTGAAAGCTGAGATGAGAGGGATTGAATTCAGATCAGGCTGCGGCCTTTTTTGTTTCACCCGCCCGTTGCCTTTTTCAAAGGAACAGTTTTCTTTTTCCTGCTCGGCTTGTGGAGGATCATTTTTATTCGTATATTCTTTAGCTGGTTTATATAGACAATCAAACCAGCTCTTTTGACTATTTATCATAGCCGTTTCGGGACATTTGCGCCCGCTTTATATTATTTTCACTTCATGTCAGTATGACTAACCAACATGACGACGTGCTCGACGTTAGCAGCATGATCGATTCACCTGAAACCCCTTCGGCTCCCAAAAAGGCAGCCCTGCACCACAAGCGTGCACATGTTAAAAAACCGCGCCATTCAGCACCAGCACCACAGGAAGAAGGACTTCCTCAGGATGAGGGTATTGTTGAGGATCGATTGAAAGAAGATCTCAAGATGAGTTATCCGGCAACCGGCGTGCTCGATGTGACTGTCGGCGGTTATGGATTTTTGCGTCAAGATTATGCAATCAATCCTCAAAAAGACATTTATGTATCAACTTCTCAGATTCGCCGCTTTTGGCTTCGTCGCGGAGATATGGTCGAAGGATTGGCTCGACCGCCCAAAGAGGGTGAGCGATTTCATAGTCTGCTTCTCATCAAAAAAGTAAATGGCGTTGATGCTACTGAAGAGCAAAGCCGTACTCGAAGCAACTTTGACGAACTTACTTCACTGCACCCTGATCGTCAGATCAAGCTGGAGACAGAGCAAGACATCTTGGCTACTCGTATTACCGATCTTATTTCGCCAATTGGTTTTGGACAGCGTGCACTGGTAGTTTCCCAGCCAAAAGCAGGTAAAACCACGTTTTTGAAAGAAATTGCTGCTGCTATCAGCAAAAACCATCCTGATGCCTACTTGATGGCGATTCTCATCGGTGAGCGACCCGAAGAAGTAACCGATATTAAGCGCAATCTGAATGGTGAGGTTGCTGCTTCAAATTTTGATGAGTCGCCTCGTCAGCAGGTCAAAGTAGCAAACCTCGCTCTTGACCGTGCAAAGCGGCTAGTGGAGATGGGTCGTGATGTGATTATCCTGCTTGACTCAATCACTCGCCTTGCTCGTGCATTTAATATGTCTGTATCCGGTACCGGCCGCAGCATGTCCGGTGGTATTGATCCGTCGGCACTATTTCCTGCAAAGAAATTTCTCGGTGCAGCACGAAACTGTGAAGAAGGAGGTAGTTTGACCATTATTGGTACTGCTTTGATCGATACAGAATCACGCATGGACAACCTTATTTATGAGGAGTTTAAGGGTACCGGCAATATGGAATTGCATCTTGATCGCCGATTGGCAGAAAAACGCATATATCCCGCTATTGATGTGGAGCGCTCAGGTACCCGTCATGAGGAGCTGTTGTTTTCTCCGGATACCAATAAAAAGATCACTACCCTTCGTCGCATGCTTGGTTTGCTCAACGATGAGGAGCGTATCACGCTCTTGATCGACAAACTGTCCAAGACCAAATCAAACGAAGAGTTTTTGAACACTTTAAACCCAAGCTAATAAGCAAGGGAAAATACTTGCTCAAAATGGTCTCTTTATAGATAAAAAGACATCATACTAAGGCAGCGTATCTGGGCAGAAATTGCCTAAATACGCTGCCTTTTTTAGTGGCAACAGTTCCATCTGAGGGAGCGTTTTGCTACTAGCACAGAAAAGCGTGTCTTGCGTATGGTGCAGCACGCACCTTCATCGGCACTGCAGTACATGTGGATAATAGTGTCAATCCACAAATAGTGAAAAGTTATCCACAAAACCATTTTTATAACCGTGTGGATAACTGTGTGGAGAAACCAGTACGAAGGAGAAGGATACCGCTATGAAGTATGTATGGTTGACATATACCCCATACTAGTATAGAGTATAGGTATGGAAATGAGTGCACGAATTAACAGAATAATCGGTCAATTACGCGGAATTCAGCGTATGGCAGAGACAGGGCGCGAATGCAGTGACGTATTGCAACAAGTGACTGCGGTAAAAAAAGCAATTGACGCGTTGTCCAAAGAGCTTGTCATAGAATCTCTCACTGCCCGAAAATCGCCGGAAGAAAAGAAAAGAATTGAACAAGTTATTGCACGAGTATTAAGTATTTAAATATAATTTGATATATTTAGATATATCAAAATTACCCCTTTTTTCTCGAGTTATATTCTGTAGAATAATCAGACATTGGTACGTTCAATAATTCATATTTTTATTCCATGACAGTAAATACAAAACAAGAAGTGGTGATAATCGGTGGCGGTCCGGCCGGAATGTCAGCGGCATTGTATGCTTCAAGGGCAGGTTTGTCTCCACTGGTTTTTGCGGGATCACCGTATGGAGGTCAGCTGATGTTGACTACTGAGGTTGAGAATTTTCCCGGAATCCAGCACATTATGGGTCCTGAACTCATTGAGTCCATGCGAAAACAGGTGGTTTCATTTGGGACAACCATATTGGATAAAAACGTGCTGAGCCTGAATCTATCTAACCGGCCATTTTCTATTGAGTATGATGATGGTGTTGTTGAGGCGCGTTCGGTGATTGTGGCACTTGGAGCAAAAGCACTTTGGTTGGAAATCGAGTCTGAGCAGCGCTTGCGCGGTAAAGGAGTTTCAGCATGTGCAACCTGTGACGGCTTTTTCTTTAAGAACAAAGAGGTTGCTGTGGTTGGCGGAGGAGATACGGCTATGGAAGAAGCGCTTGTGTTGACAAACTTTGCCAGCAAAGTATATCTGATCCACCGCCGTGAGGAATTTCGCGCCTCTCAAATCATGTTGGACAGAGTCCAAAAGCATGAAAAGATAGAAGTAATCATGAATGCACAGGTAAGCGAAGTGTTGGGTGAGCAAAAGGTTGAAGGTGTTCGACTTGCTTCCACTAAAAAAGAAGTCTCGGTGCCTGAAACACTTCCCGTCCAGGGAGTGTTTATCGCGATTGGCCATAAGCCCGACACAGATTTAGTTAAAGATATGCTTTTGCTCGACGCAAAGGGATATGTGTATACAAAAAGCAGTTGGGCATACGATTATCTCCAAGGACATGTCGAGATTGATGAGGCGACCCTGGCAAAACTCAAAGCGCAACCAAACACATACACGAGTCGCACGTCAGTAGATGGTGTGTTTGCAGCAGGCGATTGTGTTGATCATATCTATCGTCAAGCTTCAACTGCTGCAGGTATGGGTGTTGCCGCAGCAATAGATGCACAGCGCTACATTGAATCGCTTGGATAATCTTCATTTGGACTATCCCAACATAGTTTGTCAGCATTTTGTCAAGCGCCCGGGCTCGGAGAAAGAGAAAATGATCTCCTTATGAACAGTGCGCATACATCAGCCGGTCGTCAGATGCTTGACGCGGCGCAAACCATGATCCGATCTGCTGCTCAGGCCATGAATATATCTTCTGAAGAGACAGAGCGACTCATTGATCCATTTGATATTCATTCTCTTGAGATACCTCTTCATATGGATGATGGATCTATGGATATTGTTCGGGGGTATCGAGTGCAGCATGATAATCGCTTAGGTCCATATAAGGGTGGGATTCGCTTTCATTCACAGGTAAGTCAAGAAGAGGTGCAGGCATTGGCAACACTGATGACAATCAAGTGCTCTGCTGCAGGATTACCGCTCGGTGGGGGGAAAGGTGGAATTGTAGTCGATCCTAAGCAACTGTCTGTGACAGAGCTCGAACGTCTTGCTCGCGGATATGTTCGCGCGTTGTATCCCCATGTTGGGGAGTCCTACGACATACCTGCTCCCGACGTGAATACAAATGGTCTGATCATGAGTTGGATGGTGGATGAATATGTCCGATGTCAAAAAGAAGCTTTGGGGCTTTCAGATAGTGAAGTATCACAGAAGCAGTTGAGTGCCTGGAGAGGTGCGTTTACTGGAAAACCGCTAGAAATAGGGGGGAGCTTAGGCAGGGTAGAAGCAACAGGGCGCGGTGGTGTGATAGCACTTTTGTCTTATTTAAAAACACAAGGCATGGATATTGCGGGCATGACGATTGCAGTTCAGGGCTTTGGGAATGTCGGATATCACTTTGCGCGGTTAGCCTCTGAGCTTGGGGCGAAGGTTGTGGCAGTCTCTGATAGTAAGAGTGGAATCATGAATAAGAATGCTGGGGCTTTAGATATACCACTTGTTATGGAATGCAAACGTAAGCAGGGTACCCTGGCAGGCTGCTATTGTGCAGGAGGAGTATGTGATTTGAATGCTGGACATATCATAACTAATGAGCAGTTGCTTGAGCTGGATGTTGACATACTCGTGCCAAGTGCACTTGAGAGTGTAATTCATGCCGGAAATGTAAAAAACATACGAGCGGGAATTATTGTCGAGATGGCAAACGGTCCGATCACAGAAGACGCCTTTGAATATTTGAATTCAAAAGGTGTGACAATCATCCCTGATGTATTGGCAAATAGTGGCGGAGTCATTGTTTCCTGGCTGGAATGGCGTCAAAATGGAGCAAATGAATCATGGAGTGAAGATGATGTGAATGCTGAGTTAGCAAATCATATGGAGCATGCATTTGATCAAATCTACAAGCGAGCACAAAAATCAGCAATCTCACTTAAAAAAGCTGCCTTCGAGGTGGCAATAGAACGCATTCTGCAAGGGTAAGTTCAGGTAGAGAAGGGTGGTGCTATGGTACAATATGTGCACGATCCCTATGCATCTTCGAGGCTATTTTTTATTCTGGAAACGATATCTCACCGTGCGCACCTTGATCTTCGGTGCTGAGTTTGAGAAGGTAAAAAATACGGTCGTGGCTCTTTTACTTGCCAAACGAGGTAAGTACTCCTCTTCATTTATCAATAGCACGCTTTTTTTGCTAGTAATTACTGCTGTAATTGTGGGGCCTATTATTGCCGAAAACAACCCATTTGCGAATGAGATTGATCAAAATGCCGCAGAACAACAATCCGTATTCAGTTATGATCCCTATGAAAACTCACTAAATACCATTATTTCATCAAAGCCACGTGACAAGGTGGTAAAGTATGAGATCAAAGGAGGCGATACTATAGCCTCAATCGCAAAAAAATTCGGCGTGTCGGTTGATACTATCAAGTGGGCGAACGATATAAAGTCTGACACGATTAAGCCTGGAGAAAATCTTGATATCCCTCCAGGTACCGGAATCGTACATAAGGTTGATTCTGGAGACACCATCTATTCAATTGCTAAAAAATACAACGTTGATGCGCAGAATATCGTGAACTTTCCGTTTAATGACTATACAGATCTGGATACTTTTGCTCTCTCAACAGGACAAACTATTTTTGTGCCTGATGGGACTATTGAACAGAAAAAACCGGGCACAACAACTGGTGGTTACTATGCTGGGCCAATACAGGCAGGCTCACGAGGAAGCTCCAGTTTTATATGGCCGACCTCAGGAGGTGTTACGCAGTATCCGATTTGGTATCACATGGCGCTTGATATCGCAAACAATAGTCTGCCGCCGGTTATTGCCGCTGACTCAGGTACGGTTACGTATTCAGGATGTATTGATTGGGGATATGGGTGTCATGTCATTATCGATCACGGCAACGGATATCAATCGCTGTATGGTCACATGTCGCAGCTGCTTGCATCACCTGGTCAGGGTGTTACGAAAGGTCAGCAGATTGGAGTCATGGGGTCCACCGGACGATCAACAGGTCCACATCTGCACTTTGAGATTCGCCAAGGTGGTACCCTCCTGAATCCTCTGTCCTTTTTGAAGTAGTTTATTTTTGTTGAGTGGATAGTGCATCAAGCCGCTTTTGAATAATTCCAACATCTTCCTTATCGGCGCGGCTGAGGGCAATTTGATAAAAACTGCGTGCTTTTGGAGGATCTGTTTTTTCTAGTAGGTTTGCGTAGAGATATGGTGCTCGGGCATCATTTGGGAACTGGCTAACGAGCACACTGAGCAAACGTTCAGCTTGAATAGGCTTGTTGCTTTGAATATACGTCTGTGCAAGAAGAAGTGAGTAAGTAGGGTTTTGTGGATCAAGTCTGATAGCTCGCTCAAACGATGCTTGTGCCCACAGTTGAGCATCAGGTACTGGGCCAATAACGCGCAAATACGTCGTTCCAAGAGCGGCCCATGTGCGTGCACTTTTAGGTGTTGCCCTGACGGCAAGCTGTGCTTCGTTTATTGCGGCTGCTATATGGTTTGATATATCTGATCCATTCTCTTCATGCTGTGTGGCTGCTAGTGCAAGTGCAGCTTGTAAGTGGGTATGAGAAAGCTCCCTGTGATATCTGGCATTTGACGGCATGAGTGTAGCTGCTTGAGTGAGGGAGACAATTCTTGTTCCCACGGTCTTCGTTTTCATGCCGATCACGTAGTGAATTTCTGCAGTTGCAGGTGTGAAACATGCAAATGCGAGAAGCAAAAGAATTCCCATAGAGACGAAGGTACAAACGTTACTTTGCCTATGCGTTGAGCTCATAAATAACAGTATCCAAACGACATAACACCAAAGTACAAGGAGTCCGATTATAGGTTCAAATACGGTTGGATTGTCTGTGACCCATCCGATAATAAGGACCGCGGTTGAGCCGCTGAGTATAAGAAGCTTTTTTAAAGATGCTAGAGGTTGTATCAGCAAGGTGAGGGCGAGAGTTATAAGAAGTAGAATGTACGGACGAAGAAAAATAAACGGCACCGGAAGAAAAATAGTGAGTACCGCCATGCAAACCAGACCTATGCTGAGAGTATATTTCATGGGCTTTGCGTTTGAATGATGAGCCAGTTAAACGATACGGGAGATGAAGTGGGCCCGGTTGTCTCAACAAGAAAATAAGGATTGCATTGAGTTTCAATTTGAGATGGGGAGTCTTCGCATGGTTGAGTGATGGTGACTGTTGGCGAGCTGGCAGTTTTTGTAAGTGGAGTCAAAAACACTTTTGCTCCTGGCGTAAGTTTCTTTGAGAAAATCGCCACCTCTTGTTCTCCTTCGGGCACGGTTCCAATGCCTACGCTTGCAGCTTGTGCATCGATGCCAGGGGTGTAAATACCACGTTCAGCTAGATTTTGTTGTGCGGAGAGCACCGCTGAGGGAGATGCTTCTCCGGCTAACCCGAGAGCAGCAAACGCTGCTGTACCGTCTGACGCTATCGTTGCAGAAGGCGAGTTACTTTGTTTTTGCTGGATTACCATCGCTTGATGGTCACCAAGTTCAACAGTAAGGTCAGTCGTTGTGTCAAGGGGGGAGAGGGAGTTGGTAAATATTCCTTTACTGGCAACAATGCTTCCCTTGGTGACGATCGTACCATCCTGGGTGAGTTGTACCGCATTGTTCATAAAGCTTATTCCCGCAAGAGCAGTGATATGAAGTTGGTCAGAAAGCGAGCGGATGGTTCCTCCAACATTCAAATCAAACACAGATGCTGCCTCAGTGACAGTAAGATTGGCAAGTAATGTCTGAGCTGCTGTGCCGTCGGACACGATATTGTTTGTAGGTATTGAGGAAGGAGAAGAGGTGAGTTTGTTCAGCGATGCTTGGATTTCGTTCATCCGGGCATTTGTGTCCACGGTTTCTGATGCTTGTTTTTGCGTGGTTACTTCAAGCGAGCTTGTTTTTTCGACGGCTTGCTGAATCTTGTCTACAAGTGCCGTTATGTTTTTTGCCTCGACAGTGTCAGCCTTGAGTACACCACTTATTGTTGCTGATTGAGCTTGAAGCTGATCAGTCTGTATCTTTGAGGAAGTGATGGTCTTTGCTTGAAGCTGATCAGTCTCAATGATTGGGCTTATAATCTTTTGGGTTGTGACGGATCGAGGAAATAAATCGAGTGTCTGGATTTCTTTTGCCAAATTTTTCCAAGGAGATGAGTCGATGGCTGCATAACTAGTGTCAATATAGGTCATAACAGTTTCTTGTCCCGTGTTGGGTTTCCATTCATTCAGAGCACGTCCGATCATGATTCCGCTCTTTGTTGCCTTAGTAGCACGTCCCGCAAGAGAAGATGTGGTGATATAATCTCCGGCAGCAATTGCTGGTGAGTTAGGATCAATTTTTACAGGAATACGACCTTTCAATGCTATGGCTTGTGGGTTATCTTCTTGGACTACATTGTGGCCGACAACGATGCGACGATCTGTGTTGTTGGCGATTACTCCGATCAAATGCTGGTTGTCTTGATCTGTTGCCTTGATGAGTTTGCGTATCTGTTCGCCGGTTGTGGTAGTGATGAGGCTTGTGCCGATAGCCATAACGTCACCAATTGAGCTGGTTTGTTCAGTTGGGTAGATCTCTGCCACATCTGCCGTTTCTATAGAGAGGCCATTGAGACTGGTTTTTGATATGCAATACTCTTCAGAGGCAAAACATACTTTATTAGTATATAAAGTATCCCAACTGCGACTTTTTGAACCCAAATCATACGTTCCTCTGATTGAAGGTCCGACCGAACCGCTAATCTCAAGCTCAAACACGTTTGGGGTGCTGGTGCGTATTCCGATATTGCCATTTTTTGCAATAACCATCTGATCATGATTATTTGAGCTCGTTTTAAATCTAATATTTCCGCTTTGTGTGGCCTCAAACTCAATATCTTTCAGAAATCCTGAAGAGAGGAGTATTGCACTTGATCCTCCAATAGTAAAAGTGCCCTCAGTACTTGTTGCGAGGATTTTTGAGGAAGGATCCGATAGCGTAATTGTCCCGTCATTTTGTATATATGGGATAGCGTTTGCTCCCGTTCCGATCCCATATCCTTCTACTTTCAATGCGTTTGTAGAAAGCTCAGTATTAGCTAATGGTTGACGCGGAGTCATTTCTTCGTCAGCACCGATGGTCACACCAAGGTACAGAGGGGTGTTTGAGGTGATAAGACTTTGAGGAATCGGACTGCCACAAGTGCTAATCGTAGAAGGATGAGTGCTTCCGGCACCGATATATGCTCGTATTTTGCCCTCCACAGTGGGTTGCAGCTTACAAATGCCACTATCATAAAGCGGGGTGCCTCCGGCCTCTCTTGAGTATATTTTGAACTGAAATTTCTTTGCCTGAAGAAGTGGGTTGCCAAGTGAGTCCTTTATTGCACCCTGAAAGAGAATGGGCCTTGCAGTAAGGCTATTTGATTGAATATTGGCAGCTAAAGAACGAGCCTGATAGGCGCCTTTACTGAAAAGGGGAGCCTTATCTAAAAAGCTAAATCCAACTATAGAGACAATAAAGGCAAGTCCCATCAGTCCAAAAACATTTTTCCATTTTATATTTTTTTTATTTAGGTCTTTGAAATGCCCTGAATGTGCATTTGTTTTAAATGGGGTAAAAAGTTCATTACTTTTTGTCTTTTCAGCTCCCTTTGAGCTTTCAGTGCTGAGCATATCAGCTTGACTAGGTGTATAGTCGACGGTACTAGTAGGCTTCTTATCATTTTCACTAATGAAGCTACTGTCTTGTACGTGTGCTGTCTTTTCAATTATTCCTCGCTGGATAAGATTGTTTTCAACTAATCGTACCGTTCCCAGTCTACGCCGCATGGTTGCGTGTGAAATTGCCGTTTTTTTCATGCTCATTTCGTATTGTTCGATAGTTTTTTGGGAGAACATTGTGGCAAGTGTCGCTGGTGCCCCAGATGTTTTGCTCCAATTTGCATACCATCCCATAAAATGGCGAATATCAGAAAGATAGTTACGGATAGAGTGCGTGCTTAGGGAAGGATTAATTGAGAGAAAAATAGGCTTGAAGATTAGGCCTATATGACGCTCGTTATACACATCATTCATGGTTCAATGATACAGCTATAAAATATGCAGTGTCAAGCGTGAATAATGATACTTATTGATATAGTTAATTATTATTAAAATAACATGATTGAGAAAGCATAAGGAGCTCGATTTATGTTGTTATATTATTGAATCATCTTTAATTAATTAATTAACTATATATAAATAGTACATATACAATCTCTTATTTGACTACATCCTATAATAAAAAAGGTTAGTTTTTAGTGAAATATAGTATTTCATGATGAACCTATAGTACAGTGTAGGTAAGAGAAATAGGAAAAAAGTGTCTTGCTATCATTGGTATCAAAAATGCACGTAAGTAGTTTTTTTATCTTCACTTCGATGAAAGTAGATTTATCTGCAAGTCCTATCATTGTTTTTCTATATAGTATGCACAAATACATACGGACGAACCATTGAATGCCGGTTTTATCAAACGCAATCTTTAGTTGCTAAAAACTTTTTGATGTTTTTTGGTTATCTATATTAGGATAGTTTCTAAATTGAAGCATTCTCAGATAAGGTTAGGTGCTTACTGGACTAGACGTACTAGAGAAGACTTAAATTGACTATAGTAATTACCTCACCCCACTAAAGCCTCAAAAACAGCAGATTTGACAAGAGATAGGAGGGTTGCTTGCTGCTTATTGTTCTACAACACAGAATCTTGATAAGTGAGTATATAGTTGCTAAGCTCAATTTTAATATTTTAATAGATAGATAGATACAAAGTGACTAACGTGCGAAAACCAATAGCACCTCAGTAATTAATGCTATTTAGTATAGGGCATTGCAAAGCGTAAAAATAGTATTTATGCAGCTAGTAATTGGGTTAGAAGTGCACCGCTTTTATAATCCTTTGATGTGGCCTCAAGAGTAGTCTGCTTTGATAATCGAAATTGACAACAAATCATACGTTTGTTATGTTTATCTCAGAATGGGTATTAAAGAACGCGCAACCAGTATTTTGCTTCTATTGTTTCTTATGGGAGGTGTTGAACGTAGGGCGGTTGATCTGTCTGCTGAACTGCTGGGTGTGTTTGAGTTGCCCAATAACGCAAAGACTCGCTCTACGCTGCGAAAATTAGCAAAAGAAGGGATTATAAAGCAATCCAAAGATAGCGCATACCAAATAACTCCAGCCGGCATTGATTTATTGGCACTTACTTTTCCTGCAGTGCGTTACTACTTTTCTGACTGGGACGGAGTATGGAGAGTAATCTCCTATGAAATACCTGAGAATAAGCGGAAAGTACGCGATGCATTACGTAGAAAAATGAGCGGGTGGGGACTGGGTCCTTGGCATCGTTCATTTTGGATTACGCCTCACCCTGTTTTAAATGAGTTTAAAACCTTGATGGGAACACTTATTCCCGTGGAATATGCTCAGGCATTTGAAGCAACACACATATTGGGCGATATATCAGTATTGGTAGATAAAGTATGGCATCGACAAGAGCTGGAGAAGCAATACAAACAACTGTTTAAAACGTGGCATACAATCTTGTCTGATGAACATACGCAGACCAAGAAATTACAACTGGCACTATTTGCATACGTAAATGTGTTGAAAGATGATCCCGGTTTACCAAAGGAATTGTTGGGTGAGGGTTGGGTAGGTTACGAAAGTATGACAATATTTCAGGACATACGCACTATACTCTACGCGACCTCATAACGTAAAGCTAATATTTTCTAATTCATCCGTTCGTAATACTTTTATACCTTGAGAATGAAGGTGTTTTAAAATAGCGCTTGTGGGGTGGCCGTAGCGATTCTTCTTTCCAACGCTTATCACTGCGACCCTTGGATGTGCTAAGGAAATTAATTCTTCTGTGAGCCCATTTGTAGAGCCATGATGGGGTACTTTAAGCACAAAAGCATCAAATCCTGATTGTTGGAGCAGTCTTTTATCACTTTCCTGGGTAATGTCTCCGGTAAACAGTATTGTCATAGAGCGTTGTGTGAAGCGAATGACTTGAGATAGGTCATTTGGATTCACGTTTGACGTACTTTTTTCAACAACTGACTGTATTGGCCATTTACTTTCAAAAATAGCATCACCTACACGAAGTATGTCGCCCTGAAAAAATGGTTTGATACTGATCTGCTTTGATTTTGCAGTGAGAAGAAAAGATTTGAATTCCTCAGTGGGCTCGGGAGGAATATTTACAAGCAATGTTTGTATTTGATAGCGCTGGATAATATCCGAAAAGCCGCCGTAATGGTCGGCATGATGATGTGAAATGAATGCAAATTCGATCGTTCGGTCATAAAAAGGCATGTATTTTCCAACACACTGGGTAATGCTGTGTGGAGGTCCCGCATCAATAAGGATGTCGATGCGGTTATTTATTCGCATATATACACCATCACCCTGCCCCACGTCGCAGAAGACGATGCGCGTCTTATGGTCATATGTATATAAGAAGACGTTCTGTATGCATATAGCAACCATCAGAAGACAAATAAGGATAAGGCTTATTTTCCCCAGTGGCGTCGGAGTATTCATAGCTGTATCAGAGCGTATGGGATCGCAGAGAGCCATTTGATGATTCGGATATCATAGCTGCTTAGACTGTAGAGAATGAAATAAGGTAGTGCTGACAGTGCCGGATGTATCGTGGTGGTTACCAGAAAGATAAAGCCAATAAGCATAATAGGTCCTGCTGTCCAGGCAACAAGTAAATTTGACAGAATAGAAACGGTCGAGAACTCATGAAAGGTGATCCAGAGTATAGGGGCAGTAAATGCTTGCGCTGCTACTGTTGGTCTCAGTTCACGCATTAATGCATTGTCTCTCGGTTTGGGAGACCCAAAAAGGATTATTCCAATGCTTGCAGCAAAAGAAAGTTGAAATGATAGAGTGGGGATCATGTCTGGAAACCATATGGCAAAGAAAAGAAACGCAATAACTGCGCTGTATAAGGCTAAAGTACGCCTCCCAAAAAGAATTGCCGCCTGTGAGCAAGCTGCCATGATTGCTGCACGTAGGATTGGCGCTTCTATGCCTACAAAATAGACAAAAAATATCATCAAGCAGATATTTAGTAAAACTGCCAACTTCTTATGAACAAAGCCTAATACTGAGCCCGAAACGGCAATGAGTATGCTGATGTTCGAACCTGAAAGTACAACGAGGTGTAAAAGTCCCGTTCGTTTTATTTCCTCATAGAAAGCTAGGTTTTTAGGAATAGCAGTCCCAATTACCATGCCGGAAAGGAGCGATGCATGCGGTTCGGGAAATGCATTTTGAAATAGTTGTTGTATTGTTTCAGGGCTTGCCATGGAATCGTGTTATAAACGGATCAACTCTTCTATTTTTGAGAAAACTGATGCAGATATGATTTTTTCATCAGTCAGGGATTGAATATCCGCAATAGGTCGCGCCGAAATAATTTTTTTTGCCGTAACAACGCCGATTCCGGGAAGCGATTCTAATTCAGCCTGAGTTGCGGTGTTGACATTTACTTTATATGTCTCAGTGCTTAATAAAAGTGGGTCGATTGGATCGATTTTGTCTTGCTCACCTATAAGCGGAATATATATCTTGTCTTCATCCTTGAGTGTTTTGGCAAGATTGATATTTTGAGAAAAGTATCTCAGATCAACATTGGCTGCAAGTCCACCGGCTTTGGTTATTGCATCTGCGACTCGCGCTCCGGGTGGTAGCTGATATATTCCAGCTTTGTTGACCGCACCACTCACATCAATAAAGAGTCCGCCTGTCTGCGTGACCTTTTCTGCAGTATTTGAAGTAATGAGGTTGCTGTAGTCGTCTGTAGCAGTCGGTAATGGCCCGGCATCATAAACAAGCACGCCAACTGCTCCTATTAAGGTTACAATGGATAGTGTGATGCATAGCACCTCATATTTGTAATAGAGTATAAATTGCCAGACGTATGCAAAAGTGTTTCTCATATGGATATAAAAATAGTAATTGGCCTGTCAGGGTTTACTTTTACTTCAGACCTGTTTTAAAAGGAATGACAAAACATCATGACAAATCGTCAGAATCAATGACATTGAGTCATGTGATATGACAGTAGAGCTTGTTATATGAAATTTAAGGTATATCTGGGATTAGGTATCGGAATGTTGCTGCTGCTGGTGACAGTGGCACAAGCATCTGAGTCATCTTCATATCGGCTTGAGCAAATTACTGATAGCGTGCCTCCTCGTCAATCTGAAGCGGCAGGTGAGTCGTCTATACCAGCACAGAGAGTTGAAGATGACATGGTAACCACGAGTGATTTGTTGACACAAAAGCAGCTTGCAGCGTGGAATGATGTTGGGGTGGTGGGGAACGCCATGTATGTGCAAAAAGGCGCAAAGACGGTGTCGCATGGTATTCATACAGAATCGAGCACGATACTGCTTAATGAGCAGAATGGATATGAGGGTGTAACATCTGTGCAAGTGATTGAGGGAACAAGATATCCATATCTGCTGTACGCTCAAATCACTGCAGAGCTACAAGCTTTGCAGAATGATCGAATTTTACCTACTCTTTGCTCAAACAGCCGTCCCTGCACAGATTCGCACGCTAGCGAATGGAATCCAACTGAATTGGGAGTAGGGTTTGCGGTGCGTGGCCAGTATGCCGAGTCTGACATGCGTGAAAGCAATGCGTATCGCAGCTTTGTTGAAAATACGGTGGCACATCCGGTGGCACGCTCGACTGGGTATGCTGCACAAAGCAGTTCATACGCGGTGACTATACGCCTGCGCCCGGTAAAAGAACAGCGAACTCAGTCATATTGGGGGCGTATGCGACTTATTCTCATGCCGGACTTTTGATATGAAAAAGTACTTGTATTATTTTACGTGTCTGACGTTTTTATTCCTTATATTAGGGTATTTTTTAAGTGTACGTGCGCAAAAGAACGTACTTTTGATCTCTCCGTCAGTTTGGGAAATTCGTATGAAGCCGGGTGTGCAATATCGACTTAACTATGTGGTTTCTTCGCCAAATCCTCAACAGCAGTATATTGTCCGAGTGGTCAGCATAAAAACGAATACCGATGGGTCTTTGAGCACAGCAGACCCACCTTCGTTTGTGCAGGCAACGCTGGCTGAGGGTGAGTGGGGAGTACCACGTACTTTTTCCCACAGCGACACCTTTGGGGTGGTGATTTCAACGGATCAGAAAGCTGCCACACAGGATGTATACCTGGCTGTTGCGGTTGAATCGCTCGATTCTCCTGTTGCTCCAGGCTCTGCAACAGTCCAAATTGCTCGCACAACTTTGCTTCCCTTATATATATCCATTCTGGGCTCAGACCAACGAGTTCAAGGAGATGTTTCTCAGCTAACAGTGGGTGGATTGTTCCACGTTCCTTGGGGGAATCGCACTTATGTCATTGTTGATAGTTTTTTGCCGATTCCTCTAGAAATTGTTGCGGTCAATAAGGGTCGCCACTTTTTTACTATTCAGTCTCGTGTGTTGGTCCAGGGAAAGAATACAAAACAGTCGATATTGCTTGAAAAAGCACGTGTGCTTGCCGGGAGCACCAGGACTCTGAGAGGTGCTGAGAGATCTTGTCGCCTTTGGTATTGTCCTGAACATCAGTCGCTCATATTGCGTGGAGCATATTTTGGAGCATATGATGTGCGTGTAGAAGCAGGTATGGGTGTGCGTGGTCAGTCAGCAACAAAAACTGCTTATTTTATAGCACTTCCATTTATGCATATTATTGGAGTGCTACTGTTGCTGCTTATCGCAATTGTATATAAAAAAGTCTCCAATCATAAATCGCGCTCTTCTTGATCTTTTCGTTTTAAACGGCTTTTTTTCTTGTTGCAATATGCTACAATAATTGCACCTTTTCTTTTTGCTGAAAGTCTCTATAGAAAACATGAAGCACAAACACACATCAAAACCCGCAGTGGCACAAAACCAGCAGGTGGCTCATTCTGTTGCAACTGGCATTATCGATGAGCTGAAGAGAGTAACATGGCCGTCGAAGGAGGAGACGATCCGTCTTACGCTGGTTGTTATTGCAATCTCCTTGATAATTGCCTTTTATATCGGTATAATTGACGTACTTCTTGCTAAGCTACTTGATATTATTACTTAACTATCAAGCTTTATTTATACGAAGCGCTCGAGCAAGATACTCTTATGAACCAAACACAAGAACCGGAAGTAGTAGAGCAGCCCCAAGCTGAAGAGCAGGTTGCCCCCAAGCGTGAAGGCGGCAAATGGTACGTCATTCACATCAAAACCGGATATGAAGCTCGTGTGAAGGCTGCGCTTGAGCAGCGTGCAAACAGCCTCGGTGTTGCTGATCGTATTTTTGAGATCGTCGTGCCGATGCGTGAGACCGTAAACGTCAAAAAAGGAAAGAAAGTTAAGGCAATGGAAAAAGTCTTCCCAGGATACGTGCTTGTTCGTATGGTCTTGGATGATGATTCATGGCTTGTTGTTCGCACTACTGAAGGGGTGACTGGATTTGTCGGTGCAGGATTGAAGCCGACACCAATTTCTGAAAAAGAGGTTGAGGCTATCATGAAATTCGTTTCACAAGAACAGCCCAAGTTTAAAACTAAGTTCTCAGTTGGCGAGGCAGTTAAGATTATTGAAGGTCCGTTTGCTGACTTTTTGGGCACAATCGAAGCAATTGATGATGAAAAAGGTAAGGTTCGCGTTCTTGTATCTATCTTTGATCGTGAAACCCCTGTCGAATTAGACTTTTTACAAGTCGTTAAATTGTAACTTTTATATAGCATTTGATTCACACTTATGGCAAAAAAGATCAAAACCTTTATTAAACTGAATCTTCAAGCAGGTGAGGCAACTCCGGCACCTCCTGTAGGACCAGCGTTAGGTCAGCATGGTATTCCAATCATGGATTTTATCAAGGAATACAATGCCCGTACCGCCGATCAAAAAGGCCAAGTCATTCCTGCTGTAATTACTTTATATGAAGATCGCAGCTTTACGTTTATCACCAAGCTTCCTCCGGTTGCAGAAATGATCAAGAAAAAAGCAAAGGTTGCAAAAGGATCTGGTCGTCCCAATATGGAAAAGGTTGCAAAACTCACAAAACAACAAGTTGAAGAGATTGCCAACGACAAAATGCCTGATTTGAATGCAAATGGCGTTGAGCAGGCTATGAAGATAGTTGAAGGAACTGCTCGCTCGATGGGAGTCGATATTATTTCATAATTTATATATACAGAATGGGAAAAATACGTACACGTATACTCGGATTTGAAGATTTGGAAAAAGAGCAGAAAGAAGCTGCTAAGCGCCGTGCTGCAGAAAAAAAGATGCAAAAAGGTGCAGATGCAGTAGACGAAGCTGATGATGAGATGGAAGAGGTTGAGCAGCAGAGTGAGAAGAAAGCCGCAAAACCGGTTGAAGTTGCGCCAGTAAAAACTCGTGCTCGTTCCAAAAAATATCAAGCCGTTGCATCACAAGTGGATGCTGATAAAGAGTATGCGTTGGATGAGGCAATCACTTTGTTGAAAAAAGCATCATACACCTCATTTGTTCCCACATTTGAGCTGCATATCAACACAAAAGACAGTGGCTTGAAAGGGGAGATTCAACTTCCTCATTCTGCAGGAAAAAGTGTACGCGTAGCGATCTTGGATGATGACCTTCTTGAGAAAATTGAAAACGGTGTAATTGAGTTTGATGTGCTTTTGTCACATCCCTCATATATGCCAAAGCTTGCTCGATTTGCCCGTGTTTTGGGACCAAAAGGCCTTATGCCGAGTCCAAAAACAGGCACTATCACCACCAATCCTGAAGAGGTGGCCAAAAAGTATGCCGGTGGTATGATGCGTTGGAAAGGTGAATCCAAGTTCCCGCTCGTACATCAGATGATCGCAAAAGCCGATCAGCCCGATCAGGAGATTGTCGAAAACGCTACTGCATTCTTGACACAGGTTGGAAAAGCCCAGGTAAAAGAGGTCTATATGACCACAACCATGGGTCCATCCGTCAAAATTGCATTGACGATGTTTGCCTGATAGCGCGGCACATATATCCCTTCCTTTTGCCCGCACAACTTGGTACCATGTACGCATGGATCTACGCAGTCGTGTCGACTTCTGGAATTATATTACGCAGACCCAGCGAGACCTCATGCTTGAGGGTGACTATCTCAATGAAGAGATTCTTAAAAAGTGTAAATATTGCTTCAGAGACTACTCATTTTTGGTCTTTCCGTACGCAAAGGCATATGAAGGTTTTTTGAAGAAAATCTGCTATGACGTGGGGTTTTTGTCCGAAAAAGACTACTTCTCTGACTTTCTTCGACTCGGCAAGTTGCTTTCGCCAAATCTCGTTGGTCGACTCGGCAAGGAGTCGCTTTACAAAATGATCAAAGACACGGTATCCGCTGATATGGCAGATGAGCTGTGGCTCACATGGAAGCACGGTCGCAATCAAGTGTTTCACTATTTTCCCCACAACATAAAAGCGCTCACCTACGAAGAAGCAGACGAAATTATCGACAACATGAAGCAAACCATGTTAGACTGTTATGACAAGCTCAAAGATCGTATGATCGACCGACCCGACATCACGACGTAGGCGAAATGTCAGGGCATCTTTTCTACTATGAAATATAAAGGTCTTACAAATGACCAAGTCGCTAAGAAAAAAGCGCAATTTGGTACAAATACTATCACATCCAGTCGAAGTAAATCGATGCTCAGCGCTTTGTGGGAGCAGCTGAAAAGTGTATTTGTACTTCTTCTTATAGTGGCAGCCACACTTTCTTTTGTCGTTGGTGACGCGGTTGAGGGGGGGTTGATTTTGAGCATTGTGCTTATCAATGCGTTTTTTGGCCTCTATCAAGAGCACAAAGCAGAAGAGGCGGTTGCGTATCTGCAAAAAATGTCGGTCACTATGGTTCGCGTTACGCGAAATGGCACAGAGCTTGAAGTGCCCAGTACGATGCTTGTGCCTGATGACATTGTATATATCGAAGAAGGATCAAAAGTCAGTGCTGACATGATGCTTCTTGAAGCAAAAAATATCGAAGTGAATGAGTCGATTTTGACCGGCGAATCCTTGCCTGTGCCAAAAAAGAAAGATGAGACCTTGTTTATGGGCAGCTTAATCGCGAAAGGGAGAGGATATGCGAAAGTGATAGCGATTGGCATGAGCACCAAGTTTGGTCTTATTGCCAACGATCTCAGTCAAGTTGCAAAGGTAAAAACTCCCCTTGAAAAAAAGCTTACCGATATTTCGCGATTTATCGGTCTTGCAGGGGTAGGGATTTCGATCTTGGTGTTTATTCTGTCATACGCACAAGGAACCCCACTTCAGGGGTCATTTTTATTGGCAATTTCGCTGGCTGTGGCGATTGTTCCTGAGGGCTTGCCGGCAGTCATGGCAGTCACCTTGGGGATCGGAGTTAAAGCTATGGCCCGGCAAAATGCCATTGTCCGCCGTCTTTCTGCAATTGAAACAATGGGAAGCGTTACTCTCATTGCTACAGACAAGACAGGCACGCTGACACAAAACAATATGGTAGTGAAAGAAGTGTATGCGGACGGAGATACCCATGTGCATCATAATCTCGGAGACAATCGAACGTTTCAGAAGATGGTGCTTGTGGGTAATCTGTGTTCCACAGCTTCACTCGTGCGCTCAAATAAGAATGCAGTCTCTGATATGCTTGGTGACCCAACTGAAGGGGCCTTGTTGGTTATGTCAGAAGATCATGGCATCCCTTATGAGCAGATGCGTCAGGAATGGACTGTGCTTGATGAGCTTGCGTTTGATTCAGAGACGAAGCGTATGAGTGTGCTCGTGCAGCAGGAAAAACATCAATTTATTCTCACAAAAGGCGCACCTGAATCGGTGTTTGAGGTCTGTACTCACATCTATGCAAATGGAAAAAAACAAACACTGAATGCTCAGGCGAAAAAAGATATTGAGCTTGCAATGGAAGAGTGGGCGAAAAAAGGACATCGTGTGATCGGTATGTGTTATAAAGAAGTTTCCTCAACACCGAAAAGCCTGACTGATGCGGTAGACGATATGGTGTTTTTGGGGCTGGTTGCACTGCATGATCCTCCTCGTCCTGAATCAGAAGATGCGATAAAGCGCGCACGTGCTGCTGGCGTGGAGGTGGTTATGATTACCGGTGATAATGAGCGCACTGCAGCTGCGATTGCGACTCAAATAGGCTTGCTTCGCCCAGGTGAAGATATTGTCACGGGTGAACAGGTAGAGCAATACAGTGACCAGGATCTTATGAAAATCCTGCCAAAAACGCGCATTTTTGCCCGTACCACACCGCAGCTGAAAAGCCGCATCGTCTCGCTGTATCAGCAGCTTGGAGAAATTGTGATCGTGACCGGAGATGGGGTAAATGACGCAATTGCCTTAAAGCAAGCAGATGTCGGCATTGCAATGGGTAAAAACGGCACTGATGTGGCGCGTGAAACGGCAGATATTGTGCTTGCAGATGATAATTTTGCTACGATTGTGGTGGCGCTTGAGGAAGGGCGCTCTATTGTGCGCAATTTGAAAAACACCTTGGTCTATTTGCTGACGGGAAATGCTTCAGAAGGGTTGTCTCTTGTCTTGGGACTCTTCTTGGGTATTCACCATTTGTTTATGCCGATTCAACTTCTTTACATCAATTTGGTGTCCGACGGCATGCCGGCTTTGGCTCTTGGATTCTCTCCTAAAGATCGCCGCATAATGCACGAAAAGCCAAAGAAAGAAATTGAGGTTTTGGAGCGTTTTGACAAGCGTTACATAGGTGCTATTTCTGTCTTTAATGCAGCTCTTGTAGTGGGGTCATATTTTGTTTTTGAGACATATGCGGATGGCTTGGGGAGGACTGCCGCGTTTGTGATTTTACCGCTTTCCCAGGCATTTATGTTTACTTCTATTTGGGTCGGGTTCCGCAATGTATTTCGCTATTTGCGCCCGGATGGCCCCATGTTTTGGTTGGGATTTCTGGGACCCGTGGTGGGGCAGATTGTGATTAACTCTACGCCGATTACGCGCTCAATTTTTGAGCTGAAAGATGTGAATATTGTCGGCATGATACTGTTTGTCCTCATCTCATCCTCCTCAATGATTATCTTCTCGATGAGGCAGGAATTTGTTTCACGAAGAGTGCAAAAAGCCGCTGCTTAAGAAGCAACAATCTCTTTTATGGTTTTTGTTATGGAATCTGCATTGATTCCATGTTCAGCAAGCAGTTCACTAGGTGCGGCTGAGTGGGGGATTTTGGTTACACAAAGATGACGATACTCCATAAGGGCAATTTGATTGGCTACAAGCACAGAGGATACTGCATCGCCCAGGCCACCGACCGGATAGTGATCTTCGACAACAATTACCGGTAGACTGCCGAATGACAGAATGGTTTTTTCATCCACCGGCTTGATGCTATAGAGATCGACAATAGCCACGTCAATTTGCTCAGTTTTTAACGCCTCCTGTGCTTTGAGCGCTTCATGGAGTGTAATGCCCGCAGCATAGATCACGGCTTTGTTTTCTGTGGTATTTTGGTGTGTTTTAGACCCACCGATTTCAAAGGTCTCATCTGGCCCATAAAGGATGGGTGTTTTCTCCCGGGTGGTTCGCATATAGCAGATACCAGTCGTGTCATACATCTGAGCAACCAGTTTTTCAGTGGCCACCGCGTCAGAGGGATAGAGTACGTTTGAAGTCAATACGCTTCGCATAATGGCAAGATCTTCAAGACCCATCTGAGAAGAGCCGTCTTGACCTATTGAAACGCCAGCATGTGATCCGCAGAGATTGACGTTGGCCTCAGAGTATTGGAGCATACGGATCTGGTCAAATGCGCGGGCAAAAAATGCCGCAAATGTCGAGCAGTATACTTCAAATCCCAACTTGGACATTCCCAATGCCACAGAAACCATATTTTGCTCTGCGATATACATCTCAAAAAAACGATCAGGAAATGCTTTTTTATACTTGTCTGCAAAGGTTGAGTTGGAAGTTTCCGCATCAAGAACCATAAGATTCGGGTGTGCAGTGCCTACGGCGACAAGTCCATCTCCATATGCTTCGCGAGTGGCGATAGTCATTGTCGGTTGGTAGTTGCTGTTTGGTAGTTGCTGGTTGCGATGAATGGCTTTTTGGTTGATGCTAGCAGTTGGGTTTTGTATAGTTCCCACGAGGTCATCCGGTACCTCACCGATTTCTTCAAGTGCCTTCGGCAGCTCTTCTTCGGGGAGCGGCTTCCCATGCCATCCGTCTTTGTCGGCAAAAAAAGATACGCCATACCCTTTCTGTGTTTTGAGGATAAATACGGTCGGTTTATCTTGCTTTGTTTTCAGTTCTGAGGCGAGTGTGGTTTGGACGAGTTTGAGGTCGTTGCCGTTTTCGATGACCGCCGCATGCCAGCCAAACGACTCAAATCGTTTTTTATATGTCTCAACATCCCAGCCTTCCATAGTCTCACCTCGTTGCCCGAGCCGGTTGACGTCAAGAATGCCAATCAGATTCCTTACTTTGTAGTGACCGGCCACTTCTGCCGCTTCCCACACCTGTCCTTCTGCCACCTCAGAATCACCCATCAGTACATAGACATTCGGGGCACGATCTGCGACTGTGAGAGAACCGGTTTTGATGTGGTGATTGATGCCAAGCGCCATGCCCAGACCGACTGACAATCCCTGACCGAGTGATCCGGTGGCCACATCGACAAACTTCCATGCAGGAGTAGGATGTCCTTCTATGATGGAGTCCTTTTTGCGCAGGCTCATGAGCTGTTCTCGAGTGAGCACACCGAAGGCATAATAAAGTGAGTACAGAAGCGGCGCCGCATGCCCCTTGGAAAAGATCAATCGATCGTTGGCGATACTCTTGGGATCATTGATATCCTGGCGAAAATGACCGTCGGCAAACAGGCTCGTCATGCACTGTGCAGCAGACAAAGAAGAGGTGGGGTGACCCGATCCTGCAGCGGTAGTACAATCCAAAATGGCTCGCTGGACTTTTTGACAAAGCGCTTGTGCTGAGGTACCATTCATATGCATCTGATTATAACGAATGTTTTTTAAATATGTCTGAAAGCACAAGTCCCCAACCAATCACTCCTGATTCTTTAAAAAAGCCGCATCAACACGGTGAGCAGGTGGCTGATTACATGAATAAGCGTAGCTATCCAGAGGGTGCAGCGCGCGATTTGGTAGCTCGCGATCTCTGGAATGAACACACGCGAAAGGAGCGTGATGAAGCGCGTGAGCAATCGCTTATTGATCCTTTAACCGGCTTGTACAACCGCCGGTGGCTCTTAGGAGATGAAAAGGGAAATGCAGTGGGCGCTCTGGAGGAGCGGTATCAAGATGCGATTCGACTCGATCATCCGCTCGCTGTCTTGATGGTTGACATGGATTTTTTCAAAGATGTGAACGACACCTATGGTCATGATGCAGGTGACAAAGTGCTGCAGGAGGTATCAGCGCGGCTTCGTCGAGGGGTGCGCGCAAATGATGCAGTGGTTCGCTATGGCGGGGAAGAATTTGTGATTGTGATGTCGTTTGCGAACAATATACAGCCAGGCGATACAAACAGAGTCTCACCACAAGCATCTTTGCTAGAGGTGGCAGAGCGATTGCGTGCTGATTTTCAGGACAATCCGTTTTTCATTGGAAATCAAGAACATCAGATGACCAGCAGTATCGGTGCGGCTCTCTTTGACCCGCATGAGGTTGGCAGTACACCAATACGAGAAGCATCAAGCTTATTTAAAGCAGCTGATGTAGCGGCATATCAGGGAAAAGAGCAGGGAAGAAATCACGTGGCGCTTTGGACGCCCGACATGGGATTTGAAAAAGAATAACCTCCAGAACTCATCAATGATGGCTTGGAATCAGTTCTCCAGCGTTGAGGTATCTCCGATTGGCTGACCTAGCTCCTTCGCTTTCAAGAGTCGCCGCATGATCTTGCCGCTTCGAGTCTTTGGTAGGCTCTCTACGTACTCGATCTCATCCGGCGTGGCGATTGGTCCGATCATTTCGCGCACTTTCATCTTCAGTTCTTTTGTAAGCTCTTCACTGGGTGTTTGGCCCACTTTGAGGATGATGAAGGCTTTGATGGACTCTCCTTTGATCTCATGTGGTTTACCGATCACGGCTGCTTCTGCCACAGCCGGGTGGGCGACAAATGCGCTTTCAATCTCAGCTGATCCAAAGCGATATCCTGACACCTTCATTACGTCATCATTTCGGCCCAATACCCAGTAGTACCCGTCTGCATCCCGTTTGGCAGTATCGCCGGTGAAGTACACATTCGGAATATGTTCCCAATAGGCTTCTTTGTATTTTTGCTGGTTCTGGAAGATGTCTTTCATCTGCGCAGGCCATATGTTTTTGATGACAAGATACCCCTGCTCGCCGGTTGCAACCGGTTTGCCGGTCTCATCGACCACATCAAGCACGAGTCCAGGAAACGGCTTACCGGCTGATCCGGGCTTGGCTGGCATCGCAGGAAGTGTGCAGAGAATGTGCATACCGGTCTCGGTTTGCCACCAGGTGTCGTTGATGGGGCAGCGTCCGCCACCGATAGTCTTGTGATACCAGTTCCACGCTTCGGGATTGATTGGTTCGCCGACACTTCCCAACACTTTAAGTGTGCTCAGATTATACTGGCTGGGCCACTCATCGCCCTGGCGCATAAGAGCACGAACCGCAGTCGGTGTGGTGTAAAACTTTGTAACGCGATATTTTTCAATCAGCGACCACCATTTTCCGGCGTCAGGAAAGTCTGGTGGGCCTTCGTATACAAAGTTGGTGATGCCGTTGATGAGCGGACCATAGACAATGTAGCTGTGTCCGGTGATCCATCCCGGATCAGCAGTGCACCAATACACATCGTCTGGTGTTAGATTGAAGCTCCATTTGGCGCTGATATAGGTGCCGACCATGTAGCCGCCATGCGCGTGAATGATTCCTTTTGGCTTGCCGGTTGTGCCTGAGGTATAGAGGATAAAGAGCGGATCTTGTGCGTCGACAGTGACGGTCTCACATTCAGTTGAGGTGCTTTCACGAAGCTCATGCCACCACAAGTCACGCCCCTCTTTCATGTCCACCGGATTTCCTGTGCGCTTTATGACAATCACATGTTTGACTTTCGCGATATCTTTGACTGCTTCATCGACTGTGTGCTTGGTATTGATGAGCTTATCGCGGAAATGATAACCATCACAAGTCACGACAACTTCGGCCTCAGCTCCTTCGACACGGTTTTTCAGTGCTTCAATTGAAAATCCGGAATACACGATGGTGTGGACGGCGCCGATTTTTGCGCATGCAAGCATGGAGATCCATTGTTCCGGAAGGCGAGGGAGATAGATGCTGACGCGGTCACCTTTTTTGACGCCAAGGTTTTTGAGCGCGTTGGCAAACTGGCACACCTTTTGATTCAGTTGCTCATAAGTGAAGGTGCGCACAGCGCCATCTTGTCCTTCCCAGATGAGTGCCATTTTTTCACCGTTACCCTCTTTGATATGTCGATCCAGAGCGTTCTCGACAATGTTGCAGGTGGCACCTTTAAACCAGCTGGCGTAGGGATACTGCCAGTCGACAACCTTTTCCCATGGTGATTGCCATTTGAGCTCCTCTGCAATCTCACCCCAGAACACATCGGGGTGATCGATGGCGATTTTAGATACTTCCTCATAGTCTTTTACGTAGGATGTGTTGACGGTCTCTTCTGAAGGTTGAACAAGTTGGGTTGATGGAGTGTTTGCGATGTCAGACATAGAATCCATTATGAGAGTGCATCGTATAAATTGCAACCCCCCAAAATAGCATATTCAAATCCACTTCCTAAATCGGCGGCAGTATTTGTATAATGGGCACATGGATACACAAGAAAAGCTTGCTCTGGTGCAACAAGTCGGCGAAGAGATTGTACAGCTTGATGAGTTGAAGACGCTTCTGGAGTCGGATGAAGAACTCATTGCGTATGACGGGTTTGAGCCGTCAGGCCAAATTCATATTGCCCAGGGACTGCTGCGAGCAATAAATGTAAACAAAATGATCAAAGCAGGGGTGCGTTTTAAGATGTTTGTGGCAGATTGGCATGCTATGGCCAACAACAAAATGGGTGGAGATCTGGAGAAGATCCAGACAGTGGGGAAGTATTTCATCGAAGTCTGGAAAGCATGCGGCATGGACTTATCAAAGGTGGAGTTTGTCTGGGCCTCTGAGGTGACACGTGATCCTGCATATTGGCAGTTGGTGCTTCAAATCGGCAAAAGCAATGCCTTAAAGCGCTTTGTGCGAACCGCTGAGATGATGGGGCGTGAGGAGTCGTTGGAAGGCTTGACTGGTGCACATGTCATCTATTCGTGTATGCAAGTGGCAGACATTTTTACACTCGGCGCCAAGATTACTCAGCTGGGGATGGATCAGCGGAAGGTAAATATGCTTGCACGCGAAGTCGGGAATCAGCTCGGGTACTGGAAGCCGGTGGTAGTGAGTCATCATATGCTTATGGGGCTGGGGAAGCCGACTACTGAAGTGGAAGACAAGACTAAGCGCACGATTGAGCTGAAGATGAGCAAATCCCACCCGGACAGCGCCATATTTATGACCGACACTGCAGAGGACATCAAGCGCAAGATCAATAAGGCGTGGTGTCTGGAGGGTGAAGTGTCAGATAATCCCGTGTTGGAATACTGCAAATACATCGTGTTTGAACTCAAGGAAACGCTCACGATTGAGCGACCTGAAAAATTTGGCGGCAATGTGTCATTTGGCACATATGACGAACTCGAGCAGGCGTTTGCTGCAAAAGAGGTGCATCCGATGGATCTAAAAAATGCAGTCGCAAAAGCGCTTGATGAGCTCATTCAGCCGGTGCGTGACCACTTTGAAAATGATGCCACTGCAAAGAAGCTACTTGAAGAAGTAAAATCGTATCAAGTTACCCGCTAATCATCATGAAAAAAACTATTTTCTCCGGGATTCAGCCATCAGGCGGACTGCACATCGGCAATTATGTAGGTGCTATCAGTCAGTGGAAAGCGATGCAGGATGAGGGAGTGTATGATCTGATTTTTTGTATTGTCGACCTGCACGCGATTACCGTAGCACAAGATCCGGCAGTGCTTCGCAAAAACATCCTTGAACTCGCCGCGCTGTATATGGCTTGCGGTATTGATCCTAAAAAGTCTAACCTGTTTGTGCAGTCGCAGAATCCTGATCATCCATATTTGGGATGGATTTTCAATTGTGTCACGCCGATGGGGTGGATGGATCGAATGACACAATATAAGGAGAAAGAAGCAAAACAAAAAGAGCGTGCATCGTTGGGTCTGTACAGTTATCCAACCTTAATGGCTGCAGACATCCTGCTTTATGACACGCACATTGTGCCGGTCGGCGAGGACCAACGCCAGCATGTGGAGCTGGCTCGCGATATCGCCAAACGATTCAACTCCCAATACGGTGAGACATTTGTGCTGCCACAGGCGCAAATTGATGAAGGTCGCGGTCGTCGCATCATGAGTCTGCAGAACCCGAGCGCAAAAATGAGTAAATCCGATGAAGATCAATCGGGATGCTTGTATCTCTTGGATGAGCCCGACATGATCGTGAAAAAAATCAAACGCGCCGTAACTGATTCTGCATCTACGTTTTTAGCTGAGTCGATTTCAGACGGACTCGACAATTTGTTGACGATCTTTACTGTTGTCTCAGGTCGCTCAAAAGACGAGCTGATTAAACAGTATGATGGACGAGGATATGGTGATTTTAAGGGAGATCTTGCTGAGCAGGTGGTTGCATTTTTGTCACCGATTCAAGAACGATATGCAGAAATTGTTTCAGATAGTTCCCACGTCGCCACAGTACTGGAAGCCAGTGCTCAGGCAGTGCGTGAGCGATCTTCACAGAAAGTAGCTCAGGTTACGAAGGCAATGGGTCTTGGTCTATGAAACAGCCGCATTTTTTTGCGCTTTCTTCGCGGTTGGGGATGCACAATCTGCCCTGGAAGGGGAGTGAGCTCAATGTCGGCGTAGAAGATGGACCCGAAGCAATTCTCACCAAGGATTTTCTCCAATCTCATTTTCCTCAGTCAAAAGTCAATAGCTTTCATTACAAATCAGTTCATGATATGGGCTCAAATGACATTTATGCTACCATAGCATATGAGAGTAGATTGGTCTCAGCACTCATTCAGCAGGCGCTGCGTGATGGAGAGCTTCCTGTGAGTATCGGCGGCGATCATACGATATCGCTTGCTCCGCTGCACGCTGTATTAAGCGTGTACGACCCCAAAACAGTGGGCGTGATCCGTATTGATTCCCATCCTGATATTCATCTCAAGCAAACTTCACAAACCGGCAATATGCATGGCATGTGGATGCGTGCATTTCTCGATCATTTTGATGATGCATCTCTGGAGCAACTGACGGACTCGACGAAACTGGGTTCGAATCAATGTCTTTATTTGGGAAACATGGATGCAGAAGAAGAGGAAAAACGATTTATCAGAGAACACAATATGGTGGTGTATTCGCGTGATGATCTGACCCGTGCAGATGTGCACAAAACGATTCTCACGTGGTGTGAGTCGTTTGAGCATTTGGTTCTGGATATCGATATCGATGGTTTTGATGCAACTATTGCTCCGGGGACCGGTATCCCCGCTGAAAAAGGATTGTTTCTTGAAGATCTCGGCTTTTTGTTTGCGGCAAAGCTTCCGTTTTGTGCTGTTGAGCTGGTGGAGGTGAATCCGCGTCGAGACAAGGGCGAAACTGTCGCTTTTGCTCAGAGCCTGCTGCAGGCATTGTTGAGCTCAGTCGCAATTTGACACCTCTTCAGCTGTCACGTACCATTTATACATGGATGCACAGGTGACTCCGCAGCATAAAGTTCACATACCGTATTGGCTTTTAAGCTTGTGTGCCTTGGTCGTGCTTCTTCTTATGGCCACACTTGCAACCCGGCTCAAAGAAGATAAAAAAACAACTTCTTCCACCTCGGCGAGCACAAACAGGCTTACTGATCAGCCAGAAAACCCGAACACTTATTTTGAACAAATCGGCAAGACTGCCACGGAAGAAGCATTCGTGGTGAAAAACTGGAATATACTCGGTGCTGATGTGCCCACAGCAACCACATCGGGGCGCGTATATCCACTTCTGTCTGATCTCTCCCAGGCCCAAGTAGAGCCGATTATGCACAGAATTGTTGGTCGTGATATTGCGTTGCAAAGCGAGTCTGGAGCCTACATCGCAAGCGACGCTGCTGCTTTGATCAAGCTTGATGCTGACACCGGCTGGTTTACTCTTCAGAGTCCAGGTGGCATGCCGCTTCCTTCAGTAGCAGGTATTGAGTCTGCTGTTCTTGCATATGTTGAACAGGTTTTTAATGAGCAGACGTTTATGATTAAGTCATATTTCACCAGGCGGGGAGAGCCTGACGTGCGCTACTACGAAGTACAGCGCGATTGGAATAAGCTGGGTCTTCCGGTCGTGAATCTGCAGGAGTTGCTGCCGTATTCAGCAAAGCTCTCTCTCGCTCAGTGGACACAAACTCCGCTGCCTTCATGGGTGCAGATCATTCCAAGCGATGAATCCATTGTCTATGCGAGCGATGTCACTACCGGACGGGCACGAATCGGTGAAGTGAATACCGTCATTGTGGGGGTCAAAGAAGGTAAGATTGTGTCTGTTGATTCGCATATGCATTTGCGCGACTTGAGTCAGTCTGAACAAACAGATGAACTGGTTCCTGCTCTGGAGGCTCTGACGAAGGTGACGCGCGGCCAGTATGATATGTTTGTTGCACAGCAGGATTCTGCAGATGAAAAGGGTAAGCCAATAGCGCTCTCATCTGGTGTGTTGATGAATGCTCGAGTTTTACAAGCACGACTAATGTATATATCAACTGGCAGCGGCCAAGCGCAGCAGGCGTTGATACCTACGTATGTGTTTCAAGGGGTTGCCACATCTGAGCGTGGTCATACTGTGCAGTTTATGGCAACATTTCCGGCGCCGGTGCATAGTTCGGGCAACGGCGTTACAGTTACCACAAAAAAAGGAGATTAACTATGGATGAAGAGCAATACACGAAAGAGACAGGACACTCACACCGATATGTGTTTTTTCTGATCGTGGGTGTGCTGTTTATCTTGCTGTTTCTTATATTGATTGTGTCCTATGCCATCAGGCTCCAATCGGTATATAGCTAATACTGTTGCTATTGCACTTCTATCGATCCCCCTGTAAAATTGACTTGATATTATTCGTTTCGTATTGATCGTACAGCCCACAGTAAACTTCTTCCACTCGGTAGGGGACAGGACTTTTCACATAGGTAGTGATCTTTCAAAAAGCAGACTATAGAAGGCGAGGTGATATGCATGAATAAACGATTGTATGTAGGCAACTTACTGTATGAAGTACAGGATCAGGATTTGAATGATCTGTTCTCTCAATACGGCGCACTCGCATCAGCATCTGTCGTTCGATATTCAGATACCGGCCGCTCAAAAGGATTCGGTTTCGTCGAATTTGAGAACGAAGAAGATGCTCAGGCAGCAGTAGACGCACTCAACAACACCGACTTTAAAGGACGAAACATCTTTGTCTCAGAAGCACGACCTCCTCGTGAGAGAAGTGAGCGTGGTGGTGATCGTTTTGATCGCGGTCCCCGTCGTGGAAATGGCGGATCCCGTTTTGAATCAAATCGTAGAGTACACTCTGATCATTCTGACGTCGATATGGGTCATACCGACTTCGGCGATATGCAAGAGTAATTCGTACCGTTTGGTATAATTGACAGCGTGGCAGGGCAACCTCCACGCTGTTTTTTATTGTCTTTCAAGATGAAAAAGTATCAACCATCAGAAATCGAACCAAAATGGCAACAAAAGTGGCATGATGCCAAGCTGTATGCCTATCAAAATGATCCGAAAAAAAAGAAATTTTATACCCTCGTTGAGCTTCCTTATACTTCCGGAGATCTCCACATCGGTCATTGGTTCAGCTGGACTACGCCTGATATCTACTCACGCTTTTTGCGCATGCAGGGATATGATGTCTTTTTTCCGCACGGCTATGACACAACCGGCCTTCCTGCAGAAAACGCCGCGATCAAGCGGGGAATTCATCCGCAGGACTGGACGATGAGCAATATAGAAACCATGCAGAAGCAGTTTCGCACCATGGGTTCGATGATTGCCCTGGACGACATCCATGTGGCCTGCAGCGACAGTTATATGAAATGGAATCAATGGATTTTCCTCAAAATGTATGAAAAAGGCATTGCTTATCGCGGAGCACGCATGTCTAACTGGTGTCCTGTCGATCAGACAGTGTTGGCCGACGAGCATGTGGTTGACGGCAAATGTTGGCGCTGTGACAGCGTGGTTGAGCAAAAAGAAATTGCACAGTGGTTTTTGAAGATTACTCAGTATGCTGATGAGCTAATCTGGCCTGAAAAGCCAGATGCGGACTGGCCGCTTTCCGTGCGCACGGGGCAAAATAATTGGATCGGCCGGAAAGAAGGTATAGAGATAACGTATGACATCGTCGATTCTGATGAGACGGTGGCAGTGTTTACCACACGCCCGGATACGAACTTCGGCGCCACATTTATAGCGCTTGCGCCGGAACATGATCTTGTTGGAAAAATTACAACAAAAGAACAACAAACCGATGTCCAGGCATATGTAAAATCGGCAACTGCAAAATCGGAAATTGAACGCGTTGCTGAAGTTCGAAAAAAGACCGGTGTATTCACCGGGGCATATGCGCTGAATCAACTGACCGGTGCAAAGATGCCGATCTGGATTTCAGACTTTGTACTCGGTGGATTTGGTACCGGAGCTCTCGTGGGTGTTCCTGCGCATGATTTGCGCGACTTTGAGTTTGCGTCGACCTTTGATCTGCCGATCATTCGGGTAGTTGTCGGTGAAGATGGTGATGATTCAGAAGTAACTCGTGCTGATCAAGTGCAAGAGACAGAGGGAACGATGGTTAACTCAGGGTTTTTGGACGGTATGAATATTCATGATGCGACACAGAAAATCATGGAGCATATAGAGCAAAAAGGGTGGGGAAAGAAAAAAGTCACCTATCACATTCGTGACTGGTCAGTGAGCAGACAGCGCTATTGGGGGACTCCTGTACCTATGATTCACTGCGAGAAGTGCGGTATGGTGCCGGTTCCGGAGAAGGACTTGCCGGTTACTTTGCCGTATGATGTGGACTTTACGCCGCGTGGCAAAGCGCCTCTTGCCTCAAACGAGCAGTGGATGAATGTGGTGTGTCCCACCTGCGCAGGGGACGCGCAGCGTGACCCAGAAACGTTGGATACATTCTTTGATTCAGCCTGGTACTTTTTCCGCTATCTGGACAACCATTACGAAGACGGACCATTTGATCCTCAAAAAGCGGCCAAAACCATGCCGGTAGACGTGTATTTCGGGGGAGCTGAGCACACACTGGGCCATACTCTCTATGCGCGCTTTTTCACGCGATTTTTTAATGATTTGGGTCTTGTAGATTTTGCTGAGTTTGCAAACAAGCGCGTGCAGCACGGAATCGTGCTTGGACCTGATCATAACAAAATGAGTAAGTCTAAGGGGAATGTGATTAATCCCGATGATATTGTTCGTGAGTATGGTGCTGACACAGTGCGCGCATACCTGGCATTCATGATGCCATATGAAGGCACAGGGCCTTGGTCTGATGAGGCGGTTGCGGGGATGTTTCGCTTTCTCCAGCGTGTGTGGAAGCTGGCAGATCGGATCAAAGAAGGCGCTGTGACTGATGAGGATGAGCTTGCTATGAATCAGGCAGTCGAGAACGTCACGCGTGATATGGGTCAAATTAAGTGTAATACCGCATTAGCGTTTATTATGACGTGGGTAAATCATCTGTATAAAAAAGACTCAATCACAAAGGATGAGTTTGAAACATTGCTCAAGCTCCTTGCTCCATTTGCCCCACATATGGCTGATGAACTATGGAGTGATCTTGGCGAAGGTGAAAGTATTCATGTACAGACGTGGCCTATATCTCATAAAGAAGTATTAAAAAAGGCGAACGTGAATATACCTGTGCAGATAAATGGCAAAGTTCGTGCCGTACTTGCAATGTCAGCTGAAAGCACGCAAGAAGAGGTTGTGGCAGCTGCAAAGAAAGTAGATATTGTGCAGAAATATCTTGTTACAGAGCCTCAAAAAGTTATTTATGTGCCCGGCAAGATCCTAAATATAATCGTGCGATAGGGATGCATGATGGTTGCTGATAGGGTCGGGATGCGCTATACTACTACATACTCCTGCTTTGCCCGGTCGTCTAATGGTAGGACAACGGACTCTGAATCCGTTTATCGGGGTTCGAATCCCTGCTGGGCAGCATATATTTTCCTTTGTTTCTGCGGGGCTCCTGCTCAATATAACCACCAATATACTGGCAGCGATGATAAGAATATGCTAGGATAGTGAAACGAACTATTTGTACTGATATGAAGCTTCAAGAATACACACTCAAAAACGGGCTGCGTGTAGTGACAGTCGATACAAAATCATATCCCACATTCACCTGTGCATTGCTTGTCATGACGGGCTCTCGCGAAGAATCAGCAAAGAATAATGGTGTGGCACATTTCTTCGAACACATGGTGTTTAAAGGGTCGAAAAAATTCCCGGCAGCCAAGATATTATCCACTCTTTTGGACGGAATGGGTGGGGATCATAATGCATTTACTTCGCAAGATCACACAGGATATTGGATACGTGCAGCAAATGAGCACTTTGATCAAGCTATTGAGCTGTTGGCTGATATGACGATGCATCCACTATTAGATCCAGCCGAGCTTGAGCGTGAAAAGGGGGCAATAGTAGAGGAGATTCACATGTATGAAGACACGCCGGTCTGGAAAGCGAGCGAATTTTTTGATGAGCACATGTATGAAGGAAGTTCGCTTGGGCTTCCGATTGCCGGCACCGATGATGCGGTGAAGGGTATGACGACAGATGATCTTAAATCCTTTTTAGAATACTGGTATAAGCCAAATAACGCTGTTTTGGTGATTGCCGGGGGGATAGGTCCTCTTGGTTCTCGGGAGGTCAAAAGCACGATAAAAGAGCATTTTGCCAAGTGGAAACAAGCAGACATCCCGGGTCACAGCGTTGCTTCAGGCTCGATACATCGCAAACGCACCATTACAGCAATATACAAGCAGACTGATCAGACGCATATCCGCCTTGGATATCCCGGGTTATCCTATACAGATCCCGACCGGTTTGCTCTCGGAGTTGCATTGACCGTGCTTGGCGGCGGGATGAGTTCGCGACTTTTTGAAGAGCTTCGAGAAAAGCGAGGACTTTGCTATTATGTATCTTCTTCAAGGCAAAGTTTTGCCGATGTTGGACATGTTGTTACATCAATTGGGGTTGGTACAGAGCCAAAAAACATACAAGAAGCACTGCGAGTAGCTATAGCAGAGCATATGAAAATGCAAGAGCACCCCATTAGCCTGGAGGAGCTTGAGCGAGCAAAGTCTATGATGAAAGGGGGTCTATTGCTCGGGCTTGAGCACTCAGATGCAGTGGCTGATTACTATGCAAAACAGTCATTATTTCACGGATCGCTTCATACTCCTGAGGAAATTTGTATGCACATTGATGCGGTGACGCAGGAAGATGTGCAAAAAGTGGCTAAAAATCTCTTTCGACCTGAGTACATGCATGTGGTCACGTTGGGTCCGGTATCTGATACCCAGCTTCATGATTTTCTGACGGAATAACACTGCTGCCTGCACTATTTTTCTTCATACACTCGTAGTTGTCTATACCCAGACCTATGCGGGAATTATCTGGGCTTTTCTGACAATCTAATTATAGATAGTTACTTTTGAGCTTCATCATTCGAATGCACCGGTATATATTTGGCTGCTCAGAATAATGTGGTGAGCACACAATTGAATGAGAAAAATGATGTTTAATGATATGGTTAATATATATTCAGATACATCTATGCATCGCTTATCAAAAACACTGTTGGGGAGCCTAATATAGCGCTTGACAACCTCTGCATAAATTGCTTTAATGTATATATAGGGGACGACATGTTAGATGTCAGGGCTTAATCAAGCCAAATATGAGCAGGCAACCATCCCCTAATTCGAAGCTTCTTTCAATCGGTCAAGCCGCTGCGTATCTGGGCGTATCTATCGACACGGTTCGTAGATGGGATAAATCTGGGGTTTTGCGCTCTGTGAGGCCCGATGGCAAGAATCGTTGTTTCTATCAAAGCGACCTTGATGCGCACTTGGGCACAAAGGCTCTCACCATATCTGACATCGCACATGAGTTTGCTACTTCTACCTCCACAATTCGCCGCATTGAACGAGAGCAGCGATTTGAGATTGAACGCAATGAACGGGGTGAGCGTTTGTACCGCGAAGAGCATCTTGCACTATTTCGCGCATACTTTGATGCCCAGAGTATCATAGAGGATAGTGTCGAAGTTCAGGAGCCAGCTATGGTTCAAGCACCTGCGGCAGCACCCGCACCGGTTGTTGTTGAGATCGAGCATGTATCAGATGTTGGAATACACATGGCTTCAGAGCAGGAGATTGATCCGAAAATTGCCAAGCGCGGAGTATGGGCAGCAGTCGGAACTCTTCTTTCTCAGCTTGGTACTAGTGTCAATGCATCAGCTTCAAGGGTTTTGGGGCTTCTGCCGGAATATCGAGTACGAATCAGTATTCCTCGCAAAGTCAGTGCTTCAGTGCCAACACGGCGCTTGATGATCGGTGCGGCTTTGGCTGTATTATTGGTTGCCATTGTTGTGAAGCCTCAGCTGAGTGGGGTCACAAAACAATCAGCTCAGGGAGGTCAAGTATTGGGTGCCGCTACCCAGTTGCACTGGTATGATCCTATTGTCGATAGCATTACCGGTATCAGGCAAGCACCTCTTTTTGCATGGTTGTTTCAGAAACCGCCTGACCCTCCGGGGTCGGTAGCTCAGCGTGAGCAACGAGACGAAAAAGACGGGCTGGTCCTTGCGACCAGCACTTCTGTTGAAGATCAGGTAAATAATGTCTATTTCAGCATTCCTGCGATTTTTCAAAAAGACATCACGGCCCCAAATATAGTATATAGCGTAGTGGCAGGAGAGGGCATCACCGTATCTGGTGACCCGCAAAACCCAGTTATCAGTGCAGCCGCTATTCAGTACCAGGCCGGTGACGGAATTGCCATAGACGGCGTTACCATATCGGCTGACGTGAATGCATTCGAGACAGTGACGGTAGGAGGAACTGAAATTGCAGCCGCAGGACCCAACGATAACCTGACTATTGCTGCCGGCAACAACATCACGATCTCAACCGACACCGACAACAAAAAGATCACGATTTCTGCAACGACACAAAGCAGCGGGGTCACGTCAATCACCGGAACAGACAATCAGGTCATTGCCTCAGCATCAACCGGTGCCATAACCTTAACATTGCCTCAGGATATCGGTACCGGTTCGTCACCTTCATTTGCTGCGGTGAACACTACATCGATTTCTGCCGGAAGTGACAATCTGACCTTTACCGCAAACGGCAAGACATACATCCTTCCAACCGACGGTGGTGCTACGCAAACGATTTGTACGACAGGAATCAGTTGTGCATCCGGTTCTGGAGGCGCAGTGATTTTGAGCCCAAGCTCAGCGCAGGATGATAGTTCAACCAATGCATCCATCTTCATAAATGACACCGGGGGAGGAAATCTCATTCAGCTGCAGTCTGGCGGAACCAATCGTTTTGTGGTTGATGTAAACGGCAATACCAGTAACGCCGGAACAATGAATATTACTGGTGCACTCACCGCAGGATCGACGCTGACAGTAGTCGGTGGGGCTTCACTACAGTCTACCCTGTCTGTTACTGGCGCCACTACGCTGTCATCAACACTTGATGTAACTGGGGCCGTAAGTCTGGGTGCAACACTTGATGTCACTAATAATGCGGCTCTTGCTGCAAACTTGAGCGTTGGTGGGAATACTACCTTGGGAAATGCAACAACAGACACATTGACGATTAGTGCGCAGCTTGCTTCAAGCCTGGTTCCAAATGCTAGCGATACTTACGACTTGGGTAGTGCTTCTAATATATACAACATTGCTTATGTTGATCAGATCTGTTTTGATGGAGGAAGCGACTGCGTAACGAGTTCTGCCGCCGCTTCTTCGGCATCAGGATTTACCGACAATGGCACGTTGGTGTATCTGCTTACATCAACTGATAATGTAACAATTGGCTCTGATACTGAGCTTGCAAAACTGGCCGTAGATGGTGATGCTGACGAGATACAGCTTCTTGTCCAGGGAAATGCTACGCAGACTTCAAATCTGTTGGTTGTTGAGCAATCAGACGGCACAGACCTCTTTACTATAAGCGCCGCCGGAAACGGCACGTTGGCAGGAACGTTTAGTGCAACCGGTGCAGCAACCTTCGGAAGCACCGTCGATATTACCGGCAATACCACAGTAGGAGGCACACTCGATGTAACGGGTGCCGCAACATATGGATCAACAATCACCGCATCAGGCTTGATTACCGGTAATAATGGGCTGTCGATTTCTGCCGGCACAGTCTCGCTGCCTGCCGGACAAATTGACAACGGGGAACTTGCCAACTCAACAATCACCTTTGCTGGGGATACAGGATCGTCTACCACCGCCCTGGGTGCAACGCGAACAATTGCAGGTACTAGCAGTGGGATTGACACCTCCGTATCTGCAGGAACATTGACAATTGCGCTTGATACCACAGAAATTGGCACAACAACATTCGGATCAGGTACTGGATTTACATGGACGTTTGCTGATGGTTCATCTAATCCTCAGCTTACCGCGTCAGGGGGGACAATCGGATTCACGAGTGGCAATGTCGGAATTGGTACGACAGCGGCAACACAGGCGCTTCATGTAGCAGGAAATATTCGTGTAACGGGAGCATTCTATGATTCCAGTAATGCGCCAGGAACCAGTGGCTATGTGCTGACCACAACAGGCACCGGCACCAGCTGGCAGGCAATCGGCGGAGCAGTGGGCGGAACGGCATTTATCCAAGATGGCAATAGCTTCGGTACGCTTGCGACACTCGGTACCAATGACACGTATGATCTGGCATTAGAAACAGACGGCACAGAGCGAGTACGTATTGATACCAACGGCAATGTCGGCATCGGTACTACCGCGCCTGGCGCTCAATTTGCTGTCGGCTCAAGCTCACAATTTACGGTAAATAGTAGTGGTGCGATTGCATCAGCAACAGGCGTAACAAGCTCTGGGACAATCACATTCAGTGGGTTGGGAACTTCAGTAAATGAAGACTCAATTGTCGTTCTAAACGGCAGCAATCAACTGGAGTATCGAGAATTCAGCAGCTTCCTCAGCAGTAATAATGTAATAGACGGATCGGGGACTGCAAACTATCTGCCGTACTTCTCCGATGCCAACACGCTGGCAAACACCAATATTTGGTATGACGGTACCAATATCGGCATCGGTACTACTGCCCCGAATTACAAGCTCGACGTGGGAGGAACGGGCGGATTTACCGGCTTACTTACTCTGGGCTCAGGAGTCAATGTAAACGGAGAAACAGTGACTGATCTAAGTGGCACCGGATTGCAGGTTGTAGCTGGTGCACTGCAGACGACACTGGGAACATCAGTAGATCTGACATCTGAAGTAACCGGAGTACTGCCTATTGCCAACGGCGGCACCGGCACAAGCACCGCACCAACATCCGGCCAGCTACTGATCGGCACAGCAGGTGGAGGATATGCGGTGGCCACATTGACTGCCGGGACTGGAATAAACGTCACCAATGGATCGGGAACAATTACCATTGCGGCAGTATTGGGAGATACGGTGGAGGGCAGCGAGATTACCAACGGCACGATCGAAGCAGTTGATCTGGAAACAACCAACGCGCCGACAGACAACTACATGCTTTCATATGATCAGGCAACCGGCGGATTTACGTGGGTTGATGGTGCTTCGCTTGGGAGTATAGACGGTTCTGGAGCCTCAAACTATGTTGCTCGCTGGAGTGACAGTAATACCTTGACGATCGGCACCCTGTATGACGATGGTACTAATGTAGGCATCGGCACCACCGCACCTGCTGGACAATTGGATGTAGGCGGAAACTTGGTGGTCAAATCAGGCGGCAACGTCGGTATCGGCACCACCGCACCGGGTGCCACATTGGAAGTGACCGGGACGCTCGTCACCAGTGGGAATGCTAATATCGCATCGAATACACTGTTTGTCGATGCGGCAAGTACCCGTGTCGGAGTGGGTACCACCGCACCGGCAACACTCTTTGATGTGAGCCAATACTTCAATGTCACATCAGCCGGCAATGTGGGAGTAGGCACCACCGCACCGACTTATAAGCTGCAGGTGGCCGGGACCGGCAACTTTACCGGCTTACTTACTCTGGGCTCAGGAGTCAATGTAAACGGAGAAACAGTGACTGATCTAAGTGGCACCGGATTGCAGGTTGTAGCTGGTGCACTGCAGACGACACTGGGAACATCAGTAGATCTGACATCTGAAGTAACCGGAGTACTGCCTATTGCCAACGGCGGCACCGGCACAAGCACCGCACCAACATCCGGCCAGCTACTGATCGGCACAGCAGGTGGAGGATATGCGGTGGCCACATTGACTGCCGGGACTGGAATAAACGTCACCAATGGATCAGGCACAATCACGGTCACCGCAACTCTTGGCACCTCGATCGATACCAGTGAGATTGATGATGGCACGATTCTTGCAGCCGACCTCGATGCCACTAACTCAGCCACTGATAATTACCTCCTGTCATATGATCAGGCGAGTGGTGGGTTTACCTGGATTGACGGCACGACGCTTGGGGCAATCGATGGCTCAGGAGCAAGCAACTATGTAGCCCGCTGGAGTGATGCTGATACGCTCACGACCGGCGTGATCTATGACAACGGCACCAACGTAGGAATCGGCACCACCGCACCGGCCAGCTTGTTTGATGTCGGCGGAAATCTTAATGTCACAGCAATAGGTAACGTAGGAATCGGCACCACCGCACCGACGTATAAGCTGCAGGTTGCCGGAACAACCAATATTACGGGCCTTCTGACTCTGGGAGCAGGACTTAATGTAAACAGTGAGACATTTACTGACTTGACTGGCACAGGACTGAGCAATACCGGTGGAGCCCTCACTGTAGATCTGGGAACTTCGATCGACACATCAGAAATCACCAATGACACCATTCTTGCAGTGGATTTGGATACCACCAACTCAGGAACTGACGATTACTTATTGTCTTATGATCTGGCAACGGGAGGATTCACTTGGGTCAATCCGGCAAGTGTCGGTGGACTCTCAGGATCAGGCATCACCAACTATGTGGCGCGCTGGTCAGGGGCTTCTTCTTTGACCACCGGACTCATTTATGACACCGGCACCAACGTGGGAATCGGAACCACCGCCCCGGGTGCCACGTTGGATGTCTCCGGAACTCTGCGCGTGAGTGGAAACGCTGCGTTTGACACAAATACACTGTATGTGAATGCCTCGACCAATAATGTCGGTATCGGCACCACCGCCCCGCAGACGGCATTGCAGGTAGCAAGCGGGTCATTGAGTGTGTCTGGTGCACATGGAAGCGGATCAACCGGACTGGTGCTCAGTGACGAGTCTACATATAAAAACATTCAGTCGTATGACTCAGAGCCGCTTGCCATAAATCCGCTCGGAAACAATGTCGGTATCGGCACCACCGCCCCGACTCAGACCCTGCATGTTGCGGGTAGTTTGAGGCTTACGGGCGCTCTTTATGACGGCAGCAATAGCGCCGGAACCAGTGGCTATGTGCTCACAACGACTGGCACCGGAACCAGTTGGCAGTCAATTGGTGGCGCCATAAGCGGTACGGCATTTGTTCAGAATGGAAACAGCTTTGGAGCCCTAGCTACACTCGGTACCAATGACACATATGCCCTGGCATTTGAGACAGACGGCACCGAGCGAGTACGTATAGACACAAACGGCAACCTCGGTATCGGCAC
>CAZOFT010000002.1:0-163086 GCA_964579395.1 uncultured Gammaproteobacteria bacterium | reverse complement strand
CCACCACGCCTTTACTCATTGTGGCCTCTCCAACACCAACGTTCAAGACGATCTTGGTGATGCGAGGAATTTCCATCGCATTCGTTACTCCAAGCTCTTTTTGAATAGCTGGTTTTAATTCGGTATTATAGGTGTCTTTCATGGTTGTTTTTTTGTGGCTTACAATACTGCCTCACATTTGCGGCAAATTCGAACTTTCTTATTTTTATCTATCTTATATCCAACACGCGTTGGTTTTTTACACTTTGGGCACAAGAGCGAAACTTTTGATACGTCAATTGGTCGTGGCAAATCTAAGATTCCACCCTCTGGCAACTGCTCATTCTTCTTTACATGCCGCTTATACATATTGATACCATCCACCATCACCGTTCCCTGCTTTGAATACACACGATCAATCTTACCTTGCTTTGCAGCATCTCGACCGGCGGTGACGACAATAGTATCTCCTTTTCGTAATTTCATAGTCTTTTTAGTAAATTTCTTCTGCTAAACTCGCAATTTTATTAAATCCTAATTCTTTGATCTCCTTTGCAATCGGTCCAAATATACGTGTTCCTTTTGGATCTTGCACTTCTTTTGATGCCAAGATCACGCAAGCATTTTCATCAAAACGAATATAGCTTCCGTCTGCTCTACGAACTTCTTTTCGGGTGCGTACGATAACAGCTGGAACAATATCACTCTTTTTTACTTGCGCATAGGGAATGGAATCTTTTACCACCACAGTGATTATGTCGCCAATACTTGCGATTTTAAGGTTGCCTTTTCCAGGCATACCGATCATCTGCACTTTCTTGGCCCCGGAGTTATCCGCGACTTTGAGCATGGAACGTAATTGCAACATAGGTGTATTCTAGGTGATTATTTAATCTCAACTTTTTTAACTACTTCAAAACTCACTTCTTTTGATCGTGGTCGGGTCGATTGTATTTGTACAACATCGCCGTCAACAATCCCTTCAAGCTCACAATGAGCCTTAAAGCGACGACTGCGCTTAATGACTTTTTTGTAAAGCGGATGTCTCATCTTGGACTCAACATTCACAACCACAGTCTTTTGCATTTTGGTTGAAATGACGGTACCGGTAATCATCTGTGCCATAGTCTTATTCTGTTTTAGTTTTCATAACGGTTAATAGTTGTGCCAATTCTTTTTTCTTTTTTGCTTGGGTATTACTGTCTTTTGGCGGATTGATACGACTTTCAACTTTCATCGTTGCCAGCTCTTTTCGAAGCTCAGCAACCATCTTTGCCAATTCGGCATTCGATTTCTCCTGCATTTGTGTAATAGCTTTTTTCATAGATCGTGTTTATTGACAAATTTAGTTCGGACAGACAGCTTGGATGACACAACACGCAGGATTTCTCGTGCTTGCACTTCATCCACTCCCTCAAGTTCAAACATCACTCGTCCGGGGACGACTGAAGCGACAAAATGAGAAATATCTCCTTTTCCCGATCCCATGGTTACTTCTGGTGGCTTTTTTGAATATGGCTTATCCGGAAATAATCGAATCCAATATTTTCCTACTTTTCGCGTTGCACGTGCCAACACAACACGACAGGCTTCAATCTCGCGATCCTTTATCCAACCGGCGTCAGTTGATTTAATACCCATTGAACCAAAGTTCAATGTGTCACCTTTTACCGCAATGCGTCGCCATTGGCCACGGAATGCTTTTCGGTGTTTTTGTCGTTTTGGTGCTAACATGATCGTTTCTTATTTATTTACAAATCCAAACTTTAACGCCGACATATCCTGACTTTGTTAGTGCCGGATAGATCGCAAAGTCCACATCTTCTCGAATTGTTGATACCGGGACGGTGCCTTGAAAATATTTCTCACGGCGTGAAATCTCGGCTCCTCCAATACGTCCACCCATCTGAATCTTGACTCCTTTGGCACCAGCTTCCATCACGCGCTCCATGCTGCTGTGTGCAACACTTCGGTGCGGGAAACTACGGGCCAATCGCTCAGCAATTGACTGTGCAACATAGTAAGCACTCAAATATGGTTTTTTAACAGGCTCGATTCGTAAATCAACTCGCGATTGCTTTCCATCTTTTTTACTGGGTGGATTGCCTTTATACATAGCTTTCTCGACAATCTTTTTTACATCTTCCAGTCCTTTTCCTCCGCGTCCGATAATCATTCCCGGCTTAACAGAGTAGATCGTGACCGTGATCTTGTTGATCGCGCGCTCTACTTCAACACTGGTGATTGATGCGTATTTAAACGCTTCCATCAAACGGCGACGAATCTCAATGTCGATATGCAAACTGTCTCGATATTGTTTTTTATCAGAAAAAAACCATCTTGAACTCCAGTTATATACGATACCGAGTCTCAGACCTTTTGGATGTACTTTTTGACCCACAGTTAAATATAAATAAAAATAATAAATTCATTACATGCCTTTGCGACTTACGCGTTGCGGCTTTGGCTTTTCGGCCTGCTTTGGCTTGGCGGTTCGCGTAGCTTGCACTTTGGCTTTTGGTGCTGCCGCAGCTGGTGCGGAGGCAGCATCATTTTTTGATGTTAATTGCTTTGTTTCAGTAGCTGATTTCGAGTCTTTTTCGTTTGGTTGTGCGGCTTTGATCTGTGCCTTGGTTATCAGCACGATTTTAATATGTGAGAATGCTCGCACATATGGCCTCGCCATTCCTTTGGAACCAGCGCGATAACGACGCATCTTGATTCCCTCTTCTATTATCAGAGCTTTACATTGTAACAAATCTTCGCTCGTTCTGAAAGTCTGTTTTGCATTTGCCATAGCAGAAAGCATTGCCTCTCGCAAAATGACAGCACCTTTTTTATTAGTGTAGCGCAAGATCTGCACCGCTTCAGCTGGCTTTAAACCTCGCACACTATTTGCGACGAATCGCATTTTTTTCGGTGATACGGGTACGTTTTTGATATATGCTCGTGATTCCATATGATTATCGTGATTTGACAATTAACTTCTTTGTCCATGCTTGCTTATTGCGTGTTCGTCCTCCATGTGCCTTCTTACCCCATGGCGTCTTTGGATGCATACCGGTACCACTGCGTCCTTCTCCTCCTCCATGAGGATGGCTTCCAGGATGCTGTGCGACTCCACGGACTGTTGGGCGAATACCCATCAGGCGCTTACGTCCGGCTTTTCCAATTTCTTGATATTTGAATTCTGTGTTTCCAAGTACGCCAACTGTTGCAAAACAGTCTGCAAAAAACTTTCGGATCTCTCCGGATGGCAGTTTGAGCTGAACGTATTCGTCATCTTTTGCGACAACAACGGCTGAATTACCGGCTCCACGAACCATTTTTCCTCCCTGGCCGGGACGAAGCTCAACATTGTGTACTTCAATTCCTATTGGGATATTGCGCAATTTCATGGCGTTTCCTGATTTTATTTCAGCGCTTTCTGACGCAATAACCATGTCTCCGGCTTTCACATCTTTTGGATTCAAAATATATCGCTTATCACCATCTTCATAAAGAACAAGTGAGATGAACGCATTTCGATTTGGATCGTACTCAACGGTTTGGACTGTTCCCACGACATCCCGTTTGTTTCGTTTAAAATCAATGATGCGATAGTATCGTTTTTGTCGACCACCCTGATGACGCACAGAGATAGTTCCTGAGTTATCTCGTCCTGAGTGTTTTTTCAGAATCTCGATCAGAGACTTCTCGGGCTTGCTGGTTGCCAGAACTGCTGGTCGTCGTCGTGCTGTTGGTTTATAAAATGGCATGATTCAAATGTAAATTATCAAACTTATGCTTTGGGAAATAATTCAAATGTTCCTTTTTTAAGCCAGACATAGGCGATCTTCCGGTTTTCAATAGGCACTTCCCGTCGGGTTTTTCCGACTCGTTTTGTTCGACCTTTTTTTGTCAAAACACGTACTTTTGCTACATCAACACCATATATGGACTGGAGCGCATCGGCAATCTGATGTTTTGTCGCCAATGGCGCCACCATAAAGGTATACATACCGCGGTTTGCCATGTCAGTGGCTTTTTCGGTAAGCACGGGGCCCATAATAGTATGTTGAATGCTCATGGTTATTTTTCAGCTTTTACAGCCGCTGGTTTCTCTGCTTTTTTTGCAAAGTGATCTGCGGCAACTGTCAATGCTGACTCTACAAAGAGAATCTGTCGTGCTTTCATGACTTCGTATGCGTTGAGTGAACGGGCATCCATGATGGTGACTCCCGGGATGTTGCGTGCTGCCAAGACCAATCCTGCTTTTTCGATCTTAGGAAGAACAAACAATACTTTTTTCGGGGATTCCATGGCCTTTAGCATGGCAGATACTACGGTCGTTTTTGGTTCCATTGCGGCAATTGATTCATCAACGGCTACAACAGCTTTTCGTGCATAAGCATCAGAGAGCGCACTCACAATTGCGATTTTTTTCTGTTTTTTGTTGAAGTCTTTTGAATAAGCCTTAGGAAGTGGTCCAAAGGCAACGCCGCCGCCGACAAACAATGGGGCATTTGCTGCACCATGTCGCGCACGACCGGTTCCTTTTTGACGATACATCTTCTTGCTGGTCATTTTGACGTATGAACGAGTCTTAGTGGAGGCGGTTCCCTGTCGTTGATTCGTGAGATATATCTTGGTATAAGCAGCTAGCACAGCCTTATTCACCGGCTGTCCAAAGAGCTCTGAAGCAACATCAACCTGTCGAGCAGATTTTCCTGCCTTATCATACACAGCAACAGTTAGACCTGTTTGTGCGGTCTTTTTTGAAGTTCGTGCTGGTTTTTTTACGTCTGCCATAATATGAATAATGTGTTGTTATTTTTTTCTGATTTCTAGTAATCCGTTGCGTCGGCCGGGAACAAGTCCTTTAACGACTATACAATCTTCCTTGACTTCGACAACACTGAGTCCTGCGACTGTGACACGATCCCCTCCGGTGCGACCGGCCATACGAAGACCCTTCAGAACGCGTCCTGGAGTGGTTCCCGAACCGATAGATCCGGGAGCACGCCAACGATCTGACTGACCGTGAGTCTTGGGTCCACCTTTAAATCCATGTCGCTTCACAACTCCTTGAAAGCCTTTTCCACGGGATGTTCCTGAGACTGCGATTTCATCACCTGCTGTAAAAAATAGCTCTGGTTTAATTTCTTCTCCAACAAATATTTTGACTTCTCCACGGGAAATTCCTTTTTTTCCTTCTTCTTCAATAACTTGAATCTCAGTTGCATCATCCATACGGAATTCACGCAAAAAACGAAGCGGGGCTGTAATCCCCGCCTTTTTAAGTTCTCCTGTGACCGGCTTTGCATTCTTTTTTGCTTCACCGAATCCGAGTTTGATGCTGACGTATCCTTGCTTTTGCTCATCAGTGATACCCACGAGGTATGTGGGCGCGGTGTGGATGGTGGTTGTAGGCATGCGAACCCCGGCCTCTGTGAAGCGTTGGGATTGATCTTGTTTAATACCGAGTATAGCGCCGTTCATGGTGTTTGCTTCAAGACTCAAGCGTGAGTCCTGGTTTTTCCGCCGTACCTATTTCTCTAATCTAAGAAAGATTTGGTAGAGATACGGCGATAATGACTAAAAGAAAAACCCAGTTTTGGGTTTTCCGAATAAACCAAATTGTTGTAAATATGTCCAAAGATGTATGATGAGTACATCAAATTGACAATCACTATTATAGCGCACTTATTCACCTTTGACAAGTGATATGATATTTCAGTGTTTATTGATTCCAATCTGCTGGTAACCGCTTAGGCAAAGCACTCTACGGTAGGAAGTGACATGTTTTATTATCGACTTAGATACTCATACATCCAAATAGAGTAGTCAGATAAGGAGATCTTACCATCTTGGTTAAAGTCGCCATCCATCATGTTTCCATCGCCATTTTCGTCCAGACCACATTTGTCAGGCTCTAGGGGAACACAAGAGGCAATGAATTCACTTCTCCACACAACATAATCGATCATGCTTACCACACCATCACAGTTTGCGTCACCTGCCTGTGTTAACTCGCAAGCGGGTGAAATCAATATAGATGGAGTTGGAGTGGTCACTGTGGTCACTTGTGGCGTTATCGTCGGGGTTAGCGTTGCGCCAACAGGTGAAACTTCAATCAAAACAACACTTTGCCCTTCCGTTTCCAGACGAATACTTCGCTCATTAGATGTTGGCGCAAGCCGCACAGTGTCAACTAGCTCAAGTCCATCTCGTGCAATATTTCCCGCAGCAATATTACTGTGTCGCTTATCTATCAGATATATTTTTGCTTCTGCTTCCTGCGTAGCTGAGATGCCAAAAGACTCAAGTCCGGTTAATGTGTAGGTTGAGCTCACATCTGGCGGATTCCCAGGATATCCGTAATTCCAACTCAAGATCCATCCCTTTCCAACCCCCTTGATCGCCTCAGTTCCATATCCAACGCCATCACCATTCATTGCTGGAGCTCCTTCTTGCAACACTGTAACTCGCGATCCTTCAATCCGACTCACCATATCAAAATAGTTATATACAGCTGTTTTTTGTCCAGGCATATAGTAGCTCAGTGGATTACTTCCTGCTTGTGCCTCTGGCATGAGCACACTGTTAATATAGTCTCTATAGTTTGACTGTGCAAACACAGCAGAAGAGGCGATATTTCCCTGCATAAAAAAGTGGTGAGATGCTGCAAATGATGCTGCTGCTTGAGCCGTTTGTGCTGCTGTAGGATCGGCTGTAAAATCTGCTTCGCCACGCAGATTGTATGCGGTGACCCAGATTGGCGTATTTTCCCATGCCCCTTCAAACTTTGGATCATCTAGATACGCTCGAATAGTTTGTGCGATGTCATAAAATAATGCCGGCTGTTGGGAAGATCCAAAACGATGGAAGGAGAAAAAAGCTGGACGTATCTCTTCAAAGTCAGTAGCAGCAAATACTCCATCTACCCACTCTTTAAACTGATAATTCCCACCGCTTGGGACAAATGCAGTTTTGATCGAAGAAGGACCGCCCGAGATTAGCTTGGGTGAATTTGGCTTTGGCAAACCAAGGTCACGGTTTAACCTATTTACTACGCGCGCATTACTAAGATACAAATTCACCTGATCTTGTGTGCTGAGCTTAAATCTTCCAAGATTAGGCTCGTTCATCATCTCAACAATCTGAGTTTGAGGCGATTTATTCTTAATATAAAGAACAATGTCATACAATAAGGCTTCGTACAAATCCAAATCCTGCCTGCTCAGCGGTGGCTCTATCCACCAATCGTGTGCATCTTTCCATGCATCAACTTCTTGCGTAATCCATGGCGCAACCGCACGATTATTCATGTCCTCAAGCCAACTATCGCCAAGTCCATATCGACCGTGCTCAGTCTTGAGAGCAGATGATTTGGTTGGCTTCCATTTATCCAACCGCACAAATGATCGCTCGTTCTTCGTCCCAATTGCCTCAAGAAGGGCCGCATCGGCTGAACCACCATTTTTTTGTATGCGAATATGATTTTGCTCATGACGATACCAATTCGGTTGAGCTGCCGAAGTATTAAAATCTACATCTACCGCGACCTCGCTTGCCGCATGTAACTCGCCGCTCACCGTCAATAACGCAATGACAATGCAAAACAAAATCGATACACAACGTCGCAATAAAACATGAGCTATACACACCACCTTCGTCATCTTAAGAAATTATAGCGCATTTTTATGACTCCTGACTCATCTCCCCCACGCACCTTGTCTGTGTAAGACATAGTAGACAACCCCTTACTATTCAAATACAAGTTCGGGAAATTCAAGACTTCTTTGGATAAATCGTTCTTTGATACATATCTGCCGACAGGCAAAGTCATCACCCATAGAATGTGTGTGTGAAAGGATTCGACAATTACTACTTCAACAAAATGAGGAAGCGAATGAAAGAGGGAGATTACATTTTTACCTCAACCTCAACACCGGCGGGGAGTTCAAGGTGCATCAGCGAATCAATCGTCTGATTGGTTGGGTTTTGAATATCAAGAAGTCGTTTGTGGATGCGAAGACCAAAATGCTCGCGGGAATCCTTGTCAATAAAGGTAGATTTCATCACCACATATGATTCGTGCTTGGTTGGCAATGGGATAGGTCCCAATACGGAAGCTCCTGTTTTGATCGCACTGTCGACGATCTTCTGGCAGGTGTCATCGATGAGACGATGATCATATGCTTTTAATTTAATTCTGATTCTACCTTTTGGCATAGGATTTTAATGAGCTTACAAACTGTCGCTAACTTGCTTTTTTACGTTTGCAAATGTCAAGTTGCGAGAAGGATATTGTAACATACCCCCTCGCAACTTGCAAATCTACACACTTATAATAAGCGGATTTACTTTGTTACCTTGGTGATCACACCTGCACCGACGGTATGTCCTCCTTCGCGGATTGCGAATTTCAGACCTTCTTCGAGTGCAATTGGATAGATCAACTTAGCACTAATCTTGAGGTTGTCGCCTGGCATAACCATCTCAACACCTTCTGGCAAGGTTACCTCACCGGTAACATCAGTGGTGCGGATGTAAAACTGCGGACGATATCCCTGGAAGAATGGGCTATGACGGCCACCTTCTTCTTTGGTCAAGACGATAATCTCTGCCTCAAACTCAGTGTGAGGAGTGACGGTGCCTGGCTTGGCGATGACCTGACCGCGCATTACTTCGGTCTTGTCTACACCACGAAGCAAGAGTCCGGTGTTATCACCAGCACGTGCTTCATCAAGCTGTTTTCGGAACATCTCGATTCCGGTCACGACGGTCTTTTTACCTCCGGTCGCAAGACCGACGATTTCAACCTCTTCGTTTACCTTCATGATTCCGCGCTCTACACGTCCGGTAACCACGGTTCCGCGGCCCTGGATGGTAAAGACGTCTTCAACAGGCATCAAGAACGGTTTGTCAGTATCACGAGTAGGTTCTGGAACATACTCATCGACCTTGGCCATAAGCTCTTCGATCGCTTTTACGTACTGCTCTTCACCATCAAGTGCTTTCAATGATGATCCCTTTACAACAGGAACCTCATCACCTGGGTATCCGTACTTGGTAAGCAAGTCACGAACTTCCATTTCGACAAGCTCGAGAATCTCTGGATCAGAAACCATGTCGCACTTATTCAAGTACACGACAATTGCGGGCACATTTACCTGCTTCGCAAGAAGGATGTGCTCACGGGTCTGAGGCATAGGTCCGTCTGGAGCTGATACGACCAAGATCGCACCGTCCATCTGGGCTGCGCCGGTAATCATGTTTTTGATGTAGTCGGCGTGTCCTGGAGCATCAATATGGGCATAGTGACGCTTTTCGGTCTCGTACTCAGAGTGGTGAATGTTAATGGTAACTCCGCGAGCTTTTTCCTCGGGAGCTTTATCGATCTCTTCATACTTCATCGCCTTAGCGAGTCCTTTTTTTGAAAGGATGGTATGAATAGCCGATGTGGTAGTGGTTTTACCATGATCGACGTGACCGATGGTACCGATGTTCAAATGCGGTTTATTTCGTTGAAATACATCTGCCATATAAATAGATAATGTAAATAATAATATAGGTTAACAACCTAAATACTGCCTGCCAGGGGTAGCAGGTTTATATAATCTTAACGTGAACGACCGGAAAAATCAACAGTATCTCGCATGGCTAGAGCTCTGTGCCGACCGGAAAAATTAATCTCCCATCACATGGCTGTGGCATGTGAATACGCTGCTGTATCTGCAACCGCTCCAGCTCCTCTGACGTCGCAGAAGGAATAACACCCTCCACAAACAGGGGATACCATGCATTCCATTGAGAGAAATACTGGTCGTTAAATGGTGCCAGTTCACCATGTACACCTGGATGACACCACGTACAACTATTCAGCACAGCAAGTCGAAAGCGTCCAAACCCCTCTGTGGTCTGAATCATCCGTTCAAATATTCCCTTGTCTTTGCTTCTGTTTGACCCAAAAATGCCCGTTGCACTCACTGCCACTCGACTAGAAAACGATCGAAACAACTCGCTTGGTTCTGACTGGCGCTCATTCATCACATTGAGGGCAAGGGCAGATTCTACCCCATCGGGAACTGTTGCCACAACGTGCGAAACCCAATCGCTTGCACCAAACTCGTGAGGTGCATAAATCATCTGCTCATAACGCTCACGTACGTGCTGCTCCCGCTCGCCCTCTGGAGGTTCCAACTGGGATAAATCGATTACTCGTCCAAATTCTCTTGACATGTCGAATATTCTAGCAAACTTCCTTTTATATACAATACGACGAATTCATTCCTGAACTGCTACAATAGTACCCACATGAAAAACGCTCCCAATGACAATCAAACGATTGCGATAGAGTATATTGACGGGCCCTTATTGATTGTGGCAGGCGCTGGAACTGGCAAAACGACTACACTGGTAGAGAAAGCTCATCACATTGTTGAATCTGGACGAGCCAAACCGCATGAGATACTCGCTCTTACCTTTACCGAAAAAGCAGCAAGTGAGATGGAGCAACGCGTCGATGAAAAGCTTCCATTTGGCTATACGCAAACACTTATTAGCACCTTCCACTCCTACGCCGATAGCATCTTGCGTGCCGAAGCCATCAATCTTGGAATCACCCCTACCTATCGCCTCATGACCGAAGCTGAAACAATATCATATCTCAAGCAACGGCTTTTTCTGATGAACCTCAAACACTACCGCCCGTTGGGTAATCCAGGGAAATTTCTTGAGGCACTTATCCAGTTTACGAGTCGCCTGCGCGATGAAGACGTGGCACCAGAACAATATCGCGCATGGGTGAGCACCCTTTCACCCAGTGAGGAGCATGATGAGGATGAGATCAATCATCTCGTGGAGCTGGCCGGAATGTATGAGCAGTATCAGCAAAAAAAAGCAGAAGATGGCGTGATGGATTATGGCGATCTTATCTATTACCTAATGGTGCTTCTACGCAGCAAACCCCACATACTTAATCGCATTCGTAGCGAACTCAAATACGTCTTTGTGGATGAGTTCCAGGATACCAACATCGCACAATATGAGCTCATCAAACTGCTGTGCCCACCCGGCGACGCCCATGGACCCGTCTTAACGGTGGTGGGTGATGATTCCCAGGCCATCTACAAATTTCGTGGCGCATCAGTCTCCAATATTCTCACGTTTATGAACGATTACACAGGTGCCAAACAAGTGACACTGAACGTGAATTATCGCTCCAATCAAGCAATTCTGGACACCTCTTATCGTCTCATCAAACATAACGATCCTGATACTCTTGAGGCGCAGCTGGGCATCAGCAAGCGGCTCATTGCCGGAAACGGGAAAAAAGGAACGCCCGTGGAATACTCACTTTGTGCACGAGTGGAAGATGAGGCAATTCACGTAGCCGCACAAATCCAAAAACATGCAAAAGACTATAGCTACGGAGACATTGCGCTGCTGGTTCGCGCAAATAATCATGCCGACCCTTTTGTTAAAGAATTTATTCACCAAGCAATTCCCTACCAATTTCATGGTCCCAGCGCCCTCTACAAACAAGAGTCGGTCAAAGACCTTATCGCATATCTGCAGGTTTTGGCAAATCCAGAAGAAGCTACAGCAATGTATCGGGTGCTGTGCATGCCGATATTCAAGCTGGATCCGCGTGATTTAGCATATTTGGTGGCATTTGCAAAAAAAACTGCCCAAACACTGCATCATGCCCTGGAGATGGCGTGCGACTTGCATAGTAGTGCACGTCACGAAGAATATGAGATCTATCGCGCGCACTTGCCTCGCTTTACCGAATTCAGCTATCAAACATTTGAACAGGTCCGCAATCTCGTTTCAGCACACCTCAAGCTCATCCCAACCCATACTGCCGGGCAAATATTGTACACATTTCTTGATCAAAGTGGCATCCTAAAAGAGCTTGCCGCAAAAGGCCAGGATGAGCGCGATGTACGCATCGTGACCACATTTTTTGACCGTATAAAATCATTTGAGGCAAGTCACGATGACGCCTCAGTGTTTGCACTCGTTGATTTTTTACTCATGAGTATGGATATGGGAGAATCCCCAACTGCAGGAGATCTGGATGTGGGGCGTGATGACGCCGTGCATATTATGACGGTACATGGATCCAAAGGGCTTGAATACCCCATTGTGTTTATCGCCAACACCACAGCGACACGATTCCCCAGTCGCAACCGCCGCGACACGATTCCAATTCCAAGCGAACTCATCAAAGAAGCGCTTCCCAGTGGCGATTATCACGTGCAGGAAGAGCGTCGACTGTTCTATGTTGCCATGACACGAGCCAAAGACCACCTGTATCTCACCAGCTCACAACTCTATGGCGATGCAAAACGAACACAGAAAATTTCTCCCTTCGTCTACGAAGCGCTCGGAGAACAAGAAGTCAATGCCAAAACACAGAAGCAGATCGAGAACCGGCAGCAATTGAGCATCTTTGACTTCAAACCCGACGAACCCCCTGAACCATCAACCATCAACCATCAACCATCAACTCATGCCTATGCTCAAATCTCATACTCCCAACTGGACACGTATGAAATGTGTCCGCTGCGCTACAAATACCAATATGTACTGAAAATCCCATCCGCCAGTAATGCTGCCGCCTCGTTTGGAACCAGTATACACAGTGCATTACAGGCTTTTTATACTCGCTATCGCGAAAATGCAGACTTGACACTTGAGGATTTGCTGCAGATGTTTAAAGAGTCGTGGGTACCTGTCGGATACGCCTCGGCGGCGCACGAAAAGCGCATGCAGGCAGAGGGTCGGGAAATGCTCAAAAACTTCTTTGAAACCCAACATACCACACACATTAAACCCATTGATCTGGAGAAGTTTTTCAAAGTGAAGGTGAAAGATCAAATATTTGTGACCGGGAAAATCGACCGTGTGGACGATGTGGGCGATGGAAAGATTCGCATCATAGACTATAAAACCGGGAAAAAACCCGATGAAAAACAGCTGGCCAAAAGCCTCCAGCTCTCAATCTACACCATGGCAGCCATGGAACCAAGCCTCTACAACAAGCCAATTGGGCAAATTGAGCTCACTTTTTACTACCTACAAAATAATGAAACTATTACCGTCTCAAAAAATCTGGAAGACATCACTAACACCCGCGAAGAGCTGGTTGCGCAAGTGCACAAAATCCAAGAAGGCAATTATGAACCGCGCGTGGGGCCGCACTGTGATTTTTGTCCCTTCCGCCTTATCTGCAGCGCGTGGCAGTGAGGATCACACGCTCTTTTTTCGCACTTCAGCACGGGCGTACTGACTCAGGTCAGGAGGCTCCAAACCGATTCCCGGTGGCGTATACGTGAGATTGGTCACCACAAGCTCCGTTGATCCGACTGAATCATGCGATACCTGCAATCCGCCGCGAAGAATCTCCAGCCGCAAGCCGGACAGGCGGGCCACATCATCAGGCGCTCCAACCAACTCCAATCCCATACGGTCCAACGCCTCAGAAACGGCCATTTGTGGATCTCTGAAACGTGAAAGGCCGCAGAGGAGTCCTGATGAAAAATACATCTCGTGCGCTCTCGCATCGGCGCCTGTGTCTTCTTCTGAAAAGGCATTTGATATCATGATAGCCACCCCGCCTTCCTCACTCAGCACCCCGAGCGCATTGTATGACCAGGTGCCACGCAGATTCGGGCGGCCTACTGCATACGAATCAGAAACATACAGATTATCAGCCAGAACCAGATCTTCTGCAAATGCACGGGTATCTTCTGCTTTTGGCGTTTCAATACCGCTTCCGACACTGATTGACGTAGTGGCGCGGCGCAGCGTGCGTTGTGCATCACTATACGCATCCATGTCGGAGAGGCGCACCGATGTGGCAAAGACCCCCTCAGGCATCTTGCTCGGGGGAAATTCAAATCGGGACGTTTCATTCCTATGCGCAGTGATGCGTCCGATGTCGTCAGAATCGTTTGTACTGTCATATTCACGATTCAGGTACAAGATAGTTTCTTCATCCGTACCGGGCATCGTACACACCACTTCAATGTAATCCGGGTTTGCATTACGCACCTCATTCACGGTCATTCCCACCGGACCCTGCACAAAATACTGGCTTGTCACCGAACCATCAATAAACACATCCAACAGCGTATGGCTTTTATCAGGGTGCGCCGGGGCAGCAGGCATGTCGTAGACGTGCATGTTGCTGAGGCGTGCTGTCTTGGAATCAAGAAGCACAACATGCACTCCACGCTCGGTAAATCCGAATTTGCTCAGTAGCTGCTTTGATGCTGCTTCAATAGCCTCTGGCTCCGTAGCCAACTCACCAGATACAAGTACGGTATTCATACTGTCTTTCATATCAATCACTTCCGCAAGAGATGCGTATGAATCAGCCGTACCATTTGAATAAAAGGCAATCATTGCGCGCTGATGCTCAAGTTGCGCCATTTGAAGCGCCGCTTCGGTCGAAAACAATGAACTCATCCCCTGCAGATCGGGCGCAACAGGCGAATGTAACCAATGGAAAAACCCACTGATTTCATGTTTAATGAGACCGCCAATTGCGTCTTTTGCCTGTTGTGGATCTGCGTGAGAAGGCAATTCCTCCAAACCAAATTGCACCCGCAGCGCTTTGTGCACGATTCGCAGATATTCATCTTGTTGTTTCAGCAGCAAATCAGTTTCATCCGGTTGTGCCTGACTAAGGTCTTTTTGCATCACTGGATCAAGTGACTCCCCCAGCGCCCCGGCCGCTTGCTCAAGTACGCCACCGGTGACCGCACCCATTCGCTCTCCTCTGACTGAGTAGATACCGAATCGTCGCTCAGCCGGCTCGTATGGCGCATCCGCAAATGCACGATAAAATCCTTCAGTGATACCGTACATCTCTGCGGCATACTCAGTTAGCCGTGCCGGGTCTATGCGCGATGCGACATCCGCTGTCAGCTCCGGACCCAACAAATCATCCATCAGAGGGTGGTTTGCTTCATGCACGATGTTATCAAGCAGAGCGGCTGCACGTGTTTTGGATGTGATCCTCCCCAAATGGAGTGTATCACCCAGCGTACATGCATCTGCATACTTCCCGCACATCTCCTGAAGATTGTCTCCAAAGAGTAATCGTTGCTTATACCCAAGAGACAAAAGCGGCAGAGCATGCGCCGCCTTACTGATAAGCTCGCGAATCGGCACCTCTGCTTGCTGGGCCAGAAGCCCGTCTGCCTCGGTGTGTGTCTGCCCCAACTGATCATCCACGTCGTCTGCCGTCATCGGACGCGCACCCCACTCACCGCGCATGATCGGATAGAGTGGATAGGCATCGCTCTCAAAATCACCAATACCTGCAGCAATCATCGTACGCGTCATCTCAGACAAAAACGGGTGAGTCACTCCCATACTCACGCGAAAATGCTCCGCTGTAGCATACAGATCAGTCCACTGCTCAAGACCCACCTGTTTCAGACGCTCAGTTACGACCACTGGGACTTCATTCGAGACCAGAACTTCCCTCGTTTTCACCACCCTCTCAGCAGCTGCACCTACGCCAAACCCCAACACTCCGACCAACATATCGCGACGACTGACTTTCTCTTGTGATCTTGCAGGAGGTCTTTGCTCAGGTGGTGTATATGGTGTTTCTGACATGCCTATAGTATATCAAGCACAAAACATGTATTGATTCGTAATTTACAGTGGATTCAGTATAATGACGATATGAGGCAACGCATCATCACTTCGCATTGGTTTGAACACGCATGCGACGCCGTAGTTCCGGTGATGAGCTGGGTCCTGATTACCCTTCCTTTGTGGCTTTCCCCGTTTCATCCGGCAGTCGTCGCATATTTTATACTGGCATTTAACGTCTACTTTTTTTACAAATCGGCGCAAACCGTCTTTTACTGTGTTTTGTCGTATCGTCAGATTCAGCTTCATCAGGAAGTTCCGTTTGCCAGCAAGCTCAAAAAGCTTCCCGCGGCTCATGACATCCAACACTACATCATTATTCCCAACTACAAAGAACCCTTTTACAAACTCCAAGAAACAATTGAGGCGATAACTAAAAGTGATTATCCGTATAAGAATCTCAATCTTGTTTTGGCGTTTGAAAAGCGCGAGACAGAGGCGCCAGAAACCGCTAAAAAACTGATCAAACAGTACGGTCACCATTTCCGCGATATCCTTTGCACTTATCACACCTTGCTTCCTCACGAAGCGCCCGGCAAAGCCAGTAACCAAACTCATGCGGCGCGTGAACTGAGCAAATATATCCGTGAACGTGGCATCTCACCCGCTGATTCTGTGGTGACGGTGTGTGATGCTGATAGCATTCTGCCGGCAAATTACTTCTCTTATATGACCTGTGAGTATTTGAAAGATGAGGATCGGCTCTATCACTTTTACTGGGCGCCGGTACTCTTGTACAACAATTTTAAACAGCTTCCCTTCTTTGTCCGTATGCAAGCTACTCTTTCTTCGATTCTGCGCCTGGCGTTTCTTTCTCAGACCAAGCGACTTATTCAGGTGAGCACGTACTCATCTTCTTTAGAGCTTTTAGAAAGTGTGGGGTATTGGGATGTAGATATTATCCCCGAAGACTGGCACATCCATCTGCAGGCGTTTTTCACGCATGGTCCTAAAGTTAAAACCATTCCGCTTTATACCATCATCAACGGTGACGCCGCGTATTCCGGTGATGCCATCAAAACCTTCAAAACACGTTACGAGCAGGAAAAACGCTGGGCATGGGGAGTGTCAGATATCGGCTACGCGATTCGCAAGTCGTTCACTGCCACCCACGTTCCTTTGTCAGCCCGTTTGGGTAAAGTAGCCTATCTCACCGAGACCCACCTGTTGTGGCCGACATCATTTTTCATCCTGACGGTAAGTGCGTTTGTGCCACCACTCGTGAATCCGTACTTCAAGCGAACCGTCCTCGGCTTTTTGCTGCCCAAAGTATCAAGCGCCATTCTGACAGTATCGACTTCATTTATCGCACTGTATCTGTATTACGATTTTAAAATTCGTGATCGCCTCAAACAAAACACCTCCACGATAGGCTTGCCGTTTATGTTTATTCAGTGGTACCTGCTTCCCCTGGTTTCATTCGTGCTTTCATCGCTTCCGGCGCTTGACGCACATACACGCATGATCTTTAAAAAGAAGATTATCTACAAAGTCACTGAGAAAGTCTGATGCCTTCTTAGGCAACTACCAGCCACAGTATCTTGATGAAGACAAAGACACACGTCGCAATGATCGTGCTGTTGACGATGCGAACCAGCAATTGCATGAAGTCGTGATCGGGAAAGTACTTTCGCTGCAGCCAGACATTGGTGAGCACAAAGACATTCATCATAAGAGGCAGCACGCTTATCATCCACCAGGGAGCCACCTGTGATTCGCCTGCCACCCGTGAATACCACAAAGGCACTTGAGGAGGCAGGCGCAGATAGGTCGCTGCAAACACGACAATAAGCACTGCATTTGCCAGCAGCAGACTTCGTTTGGTATAGAGACCGATTTTAAACATACGTATCCTTCAAGGGAAAGCGCGTACACAATTCATCGATGCGCTCCCGTATTTGCTTCAGCTTAGGCGTGGCTGCTTTGATGATCTTGGCACGAGACTCTGCGCTTTTTTCATCGTCAATACCAAATCCCAGTGTGTCTTTTGCTGCGCGAAGCGCCTCAACTGCATCATGAATCGCCAAACCGATCACTTTCATCTGCGCTTTTTTCATAGCGCGGCTTGTCACGCCCGGAGTGCCAAGACGAATACCTGATGGATAAAACGGCGGATTCGGATCAAACGGCACTGCGTTGCGATTGAGCACAATGCCTACCGCTTCACAACCTTCTGCGACTGTGTTTCCCAACAATCCTTTTGTCTGCAAGTCAACCAGCAGCAAATGACTGTCTGTGCCTCCTGAAACCAGTTCAAACCCATGATCCTGCAGCACGTTCCCAAGCTCTATTGCATTTTCCACAATCTGCTTGGCGTATTTGGGGAATTGCTTTCCTGACGCCTCCTGAAGAGCCACACCGATGCCAGCAATGGCATTTTCGTGTGGGCCACCCTGGAGCCCCGGAAACACTGCCTTATCAATCTTTTTAGCCAGATCGGGATCTTTTTTCATCCCCTTCTCAGTCACCATAATCATCGCACCGCGTGGACCGCGCAGTGATTTGTGAGTAGTGGTGGTAATTATATGCACATGTGAAACAGGTGATGGATATGCGCCACCTACGATAAGTCCGGAAATATGTGATACATCTGCCAGCAGGTAAGCGCCGACTGACTCGGCAATTTCACCGAATCGCTTCCAGTCGATATGACGTGGATATGCAGTGGTGCCGGCAATGATGAGCTTTGGCTTTTTCTCACGGGCCAATCGCTCCACACCTGCATAGTCAATATAGCCGCTTTTCGTGACATCGTATTGAATTGAGTCAAAAAGGCGACCGGTTACTGATGCAGCTGCACCGTGCGTGAGATGTCCTCCTGACGCCAGTGCCAGACCAAGAATCGTGTCTCCGGGAGACAATATGCCCAAGAGTACCGCCAGATTCGCCGGCGAACCGGAATAGGGTTGTACATTTGCATGCACAACACCAAACAGTTTTTTTGCACGATCCACTACAAGCGTTTCCAGCTCATCTACGACCGCCTGCCCTTGGTAGTAGCGCTTATACGCGTATCCTTCAGCATACTTGTTTCCGAGACACGAACCAACCGCCTCTTCTACTGCACGAGACGCCGTGTTTTCAGATGGAATCATCATGAGCGTTTCCTCCTGACGCTTACGCTCGGTGGCAATCAACTTTGCAACGGTTTTATCGGTTTTTTGAAGATAATTCATGGAAATGGTGTTGTAAATAAATAATAAAGCTCAACGGCTGAGCGGATCGTAAGGGGGTGATCGAAGCATATTACAACATACGCCAATAGTAGCAGATCAGGCGGCGATTGGTAAAGAGGAATCGGTGTTGCTATAATGAAAGATACATGTTGATTCAGGCCATCATGATCTTTTTCACCACTGCCCTCGTGAGTGCATTGTTGACTTGGCCAACCATCAAACTCGCCAAACACTTCAACATCGTAACAGACAAAAACCGCCGCAATCATCCGGCACATACACATACCGGCATCATTCCCCGAGCCGGCGGCCTCCCCATAATTGCTGCCATTGCCATCTGCACCCTTTTGTTTATTCAGTTTAACCAAATCATCTGGGGCATCATGATATCAAGCATGCTGCTTGTCTTGGTAGGATTGGCCGATGACTATTATGACATCTCACCGTATGTACGATTTTTCGGCAACATCGTCATCTCCTTTCTCGTTGTGGGGTTTGGCCTGGGTATTCCTTATATATCTAATCCCTTTGGGGGAACAATAGATCTGAATGCGTGGGAGATCATTATTCACTTTATGGGGAGACACGACTATCTGGTTGTCGGCAACCTGTTGGCGATTTTGTGGCTCACCTGGACCACCAACATGGTCAACTGGAGCAAAGGAGTCGACGGCCAGCTACCCGGATTTGTGAGTGTCACCGCCTTTTTCCTTGGTGTTCTTGCCCTGCGATTTTCCTCACACGATATTCCTTCACAAACAGTGGCAGCGCTTTCATTTATCGTGTCCGGCGCATATGCCGGCTTTTTACCCTTCAACTTTTATCCGCAAAAAATCATGCCCGGATATGGCGGTGGCGGACTGGCAGGATTCTTGCTTGGCATCTTGGCGCTTCTTTCATTTGGTAAAATAGGTACTGCACTGCTTATTCTGGCGGTCCCTATGATGGATGCGGTATACACAATCATCAGAAGACTGCGCAATAAACAGTCGCCGTTTCGTGCAGACTGGGGACATTTTCATCACCGGCTGCTGGAGATCGGATGGGGCAGACGACGCATTGCCGTGTTTTACTGGACTATATCAGCCATTCTCGGATTTGCCAGTCTGTTTCTTGAAGGAGTAGAAAAACTGATTGCATTTGTGACGATCGGTTCAGTTCTTCTGGTATTCATCATCTTCATAAACCGCATAAAGCCGGTACGAAACTGATACGGTATTCGTTCCGTTTTTGACATGAAGTTTTATATTCAAACATTTGGCTGCGCACAAAACGTGGCTGATTCAGAGCGCATCACTGCGGCCTTTACAGGGCGCGGGATGAGTGAAGCCAAGAATGTCGAAGAAGCAAACTATGTCGTCATCAACACCTGCATGGTGCGCGAGTCAGCGGAAAACCGCGTGTACGGACTCGTAAACAACCTCAAAACGATAAAAGAAGAAAAGGCAGCGCGTGGTGAACTGTATAAAATCATCATCACCGGTTGCATGGTGGGATTGGCCTTTCGCGACTCATCAGGTACGTTTTTGAAAAAAATCAGAAAGGCGATGCCGGGTGCCGATGAGTTTATGCCGATTGAGGAAGTAGGGTTTGATATCCCGAGCGTGCGCCAGGACGCCTCGCATGCATGGGTACCCATCTCCAATGGATGCAACAATTTCTGCACTTTCTGTGTGGTCCCTTTTACCCGCGGCCGAGAAGTGAGTCGCCCGTTTCATGACGTGCTGGCCGAGTGTGAACAACTGCGAAAAGACGGATACACATCGGTGACGCTTTTGGGACAAAACGCCAACTCCTATGGCTCTGACCTCTTGTTGGGGCAAGAACATGTCCAGACCCAGCGCGACCTGGAAAAAACCTATTTTGATAAAACCAAAACCCTCGCCAATCCGCGAGTGAAAATTGAATTTAAACTCAATGGAAAACCAATCGAGCCAATTTACGTCAAACACCTGGGGCGATACCGCATTCCTACCCTCTTTCCCTATCTTCTTGAGGCAGTGGCTCAGATGGGATTTGAAAAAGTGGACTTTTACTCCAGCAATCCCTGGGACATGACGGATGAACTGATTGATGTGATCGCACGAAATCCCAACATCACCCGCACCATTCATATGCCCGCACAATCAGGAGATGACGCCGTACTCAAGCGTATGAATCGCTGGTACACACAAGATGAATACATGGAAACGATCAACAAATTTAGACAAAAAGTGCCCGGTGTTCGCTTCACAACAGACATCATCGTCGGATTCCCGGGTGAGACAGACGCGGAGTTTGAAAGCACCGTCACCCTCTGTGAAAAAGTCGGCTACGACAAAGCCTATATCGCCATGTATAGCCAACGCCCCGGCACCTCAGCCACCAAACTCATGGCGGACAACGTACCCCATCCGATCAAAAAAAAGCGCTGGGAACGCCTTGAGCGACTGGTCAACGCCCGCCACTACGACAAAAAAGATACTATAATGAATGCATGAAATTGAGTCATGTGTCGCTGCTTGTAGCGGCGTTCATCTTCATCAGTTACCTGATTCTGCGGTCTCCGATCGGCAGTCGTGCACAAACCTCCACTCTCCCCGGGGATGCCAATCATGACGGCAAGATAACGCTTGCAGATTTTCAGGTCTGGCGCACCGCCTATATTGACGGTCCCCAGCCCACACCACCGCCCGATACTTGTACCGGCGTGACAGTCACTCCTTCTGACACGATACAGGAAGTAGTTGATGCGCATCCGGCTGGCACAACCTACTGCCTCAGTGCAGGTGTATGGCGCGAACAAAGCGTGACTCCCAAAGCCGGAGACATGTACGTCGGTGCAGGTCAGGAAACAATACTCAGCGGTGCACGCATACTGGGCCCATGGATCAACAGCGGGAGCACCTGGTATGTGACGGGCCAGACCCAGGAAGGACAGGTGCATGGCGAATGCGGGGAGATTGCGCGCTGCAGTCGCCCTGAGGATGTCTTTTTTGACAACGAAGCACAGATACACGTATCAAGCCTTGCTGAAATCGGGCCGGGAAAGTGGTTTTTTGACTACGCAGCTGATCGTATTTATGTCGGTACAAATCCGGCTACTCATACTGTTGAAACCAGCGTGACACGCCATGCATTTCAGGCAACTGAAACTGACAATGTCACCATCAAGAATCTGGTGGTTGAAAAGTATGCGCAACCGGCACAGTTTGGAGCGATTCAGAGCGGCGATTTCGGAGTCGGTGTTTCGCGCAACTGGCTCATCGACGGCGTAATTGCCCGCTACAATCACGGAACCGGCATCTCGCTTTTTAACAATGATGATTCAACTATCACCAACAGCAAAATGCTCTACAACATGCAAAAGGGTGTAGGCATCGGCGGGAAAAACAACAAGTTGCTCAACAGCGAATCAGCACACAACAATTTCCTACATGCATTTGATGCGGGCTGGGAGGCCGGCGGGAGCAAATTTGCCTACACAGACAACCTCCTACTCAAGGGCAATTCTGTGCATGACAACGGCGGTCCGGGCTTGTGGACCGACATCGACAACATCAACTCCGTGATTGAGGATAATACAGTGATAAATAACGAAATGGATGGCATCTTTCATGAAATCAGCTACAAGGCCACCATCAGAAACAATCGTGTAGAGGGCAATGGATTCGGACGAAAAGCATGGTGCTATGGCGCCGGCATTACTGTGTCAGCCTCACGGGATGTTGAGGTATACGGCAACACTATAATCGGCAATTACAACAGCATAAGCGGCATCGCACAAACCCGCGGCACTGGCAGTTTCGGTGCCCACGAACTGCGCGGCCTGTACGCCCACGACAACCAAATTCAAGGCGGTATGGACGGCAGACGCTCAGTCACCGGCGTATGCCGCGACAACAGCGATCCCATACACTCGGCCGAATGGAACAATCACTTTGACGCAAACACCTACTACGGCCCACTTAACAGCTGGGGATGGAACGACCAGGAGCTTGCCTCGTTTTCTGAGTGGCAAGGCTTTGGTCAGGATGTGAATGGCCACAACGTGCCGGATCAACAGATACCTGGCAACTAGTGGTGAATTGAGTATAATGACTCGTATGAAACTTCTCATAACTGGCGGCGCCGGGTTTATCGGCTCAAACTTTGTTCACTATTGGCTCAAACACCATCCTGGCGACACAATCGTCAATGTCGACAAACTCACCTACGCCGGCAATATGGAGAATCTGGCTGACGCCCGCGACAATCCGAACCACGAGTTTCACAAAGCTGATATTTGTGACCCGAAGGCCATGAATGAGCTGATGAAGGGCGTTGATACCGTCGTGCATTTTGCCGCAGAGTCGCATGTAGACCGCTCTATCCTGGATCCGTCTGTATTTGTCAAAACCAATGTCGTCGGTACCCAGGTCTTGCTTGAAGCGGCGGCAAACAATGCCGTGAGTCGCTTCCACCATATTTCCACTGATGAGGTATTTGGCGCGTTGGAGCTGGGAACTGACACCAAGTTTTCAGAGACCACCCCCTATGATCCGCACAGCCCCTACTCGGCCAGTAAAGCCGGCTCAGATCACCTCGTTCGCGCGTACTACGACACATTTGGTTTGCCGATTACCATAAGCAACTGTTCAAACAATTTCGGCCCCTATCACTTTCCTGAGAAACTGATTCCCCTGGCTATCACCAACATCATCGAAGGGAAAAAAGTGCCGGTCTATGGCGATGGCCTCTATGTACGTGATTGGCTCTATGTGGAAGATCACTGCAGCGCAATTGAGGCCATTTTAGAAAAAGGAACCGTAGGCGAAACCTATTGTGTTGGAAGCATGACTCAGGATGTGCCGAACATCGAGATCGTCAAATCAATCTGCAAGATCATGGGTGTTGATCCGGAGGAGACGTTTGAATATGTCAAAGACCGCCCCGGCCACGACCGCCGCTACGCAATCGATTACAGCAAGATTCAGCGAGAGCTGGGGTGGAGCCCGGCACATAGTTTTGAGCAGGCGTTGGAATCGACAGTGCAGTGGTACAAAGACCACGAAGACTGGTGGCGCCATATCAAATCAGGTGAATACCAAAAGTATTACGACACGCAATATGCCTCCAAAGTTTAACGGATAACCGACATACACCCTATGCAGAATTCACCAGCAACCAGCAACCAGCAACCAGCATCCCGTTGCATTGCCCTTACCGGAGCTCGCGGTCTTGTCGGATCACGCGTCATGGAGATTCTCACCGAGCACGGCCATACCTGTGTCGGCATCGCCAGTGATGACATGGACATTACTGATGCTTCGTCAGTAAACGCATACTTTGAGACACTTGCGGCCGACATAGTGATTCACTTGGCTGCATACACCAATGTCGACGGCGCGGAAAACGAACCGGATGTTGCGCGATCAATCAATGTCGACGGCACCAAAAACGTATATGCTGCAGCCCACGCAAAAGGCATACAGATGATTCACATCTCGACCGATTTTGTCTTTGATGGCACCCAGCCGCCGTATGATGAATCGTCCACTCCCCACCCGCTGGGGATGTATGCGAAGACCAAATACGAAGCCGAGCAGGCACTCATGCACGATGGTGTACTTCCCGCTGACGCTATGATTGTGCGCATCACCTATCCGTATCGGCTTGATGACTTTCCGAAGAAGGATTTTGTGCGCGCGATAAAAGGACTCATCGAGCAGGGCAAATCGGTAGCCGGCATCACCGATTCATTGATCACACCGACATATATCGACGACATCGGCCTCGCCCTCAACCACCTTGTGAGCCATTTTCAAAATGAAGTCATCCACATAATCGGGAGCGAGTCAGTATCACCTCGCGAAGCATTTTTACTCATAGCCCGCAAATGGGGGTTGGATGAGGCGCTTGTTGGATCGGTGACGTTTGCTGAGTTTTTTGCCGGCAAGGCGCCGCGCCCGCAATATCAGCAGACTGTGAGCATCAATAATACCTTCCAGTTGATGCGTGGTTTTACCCAGATAATGAGCGCAAAATAACCGCTCTATTCTGAGGCAGATATCCCCAGTCTATATCGTTGAAATCACTTTGAATCTCCAGTATGATGTAGTCCATATGACCATCACAGTAATCGGACACGGATATGTAGGACTTGTTTCAGCATGTGTATTTGCCGACTTCGGAAACAAAGTCTGGGTGGTCGGTCACACTCCTGAAAAACTCGAGAGACTTCGCAATGGAGACCCTATCATTTATGAGCCGGGACTCGCCGAGATGCTGCAGGAAAACAACAAGGCAGGACGCCTTATCTTTACCGATCAATACGATCAGGCCATGGCCGAATCCGAGATTGTATTTATCACCGTCGGCACCCCTCCCAAGCCCGACGGCAGCGCAGATCTTTCCATCGTCTACCATGTGGCCGAAGAAATCGGTAAACACTTGTCCGACAAGTTTACCGTGATCTCCTGCAAGAGCACCGTACCTGTGGGCACCAACCTGGAAGTAGAAAAGATCATTAAAAAAGTAAAGCCGGATGCAGATATCGCCGTGGCGTCATGCCCGGAGTTTTTGCGCGAAGGATCGGCCTTAAGCGACACACTCGTCCCCGATCGCGTGGTCATCGGCTCCAACAGCCAAAAGGCCATCGATGCTCTTTTGGAACTTCATAAGCCGCTGCCCGGTAAGCGCGTCACCACCAACCTCGCCTCAAGCGAGATGATCAAGTACGCCTCAAACTCCATGCTTGCCACCAAGATCTCATTTGCCAACTTGATCTCACTGTATTGTGAGCAGACCGGCGCAGACGTGGAGGAAGTCCTGGAAGCAGTCGGTATGGACAGTCGTATCGGACGCACCTTCATGTATGCTGGTGTGGGCTATGGCGGATCCTGCTTTCCCAAAGATGTCCAGGCGCTTGCTGATACCGGGAAAAAGCTTGGGCTCGATACCGGACTTCTTGACTCTGTTGAGGCCATCAACCACCGTGCACGCGAGAATTTTCTGGAACACATTCTTGACAAAGTAGACGGAAAGAAGATCGGCATTCTTGGACTCGCGTTTAAACCTGATACCGATGACATTCGCTTTGCTCCATCAGTCTATCTGATTGAGCAGCTCATTGAAAAAGGCTTTGAGCTCACCGGCTACGACATGGCTGCGATGGACAACATCAAGAAAAAGTTCGGCGACAAAATCAAGCTTGTTGACAATGCCTATGATGCTATAGAAGGCGCCGATGCAGTGCTTGTGCTTACTGAGTGGAATGAGTTTAAACAAATTGATCTGAATAAAGTAAAATCGCTGGTTAAAACACCGCTTCTTTTTGATGGTCGAAACATCTACGATCCGCAGAAGATGAAAGATATGGGCTTTACCTATGTCGGTGTCGGCCGCGCAGTGTAGTACAACGTTATGAATATTCTAATCGCCGGAGGAGCCGGGTTTATCGGTTCCAACTTCACTAAATTTCTTCTTTCAGAGGGGCACAGCGTCACAATCGTTGACAACTTTATCACCGGCAGTCCGGACAACATTGAGGCAATTAGAGATAATCCAAACCTGACTGTCATCAAAGCAGATTTGATCACCTACACCTTTGATGACACAGATAAACCCTACGACATCATCTATCAACTCGCCTCACCTGCTTCGCCCGTCCAATACAAAAAATACCCGGTTGAAACACTCATGGTTAACTCCGTCGGCACCAAAAACCTGCTCGACATGATGAAACAAACCGGCAGCAGGCGGTTGGTGCTTGCTTCAACATCAGAGGTGTATGGCGATCCGCTAGAGCACCCGCAAAAAGAATCCTATTGGGGCAATGTGAACCCCAACGGTGAGCGCTCCTGTTATGATGAGGGGAAGCGCTTTGCAGAAAGTATTACTATGACCTATGCTCATACATATGATCTTGATATTCGCATCGCACGTATCTTCAATACCTACGGACCCTATATGGATGTCATGGATGGACGAGTTGTCAGCAACTTTATCGTGGAAGCGCTGCGCGAAAAGCCCCTCACCATCTACGGCGACGGGGCTCAAACCCGCTCATTTTGCCACGTATCTGACATGATTCAGGCTTTGTGGAAGCTGGGCACCACCGAAGGCATTGATCGAGAGGTCATCAACGTCGGCAACCCAACTGAGCGTACCGTTCGCGACATTGCTGAGTTGGTGCTCAAACTGACCGAGTCCACTTCAACAGTCGTCACTGAACCTGCCACCGCAGATGATCCAAAAAAACGCAAACCGGATATCAGCAAGGCACAGAAGCTGCTTGGGTGGGAACCTGCCATGAGCATTGAAGACGGGCTCAACGACACCATCGCGTATTTCCGCAAAAAGCTAGACATAAATTCCTAAATGGCCTCTCAGTACAAGCTGCATCTGGGCGCGCAAAAAAGCGTTCAGTACGATATACTTCAACTATCATTCCCCCAAACTTATGCAAACTGCAGTTATCGTAATCCCGACATACAACGAGGCGGATACTATAAAAGGGCTGGTCCAGGCGATATTTGAACAGGTGAAATCTGTCTCCAACTGGGATACACATATTCTTGTCGTAGACAGCCAATCACCCGACGGCACAGCAAATATCGTCAAAGAGGAGCAGAAGCGACATAAAAAACTCCATCTTCTGCAGACAAAAAAAGAAGGTTTAGGCAAAGCGTACGTTGCCGGCTTTCATGAAGCGTTGAACGAGCTGAAAGCAGATGTATTGTTTGAAATGGATGCTGACTTTTCTCACGACCCGGCACTGTTACCTGCTTTTTTGAAAAAAGTCGATGAGGGTGCAGATTTTGTCATTGGTTCGCGCTATATCAAAGGTGGCTCCATCCCCAAAGACTGGGGGATCGATCGCAAATTTTATTCAGTCGTTGGCAATCTGATTATCCGATTTGGCTTTTTCAAACTATCCGTCACCGATTGGACTTCTGGGTTTCGCGCCATACGCTCGTGGGTCGTAAAGGATCACCTTAACACCATGAAGAAATACACAGGATATGTGTTTCAGGTAGCACTGTTGGATAATGCAATAAAAAAACATGCACATTTAGCTGAGGTGCCAATCAACTTCACTGACCGGAAATACGGCGTATCGAAGATCAACTCCGGACAGTTTATTCGTGATGCGCTGTTGTACATTGCTTATCACTCTTCATTTATTCGCTATGTCACTGTCGGTGTTTCAGGGTTTGTCATCGATTTTGGAGTACTGTATCTACTGTTTACAGTGCTTGGCGTAAACATCAGCATCGCACAGGCAATCAGTGCCGAGCTGGCGATTATGAACAACTTTGTCGGCAATAACTTTTGGTCTTTTTCCCATAAGCGTATCGAACACAAACCGATGAGCATATTGCGCAGCTTTGCCAAGTTTAACATGGTCGCCTTGGGTTCACTGATTATGCAGGTTACGGCCATAACACTGTTTGAAAAGTATGTCGGACACCACTATGTCTACCTCTTCAAAGCTGTCTTTCTTGTAACGGTTATCATGCCGTATTCATATATCCTCTACAACAGGGTGATTTGGAAGTCAAAAAAATCCTGGGAGTAAGAAGCCTTTATTCTTTTGTCGTGTATTGAGCTGATACCCAGCCTTCATTTGTTTCATCGTACGGAATTCGCACCCATCCACCCACTTCTTCAAGCACACTATACCGCTTCCCTTCCAAAACCTGCGCTACTTCCTCCGAGTTCAAGTTCGGCTCTTTACGGACGCGCAAAAAGCCATTCGGTGTACCGAAAATAGTGATGGTGTCAAATGCCGAAGGTGTGTTGGCAGAGGCTGTTGCCGGTGCTTCTTCAGATGCTTTTTTTTCTGCCAGCGCTGCTTCACTACTTGCCTTTCGTTCCTCACGACGCTTTTGAGCAATCTGAGCCGCTTCATCAATTGCCAGCTTTACACTCGCTTTCATGCGATATCCAGAAACCACATTGATCGTTTGAGTGCGACGAAAGAAGCCGGGGAGGTAAATTGACAACTCATGCGATCCTTCTGGCACATCTGCCAAGGTAAGCGGAGCAATTCCCTTCTCATCAGAGTCCAAGCTTACCAGACTACCGACCGGTTCAGTCTCTACAACAACCTCACCGACACCTTTTTTTGCAAAGCCACTCATTTTTTGAAGCACATACACTTCACCCGAGGAATCAACGTCACTTGTGCCCAAATCGCGATTAACATATGTCAGCGCTCCTCGCTCTACTGTTACTTTAGCTTGCCAGGACGCTGTAACTGTGGCCTCCTGGTCTGGTATCAGTTTAATCGTGTAAGTGCCAGCCGGTATCTGCACATCATAGGGTGTAGACCCTTTGTTGATATTATTGACAAACACATTAGCGTGCGGTGTCGCTAAAATGCGCAGCTGACCGTTTACATCTTTACTACTTTTCCATGCACCTTGTGCAAGGAGTCCGCCCACAAACAGTATTGCTAGAACAAAGAAGATAATAAGTTTTCTTTTTATGGTTGTACGTCTCATACGCAATAGATGTACCCATTATAGCGTACGAAGCATGCATGATGCAGTAGTTGTCGCTGTAAAAGTGAGATTGACACGCAGGTAAAAAGGCGTATACTACTTATGGTGAACGAATGTTCTTTACCCACTCATGATGAAGCGTACTATTTTCGGCATCGGCTCAACCCTCCTTCTTTTATCAGTCATTCGTATTCCTTTGGTTCACATAAGCAATGCCAGCCTGGTACTGTTTGGACTCCTTATTCTTATTGCCTTTTTTGATGACCTGCAAGAGTTTGATTTCTTCGGTCTCAAAGGAAAAAAAGTGCAGCAACAGCTTGCATCACTCAAAAAACGGGTTGCCAATGTCCCGGCCAAACAAGCCACCAATCCGCCAGATGATGAACTAAGCAAGATCAAAAAGAAAAAAATCCAACTCATGGGAGTTGATCGCGGCAACTTTTTGGCCCTTGTGTTTGAAATCGAGAGACTGCTGCGCGGGATAGCAGTGGAACTCAATTCCAAGGAAATGACGGAAAGCTCACCCATCTCAAGTGTAACCGGTTACTTGGCAGAAAACGGTTATCTCACACCAACTGGCCTTGAGCAGTGGCAAGCATTGAGCGAAGTTCGCAATATTATTGTCCAGGGACGGTTTCCTATCGAAAATGACAGCGCACTTTCTGATTGGATAGAACTTGCCTATTCGCTGTACTCTGAGATTTATGATGATCTGGTGAGTCAACCGAAAGCAGCGAGACGAAAGAAGTAGTAGGCGTCTAATCGAGAAAGCCAAGGAGATCAAGCGCCAGTGCAAGCGGACGTCCGGCCATCGTTGAAAGGAGAGTCAGAGCTCGGTCAGTATGCAGGTCGTCCTCAAGGGCCTTCACCACTTCATCAAAGTCACCATGATCTGGCGCGTGCAACTGAGATTCAACATGTGCCCACGCGGCAGCAGCTTCTTGAATGCGTGCGGTCGTGTACTGCCAGGAGTCACGATAATGGCGACTCAGAAGAAGGTAGCGAAGTGCTTTTGCCCCATAGTCTCGGATTACATCCTCAACCAGTACCAGATTCCCAAGCGACTTACTCATCTTTTCTCCTTCGTACCGCACCATTGCAACATGCATCCAATACCCCACATACGGCTGCTTCCCGGTTACCGCTTCTGATTGTGCTATCTCACTTTCATGATGTGGATACATCAAATCAGCACCGCCTCCGTGAATGTCGATTTGGTCTCCTAATACTTGTCGAATCATGGCGCTGCACTCAATGTGCCAACCTGGCCGTCCTCTTCCCCAGGGAGCTGCCCAATTTGGCGCATTATCGCTGGCAAACCAGAGCACAAAATCGAGCGGATTCTTTTTTCGAGAGTCATCTGGATTGCCTCCGCGCTGTCGAGAGATATCAATCATCTGCTGTGATGATAAGGTGCTGAGTTCACCATACTCAGAATCACGCGTCACATCAAAATACACCATACCGTCAACTGCATACGCATACTCTTTGTCCAGAAGCGATTGAATCATACTGGTAATCTGCTCCATTGCTGACGTGGCATACATGTAAGTGGTTGGGCGCTGCACACCCAGTGCATCCATTTGCGCGTGAAAGTGCGTCACCCAAAAATCGGCCAATTCGTCCCACGTCATGCCTTTTTGCTGCGCCTGTGCAATTACATCATCGCTGTCATTGATGTCTGTGGCGTTTTGCAGATAGTTTACGGTATGCCCAGAAAGAGTAAGTAAGCGTCGCAACACATCAAACTGAACATAGGTAAATGCATGTCCTAAATGAGTCGCATTATTCGGCGTAATGCCGCACACATATGCGGATACGGTGCCCTCAACAAGCGGCACAAACGGTACCACTTCTTTTCTTCTGGAGTCGTACAGCTGGAGTGACATGGTGATATTATACGCGCCGCAGTGGTTTTTGCGTCACATAGATAATAAGCGCGGCGAGAAATATAATTGCCGCGTTGAGCCGCAGCGTATTTTGCACATTGATGATGTCGCTAAGCCACCCAATTTCCATACTTCCAAACGGCGACATGCCGATAAACATCAGGGTATACACGCTCATGATGCGACCACGCAAATGATCAGGAGAAAGATGTTGAACAGTCGCATTCATCGTGGCAAAGAGGGTAATCAAGCCAAATCCCGCAATCGCCAGGCTGATCATGCCAAAAACCATCTCGTTGGCAAAGCTGAAAATCATCAAAGCGACAGAGAAAATGAACGCGCCTGAGAACATAAAAATATAAGGTTTTACCCGACTCGAAAATGATGACACAAGAATAGCACCAAGAATAGCACCCGCTCCCGCTGCTGCCTGCAAGTAACCCAGTCCCTGCGCGTCCTGATGAAATACATCTTTTGCCACGACCGGCATGATGGCCACATACGACCAACCAAACACTGCGGCGAATAATGCAAGAAACAATATGGGTCGAATCACCTCATGGCGAAATGATACGGACAATCCTTCTCGTATGGCACGAAGAGGTGCGGGGTGCGTATCATGTATAACTTCATTAAACCGCATTGCGATAAGTGCCGCAATGACAGCAAAAAAACTCAGTCCGTTTATAAGAAATGCTCCACTCACACCTAATTGTGCAATCGTAATCCCGGCCATACTTGGCCCCACAATACGGGCAGCATTGTAGGTGCCGGCATTGAGTGATATCGCAGATGACAGGTCATCTTTTTTGACAATGCGCGTCATAAAGGTTTGCCGGGCCGGCATATCAAACGCATTGGCACACCCCAGTAAAAATGCGAAGATTGCGATATGGAGTGCTTGTGCATACCCAAAATAGGTAAGCGCCGCAAGCACCATAGCCAATACTGCCTGTACTGTCTGGGTTATGTACATAATCGATCGCTTGCGATGTCGGTCTATGATAACACCAGCAAACAAACTGAAGATGAGAATCGGCAAAAAGTACAACGCTGAAATAAGTCCTACCCAAAAAGCGGAATTGGTGATTTCATACACCACATATCCTTGGGCGACATTTTGTAGCCATGTGCCGATTTGCGAGATAACATTGCTTGAGGCATATAGTCGGTAGTTGCGATGACGCAACGCAGGAAACGCCTTAAAAAAGTGTTTTGTCCACCCGGGGCGCTCTCCGATATTGAGCTCTCGGCTTTCTTGCAATATATATTGTTCTTCTTGTTTCATATCTGACACTCTCCCGGAGCAGGTGACTGACGCGTCACTCGTTTACGCAGGCATATAACTGGAGCACTCGTAATCAATAAGTATAACACTAATTCACGAGTTCGTATGTGTTATAGCAGTTGGATCAGATCCTGTTATAGCTTATTTGGATTAATTCGCAGTATTACATCGTTTGCTGTGTTACTGGTTGATGCATACATCATGCCGTCGGGACCGACCACCACATCTCGCATGCGACCATACTCATTTTTGAAGTACTGCGTCACTGGCGCACCATTTGGCAGAGATATAGCAGTAATTGCAACACCGCGCAATGAGGCGATATACGCTGTGGATCCTATTATGGACATACCTGACGGCGCCCATGTGTCAGTTCCTGAATGAGCAACCGGAGACTCCATCCCAGACTGCTGCTCATCACCCACAATGGTCGGCCACCCATAATTGTTTCCTGCAACGATCTTGTTTAGTTCATCTGTGGCAGTTTGTCCATGCTCACTTTCCCACAATTGACCGGACGCATCCCATGCCAACCCTTGTGGATTGCGATGCCCAAATGAATATACTCTGTTGCCAAAGGGATTTCCGGGAGCTGCCGAACCATCGTCGGTCACTCTCAGAATTTTTCCCGCCAACGAGGATGTGTCTTGGGCTTGCGACGGCTCAGCCGCATCTCCGGTACCAATATATAAATAGCCATCTGGGCCAAACTTGATGCGCCCACCATTGTGAATATTTGCTCCCGGCACCGCATCAATCAACGTTGTCTCATTCGTTAAGGCGCCGTTACCATATTTCACCCGCACTAAGCGGTTTTTTGTGACACCCCCAGAAACACTATACGTATAGTAGAAATAGACATACTGGTTTGTTGCAAACGAGGGATGAAGCGCCATACCCAAGAGTCCTCCTTCACCGATTGCCGCAACATTTGCCAACTCTCCCACCGGTTCTTGCTGCAAAACCCCATTCTTAATAATACGCACCGTGCCGCCACGTTCGGTAAAAAGCAAGTCTCCATCGGGCAAAAATGCCAACGCCCATGGCACTCGCAACCCTTCTGCAATTGTGGTAACGCGAGCAACATCAGGAGGTGTTGCTGTGGGCTGTACTGTTGGATCAGGTGTGCCGACGGTATACGCAATTCGCCATGCCTCAAAGTCAGACAGTGTGACGCGCCCATCATGATTTGCGTCTCCGGGAACCGTTGCAGACTGTGCATAGACGCTTGTTGCAATGCTTGTTTTTTTGGTATTGGCCAGCAGTAACACTGCTCCCACAAGCGCCAGGAGCATCAAAATATATATTGTTTTTTTCCGTAACACATAGATGAGTATAGAGCATCTTACCCACTCTTTCTAGTGTGACGACCTTCCCGATCAGGGTATGCTACACTTCATGTACAACATCATGAAACGCATCTATCTGGCCGTGACCCTATTGGCAGCGTTTGCACTGCTGCTATATGTACAGGATGCAAATAGCCCACTCTCACCATCACGACTCACAAAGCCAGTCCTACAAAAGCTTTCTGGCGCACCAACTATACAAAACCCACCAGACACCACGATCGAGGAAGTGGTTACAGGACTTGAAGTACCTTGGAGCATCGTGTGGACAAGCCCATCACGCATGCTCATTGCCGAGCGCCCGGGAAGAATCCGTGTATTTGAGAAAACGCTTATCCCTGCCCCCTTGCTCACCGTGCCCGATATCGCAACGGGTGATGAGGAGGGCCTTATGGGACTGGCGGTCGATCCTGAATATGCAAATAACAAATATATCTACTTCTGCTATGCGTACAGAGACGGATCAGCCATCAAAGATCGTGTAGTACGGGCGATTGATGAAGGAGATCGTGTGAGTGGTACCAAAACGCTGATTGAAAACATTCCGGCTGCAGTGTTTCATGCCGGTTGCCGGCTGGCATTTGGCCCTGACAATAAGTTGTATATCACAACGGGGGATGCGACAGATGGCCAAATTGCACAAGACGTACAGTCACTTGGAGGGAAGCTGCTACGCATCAATCGTGACGGCAGCATACCCACCGATAATCCATTCCCTGACTCGCCGGTATGGTCATATGGACACCGAAATACACAAGGAATTGCTTGGCATCCGACAACAGGCGGGCTGTATTCTACAGAACATGGGCCTTCCGGTTGGGACGGGCCGGGTGGCGGGGATGAAATCAACTTGATTGAGAAGGGTAAAAACTACGGCTGGCCGATAGTCTCACATACCCAACATGCAAACGGTATGGTCGACCCACTCACGACCTACACGCCGGCACAGGCTCCGGCATCTGCTGCGTTTTACACCGGCGATGCAATCCCGCAGTTTGAAGGGCTTTTTTTCTTCGGTGCCCTCAAAGGGGAGAGTCTCCATGCCATTCGCTTCACTGCCGACTCCCCGCCAGCAGTACAGTCGGATGAAACAATCGTCACCGGCTACGGGAGAATTCGTGATGTGGTGGTGGGACCCGATGGATATGTGTATTTCTCAACCAGCAATCGGGACGGCCGTGGAACACCGCAGGAAGGCGATGACCGCATCTTACGAATCATCCCAGCAAACTGATCTTGCGCAATCATGGCAAGTCCTAGATAATACTTCGTATGCAAAAGCCCACATTGGTATGTCTGTTTGCCCACCCCGATGACGAATCATTTGGTCCTTCAGGCACCATTCACCTGCTGACCAAAACACACGATGTATACATTATCTGCGCAACCAATGGTGACGCGGGGGAAAATCATCATCCCGATGGTGATCGAATCGACTTAGCTACACAGCGACAAAAAGAGATTACCCAATCAAGCGAAGTGTTGGGAGTGAAGCGAGTGTTTTTCTTACATCATAAGGATGGCGGTCTTTGTAACAATAACTATCATGCAATTGCGGCCGAGTGTCAGGCGATTATTGATGATCTTCGCCCGGACACTCTCCTTACGTATGAACATCATGGTATATCAGGACACCTTGATCATATTGCAATGTCAATGATCAGCAGTTTTTTGTTTGAACGACTTTCGTATGTGCATACTTGTATGTACTACTGCCTGCGTCATGATCAAAATCTGCGTAAGCCAGGGGAGTACTTTGTATATTTTCCGGCCGGATATGCTGAGGAGCATATCGACCAAGTCTTTGATGTGTCGAGCGTATTGGATATAAAAAAAGAGGCGATTCAAAAACATATTTCTCAAACAAAGGACATGGGGTTTATTTTAAAGGGTCTCAAAACAGAAGAGTGTTTCCAGATCAGAAAAAAAGCCTGAAGACGACGCGCCAAGCACCACAATATATACTATAATAGACTACTATGATGATCCGCGACCAGGTTACTGCATTGGTCAAGCAAGCACTGCAGGCAGTTGATATTGATGACACTCCCCATCTGACTCACCCGGCAAATCCGGATTTCGGAGACTATGCCACAAACGTCGCCCTCAAGCACGCAAAGCGCCTGGGGAAAAAGCCGTCAGATCTGGCGTCTGAAATCATTACTAAAATCCCGGACGATGCGCTCATCCAAACCGCCACCCAAGTAAATGGATTTATAAATCTTACTCTCTCGCCGACTGTTCTTTTGAATGATCTAAAAGAAGAGCATGACCGGCCAAAAACAAATAAAACAATTCTTGTTGAATACGGACAACCCAACACCCATAAATCACCGCATATCGGTCACTTATTTTCCTATGTGTATGGCGAATCACTCGCGCGAATACTTGAGGCGGCAGGCAACACAGTAATCCGCGCCAACTATCAAGGAGATATCGGGCTCCATGTGGCAAAGTGTTTGTGGTCGGTCCGCAAACATACGCTATCTGATTCTACATCCAATTCAAATGACCGTATGCTATTTCTTCAAAAATGCTATCAAGAGGGCGCCACTGCATATGAAGATGATGAGGCAGCAAAAAAAGAAATCGATCAGCTCAACAAAGATTTGTATATCGTCTCAGACACCGAGTTGATGAGTCTATGGAAAGAAACTCGACAATGGTGTGTCGATTATTATCAGACGTTTGAACAACGGCTTGGCATCAAATACGATCGCTCATACTTTGAGACTGAGATAGCAGATCTTGGCAAGCAAATCGTAACCGACAATACTCCTGCGGTATTTCAAGAAAGTGACGGTGCGACCATATTTCCGGGTGAGGACTACGGCTTACACACCCGTGTGTTTATCAATCGCTTCGGCAACCCCACTTATGAAGGAAAAGAGCTCGGCTTGGCATTTCAGAAAAAAGAAGATTTTACATTTGACCAAAGCATCACCACAACCGCTTCAGAGCAAAATGAATACATGAAAGTGGTATATAAAGCGATTGAGCAAATCAATCCGGAACTATCCGCAAAGCTGCTTCATATCGGATTTGGCATGATCCAGCTCTCATCAGGAAAAATGTCGAGTCGAACCGGCAACATTATCACTGCATTCTCTCTTGTTGACGATGTTACAGGAGCCATTCAAGAAGCGTTTCAAAGCACCGCACCCGATGCGAAACACATCGGTCTTGGCGCGATCAAATATGCATTCCTAAAATCGGATGCCCGTGCAAATAAAACATTTGATATTGAAACAAGCATCGCCAAAGAAGGGGACTCGGGCCCATACCTTATGTACACGTATGTGCGTACGCAAGGGATAGTAAATAATACAGAACTCGCACACTTAAACGACGTTTCAGACAAGTGGGGGAGCGTGGTCAAAACATATGAACCGACACCTGAAGAAACAACACTCCTTCGGCTACTTCCTCAATTTGATGAAATCATTGAACAGGCTGCATTGACGTATGCACCCCACCATGTCGCCCACTTCGCATTTGAAGTTGCGCAAGCTTTTAATCACTTTTATCAGCAATGTCCTATCGCAAAAGCAGATGAAGATGTTCAAATTGTTCGTCTGGCAATCGTTAAAAAAACAGCTGACATCATCAGTAAGTCACTTCGACTACTCGGCATAAAAACAATCAAGACGATGTAGTTTATTTTCTCATTTTATTCCCAACACATGGCGTTTTTTATTTGTGCAAATTGCGGCTACGGCTCCGGCAGCTGGCTGGGGAAGTGTCCCGACTGCGGCGAGTGGAATACGATGAAGCGCCATGCTGATCCAACAGAAGAACCTAAAGGCAAAGGAGCGGCGCGTAAAAAAGTAGTGGAAGCCTCCACACTGACTCCTCTTTCTGAAGTCAAAGTGAGTGCCAAAAACAGACTGCAAACCAAGCTCTACGAATTTGATCGCGTCCTCGGCGGCGGATTCATAAGCGGAGAAGTAGTTCTTCTGACCGGTGAGCCAGGGATCGGCAAATCAACACTTCTCTTGCAGTCACTAAAACACATGAAAGTGCTGTACGTATCGGGTGAAGAATCTGCAGAGCAAGTTGCCGATCGGGCAGGAAGACTCAAAGTCAACCTCTCACAAATCCTTTTTTCAACTGAAACCCAAACAGAGAGTATTGTTGAAACCATCAAAGAACAAGCAAACACAGTCGACGTGGTCGTTATTGACTCCATTCAGACCATCTACTCCAAAGATGTCAACGGCATGGCGGGATCTGTGTCGCAACTTCGAGAGTGTTCCATTCAGTTGGTTGCACTGGCAAAGTCCCTAAACAAACCGATGATTATCGTGGGACATGTGACCAAAGAAGGAGATGTGGCCGGCCCAAAGACGCTTGAGCACTTGGTCGATTGTGTTTTGCTGTTTGAAGGAGATAAAGTATCCATGCACCGAGTACTACGGGCAAGTAAGAATCGATTTGGCTCGACCGATGAAGTGGGAATATTTGCCATGAATGAAGCAGGACTTGAGGAAGTCACCAATCCGACCGCGTTTATTGACGGCAATGAATCCACGCCCGGCCGTGCGATTGTCGGCGTATCAGAAGGCAAACGACCGCTCTACTTTGAGATTCAAACACTGACAGTTCCCACCACACTTCCCGTGCCGCGCCGTGTTGTAAAGGGAGTTGATTACAACAAAGTCCAGCTCCTTCTAGCCGTCATGCGCAAACACCTCAATGTACATATGGACACGCAAGACATCTATGTGAATGTGGTTGGGGGGATCGATATCAAATCAACTGCAGCAGATCTTGGGATTATCGCGGCACTTTTGTCCTCGTTTAAAAATACTCCACTGCCGGCAAAATCTGTATTTTTGGGAGAAGTAGGCCTGTTGGGAGAAGTGCGTCCGGTCTTTTTCCAAGACCGTATCATCGACGAAGCCAAACGACTATCGTTCACCAATGTCGTGAGTCCGCAGAATGTCAAACACGTACGTGATCTGCTTAAAAAATCCCTCCACTTGCCTTTGTAGGTTAAGCTTACTTTTTGTCCAGGTAATAGATTTTCTCAACACGCGTTCTTTTACCGTTTGGCCCGACTACATCAACTACAAGGGTATTTTTCCCGAGCTTGAGCGGGAGGTCGTATTGAAACGAACCATCCTTATCCTGATAGATATGATTGCCAAAAATCGTAATCTCCGATTCTTTTTGCGCCATACCTTTTACCGTGACAGTCGTCACGCGTGCAAAATGATCTTCAATTGGTGCGGTGATTTCCACTTTTGGCGGCGTAAGAAGGGCCTTTACCTGATATCCAAAATAACTGATCACGAGTATGGCAACCGACATGATTCCCGCAATGATGGCAAAGCGGGTTTGTGAAGTAAATTGCTTTTGTGAAACGCGCTTTTTAAACGCAAGCTCTTCGGTGCGTTCATATTCACGACGAAAAAATGCCAATACTTTATCATGGGGAAGACCCAGAAGCTTCGCGTAGTTTTTAATGACGCCAATTATGTATATCTTTGAAGTAAATACACTCCAATCACCGGCTTCCACAGCACGCAAATACTGTTTGCGGATTTTCAATTTTTTTTCGATATCTTCATGCGTGAGTCCTTGGCGCTCACGTTCTTTTTTGAGAATTTCACCGACAGTCAACATACATCAAAAAGTGTACAACGTACACGAAAAAAATAAAAGAAGGGAGCGTTCTGAAGTGCTAAGCCTATCTCGTAGTTACGCAGCTTTGAAGCGCTCGACATACTCACCAGACTCCGGATTTACCGCAATCACGTCACCCACTTTAATAAAAAGCGGAACCATGACTGTGGCGCCGGTCTCGACAGTCGCAGGCTTTTTTGCACCCGATACGGTGTCCCCCTTTGCCGCATCTTCACATTCAGTAACGGTTAGTTTTTCACTATTTGACGGTCGTACATTCAGTGGCTGATCATTGTGCACATACACAAAGTACTTATTACCCTCTTTCATGAAGTTAGAAAAGTCGCCAACGAGCGATACCGGAAGTTGATATTGGTTGTAAGTGCGCTCATCCATGAAATATACAAATTCATCATCTTTATAAAGATACTGCATCTCGGTACTCGTCACCTCAAGCGTTTCGATCACTTCCTGAGACTTGTATGTCATGTCGACATTCTTACCCGACACCACGTTGCGAATCTTCGTACGCATCACCGCTGACCCTTTTCCGGGACTGTAGAATTCGGATTTCTGGACTTGCCAAATATCTCCCTGATGAGTAAGAAAATCGCCTTTTTTCAGATTGCCTGCATTCGTTTTCATATCCCCTATTATACAACATCAACCAGTCGAAGATCGTGTATCGACTCCAGACCCAAAAAGACCATCGCCAGCCGTTCAAATCCAATCGCAATGCCGGCACATTCAGGAAGCCCTGACTCAAGAGCCTCGACAAATCCCCAATCTACCGGATGTTCGATGCTCCCTGTTTTTTTGCGCACAGCCTGCTCTGCTTCAAAGCGCATTCGTTGCTGAACCGGGTCGGTGAGCTCGCTATAGCAGTCTCCAAGCTCAACCCCGCCGATATAAAACTCAAATCGTTGTGCTGTTTTTCCGTCATCATTCAGTTTGGCAAGTGCCGCAAACGCCGTCGGGTAATCATAAATCAATGTCGGTCGACCGTTTGTTCCCAGATGCGGCTCGACTGCATCTACATACAACTGCGAAAACAAGTCTTCGTAAGAAAATCCTTCGACCGTGTATCCTCGCTTTTGACAGGCCACGCAAAGTGCCTGCTCTTCAAATATAGTACCCGGTGTCAGATTCGCATAGCGAACAAATGCTTCATCCACGCTCAGCAGCTCCCACGCATCAAGCTGCAGTCGTTTTCCGCTCACCATAACCGGTCCACTCACCTTTTCAAATACCCGCAGCAACTCCAACAGCTCGTCTGCCAGATCCAAATACGATGCGCCTAAACGATAATATTCCAACATGACAAACTCACCGGAATGCTTTGAGGAGGAGGCTTCTGCGTTGCGAAATGCTTTCCCCAAGTAGTAACAATCAGTCTGCACGGCGCACAACACGCGCTTCATAAACAGTTCCGGAGATGGTGTGAGATACAAAGATTCTCTTGACTGAAAAAAGCGATATTCTGTGGCAAATACTTCAAGATACGACTCCGGCACAAGGGCCGGTGAGAGAACGGGGAGCGTAAGCGGAAGATACTGCTTATTCGTGAGAAAGCGATGCGTCGCCTGCTCTAATTCTACGTAGCGGCGATAGCTATCCAGATGTGTTGCTGATGTGACAATTTTCATAGCGCCCTCATGACAACTCTTTCTCCAACTCCTGGATCAGTTTTTTTGCTTTACCGCTTACTTTGTCAGGAATGATGACAGAAAAAACCACATACATGTCACCTTTACGACGGGCATTCGGATAGGGCATTCCTTCACCACTCATGCGCACCCGCGCACCGTGTTTGGTGCCGCTTTTGACTTTGAGTTTTGATTTTTTCCCATTCAGAAGTGGGATTTCGACTGAGCCGCCAAGCACTGCTAAAGGATATGATATGTCGCATTCGTAATAGATGTCCTGGTCATTGCGTTTATAAAAGGCGTGCGGTTTTACGCGCACCTGCATATCAAAATCAGCAAAGCGAATACGCATCCCGTCATCGATACCAGCCGGCACTTTGATCTTTTTCTGCTTGCCGCCGATGACGACTTCTTTTTCTGTTCCTTTGTAGGCCTCATCAAACGTGATGGTGATTTCGTATATATTGCGGCGAGCGCGCTGGCCACCGAATCCAAAAAACTGTTCAAAAATATCAAACGGATCTGCACCTCCCTGGCCAAAATCAACATTCATTCCTTCAAAAGGATTGCCGCTCGTGGAATAGGAGTAAGAGAACGGCCCTTGATTATAAGAATATCCAGCACCAGGACCACCTGCTCCTGCTGCACCGGCGCCGCGGGTATAGGCGTCATGCCCGACCTGATCATACATCTCACGTTTTTTTTCATCAGAAAGTACTTCGTACGCTTGAGTTACTTCCTTAAACTTTTCAGAAGCTCCTTCTTCTTTATTGCGATCAGGATGCCATTTCATCGCCAGTTTGCGATACGCCGATTTGATCTCGGCGACAGTCGCTCCTTTTTTTACTCCCAGTGTGTCGTAATAGCTTGCCATAGGGTATCGTAATATGACACATCCGCCCGGGTGGCATGCCACCGCAGGCGGACTGTATCAAAATAATAGGTGATATTAGGAGACGACTTCGCCTTCCTCAACATCTTTTGAATCTTTCTTTTCTGCACCCTCTTCATCGTCTTCCAATTTGGGCTCAGCATCTTGGGCTTCTGTTGCGGCTTCTGCCTGCTCATATGCCTGCTGTCCGATTTTGGACAATGATTCAGAAAGGGCTGCGGTTTTATCCTGCAGATCTTTTGCATCAGACTTCTCGTCTTCGATGGCCGCTTTCAGATCGGCGATTTTCTCTTCAACTTCTTTTTTAACGTCTTCAGATACTTTGTCGCCTTGATCTTTCAGCGCCTTCTCTGACTGATAGAGCATATTCTCTGCATGATTTTTTGCCTCAACACGCTCTTTCTCCTTGTTATCATCCTCGGCATTTTTCTCCGCATCTTCTTTCATCTTGTCGATCTCATCCGGAGTGAGTCCGGTTGAGCCGCTGATTTTGATGCTTTGAGTCGCACCTGAGGACTTGTCCTTGGCTGAGACTTCCAAGATGCCGCTGGCATCAATGTCGAAGGTGACTTCAATCTGAGGCACGCCACGCGGTGCGGGCGGGATTCCAGACAGGTTGAAGTGGCCGAGTGATTTGTTGTCACGGGCCATGGGACGCTCACCCTGCAGAATATGAATCGTCACCTCAGTCTGATTATCAGCCGCGGTCGAGAACACCTCGGACTTTGAGGCCGGGATAGTGGTATTTCTGGTGATAAGCGCAGTTGTCACTCCCCCGAGGGTTTCGACACCCAAGGTAAGCGGGGTAACATCAAGCAAGACCACATCTTTGGTTTCACCAGTCAACACACCACCTTGGATTGCTGCGCCGATTGCGACTACCTCATCAGGATTCACACCGCGATTCGGATCTTTGCCAAAGTATTTTTTCACTTCTTCAATGATCTTTGGCATACGTGTCATGCCGCCAACGAGGACCACCTCATCAATAGCTTTCGCATCGATCCCGGAATCTTTGAGACACTCTTTCACCGGCTTGAAGGTCTTTTCAACAAGCTCTGACACAAGCGCTTCCAGCTTGGCACGGGTGAGCTTCATCACCAAGTGCTGCGGCTGACCGTCTTTGACCGTGACAAACGGCAGGTTGATCTCTGTCTCCATAGCGGATGAGAGCTCAATTTTGGCTTTCTCAGCGGCGTCACGCAATCGCTGCAATGCCTGCGGGTCTTTTCGCAGATCGATGCCGTTTTCTTTCTGAAACTCTTCGGCAACATGATCTAAAATCACGCGATCAAAATCATCACCGCCCAAGTGAGTATCTCCATTGGTTGCTTTAACTTCAAAGACTCCTTCGCCAAGCTCCAAGACAGTGACATCAAAAGTGCCGCCACCCAGATCGTATACTACGATCGTGTGTGCATCTTTTTTATCCAGTCCATAAGCAAGCGCTGCAGCTGTCGGCTCATTAATAATGCGCTCAACAGTCAATCCGGCAATCTCACCGGCTTGCTTTGTGGCCTGGCGCTGCGCGTCATCAAAATACGCAGGAACAGTAATCACGGCACGCGTGACCGGCTCGCCCAAGTAAGACTCTGCATCTTCTTTGATTTTTTTCAAAACCATGGCAGACACTTCCTGCGGGGTGAATGTTTTTCCGTCTACTTCAACAACGGCCATATTCTCACGACCGCTTTTTACCGCATACGGAAGCCATTTCAGATCGCGCTTGACTGATTCATCATCAATCTTATGACCCATCAATCGCTTCACAGAAAAAATAGTGCTTTTTGGGTTTATTGCAAGCTGACGCTTGGCCACATCACCCACCACACGCTTGATCGGATCAACGACCGAAGGAATGGTGTTTCTTCCTTCTTTGGAGTGAATAACTTTTGCCTGTCCGCCCTCCATAACGGCCATACATGAATTGGTTGTTCCTAAATCGATCCCGAGTATTTTTGACATAATAGGGTAAGTAAATTAGTAAAAAATATTGATAATTATTGCATGCGTTTTCCCACTTTTACTTGGGCCGGACGCACCACCGTGTCGTTGTAGCGATACCCCTTGCGAAGCACCTCTACAACCATATCGTCCTGATCTGCGGCAACCACTTCAATCGCTTCGGCCGAATGCGGATCAAAGGGTTTGTCAATCACATCAAGTTCGATAAGTCCCAGCTCCTGCAGCAGTTTTGCGAACTGCTGTCTGATCATCACCAGCCCCTGATCAGTGATAAATGCTTCTGCAGCGTCAAGATTGTCCAAAAACGGTAGCAGTGACACCAGCACTCGTGCTGCTTCTGCTTCGCGAATTTGGCTGCGCTGACTATCCATGCGCATTTGTAAATTCTGGTAATCAGCAAGCGCCCGTAGGTACTTTGCATGCCACTGATCTTTTTCTGCAATGAGTGCATCGACAGCGGCCTGCTGCTTTTCATCGCCTGGCTGATCGCCTGAATCTACGACTGTGCCGTCTTCGGCCAATTCTTCTTGTGCTTTTTTCTTTTTGTCCATGTCTCTTATTTTTGTGAATCAGTAATAATTTGACCAATCAAATTTGAAAAATACCTGATTTGTGGGGTAAGGGCATCGTAATACATACGCTTTGGCCCGATCACACCGATCATACCGTTGATTTTCGGCGCACGAAACTGCCCCATAATGCTGGCGCAGGATTCATACACTGGATCACGAAAATCCTCTTCTCCAAGCATGACATAGATATTCCCCTCAGCTTGTCCTGCCTGCTCAAGCACTTTGGTCCAAAAGGTCAGCTCATCCAGGCGGCGATACAGCGATCGGGTCAGATTCCAATCTGAAAACTCCTGCAGAGCGAGAAGGTTTCCGACACCCGCATAATACACATCGCCGGTGTTTGTTGCCGCTACAGCCAGAAGGCCGGTTTTATGCGCCAACAGCTTTACCGAATGTGCCAAAAGCCGCTGCGTGTCACGACGCTCATCCCAAATCCCGTGTTTGTACGATACTTCGTCCCCCGTTGAAAGATGTTTTTCTTTCATCAAGTGATTGATATAAAAGCGAAACGCACGAGCTGAGGGGATGCGACCTGCTGAAAAATATTCCTTTACCAAATATCCTTTTTTCTCCAACACCACCATTTCATTGCGAATCGTGGCAGGGGAAAATCCAAGGCGATATTTTTTCTCCAACATCTCAGAGCCGATCGCCTCACCGGTCTCGGTGTACTCGCGAATTAAAGCTTTGAGAATATCGGTTTGTCTGTTTGTTAAATCGTCCATAGAGTGTCAAGTTACGTGTGATTTAGCAATACTATACCAACTCTGCTAATCCGTGTCAAGTCATATAACTGGCCTGGAGAATGACTATAGAATGGGCTATACTGGCAGATACCAATACCTATGAAAATCGGAGCACACGTATCTATTGCAGGAGGCTATGATAAAGCAGTTGAAAAGGCGTCTGCTATGGGATGCAATGCCCTACAGATCTTCTCTGCTTCCCCGCGCGGTTGGAACTTTGCCAGACCGACAGATGAAGATATTGATCTTTTTTTGAAAAAGCGTGAGGAGCTTGGTATTAATACCGCAGTCTTTCATGCGTCGTATCTCATCAACATGGCCGACACCAATCGCATCGGCCCCCTGTCACGACAACTACTGACTCACGAACTCAAGCTTGCTGCGCGAATGAACGTGATCGGTAGCGTGATCCACCTTGGGTCATTTAAAAACAACGGCAACGGCCATGATGAACTGTGCAGTAACATTCAAGCAGTGTTAGATAAGATGCCTGACGACCGCTATTTCATCATTGAAAATGCAGGAAACCGGAAGATCGGTCAGACGATTGAACAGATTGCAGAAATTATCAGACAACTGAAAGATCCGCGCTTAAAGGTGTGCTTGGACACGTGCCACTTACATGCAGCCGGATATGATCTTACAACAAAAGACACCTACGGTTCATTCATCTCAATGTTTGATGCACAAATCGGTTTGGATCGACTTGCAGTATGGCACGTAAATGACAGTCATGATCCTTTCGGATCCTTAAACGACCACCATGAAAATCTGGGGAAAGGACAAGTGGGCATCGATGTCTTTACCAATATCACCCATGACACTCGCATGAACGATATCCCCCTTATTCTTGAGGTGCCGGGACTGGACGGAAAAGGACCTGATAAGGCGAATGTTGATAAGCTCAAAGAGATAGCCTCATGAGCACAAAAGATGGAGTGCAGGCACTTATTGCTGAAATCAAAGCGCTCAACACTACAGACTCCGACACGCTCCACACACTACTACTGAGATCTCAAGAAACGCGCCCACTTACTCGAGATGAAGGAGAGCCTGATCATTTCTGCAGTATGATTGCACCGATTAGTATAAGGCAGCAGCTTATTTTTATCGGCCATCATAAAAAGTCAGGCTTGTGGATCCCGCCCGGCGGACACATTGACCAAGGTGAAACACCACGTGAGGCAGCGGTTCGTGAATGCAAAGAAGAGCTTGGCGCAAGGATCACTGAAGCAGACATTGAACCGCTTGCGGCAACGGCAGCAGACATAACCGGCAGACCCCAGTGCACCAAACACTTAGATTTCTGGTTTGTGTGGGCACTTGATCACACAGAAGAATTTGCCTACGACAGCGGTGAATTTCACGAAGCCGGATGGCATCCTATCGATTGGGCAATCAACGCATGTCGGAGAACAGCGTACGCATCCGTCCTCACAACAATCAAAGAACGCATGCTGCAATAGCGCCAGGCACTGGGTATACTATAAGGCATGAACCTGACACTCCCCTTACCCGTACGCGGCTTCATGGATCGCTTCACAAAAGCCGGATATGAAATCTATGTTGTAGGAGGATCGGTACGCGATCTCATACTGGGCACCCCTACAAAAGACTGGGACTTTACGACCAATGCGACACCGGAGCTCATACTACAACTCTACCCAAAAGGCTTTTACAATAATCAATTCGGCACAGTCGGCGTACCACATCAACAACTAGACGGCTCTGAAGTCGTGTTTGAGGTCACCACGTATCGTACCGAGTCAGGATATGACAACAAGCGTCACCCCTCACAAGTTGAATGGTCAAGTAAACTCGAAGATGATCTCAGTCGCCGGGACTTCACTATCAACGCCATCGCCTATGACGGAAAGACGCTAGTCGATCCGTATGGCGGACAGCAAGATATCAAAGACAAGCTCATTCGGGCAGTCGGTGATGCGCCGACTCGCTTTCAAGAAGACGCGCTACGACTCATGCGTGCAGTTCGCCTGAGTGCTCAGCTGGCATTTGATATCGAACCTTTGACCAAACAGGCAATTGCAGAACATGCCGATCTGATTACACGCATATCTGCAGAGCGGGTGCGCGATGAACTCTTGCGCCTGTTGGGTACAGCATTTCCGGCACAGGGCATATACATGTTGCGTGACACCGGCCTACTGACTCATGTTCTTCCTGAGGTTTCTGATTGTTTTGGCGTTGAGCAAGTCAGTCCGGGACGACACCACATCTATGATGTCGGGACTCATCTGGTTGAGGCGCTACGCCATTGCCCAAGCCCGAATTCGATCACGCGCCTAGCAACACTGATTCATGATATTGGAAAAAAAGAAACGTTTCGCAAAAACAGTAAAACCGGACTCATCACGTTTTACAATCACGAGGTGGTGGGTGCAAGACAAGCACAGGAGATTGCCAAACGCCTGAAACTCTCCAATAAAGATCGCGACAAGCTGGTGCTTTTGGTCCGGCATCATCAGTTTACCGTAACAGAAGAGCAGACTGACCGAGCAATTAAACGCTTCATTAGAGAGGTCGGACTGGAAAATGTGCAGGACATGTTAGATCTGCGTGTCGGTGATCGCCTGGGATCAGGTTCGACTGAAACCAGTTGGCGTACGGAGCTTTTTAAAAAGCGTATCGAAGAAGTGCAACAGGAACCGTTTTCTGTAAAAGATCTCAAAGTGGACGGCAATGACGTAATGAAAGTTTTAAAGATCCCCCCTTCCCGTCGAATCGGAGAAGTACTGGAAGCGCTGTTTGCGCGCGTTGAAAATGAAGAACTGAGCAATGAGCGCGAAATGCTTCTTGCAGCACTGAAAGACTTTAATGAGCGGCCGGAATAATGCCTTGAATCCGTAATAAACGCACTTCATCCTCCAGTATGCTTTCGTCTCCATGGCCACTATACAGTGTCGTTTCTCCCGGCAACCGCGTTGCAAGATTCTCAATGGACTGAAACAACTTCACTTTATCTGAGTAGGAGAAATCATAGCGTCCGATTCCACCTCCGGCAAACAGGACATCGCCGACTATCACATGCCCGTCTGACTTGCTGTACAAACATATGCTGCCCGGTGTATGACCAGGAGTATGTAAAACTTCCCATTTAAAGGGGCCTACTGACCAGCTGCCAAGCGGCATGTGCGAGACCTTTTGTGGCTTTATCACATACGGTTCGAATCCCAAAAAGTGCCTGGCTGTTTCTTCAACACGATCGAGCAAAAATGTGTCTTTGGGATGGAGAAAAAATGGTGCCTGTAGTGCCATCTGTAGCTCGCCGGCAGCCATCAGATGATCGAAATGTCCGTGGGTAGCTATAAGTGCGTGCACTCGTAAATTATGTCTGGAAATCTCCTCAAGCAAAAAGTCAGCATCATCACCCGGATCAATAATCACTGCGTCTTGTTCTTCTGTCAGCAGATAACAGTTTGCCTGCATGCTGCCGACACGATACGTTTGGATGTTCATTTTCCTCCTTTTCGTGCTCGTTTTTCCAGAAAGACCCAGACGGGAGTTGCCACAAACGGCGATGAATACGTGCCGGTAATAGTGCCGATAAGAAGCGCCATGACAAAAAAGCGTATGGTTGTACCTCCCATTAGAGTCAGTGCAAGAAGCATGAAAATAATGGTCATCGAATTATTAACCGATCGGGTAAGTGTCTGTACCAGTGCATGATCTGCCAAACCCTCCACGCTTGAGCTGCGATCATAGCGACGGAGTTCACGGATCTTATCAAAAATAATGATCGTGTCGTGCACTGAAAAACTCATTGTGGTCAACAGTGCCGTGACAAAGAGTGTGTCAAACTCAGCACCGAAGAAATAGCTAAACAGTGAATACACACCCAGCACTACTGCCATGTCGTGAAAGAGCGCAACTATTGCTGCAGCAGCAAATCGCACTCCCTTAAACGCAAATGCAATATAGGCAAAAATTACCCCAACACCCAGAAGCGCCGCAATTAAGGTCTTTTTGATCGTCTCAGCACCGAGAGTCGGCCCGACTGTCTGTCCTTGTAGCACAACGAGTTTTGGATCCAGTTCCTTTTTTATTGCGTCAGTAATCGCATCTTCATTCCCCGCTTTTTGTGCATCAAGTCGAATCAATAATGTCTTATCTTTTACTTGTATTTCCTTTTTTTCGCTGGGAAAGGTCTTCAAAAGCGACCGCACTTGCTGTTCAGTAACTGTTTTACTCATCTTATATTCCAATGTCGTTCCGCCGACAAAGTCGATTGAGAAATGGTATCCAAAGCGCAAAATCGAGATCAAACCCACCAACAAGACGATTGTCGAAATGGCAAGATACACAAACCGATATTTATAAAACTGAACCATAAAACTATTCTTTATATAACAACTGAATGAGGCGCTTGGTAATAACAATGCCAGTGAACAAACTCATAGCAACACCGATCAAAAGCGTCAGAGCAAACCCGCGAACCAAACCGAACTGCGGTAAAAACTCCCAGTTGAGAGGATTAAACAAGATGAATGCAACAGATATCGTGGTGATATTTGCATCTTTAATCGCGTCAATCGCACGACCAAACCCAAGGCGCACTGCAGTATCGTGGTCACTACCACTTCGTTTTTCTTCTTTGATGCGCTCAAAAATAAGAATATTTGTGTCCACCGCCATGCCAACTGAGAGGATAAATCCGGCAATACCCGAGAGGGTGAGGGTGATCGGAATCGCGCGAAAGAGCGACAGCGACAATAGTGCGTACAAGATCAACCCCAGACAAGCGATTATGCCCAGACGACCATAGTAGATAATCATAAATGCCATCACTGCGGTCAACCCAACCAATCCGGCAAAAATACTTTTTTGAATTTCAGATGCACCCAGCGTCGGGCCTATTTGCTTTTGTTCAATTAGTTTGATCGGAACTGGCAACGCACCAGAGTTAATTGCTACCGCAAGCGCCTTTGCCTGATCAACGGTAAAAGATCCCGAAATGACCGCATTTCCCTGCAATATCGGCTGCTGCACAGTCGGCGCAGAGAGTACCTGTTGATCAAGGAAGATACCGATACTCTTTCCTACATTTTTTGTCGTCAGATCAGCAAATTTTTTCTTACCGGCATCACTGAACTCTAGAGATACTTGCGGGGTTCCATTTTGCTGGTCATACACAACCGTTGCTTTTTTTATGTCTTTTCCTTCAAGTGCCGGGTTTGGGTTAAACACGCGTAGCCCTGCGTTTTGTGTAGCAATCTCAGGCGGAACAATCGCTTCTTCTCGAAATGAAAGCTGTGCAGTCTGACCGATCAGCTTGACCGCATCTGCGGTATTTGTGATTCCCGGAAGATCTACGGTAATGCGATAGTTTTTACCCGAGCGCACGGTCTGTACGGTCGGTTCAGCTACGCCAAACAGATTTACACGACGCTCTATGATGTCGCGTGAGGACTGCAGCGCGTCCTGCAAATCAGCCTCTTTTACTTTGGCAACATCGGTCTCAAAGACCAAATGCGTCCCTCCTTGCAGGTCAAGCCCGAACTGTGTCTTAAACGCTTTTTGTATGCGAAGACCAAAGACATTTACATCTATTGCCAACGGCGGAACAACCACTTCTTTGCTTACTTTGCCTTGTTTGTCTTTCTGAAGCGGGATATGAATAGCCTGAGGAATGACGCTCCATACAAGAAGAATGAGCCCAAGTACGATGAAGATGCGTTTAAAAACTGTGTTCATAAGAAACTGATGTGAGGATATGGTACTACTTCATCAGATCTTCTTCAAGCCCAACGAGCATGACTTTTGGCGTGCGAAGAAACTGCCATAAAAAGGGGTCGTTATTGCGCTTTCGAAACTGCAGCTCATCATCATTCATCACGGTAAAATTGATGGAGCGCCCGAATGTTTTTTCAATTGACCCCAATAGTGCTTCCACCTCAGGCACCACGACTGTCCCGACAAACAACACATACACCTCGTCATCGCGTATGATCTGTTTTTTTGCATACTTCAAAGATACAGCAACATATTTCAACTTGCCCAGTTTGCTGGACATTATAAGAAGCTGCCGGGCAAGCTCGTTGTCTTTGGCAAAAATACGCAGAAACTCTTCATAGAGAATGTATTTGGGGTTTAGAGTATAAAACACCTTATTCAGGCGCTTTTCTTTGTTGAGGACTTTGGCTTTATCAAGAATATCCAACTCGCGTTTGACGGCATTTACTTCCTCGTCAATCAGACGGACAATCTCACGAAGATAATGTTGGGAGGCAGGATCCTGATAAAAGAGTCGCAGTATTTTCAGTCGCGTCTTGGAAGCAATCAGATAGTCCAACATGCCTACAGTATAGCACGTTGGAAAGATAGTTCAATTCTTTGCAACAAAATCAGTAGCTGACGCTATTACCAGTGGGCAAGACGGACACCCAGATCTCACCGCGGGCGAATTCAACTTCCTTGCCACCGACTTTAAAGGTGACCATGTCAGTATCGTCGGGCTTACTCCAGGTGGCGGTCTGCGCTGTTCCGTTTTGGAAAATGATCGCCTTTCCTGAACCGACAACATCATACAGCATATGTCCGCCTTCATATCCATCGTTCGCCGGCGACTCATCGGCAAACATAGTGACAACATTGCTTACAGCGATTGCTTTGCCAGTGTTTTTATCCAGGTGGGGAGCGCCTCCATTTGATCGTGCATAGGTATTGGTGGTTGGATCATATTTCCAGCTTACTGCGTAGTTGTCTCCGTCAAACTTAGACCAGAAGTTATAAGAAATTGTTGCAGCATCAGGTGAAGAAGCAGCCTTGCCATCTGCAAACTTCCAAGGGGTGAAATTCTTATCCCAAGCCACACCATCCTCGTCCTTGTTGGAAAGTTTACGATTTTTTGCAGCGTACTCAAATAGTTTGGTCGTTGATGAATACATAGTGTGCTCTGTAGCTACACCTGGGAGACGATCATAATCACGGTAGTAGTACGGAAATGGCACAGCAAACTGATTCAGATCGTTGTAATGATCCCATCCAAGGTCGGCAATCTCACCAAGCGCATCTGCAGGACCCGGCGTGTTTGCGCCACCCACATGAGCATAGAGCGGATGATTTCCATATCCCTGCAGCAGGCGAACAAAATATATACGGGCAGATCGTACCGGCCCGATGTATTTGGCATCATTACAGTAAAACAACGACAGGAAACGAGTTATGCCACCTTCTGCAACCACTTCATACACCACATCTGCACTAGACAGTCCTGACTGCGGTCGTGACTCGGTATGGTTTTCAATCATAACACCCATCGGTCGGCGCGACTCCCAGATCGCTTTACGCTCTTTACTGTAGAGCTTTCCGTTTAACGGACATGCTTCAGTAGCTGGACCTTCCGCAACAGTTCCATCCGGATTCAATTTTGGCGCACTGGGGGTTCCTTTGATGATTTCTGAGATCGGTCGCTCCGTGGTCATGGAGAAGGATAGTGTGCCGGTGAACAAAAACAACGCAGATGCTACAAGCAGAACGATTTTCTTTGACATGACGTGGGTAAGATGACTACTAATAATGGAATGATATCAACAATAGTAGCGATTGTTTTTGGGGAAAACAAGTGGCAATATTTTCTGATGAGCGAGCATGAATTGCAGTAACACAAACAAAAGCCTAGAATCTAGGCTTTTGTTTGATGTGTGTTTACAAAACGAATAGGATTACTTGGATCCGATCTTATACATTCCGGTTCCGCAATCAGGACAAGTCGCTTTCATGGCCGGTTTACCATTTTTCATGGTAACGTGCTCAGGATTCGATACTTCTTTTTTCGCTTTACATTTTACGCAATACATTTGTGTCATGCTCAGCTCACCTCCTCTCAAATACGGTTAATTAAGTAAAAAACCGATACTTCATCGTACCAAAATAGATAATGATTTCAAGCGTAATGATAGCTGCGATAATGATGGCGCTTTTGCGCACGTCATGGCGAAAGTAGGCAGCTTCAGCGTCGTGAGTAGAAGACTGCGTGCTTTTTTGCACGGTCTGACGCTTTTCTGTGAGTTGTTTTTGTTTTTTCGTTTTACGTGCCATAGGCCGATTCCCGAAATGTGTGCATGAATCATACCCCCTCATGCTTGATTGTCACTATATATCCTCAATCCACGCAATGCAAGCGTGATTGTGCTGATCACTCCTCAAGCTCAGGCTCAAGAGGGAAGCGTCGAACTTCTTTATATACCGACTTCCCCTCTTCTGTTGCTGCTTCATAAAGCACCAAATCGGCAACCGGAAACTCTACATCAAAGCGCATCTGCTGCAGTTTTTTTCGGATAAGCAAATACTGTTGTTTGCTCGGGATTTTGTAGGTTGCAATCGTCATATGAGGAATAAACTGATCCATTTCTTCATAGAGTTTTAACTTTGGCTTCATAAAAAACACCAGGTCCTGCAGCGGCTTACAGGTGTGAAAGTTGGCATATATCAAAAGCTTGCCGCGCATAAACAGATCGGCAGCAAACCCAAACAAATGAAACGGCTTGCAATCTGCTTCATACACAAGCTGCTCAATCTGCTTTTCAAGCTCTGCGCTTGATTCCAGTTCGCCGAAGAAAAAGAGCGTGATATGATAGCGTGCAGGATCCATCCATTGAAAGTATGGATAGTCTTTATGCAATATCTGCAACTCTTTTGCGTACCGTTTTTTCGCCGCTTCAGGCAGCTCAATCGCGAGAAATAATCTCATCTAGAATTTTGGTTGTGGAATAATTCGTAATCAGGTTCACCACAGGAACCACCTCTATCCCAAGCATTTGAGCCTGGCGTTCTTTGTGCACTTGTCCGGGATCTGCTCCGGTAATCGCAATCACATCAGGAGCAATCGCCCGCACCATCGTATCATACTGATCATTACTGACAAGGTGTGGCAACGTGACAATCAGGTCGACATATCGACATGCAGACAGGATCATCGCACGCATCTCTTGATTATGCACCGGCGTACGATGCTTGGCGGTCTGAATAAACCCGTCAGATTCGAGTGACACTATCACAATGTCACCCTGTTTGGCAGCCTCCTCAAGAAACCGTACATGTCCGATGTGCAGAATGTCAAAACACCCTCCAACCAACACATATCGCTTTCCCGACTGCTTCTTGCGAAATGCCGCGTAGCTTTTTTCAAACGCATCATCATACGCTAGTATCGTCGCCGGACTTCTTTTTACGCTCATAAGCGCATTATAAAGTAGAATAGTATATATAGAAAGAGGCGCACATAATATGCAAGTACTCATGCAAACGCGCCAAAACCACCTCTTATGTCGTATGTTGTAGAAACCAGCTCAGATACCCAACGCATTCTCGTCGTCGAAAAAACGCCACACCGTTTTACCAGAGTTTTGAAAGAGTATGCAAAACAGAAAGAGACCGAGGTGATAGACGCCCGACAACTTCCCGCCCGCCCGGATAGCTTTGCAATGTCCTTTCTCATCAACTCACGCATTCCACCGGCAGAGCTTCCCGAATACACCGCTACCCCACTCATGTATGTCGTGATCGGAGATACCAAACGCGCCCAAGCACTCGCAAAAAAAGCACACACACTTCCGACAAGAAACATAAAAGTGATATCGCTGCCGCGTGATGAGGCAGATCACAATACGATAGAACAACTCGTTTGGTTTGCCTACTCACACGATGATGATTCCGTACTGTTTGAAGTCGTCCTTAGTCGCACAACCCCCACCGCAGAACCGTTTACTAGTCGCTTTATTCGCCCATTTCGTCGATCCAAACGACGCATAGCATTGGCAGTGTTTGCACTATGGTTTCTCTTTATGGGACTGATTATCGGCACATTGTACGGCGCAGCGCGGGTGCGCCTTGCCCGCGTCACCGGACAGGATGTACAGTATGCAGAAGTGGCGTACTCCGCCGCAACAGCACTCTACCAACCAGTACGACCGCTTTTTTTCTTGTTTTCTCTTGGACTCACCGCAGACAGTCTGATCAACACAAACGACGCAATCACCAGTCTGCGCAGCCAGCAACAACGCCTCAACCTCCACCTCTCTCGACTCATACACAACACGCTTGTGGCACAGAGCACCCCTCAGTCATCCATCAAATCTGCTCAAACTGAGCTTTCGCAAACCATATCAACTATTGATACTCTTTTAAATCAACCCGAATGGATTCTGGGCACAGCAAGCACTATTCTCAGCAGTCTCAGCGACACAAAAGTACAGCTGCAACGGTATGCGCGCATTACCGACGCTATTCCCGGCGTGTTTGGTGCAGACTCCCGCCGCACCTATGCAGTCATTGTTGCAAACAATCGACAGCTGACAACGGGCGGTGGCCTTGTGCAGGCGATCATCCTGGTTCGAGTGCAAGGTGGTCATGTTGTGTCGCTGCAAACGTATCCTGCCACGGTGCTTGATCAAACCCTTGCCACCACGCTCCCTGCGCCGGAGTCTATGCGCACCTTTGCCAACCGGTCATTTCTCAATACCCAAACGGCACTCACTGAACCGCAACTCGACGGAAACGCACAAACGATTCAAACACTTCTGGCAAACGAGCGTGAAGTGAATGATATAGACGGCTATTTGTATGTCACAGACACTGCTCTTTCTGAAATTCTGGATGAAGGCAGCATATATCTTCCCACCAGTCATGAAAAGCTCAGCGCCGATTCTCTCCCGATAAAACTGGCGGCAGCCGGATCAGATGAAACGTTTTACAATGAGCTTACGACCGCAATGCTTCATTACATGGCGAGCAGACAGGCAGATAAACTCCTGCCGACTTTGGATAGACTCTTTATGGAAAAGCATCTTGCATTTTTAACTGCCGGCCCCGGGCAGGAAACCTTTGCCGACTTGTATTGGGACGGCCAACTCATTCCTACCCGCTGCGTCGTTGACTCGCAAAACTGTATCGTCGATCTGTTGGGAATCTATCAGACCGGCATTACTCCCGACTACAACAACCTTCTCATCAAACAGAACCGCTCACTCAAAACAACCATCTCAGACGATGGCGTGATCAGAAATCAGCTCAACATCACCTTAACCAACGACCCCCAACAAATTGCCTATCCGCCCAGCACCTACGATACGTACATGCAGCTCATCCTTCCCCGAAACAGCATTGTCGAATCAGCAACAGACAACGCGCAGCCCATTGAAAATGTCCTCAGTCGCCAGGCCGGCTACACCCTCGTTGCGTTTCCCACCAGCATCAAGCCGCAAGAAACCCGTTATCTGCAAATTACCTATACACTTACCACAAAACTGGCACAGCAAGATGGGGCCTATCAGCTCATATTGCAAAAGCAGTTGGGCGGAGCAAGCGACGACTTTACCTTCGAATTAATCCTTCCGAAAAGCCTGACGCCGGTTGAGGAAAACTTCCATCCGGTTGTAAATAGCAATCGTATTTTTTATAATAACTTCCAAAGTACGGATCGTATTTTTGTTATAACTCTGAAACACAACAAATGAAAGACACAACTAAACTCGTTCTTGAGGCCCAAACACGCACTGCTTTTGGGAAAAAATTGAAAAAACTTCGCCACCAGGGCATCGTTCCCGCCAACATTTACGGACAGGGAATGGATTCCATGGCATTTCAAATTGAATCCAAAGCACTCTTTGCCACATACAAAACGGCACGTGAGACCGGTGTTGTATACCTCAGCGTTGATGGAAAAGAGATTCCGGCAATGTTCAAGCATCTGCAGCGTCACCCGCTTTCAAATGCCATCCTTCACGTAGACATGCGTAAGGTAAACCTGAAGCAAAAGATTGAAACCCAAGTACCGGTTGCCGGTATCAACGAAGCCCCAGGCGTGAAACTCGGCGGTGTTCTCCTGACTCAAACAGACAATCTTATGATCGAAGCACTTCCTGCTGATATTCCTCAGGCAATTGAAATCGACCTGACTGTGCTTGCCGAGATCGGCTCAGAAGTACGTGTCAAAGACATTGCGCCAGCAGGTAATTACACCATCACCTCAGACCCTGAACAGCTTGTGTTCAGTGTTATCGAGCACAAAGAAGAAAGTCTTGAGCCAGAAACCACTTCTGAAGAACCAGAAGTTGGTGAAGAAGCTGCCGCAGAAGGTGAGGCTGCTGCTGAAGCACCCGCTGAAGAAGCTGCACCTGCAGAGAACGAATAATACTATCAGTCCTCATGTGTGCATCGCGTGATGCGCATGAGCTTGATTCCGTTATGCACAGGATGTCCTTACGTAATTAAGGACGACATATCTGAAATCAAAATGCACATTCGTGCTATTTTGTAATCCAACTTCATATCACCCTGCTGATATGCCCGTTTCGTCAAAACAGCTCGTTTTGACCATGATACGGGTAAATCTGATACTGCTTTTTTTAGCTTCGTATGATACAATGACTCTTATGAGTATTGTAAAAAGTGAATTCGCATTAGCACTCAACCAGGTTGCCACTGAGCGTGGTATTACGGCAGATGAAGTGATCGAGTCAATTGAGCTCGCCATTTTGGCCGCATATAAAAAAGAAATGTCCGAAAGCGGACTTACTGAAGAAGAATTGGATGAAGCATCGGTAAAGATCAACAGAAATACCGGCGAAGCACACGTTCTTGATAAAGACAATACTGATATTACTCCTTCCGGCTTTGGCCGCATCGCTGCCCAAACTGCAAAACAAGTCATTCTGCAAAAGATTCGTGAAGTAGAAAAGAAAACTGTATTATCTCAGTACACCTCACAAATCGGCACCACCATCAAGGGTCGTGTGATCCGATACGATGGATTCCATGCCTTTGTTGACATCGGAAAAACAGAAGCATTCTTGCCTCGTGAAGAGCAGATCCGCAGTGAAAAATACAATGTAAATGATCAAATGGTCTTTTACATCAAAGAAATCAGTGAAGACAAATTCGGCAACTCACGCATCGTGCTTTCACGCACCGATGATCGACTCTTGGCAGAACTCTTTAAAAAAGAGGTGCCTGAGATCTCAAACGGCACAGTCGACATTAAAAAAGTGGTACGTGAACCAGGTGAGCGCGCAAAGATTGCTGTGTATAGCACACAAGGCGGCGTTGATCCTGTCGGTGCATGTGTCGGCCAAAAAGGTGTTCGCGTGCAGATGGTCACCAATGAGCTTGGCGGTAGCGAAAAAATCGATATTATCCAATGGAATGAAGATCCGATCATCTTTATCACGGCAGCAATTCAGCCCGCAACAGCAGAGAAGATTGAAATCGATGCCGATGAGCATGCGATTGTAACTGTACAAGAAGATCAGGCTCCCCTGGCGATCGGCCGCGGTGGTGTCAATGTCAATCTCGCGTCACGCTTGACTGGGTATGACTTAGACATACAGCAAATCCCATCAGAAAAGCCCGAAGAAGAACCAGCTCCCGAAAGTGAAGAGACATCTGGGACAACTGAAGAAGCACAGACTGCTGAACCAGAAACAAGTGCACAAGAATCAGAAGAAGTCACATCGAGTGAGCAATCACCCGATGCGCCTGTTGAAGAGCCAGAAGACACAGCAACTGAGGCTCCGGTAGAGGAGGCACCTGCTGAGACTGAGCCAACAACTGAAGTGGAAACACCTGAAGTAGCAGAGACTGAAAACGAGGCAGAGGCAGATAAAGAATAATCGGCCTTTGCAAGCACAATCCGGGACTTCGCGCACATGATCAAAACTCATGTGCCATCAACAAGCAACTAATCCATTGGTAATTTTTTCCGTAGCAAACACAATATGAACGTCAGACCACCAATCGTTGCGATCCTCGGCCACGTCGATCACGGCAAAACAACCCTTCTTGACTATATTCGCGAATCGCGTCTTGCTGCTCGGGAACACGGCGGCATTACCCAGTCAATCGGAGCCTATGAGATTGCAACCGGTATACAAGGATATCCATCAGATCGCATCACATTTATTGATACTCCGGGACATGAGGCATTTACCAAGCTGCGCGCACGCGGTGCAAACATCGCTGATGTGGCACTACTTATCGTTGATGCTAAAGACTCACTCATGCCGCAGACAGTCGAGTCAATCCAACACATAAAAGCAGCAAAGATTCCCTACATAGTCGTCGCAAATAAAATGGATCTTCCTGATGCAAATCCTGAAAAGATCAAGATTGACCTTCTGAAGCATGAAGTGTTGGTTGAAGACAAAGGCGGTACGGTACCGTTTGTGGGCGTAAGCGCCAAAGAAGGAACCGGCGTACCTGACCTGTTGGAATCAATTCTTCTTCTGTCTTCTGAGCATCACCTCGAATACGATCCGCAAGCTCCGTGCGAAGCATATATTCTGGAAACAAAAAAAGACAAACGCGGTACGGTCGTCGGATGTGTCATCAAACAAGGCACAATCAGCCGCGGTGACACACTGTATGCAGGCACCAGTAAGTGCAGTGTGCGCGCGCTTATAAATGATTTGGGAACCCAAGTACCGTCAGTTGAGCCGTCTACCCCGTTTGAGCTTCTTGGATTTCAGGAGCTTCCTGAAGTGGGAACGATGATCACCCCGACTGAAGGTGTCAAAAAAGAGGAGATAGTGACTCAAACGAAAAAAGTGTTCAGCCTCGATTCTATTCTGGGCAGCACGCAGCCGGAGGAAAAAAAGCTATCAATTGTAGTCAAAACAGATACAAATGGGTCCTTGGAAGCACTCCAATATGCATTAGCAGAAAATCCAAACATCGACATTGTGCTGTCGGCAGTCGGTGAGATCAGCAACTCAGACATCTTCCTTGCCCGCAGCACAAAAGCGATTGTGATCGGGTTTAATATAAAACCTTCATCAGAAGTGCTGTCTGTAGCCAAACAGGAAAAGGTTATTGTGAAGACCTATAATATCATATACGAGATTATCGATGAACTCACAGAAGTTGCCGAAATCATCCGTGAAAAAGAAGAGCGAGAGAAAAGCACCAAAGGTGAAGCGCGCGTTTTGGCAACTTTCATTATTGAAGGTGAGCAAGTATTTGGTGTTCGCGTAAACAAAGGAAAAGTAAATATGGGAGATCACGTCCATGTGTACCGTGACGGCAAAAAAGTTGCTGAAACACGATTGGTGTCACTGCGTAATCGAGCAAAAACCGTTTCTGAAGCCAAAAAGGACCAGGAAGCCGGCATGCTCTTTGAGCCAAAGGTTGACATCAAAGAGCAGGATGTGATAAAATTTATCCTATAGTATGAATCCTAACCAGAATCAGCTCGAGAAGGCGCTTGGCCTTTTGGAGCAATATTCCTCCGGTGTCATCTGCCTTGCCCAAAACCCCAGTGAAGATGCGATAGCTTCGGCTGTTGGACTGTATATGGGACTTACGAAAGCAGGTAAAAACATCTCCATTGTATGTGCAACTCCCGTAAAATCGCAATTGCCCGGTGCAGAAAAAATCGGATCTGATTTTGCTACTGCAGGAGACAGCTTGGTAATCAGCTTTCCGTATGAAGACGGTGCCATAGACAAAGTGGATTATTACATCCAAAATGATCGATTCAATATCGTCGTCACTCCCCGCCCGGGACGTGAAAAACTGAATGAAAAAACCGTGCAGTACAGCATGACCGGCGGACTTGTGGAGTTTATCATTACGGTTGATACTACAAGCTTGAAACAGCTGGGCGCAACGTTTGAAAAACATCAGGAGCAGATCAAGGGCAAGCCACTTATCAATATCGATCGCCACCTCACCAATACTTTTTTTGGACAGGCAAACCTGGTCAACCGTAATAGCTCATCGAATGCCGAACTCGTCATGCAGATTCTGAGCGGGCTCAAAATCGAACTTGATCGCGATATTGCCAATGCCCTTCTTGCCGGTATAATAGCCTCAACTGCCAACTACAGTGCGCCGCACACGAATGCACAAACATTTGAAGCCAGTGCGCAGCTGATGAAACATGGAGCAGGCAAACCGAAAATGGCACCCGGCCAGCCGATACCACAGCAGCCGATGCAACAGGCGATGCCGAATCAGTTTGCACAGCAGGCGCCCTACAGCGTCCAACCGCAACAATTCATGCCGCCACGCCAAGCGCAGCAAATGGGAGGATTTACTCCCCCACAACCCCAACAGCCACCGATGCCACAACAGCCGAGTCCGTTTATGCAACAACCGCCACAAGGCCAATTTACTCCGCCTGCACAGCAGTCACAACCGCCTCAGTCAATTGATACCTACTTTGATGGCGACGATGACGATGATGAAGAGGATGACGACTGGCTCAAGCCCAGCATTTTTACTCCCAAAGACACACCTGCTCAAGGTGGGTCTGGTGGCGGCAACCCCAATAGCCGCGGTTAACGAGTTGCTTTCTTCTTATGCCAAAAGAATACGATCCCAGTCGACGCTTTTTTATTGTTCCCCCAACAGAACCTTCTCCTGAATTGGTTATGGGTGAAGATGAAAAAGAACATCTTATCGAATCAATAGGCTCACGAATTGCACATTTAACGTATCAGTCCTCAGATCACACACGAAGGCGGCTTGCTGACGGTAGCACGTTTTATACACGCAGCAAAACAATCGAACTTCCGCATGATCGACAAATTCTTTTAATTTACAACTTGACGGAAGAAGGTCAATATCGTCAGCCAACCGCATGGATGGCATCTGCCTATTTTCAAGATACAACCTACGAAGTGGAAACTGGCTTATTTGGCGTCTCGACGATCCGTAGGCTCATTGTCGGAAAAGCTGGCCAAACAATGGCATTTGAATCGTGTCGACTCACATCAGAGGAAATAAAAGAACAGATACTCCAGCAAGATAGCGAGAGAATCATACCTCAGCAGATGCTTGATAGCGCAACGCAATTAGGTAGACCACATGCAGACTCCGAGTCGATTACTCGACAAGCCACCCATACACTTAGAAGACAACTGCTGGAATATCGATTTCAACAAGCAGAACAGACTTCCACCCGTAGATGGTTCAGAAGAAAAAAGCCATTTACCAATGATCAATCGCCATAAGGCAATTTAGTCCTATGACAGCAACCGAACGCCCACTTCACCTTAGTCTTATTCACGACGCGACAAAACCAGGTGAAGATCTGACCACTCCCCACATGGCGCAGCAACTGATTCTTGCAGGACAGGAGTTTGTCGGCAGTCGCAATAATGGGACGTTTCCTACGCACACCAGTGCCTGGCGCCAGGAAGCTGTACGCGGTGGATATCTGACGGTAATCACCAATCAGGCCCTTGACCCCCGTCATACACACCTCAACGCCGCTGCCAGCTACCTTCATACGGGAACAGGGATCTTGCGCGTGGCGGCTGGATATGACGAAGAAAAAGACGGATTCAGTGTCGACCTTCTGACACTCCCCAACACAGAAGCAGGCGTAGCGGTTGCTGAAGGATTTGTCGAAGCCGACATGCAGTTTGTACACATGGAAAGTGATCTGATTCCGGAAGTACGTGAGCACAAAGTGCCGCAACAATACGACGTATCAACGGTGGAAAAAACAGTTCGTAAACTCATGACAGCAATACAACGCATTGATACTCCGACAGGCCGATTGAAGCCGCGCGAACGATTGCGGCGCATTGCCTCCTACATGGAATACCTCTTCAACCCTCAGTAACAGCGCGTGAACGGTCATTCACTTTCCCCCAAAATCCGCGTATAATGAGTGGATATGATTGTTGAAATTCTGCTTGTCATACTCATTCTTGCTGTCGTAGTCATCGGCTTCATACTCTATCAACGCCTCTCCCAAGTAGAGCAAAAAGCGCAAACATCGCCCGAGATTGTTGAATGGCTCAAATCAAGCGATGCCCGCTTCAGCAGTAGTATGACCGCCTTCAATTCGCGCCTTGATAACGCGGCTCATGTGATCTCGAGCCTGCAAAAAGAAGTCGGTGTATTTACGGAGATCGGCCGCTCCATGAAAGACCTGCAGACCCTGTTGCAGTCACCAAAGCTGCGCGGCAATGTGGGTGAGCAGATTTTAAGCGACATGCTCAAACAGTATTTTCCACCGACTGCCTATTCTCTACAGCATGGATTTGCAAACGGGGAGAAAGTGGATGCATTGATTCGCACGGCCAATGGCGATATACCGATCGACTCCAAATTCCCGATGGAAAACTTTCGGGCACAATTAGAGGCAGAAAGTGATGCGGCCAAGGACGCGGCTAAAAAACAATTCACCCGCGACGTGAAAAAACATGTCACGGATATTGCAAAAAAGTATATTCTCCCCGACCAACACACCACCGATTATGCCCTGATGTACATCCCTTCAGAAGCCATTTATTATGAAATCATCAAAGATGCTGACTTATACGATTTTGCCTCTGCAAAGCGCATTCTTCCGGTGTCGCCCATGAGTTTTTACGCGTATATTCAGGCAATTCTCATGTCGTATGAAGGACAGCGCATTCAAGAACAAGCCAAACAAATCATACAAATTATTCAAGGGATCAAATCTGACTATGAAAAAGTCGATGAGTCCATGGGCGTCTTGGGCAAACATATCACCAATGCCTACAATCAGATTCCCAATGTTGCCCGCTCCATCAATGCAATCGGTCAAAAAGTGACCGCCACCCAACTGATGAGCAAGACCACTGATGTCAAAGAGCTTCCTCTTGATAACGAGAATAATTAAAATGAACATCACGCCCCAACTCACACTGACACCGGATGATGATCTAACTCCGGCTGCAATCGTATCTCACATTCTGGAGGAGCGAGAGATAGAAGACCCGGCTGCATTTTTGCAACCACCGCACCCGGAGACCATCACACTGGGACAATTGGACGACAGTCTGCAACCAGCATGTGAGGCACTGATTGCCAAACTCGAGCAGATTCGCCTGAACAACCAATCCATTGTGGTATATACCGATTATGACGCTGACGGTGTGACCGGAGGTGCAATCATGTGGGAAGCACTGCATCGCATGGGATTTACGGTCATGCCGTATGTGCCCCACCGCGTGCACGAAGGATATGGATTTTCCATAAAAGGCATTGATCACGTCAAAGAGGAGTTTGATCCGGCGCTTATTATCAGTGTCGATCATGGCATAACTGCAGAAGAAAAAATCAAACACGCAAATGATATCGGTATTCCGGTCGTGGTGACAGACCATCACTTGAAGCCTGAAAGTGGCCCGCCCGGCAGTGCACTTGCTGTCTTTCACATCCCCGCCCTTTCCGGATCAGGGGTAAGCTATATGGTCGCGCGTTTTATCTATCATCACTTCAAAAAAGATCTGGATACCCATACACAGGCACTTCTGGACGCTTCATTTGCGGGCGACTATCTGTGTCTGGCCAGCATAGGAAGTGTGGCAGATTTGGTACCGCTGGTCGGCCCGACGCGAAGCATTGTCTATCACGGACTGGAAGCATTTAAGCACCTAGAGCGCATCGGACTGAAAAAACTCATGGAGCAGGCGGGTATCGGCGCAAAGCCGGTAACACCGTATGAAATCGGGTTTGTGATCGCGCCCCGCATCAATGCGATCGGTCGATTAGAGCATGCGCTTGACGCACTCAGACTGCTTTGTACCACCGACCCGGCACGCGCGCAGGCACTTACTGACAAACTCCAAGACACCAACGCCAAGCGCCAGGACTTGGTAAAAACATCTATTGAAGAAGCAATCAAATGGGTTGAAGACACGTATACGCAAGAGACATTGCCACCTATTTTGGTCGTTCGCTCAGACAGCTGGCACGAGGGGATCATCGGCCTTATCGCTTCAAAGCTCGTTGAAAAATACTGGCGTCCGACTATCGTGATGACCCGAACTGACGGATTTTACAAAGCCTCAGCCCGATCCATTCCCGCACTTCACCTGACCGACTTTTTACGTGAGCACAAATCATATCTTGTTGATGTCGGAGGCCACGCGCAGGCTGCTGGATTCACAATTCAAGACGAACAGGTGGATGGGTTTATTGCTGCAATTTCCAATGCGGCCGGCAGTCGACTGACACCGGAAGATCTCGAGCGGGTGCTCACACCGGATATCGCACTTCCCGTAGAAGCGGCGACCCTCACTCTTTCTCAGGCACTTGATGAGCTGCGACCCTTTGGTATCGGCAACCCCACACCGCAGTTTGTAAGTACCATCACGCCAGCAAAACCCAGAACACTGGGCAAAGATGGTTCACACCTGGCATTTGCCGTCAAAGAAACCGGCACCGACTGCATTGCATTCGGGATGGGTGAGCAACTGGAAGAGCTCAAAGCGCATGCTGATCAAAAACAAATCGTTTACACCATCGGCGAAAACGAATGGCAAGGAAATGTAAAACTCCAGCTGATGATCAGACATATCGGCTGACGCCGCAACATTGTTTTTATCAAAACAACCGACAAATCACTCTTCAATCAACACCAACAGACACCATTGGACTACACCTGCATGCTATACTATAGCCTATGAAGAAATACTCCGTTATTGATGCATTAGACCATATTGATGAGACAATCGAGCTTATCGGCTGGGCAGATACGGTACGTGATCATAAAAAAGTAGTATTTATCGATCTGCGCGATCGCACCGGCAAGATTCAGGTAGTCGGCAACGACAGCTTTCACGGCATTCAGACGGAGGCCCTTCTCAAAATAACCGGAACAATAGTCAAACGACCTGAGCGCCTGATCAACCCAAACATGGAGACCGGCACGGTTGAGATGCAAGCCACATCGTATGAGCTTATTGCCCAAACTGAAGTTCCCCCATTGCCCCTGGGAACTGATGGGCTGGATATTGATCCGGAGGTGCGCCTGCGATACCGTTACCTCGACTTGCGTCGTCCCCGAATGAATCGCATGATCCAGCTTCGCTCCGAGTATTCCCATGCGCTTCGACAAGGTTTGTATAAGCGCGGGTTCACAGAAGTTGAAACACCCATCCTCACCAAATCAACAAAAGAGGGTTCTCGTGACTTTTTGGTACCCAGCCGCCTGAATCCAGGGCATTTTTATGCGCTGCCCCAATCACCCCAACAGTACAAACAGCTTCTTATGGTTGCCGGTGTCGAGCGATACTTTCAATTTGCCCGTTGTGTGCGCGATGAAGACTTGCGCGCCGATCGCGGATTTGAACACACCCAGCTTGATATGGAAATGAGTTTTATGACGCAGCAGGAGATAATGCACGAAATCAAGACACTTCTTGTGCAGGCGATCAAAGCAGTCGGCGGCAAGCTGCAAACAGAAGAGTTTCCGATCATCACGTATGATGATGCGATGAGCAAATACGGCGCAGATAAATTTGATCTGCGAAGTGAAGCAGAAAAAGAAGACGGCACTCTTGCGTTTGCATGGGTCGTAAACTTTCCTTTTTTCAAGCAAGTAGATGCGAAAGATGCGGCAGAAGTCGTCGACGGCAAATCAGGATGGACCTTTACGCACAATCCGTTTTCCATTCCTACTCCTGAATCGATGAAAGATCATATGGCCGGCACCAATATCGAGTCCATTCGCACGTCTCAGTATGACCTTGTCTGTAATGGGTACGAGGCCGGTGGCGGCAGTGTGCGCGCACATCTTCCGGAGATACTGGAAGCCACCTATCGCATTATGGGATACAGCAAACAAGAAACGCAAGACAGCATCGGACATATGCTTGAAGCATTTTCGTTTGCCACCCCGCCCCACGGCGGAATCGGCATGGGACTCGATCGCCATATGATGCTTCTCAGCGGCCAGTCAGCATTGAGTGAAACACAAGCATTCCCAATGACTTCAAGCGGAAAGACGGCCGTCATGGATGCACCAAATACAGTAGATGATGCTCAACTCAAGGAACTTGGCATAAAAGTCGTCTAAGCAAACCGATACATGATTCACACCATACTAGTATGATGCGCATTGCACGAATACTGTTTTATCTCGCATTCGTTTTTTTGTTTTTATGGTATCCGGGCAATACTGAGCTTTTACATACGTACGCCTACAATAGAGATGTGTTTGTTCCGATCAGCGAAACAGTGTTGGCGCTTGAGTATGATCGTCCCTACCCCTATGTGACCAACAGCACCCAGCCTGCAGTGAGCGCCTACAGCGTGTATATTGTCGATCGCGATACGCTCACACCGGTCTTCGGTAAAAATGAGCGCACAACCACCTACCCGGCCTCCACAACCAAAGTAATCACGGCGCTTGTAACCTATGACAAATATAAAACTGATGATATTGTCAAAGTGCCCCCTGTTCAGAATGAGGGACAAGTCATGAATCTGGTGACCGGTGAGCGAATAACTGTCGAAAACCTGCTCTATGGGATGCTGGTCCATTCAGGAAATGATGCAGCCTATGCTGTCGCTGATTTTTACGGATATGATAAATTCATTGCGCTCATGAATGAAAAGGCCAAAGCGCTTCACATGAACGATACCAATTTCACCAATCCGGCCGGCCTTCACAACCCACAGCATGTATCTACCGCATATGATCTGACTCTTGCGGCACGCGAACTGTTGAACAATGAATACTTGGCAAAGATGGTTCACACCAAGCAAATCACCGTATCCGATGAAACATTCACCTACTTCCATCCGCTATCCAATGTGAACCAACTTCTGGGAGCTATTCCGGGCGTAGGCGGATTGAAGACCGGCTATACGGAAGAGGCCGGTGAAAACCTGGTTACACTCTATCGTCGCCCTGACGGACACGAACTCATTATGGTGGTCCTCAAAAGTGATGATCGATTTGCAGATACTAAGGAGCTTGTGAATTGGATCAATACATCAGTGGCATATCGTACTCTTGAAGCGGAGTAGCTTATTTTTGTTCACGAAGTGAGGCGGCAATCCGGGCCCAGTTTGCTACTTCAAATCGGTCCTCCAACACATTCTCCGGCACAAGCCAATAGGAGGTCGTCATGATCTGTCCGGTTTTTTTCGCATATTGAAACGGTTTTGATCCGCGCTCTTTGTAATGCAGCCTTGTGTCTTCGTCTGTCTTAAAATACATCTCATCATCAGTCAGAATCGCAAAAAACTGTCCGCGTAAATACAGTCCATATCCGCCAAACATGCGCCTACCGGTGACTTGTGACCCGAGCTCAGAAAGCACATCTTTGGTGATGTATTCAATAAAATCAGCAGTAACTGCCATAGGCTATGCTATCAACTCGTCAAAGGTACGAATGATGTGATCGGCACCAAACGACTTGATATACGAATAACTGTAATACCGCTCATTTTCTTTGGGAAAATACACGACCGCCGTCACCCCCGCTGCTTTTGCCGCTGCCACATCATGGGCGGTGTCACCGATCATCACGGCATCAGCCGGTTCACGCCCGCCAAGTGCGAGGCGAACCATCTCCGGATCAGGTTTTACACGAGTCACACTATCTCTTGTCACAACAACATCAAACATGTCATTCAGCTGATGATGTAGAAGGGCGCGATCCACATTCACTTGAAAATTATTTGTTACGAGCGCGCGGTATCGCTGTTTCTGTTTCAAAACGTGCAGAATTGTCTCTGCACCCGAATGGAGAAGTGCTTCATGAAGGTTGCTGTCTTTAATCATCTCATTTACAGAGTCAGAAAACTCAACTGCATTGGTAATGCCAATATGAGACAAGCCGTCCACTCTGTCTGATGCCCAACCACCCAACAGGTGGGCCGCAATGTCATGATCACTAAGTGAGGTCTTTTGCGCAACAAGTGTTTTTGATATCGCCTCAAACCAAAGTGGGAGCGTCGCAGTTAGTGTGCCGTCAAAGTCAAACAAATATGAAGAATACTGTCGCATAGTCCCCCATTATACCCCGTTTGCAGTGTCTTTCCAATTCCACCATTTGAGCTTTTGCGGATCGTGTGTGTCGTGAGAAGCGTAATACACGATGCAGTAAAACGTGTAGAGCATGCAGCGGTCGACTTTGACCCCCTGCAAAGCGCAGAGTCGCTCATACATGTCTTGCGGATCCTGATCCTTCAACTCTGCAATGGATCGATACCCAAGGTTATACAAGTCTTGGGCAACTGCAGGCCCGACTGATGGAATCGTCCTAAAGGTGCGGATGATAGACTGTTTGGTTACTGCATGATTTTCCATACTTTCTCAATGGTATTCCAGTTACGCGTGGTGACGCCGCTTCCCCACTGTTTTTCAAGAATATTCATTACTTCTGTTGTGCCGGTTTTTGACACGTCCAAAACGCTATAGACAACAGTATTGGTGGCGGCAAGAATACGATATGATGCATCTGCAGAAACATAAGGAAGTGCAATAGGTGGTGCGGTTTCTTTTTGGAGAAGGGTAACATACAGACGAATATCGTTTGTCAGCTTGATGCCGGCAAACGGATCAGCATCAATCATCTGCTGCATCTCATCGCGACTACGGATGATAGTGGGTACAGAAAAGCCAAATTCACGCTCCATCATGTGCTCAATCAGGTGCTCCAGATCATGCTCATCGCGTGCGTTTTTTGCAAACACTACATTTCCGCTATTGAGAAGTGTGGTGATGTCTGCTGCGCCAAACTCTATAAATAGTTCCTTTACCCGTGCCATCGGGACTTTTTTATGGGGACCGATATTGATACCGCGAAAGAATGCACAGTACAGCTGTTGATTCATCACAGCAGATCATACCATAGTGGGTTCTCGGTTACCAGTTGTTAGTTGTCGGGGGTCCACTGGCGAAGCTCAACCGGAGTAATATGGTCCTCATGATAGAGCGCATGAAAATAGGAGCTGATATCACCCTCGCCGAATTCAACCGGCTCATTTTTTCGAACCACTTTATCTATCGCCCAGTCACGTTGGCGCCAATACCCTGCATACTCAGGCTTTATCCAGAGATCAACGGTCTGTCTTGAAGCAAACAAACCAAGAGCGATCACCACGATGCCATAGGCGATATATTCTCCCCGGCGACCGAGCCGCTGCGCAACCGTACCGATCAAAAGCATTCCGATCCAGACCACAACAGGCGCAGTAAGAAGCACATAATATTCAGATGTCTGGCCGGTGTAAAGCATATACATCAAAACCGGCATGGAGCACCATATAGCCAAAAGCCAAAATAATCGGCGGTTATATGCCTGCTTGGTAAAAAGCGTCATGACTGCAAACAAGACGGGTATGACAAACCGGGTCCACAGCAGCGGATCGCCGCCCAACCCCCACAATACCTGAAACATCGCCAGCCCCGCAATCGCCTGGCGCGCCATGATGCGGGGATGAAATCCATCGATGATGCTCGTTGTGGCAAATCCCTGCAATCGGCCCACATCATTTATCTGCTGTGCGTTAAAGATAATGATCGGTATAAACCAAATGAAAAACAGCGGCAGCGATAAAACTGCCCATTTGAGGACTACCCGACGATCAGGGGCGAGAGTCAGAAGCGTCACGGCAATACTCCCCACTACAAATACAAAAGCTGCATGCAAATGAAAAAACAGACCTGCCAGTGTCACTACCCCGGGGATCCACCAGCGCGATCGTTCAAACACTATCCGATATAGCCCGTACAAAATGACGGCTGATACACCGATTATCGGTGACACATTCCAAGGCACCATAGTGATGGTGATTAAGTAACGTGACACCGCCAACACCGCCACACTCACCAGCGCTATGGGGCGCCCGAACATACGACTGCTTGCCCAATAAAGCGCCACAAAATTAAACAGATTTATGGGAATATTGGCATACATCGCCGCAATAGGATCACGATTAAAATACCAGTAAAACGGCGTCAGATAGTAGTACCACAACGGCCCGATATGAAAGTCGCCCACGCCCGTGCGGGGGCCGTCCAGTATGAGCTTGCCATTGAGGATGTCGCGCACCTTCCACGCATCGCGCACCTGATCAAACCCGTATTCGTAGTTGTTGCCGATATGCCAAAACCGCAGGTACATGCCTACTGCGGTAATAAGCATACACAATAGCAGTCCCCAGTGGCGACTCAGCAATGATTGAATGCGTGTGAACATGCAACATACATTGTACAACGAATCTGCTCAGGAAAAACTGATCATAATTCGCTAGACTTGGGGTATGGAGACAGATTACAGCACCCGGTGCGTCATCGCAGGTGGCGGTCCGGCCGGAATCGTGCTTGGATACCTCTTGGCACGCGCGGGCGTCGACACGTATGTTCTTGAGAAACACAAAGACTTCTTTCGGGATTTTCGCGGTGACACGATCCACCCGTCGACGATGGAAGTACTTGCTGAACTCGGCATTCTCGACGACTTTCTCAAGCTTCCCCATAACAAAACGCGCGAGATGATCGGGCACATTCAGGGCAAACCGTTTGTCATCGCTGACTTTTCTCACCTCAAAGTACGTGAGCCATACATAGCGTTTATCCCGCAATGGGATTTTCTCAACTTCCTTACAGAAAAAGCCCGCGCGTACGACACATTTCATCTGCTGATGGAGACGGAAGCAACGGATCTTCTCACAAAAGACGGGCAGGTGATTGGAATGCAAGCAACACATAAAAAGAAGCGGATTGAGATCCATGCAGATCTGGTTGTGGGTGCTGACGGCCGACATTCGGTAATCCGCGATGCAGCCGGTATGAAAGCACAGGATTTGGGTGCACCGATTGATGTGTTTTGGTTTCATCTGCCGCAACAAGGTGATGGGGACGAGTCGCTTGCCTACATCGGCGACAATCACATGATGGTGCTGCTGGACCGCGATGACTACTGGCAGTGCGGGTATCTGATTAAAAAAGGCACGGGTGAACACATTAAAGCACAAGGGCTTCCTGCGTTTCGCGCCTCAATCTCTGAGCTTGTCCCGTTTTTGTCTGAGTCGGTACACAAGCTTACACGCTGGGATCAAATCAAGCTTCTGAGCGTACGGGTCGACCGGCTGAGCCAATGGTACAAACCCGGGCTTCTTATGATCGGAGACGCAGCACATGCTGTATCTCCTGTCGGAGGAGTCGGAATCAACCTGGCTATTCAGGATGCGGTAGCTGCAGCCAACGTGCTCATCCCCGCATATAAACACGGCACCCCAAATGAAGTAGATCTGGCCAAGATACAGGCGCGGCGCATGGACCCGACAGTCAACACACAACGACTGCAAGTGCAGCTGCACAAACGCCTGATGGAGCCTATTCTGGAAGGAACGGGAGTGACAACACCACCGCTTATCCTCCGGCTCCTGCAGTGGGTTCCGTTTCTTCGCCGCTTTCCTGCGTACTTTGTGGGAATCGGGTTCGGACCCGAACACATCGATCCGGATACTGCTTCCTATCTCAGAGACTGAGATCAGCCCAACATGGTCAGGATAGTCGCCGCCAGCATGATTCGCACCAGCGTGTCACCCGCCATGATCGCTATCTGTGATCCCATATACTTACGCTCGGTGCGTGAGAAGATCACTGAGCTGGTGATTGCCGGCATGGTAAATCCAAGCCAGGCAAAAAACGCAATCATATAAGGTGAAACAGGCGCATCACTCATCTTCATGAGCATGCTTGCCAACACCATGGTGGTAATCAGCGTTGCTAAAAACTGAATCCCATAGGTGGGACCCATGGTTTTCATAAGAGCATCTTGCTCCGCCTTACTCAGCTTGTCAAATCCGTGGATCTTCCCCCACATCTTGCCAAACAGGGCACTGTACCAAAAAGCGCCAAATGCAAACTGGGCCACCACGGCCACGACTATCGCGACATAATTAAATTCCATGTTGGTAAAAAGAATAAGTAATTACCTTTAGGATACTGCCGAATCTATCCGATTGCAACAAGACGGGCACCGCTACATCTGGTATCTTTATATACCTATGACCGGACGCACCCATGACCTGGCAGCATTTACCGCCCTGAATTTTGCTTTCTTGTTTGCACCACCTCTCACCCCACCCACTCTGGGAACCGCATTTGCGGCACTCGGGGCTAATATGATAGGCGGACTGCTGCCTGATGTAGACAATGCCACTTCAGACATCTGGGACAAAGTACGCGGGGGGAATGTGCTGGCGCGCCTGATTCGCCCCCTGGTGGGCAAACACCGCATGATCTCTCATTCTCTGCTGGGGATGACAATTGTGGGATATGGGTTGAAGCTGCTGCTGCCGATTATCGGCACAGTGCTCCTGGTAGATATGAATATTATCTGGTGGTCGATCATGATCGGGATGGCGTCACACCTGGTGACTGATTCGATGACCAAGCAGGGCGTGCCGTGGTTTTTTCCGATTCCCTGGCTACTAGGTATCCCGCCAATCCAAGCACTTCGCATCACCACCGGAAAGTTTGTAGAAAAAGTGGTTGTGTTCCCCGGCCTCATCGCCCTCAACGCCTACCTGATATACAACAACTATGGCACCTACCTCCACCTCCTTCGGGGGTTTTATAAGTAGTGCTTCTGTCAATCAATTTTCACCCCGGTCAACAAGGCGATGTATGTTGCTTGTGTCTGATCGATAGTTAAGCCACGTAGCTGCTCCATCCCAAACCTTGCTCCATTGAGGCGTGATCCACGTACATCAATCTCCTTACATTTTGAGTTTGAAAAGTCAACGCCTGACAAATTGCACGATCTGAAAACAACTCGTTCCAACTCAGCGGATTGAAACGTAGCATCCACCAGGTCGCACTCAGAATACAACACTCTTTTGAGCCTTGCTTTTCTGAATAGCACTCCATTCATCCGACAATTTTCAAATACTACGTCTTGCAGCACGGAATCTACCATATCCAGTCCCGAAAGACGAGAATTTTCCACAAATGAACGCTCAACCTTGGACTCAGACAGATCACTGCTAATAAGATTTGTCGATATCAAATAGCACGATTTAATATGTGAACCAATGTGTTTACTGTCTGACAACTCGGCCCTGTCTAATAAGCCATTTTTGAGATTCAGCTCCACGCAGTCCTCCACATCATCGACCGTGAGTGCATGACTAAGGTTGATTCCGTACCGCTGTTTAATACTTTGTTGATCCCGGCTATTCATATACAAATTCTATCATTTCAGGCCCACACAGATATCAGACCCCCCTCGTGACGAAAAATGAACACCCACTCCACCTGCTTTGGGGATATTATAAATAATGATATACTGCTGTATGTATGAGCGATGACTATGAACTTGCCCAGGTGCCGGAACAATACCATCCGGACGAACCACACCGCACACATGATGTACCCGAAGCCTTTCAGACACGCATCGTAACCCGCCCACAACGACCACTTGCTCCTCCTGCTGAGATGCCAATATCCACTCCCGCCATATCTGACGCATTACCCACCCCTGAAACACCAGCCAATCAAACCGCTGACACTGGCTCCGCTGATCGAACTGATCTGGATCAAGCACGACAACAGATACGGCAGGCGGGTGATGAACAAGCACGAAGAATAGAAGCGGCACAAAAAGAGCATGAACGAACGCTTGGGGCATGTGATGACGCAGTCGATGCAGTGTACTACGATTCATTGGTGCGACTGGCAAAAGAAGCTGCACAAAAAAAGCTTGAAGCATGTGATGACGCAGTCGATGCAGTGTGCTCACCGCATTACGATTCATTGCTGCAACTGGCAGATGAAGCTTCGCATAATAACGGCTTTGCTGTCAAGAAAAAAGAGAAAATTGATGGCAGCATAGAGTGCGAACTTCGTTGGCAACCCGCAGGACATAAAGGCACCAGCAAGATGAGGTACGAGATCGGAACAGATGGTAAAAGCGCGATAACAGAATATAACTACAAAGAGCGCCAATTCCATATTGCCCCGGGACTTATACCAATATATCTTGGCAGATCCGGAAGAAGAGTAAAAACCACCTTTGCTGATGGCAAACTGCAGTCACTGTCCGTGTGGGATTCTGATGGACCGGGAGACACTCTGCGAATAGGTTATTCACGCAGATCGAAAGCGTATGAACTGCCTGTTGCTCATCGCCGACATAGTGATCTGCGAAAAGGAATTGATGATCATGCAGACTATACGCAAAAAGACAAGATGGCCGAAATCGTCCAAGATGGCCTCTCCTATATCCCGCAGTCACTACCCTCTCAAAACGCCCCACCAACTCCCGCGCGGGTTTTATAAGTAGTTTTATGTGTGAAAAAGCGCATATGCAGATAGTTGTTGCTTAAATTGTTCGTAGGTGGTGTACACCTCAGCTCGCATACCCACACTTTTTGCTGCCTCGATATTTTCTGCCCGATCATCAAAGAAAAGCACCTCACCCGGATCTTCTACTTGCAGCTCTTTTAAAACTCGATCAAAGTAATGAATATAGGGTTTCATATGCCCGAACATGCTTGAAGCAAACACATGATCAAAACTGTCAGCAAAGCCCATTTGTTTTAGAAGGTAGGCAAGTCTATGCTTGTCTTGATTAGTGCCAACAGCACAAATTATTCCCTGCTTTCGAAGCCGTTGTATGTGTGCGATAAGGTCCTGATCGATTCGGTGCTCTGTCTGGTGCCAATACCGCATAAAATCGTCCACACTCCCGTTCCATCCCCATTGCTTTAAATACGGCGGAAGCTCTTCTCTCACATCTTTTTTCCCGACCAAACAATCCATAAATACCCCTTTGAAAAACGGCACCATGAGCGTGCCATCGATTCCATAATCGCGTTCTATAGAGTGACCAAAATGCTCACCCTGCACGATAACACCATCGACATCAAGTACAACAGATTTTATTACAGTACTCATACAAAAAAGTGGGCGAGTTATATGCTACGCTCACCAAGCGATTGAGCAAAACGCAACAGATATCCATCCGGATCTTGCACTAACAATTCTTTGTGACCAACTTCCACATCATTCTTGCGATACCACGCCTCTTCGGGCTCCTGATACAGCTCCATATTATTTTCGTTCAATGCTTCAAGAAGCGCGTCGGCATTATCAGTCTGTATCTCAAAGTTTACTCCCTGGCCCAACGGATACTTCATATCACCTGTTTCCCAACTGCCGTTTCGTTCATTAATCATGAGGCGTGCACCCTGATATAAAAGCATCGCAAACTTCTTTTCCGGCCGATCGTATTCAATATCAAACCCAAGGACTTGCACATAAAAGTCAAGACTGCGCTGAAAATCATTTACCACGAGCTCAGGAATTATCATAGTTCTTTAAGATGGGATGTGCGCAAGAAACCTACCTACTCAGCTTTAGTCATTTTTTCATCAATTCTTTTTTCAAGTTCCCGCATGGTTTTTACAAACTCCTTCTCTAAATTTACGTCATACTTCTTTGCCAGAACAAGGATGCTCCATAAACAATCAGAAAGCTCATGTCGCAATCTTTCATCAACATTTTCTCCTTCACGGTAGCCCTCTTTTATCATCACCAGTTTCATCAAATCACCCACGTCGACCACAAACCCTTCCATGATTTGGGAGTTGCTCCAGGGTTCAGCTTGCTGTTTTTGCTCGAGTTGAGCGTACTTTTCTCATATACGAAGAGCCTCTTGCTGAAGTTGCCGCAGATTCATACTCGCATTGTAGCAGATTGTTTTTTCCTGCGGAGAGGGGGGGATTCGAACCCCCGATGACATTGCTGCCATACTAGTTTTCAAGACTAGCTCGATCAACCGCTCCGACACCTCTCCTTGGTTCTCCCTATTATAGCAGTCTATATAGGGAGGCGCGTACCGGAATTGAACCGGTGCATAGCGGTTTTGCAGACCGCCGCGTTACCACTTCGCCAACGCGCCTTGTTCGGGCAACCCCTATTGTACCCCATTTTCAGCGTACGCTCAAGCCAAGGCTGTATGCTATCATCATAGTATGGAAAAAATCGAAAATGTAAATATTACCTACATACGGCGAAAGGCCAACTTCATGGCAGCAATAATTTTCCTTATTCCCATATGTCTTGGCGTCATATTCTATGTTGGATTACACATACAAGAGCTTCAAAAAACTAATAACGATCTAAGCTCGCAATTACGACAAATCAACGAAACCAAATCAAACTCACCAAAATTTTCTCCCGCGTATACACTCCAAAATGAAACCTGCACCACAGATGAATGCATAGTTGCATCAACACAAGATCCGGATCACTATGGAGTAGCTACTGTCAAAGGATTCTATACAAGGATAATAAAATCCGCCTGGGGAGCAACTGCAACATGTGAAGCTATTACTGTAACCAGCGGAGCAAAATTTTTTACAGACCAGTTGACTGAACAAGTTAAAAAGGGGAATACCTTAAACACGATTGATTCAAAAGGAAGGCTGGTTTTGGTTACAGACATGTCGCTACTTAATAAAGAATCGATAGAAAAGCTAAAAGGCTCTAATGAATCGCGCCAGTTTGATTTAATCTTGTTTAAGAAAAAGGTGGCAGGGTCTGGTGCACCCGTTTGTTATCCGAACACACAGGTGCTTACAGTGAAATAACTTAGGCTTCGCATGTTATCATAGGAAGATATGTCACTTATTAGCGATCTGATTCAATCGGCGGTTTCCGGCAGTTCTTCTTCCAAGAAAACCGGTAAGAAATCGAGTAAAAAATCCTCGGGCGACATCATCGATGCGATCGGCGATCAGGTAAAGGTACGTGCCAACGCGTACAAATCCAAGCGTCTCAAAGGCAACATCCTGGACACCTTGATCAGCGCGGACGTGGTCGATAATGTTGTTGATATGGCAGAAAATCAGGTGCGGGCGCAGCTGGGCAAAAAGAAGGGGAAGGCCAAATGACCCACACACTCCCCGACCACCTTACTCCTCTTGTGGTGCCCGATGACCGACTGGATACATACCTGAGCAGTCAGCATCTTCTATACAAAAAGCTCAAAAACGGTGCGTCAATAATCGGTGCCTCCGGACGCGATCCCAATTCTACCACTGCCGAAGTCGACATCAGCTTTGACACCGGCTCGCATTTTGACCGGGAAGATACGATCGGTGAGTTGCATTTTTTGGAGCACCTTATCAACAAGCCGCTTCGTACTTACGCCGAATCAATCGATGTGAGCCTGAATGCATCAACCAGCTACTACAACATGACCGAGCACATGTCCGGCGCGTTGGCTCCTGATATAGATGGGTACGGTGTGTGCGCAATCACGGCTCAGATCATGAAGCGCCTGGAGAACCCCACTGCTGGGTATGATGACTTGAAGGCCACGGTCGACTCAGAGCGCGAGATCATCAAAAACGAAATCGACAGAAACCTGGCCGATCACAACTGGCACAATCGTCGCCACCTGCTGGAGGCAGTGCTTGCGCCCGGCAATCCGCTTTTGGCGGAGACTGCAGGCACCCATGAATCGCTTGACAGAATCGATGCGCCGGTACTGCAGCGCGTGGCCGGTGAGATCTGCAGTGCGCCCCTGGTGACGGCCCAAGTATACAATCATGGTAACCCCAAAACCTTGACTACCTACCTCACGCAGCTTGAGCCGCTTCTTGAGCAATATCCCACTACTGATTTGAAGCGCACCCTGGACTGGACCCTTCTGGACAGCATTCAAGAAGGCGCGACCGAGCGAATCACCACCCACCAGACCGGGCTGAAAAACAACTATGCCAGCATCACCTTTGTATGGCATATGGATGCGCTTCCCTTTTCAACCGCCTCAACAGCACTGAATCTCTACACCAGCTACCTCCATGAGAAAGTACACAAGTACGCACGCGAACACGGCATCGGCTATCTGGCGTATGCACACAACTACGGACTTTTTGAGAAAAAACTGTTTGTCATCCAGTTTGATACGTCGCACAAAAATGAAAAAGAGTTGCGAGCGCTACTGGCACGAATCGAGGGGGAGATGAACGATGTGCTCTTTACCGATGATACTGCGGCATTTGCTCAGATTACCGAGAAGGAGAAAAAAAGACAGCTCGCCAATCCTATTGCAACTGATTACTGCCTGTGGCTTCTTGAAAAAGGCCTCGAGTGGTATGACACGGTGCTTGATGCAAAGCTTCTGAGAGAACGTGCACTGACTGTGACAGCAGATCACATACTGCAGTGGAATGAGTTTTTCCGCAGCACCCCCGCACCGGTCATCACCATAACGGGAGACTTGTAATAAATGCCTTACACACCTGTGTCTAAAGGATATGCAAGATTTTGAGCTACTCCCCGTGCGGTGCTCTTTTGTGACTTAGGAACGTGGAACAAAAAATACCGCACAAAAAACATATTATACTGTCATCAGCATTATGCCACCGTTTCAATCCTCAAAACGCAGCCGCAAACTCAATAATAACGAATCAGCTTTTTTCCCGGGTAGTTACTTTTCTGACTGTGGAGGGATCCATACACCACAAGAAGGAAGGGGTCCGCCGGAAGAAAATAACTACCCGAACCATTTATACTATACACAGCATGTCAGAGTTCACCTCCTCAAAACGCAGCCGCAAACTGAATGATCCCGAACCACGTAACGGAAAGTGTGTGATATATCTCATGTCGCGGGATCAGCGCGCACAAGCCAACTGGGCGCTTCTTGAAGCGCAAGCACATGCACAACACTTGGGACTTCCTCTGATCGTCACGTTTATTTTCTACAAAGGCGGCGTGAAAAATGCGCAGGCGCGCCACTACCGGTTTATGTTGGAGGGACTCCGGGAGACTGCAGAAGAACTTGATCAGCACGGCATTCCGTTTGTGCTCTATCACGATGATTATCAGGGCGCTATAAAACAGATGGTAACCAAATATGATCCGGCTGCTCTCTACTGCGACTACTCGCCGCTTCGCGGACCCCAGACAGTGCGCCGCCACATCGCAAAAGCGCATCCACAGATCCCCTCATACACCGTCGATGCACACAATGTCATTCCGGTATGGATCACCAGTCAAAAACAGGAGTGGGCAGCCTACACGATCCGCCCCAAGATACACAAACTGCTGAAAGACTATCTCACACCGTACCCCGCCCTGAAAAAACAATCGCATCCTCCGAAGACTGAACCGATTGATTGGGAGGAGCTGCTCAAACCGTATGCCGATGCCGCACTTTCCTTGAAATCGGGGGCAAAAGCAGCGGCACATCAACTGCAGTCATTTGTGAAAAACCACATACAGTCGTACGACACGGATCGTAATGACGCCACGGCAGATGGCCAATCGGGACTGTCACCCTATCTGCACTTTGGGCACATCAGCGCGCAATATGTCGCCCACCATACTCTGGAGCAGACCGGACAACACCTGCAAATCGGACCGAAGATCACCCAGCGCTCACTGTGTGTGGATGAGAATGTCGCTGCTTTTCTGGAAGAGCTTATTGTGCGGCGCGAGCTGTCAGACAATTTTTGCACCTACAACAAGCAGTATGACACCCTCCACGGAGCGCCCGACTGGGCACGCGAGACCCTTGCCGCACATGCAAAAGACACCAGAGACTACACGTATTCGTACAAAGAATTAGAACAGGGAAAGACCCATGATCAACTGTGGAATGCGGCACAATTGCAGATGGTGCGCGAAGGAAAAATGCACGGCTACCTGCGCATGTATTGGGCGAAAAAAATACTGGAGTGGACGCCGGATGCCGCAACCGCCATCACGTACGCTGTCCAACTCAATGACACGTATGAAATGGATGGGCGCGATCCCAATGGCTATGTAGGAATCTTGTGGAGCATAGCGGGACTGCATGATCGCCCGTGGTTTGAGCGCGACATCTACGGCACTGTGCGCTACATGGCCGAATCAGGAGCTAAGAAAAAGTTTGATATTGAAGCGTATATCAAAAAGTATTCTGTGTAGTGTGGACCCGAGCAGAATTGAACTGCCTCCTCCGCAATGCGAATGCGGCGTTGTACCGTCTAACTCCGGGCCCTGGCACAAAAAGAAGGGTGCGGAGAGTCAGAGTCGAACTGACATCTGAGGTTTTTCAGACCCCCGCCGTGACCACCTTGGCTATCTCCGCTATTATAGACGCAATTGCGACAGGTGGGCCGGGATGGAATTGAACCGTCGACCCCTACTTTATAAGAGTAGTGCTCTAACCGCTGAGCTACCGGCCCTTGCGTTACAAGGGACAGTATAGCAAACTACACGCCGTTTTGGTACGGCATGGCGAAGAATTATTTTTCCCGAATGACGGTGATTGTGCACTCGGTGATGAGCGCTGCAATTGTTGCAACCGCAGCAAGCGGCAGGAGCGCAGCTGCTCCGATCACACCGAATGTCAGCGGGAACTCGGCAATAGACTTACCGTTTTTATCCTTGATGATGATGCGGCGAACATTGCCGGCTTTGATAAGTTCACGCACCTTATCTACAAGCTGCGAGCCTTTGACCTGAATCGTTTCAACAGTTTCTTTGACATCTTCGCGGGCAGCCAGTTCACGACGTTTTTGCTCAGCATCAGCAACTGCTTTTTCTGCTGTTTTTTTCGCTTCAGTTGTTTTTTTCTTTGCAGTGGAAACTGCTTTTTTCACATCTTTTCTGGTGGCGACTTTTTTCGCTTCTTTCTGGGCCATGGCAACTCCTTTTTTCACAGCAGTTACTGCTTTTTTCGCTTCGGGTGTATCCATAATCTCATCGACTTTTTCACGCGTCTGCTCAACCGCCTGCATCACCTGTGCTTTCGTTTTTCCCAAATCAATTTGGGCTTCCACTTTCTTTTTAGGAGCGGCACGACGGGTCGTAGTTTTTTTTGTGGTTGATTTTGTAGTTGTAGTTGCCATATACCCCTACTATACCACAATTCTTGTCAACAGCACAATCCGTGTGCTATACTTGGGGCTGTACTCAAGCGGGTGTAGTTGAGTGGTACAATGCGTCCTTGCCAAGGACGAGCCGAGGGTTCGATTCCCTTCACCCGCTCCCATTTTTTCCGTATCATATACAATACGTTCGCATGAAAGCTCCTTCTTCAATCGATACCTACATCAAATCATTCCCCCCCGAGACGCAAGAAAAACTGAGCCAACTCAGAACCAGAGTCAACGCCCTTGTGCCTGAAGCAGAAGAAACAATCAAATACAACATGCCCACGTTTACCTATAAAAACACGAACCTGGTGTATTTTGCCGGATACAAAAACCATATCGGTTTTTATCCGACCCCTCGATCGCTTGGCACCCTGACAAACAAACTCGAGCCATATCTCGCCGGGCGCGGCACCGCACAATTCCCCCTCGATACAGAAATCCCTATGGATTTAGTCGATGCAATAATCCTCTACTGGAAAGCGCAGATTGACAAAACCTCCCCAAAAAACGCTGCATAACTCTGCTCGATATACAAATCGCGTTGTTGATAATTGAATATCGATACCTATACACTATCTTCATGAGAAACCTAATTATGTGGAATGTCATCACGCTTGATGGCTATTTTGAAGGCGAAAAACCGTGGGACTTGGCATTTCATAGCCTGGTATGGGGAGAGGAGTTGGAGCAGTTCAGCCGCGAACAACTGGACACTGCAGACATGGTTATCTATGGTAAACACACCTATCAGGGAATGGCCGAGTATTGGAAAAAAGAAACAGGTGAGATAGCCGATCGCCTCAATACCATGCAAAAAATCGTCTGCTCAACAACCATACAAACTGCCGACTGGGCAAACACCACTATCGTGCGCGACGCAGAGTCTGAGATTGCAAAACTGAAAAAAGAAGGCAGTGGCAACTTGTTTGTGTTTGGTGGCAGCGTTCTGTCTGCCGCACTCATGAAAGCAGGACTGTTTGATGAATATCGCCTGTGCATTGCACCGGTCTTTTTGGGTCGGGGAAGAAAGCTCTTTGCCGAAGGAGCTCCCTACCAAAAGCTCAACCTTCGTGAGGAAAAAACACTCAAAACCGGAGGGGTTCTCGTCAAGTACGCAGTCACATAAGTCCGTGTGTGCACCCGGCGGGGATCGAACCCACATCATGGGATCCGGAATCCCACATTCTATCCGTTAAACTACGGGTGCAGTGCCTGCATTCTGTAAACCCGACCGATATCAACGTGCAATGAAAAACATCACCAATATCGCCAATGCGATACGGTAAAACCCAAAGGGGACAAGGGAGTGTTTCTGCAGATAGCCTATGAGCCACTTTACACTGACATAAGCGACGGCAAACGATGTGATAAATCCGACAAGAAGAGGTGAGAGTGAAGTGGTCGACGACATGAGGATATCACGAGATTTGTACAAATCATATACTGATGCAGCCATTATTGTCGGCACGGCAAGCATAAACGAATACAGCGCAGACTCCGAGCGCTTGTATCCCATAGCCATCATGGCAAGCATCACGATTCCGGCGCGCGATACCCCCGGAACTACTGCCAGTGACTGAGCCAACCCAATCAGCACGGCCTGCTTGAGTGTTACTTGTTTGAGTGTCTTATGCAGCTTCAGGCGATCTTCTTTAATGACGTATTCTAAAAGAAGAAAGAGCACGCCGACGAAAAACAACATAAAGCCGATCAGTCCCGTGGAAGAGAAAAACACTGTTTTTATGATTTTATACAGAACAAATCCGATTATTGCGGTAGGAAAAAACGAAACCAGCACATTACGCGTAAGATCACGATTGTTGATCATCGTCTGTATATACATTACAACAACCGCCAATATAGCCCCCGACTGAATAAAGACTTCAAAAAACGAAAGGTAGCTATCATCAGCAATCTGCATAAAGTGACTGGTAAGAATGAGGTGCGCAGTAGATGAAACGGGAAGAAACTCGGTAATTCCTTCGACAATACCGAGTATGAGAGCCTGAATATGTGTCATGTCCGAAAGGATGTATGTAAAAACTGAGATACAGTATACTGTCTCTGTATGAAAATGGCTATTGTACACGACCACCTGTTGGAGTTTGGCGGCGCAGAGCGCGTGTTGGTGAGCTTGCACAAAGCCTTTCCTGACGCTGATATCTATACCTCCTATCTCAATCGCGACAATCTCGGAGTGCATGGACCAGAGCTGGACGGCATGCATATTCGCACATCGTGGGCCGATCGGGTGCCGGGGATGAAGCGGCTCCACTCACCGCTGCGATTCATGTATCCCCTGATTTGGGAGAGTATGGACTTTACGGGGTATGATTGCGTGATCACCTCATCGGCGACCGCGATGTCTCGCGGCATCATCACCCGGCCGAATACACTACACATCACCTACATGCACCACCCGCCCCGATACTTGTACAACTATGAAACCGCGATGGAATGGCGAAAACATTTTGCGATTCGCATCTATGCCACCCTTATCAACCACGGGTTGCGTATGTGGGACTATATCGCCGCTCAGCGACCTGACTTCATCATCAGCAACTCCGAAGAGACAAAAAAACGAGTGAAAAAGTTTTATCATCGTGATTCGGATGTCATCTATCCGCCGGTCACCTTGGCGACACACCGCGACAAAAAAGCCGGCGAGTACTATATTACTGTCAGTCGTCTGGCGCGTGCAAAGCACATCGATGTGCTGATCCAGGCAGCAAACACTCTGAGCAAACAGCTTGTTGTCGTGGGCGGCGGACGGGATGAAGATTATCTCAAGTCTATCGCCGGCCCCACTATTCAGTTTGTCGGCAACGTCATAGAATCCAAGCTCTATGAGCTCTACGAAGGTGCTTCGGCGTTTCTGTTTGCCTCACAAGATGAGGAGTTTGGGATCGCACCTGTCGAAGCGATGAGTCATGGTGTTCCGGTTATTGCCTACTCATCGGGAGGCTTGAAAGAAACAGTCAAAGACGGAAAAAACGGTTTTCTCTACCCGCAACTTACTGCTGAGTCAGCAGTTGAAGCAATCTCACGCTATGAAGATCTCTCAGACCATGCAAAAGAACAAATGAGTCGCCGTGCGCGATCAGAAAGCGAGCAGTACGCCGAAGACGAGTTCATCAAGAAGATGCGTGACTATGTCGAAAAAAAGCGAGCGAGCTTCCATGATTAAAGATACGTCTCCCAGTGTGTCACAGGCATCGCATTCTCCATCATAAAGTTCCACGCGTACAAATAGATAGCCGGGATAAGAAGCGCCACCAAAATAAGGCCTTTTCGTGATGTGATCTGTCGTTCAAACGCAATTACCACAAATGGCCAGACCGGGAGTAAATAACGAGAAATGTCCCGATGCTGCACAAATGTGGTGGCCGCCACAAATACCAGAACGAAATAAAACACGCTTCGCAGATGAGTGCGGAACAACTGCAGCGCGCCATAAAAATACAACGCAAAGTACGCCAACACATCTTCAAGCCATGCCGTGCCCACCCAGCGCGCCTGCCGATTAAATGCTGCATATGGATACAGCATCGGCACTACATAGCCGGTATGCCAATAGGCAAAAAAGTCACCGTACTGCTGCGCGTAAATCAGACACACTGCACATAATCCCAAAAGCGGTAGAAGGCCACCGAGCCAAGACCAACGAACGGTACGCGTGGCACGCAGGTGCTCCAAAGAAGCCAGTCCGAAAGCAGCAACCAGCAGAATTCCGGGTAGTTTTGCTGCAGTCGCAAGAGCTCCCAATACTCCTGCCAACCAAAACCGCCGCTGTTCCCACATCCATATCGAACCGAGAATCAGCGACATAAATAGCGGTTCCGGCGCTCCGATACTGCGCACCACGAGAAGTCGGGGAAATACCATCATAATCATCGTCAGAATCAGAGGGTGTTTGGTGAGCTTGAAGGTGTTTAAAAATCCATAAAATATCCACGAAAGTGCTATGCTGCTGAGCAGGGTCACAAGCATCATTGACTTCACATAATCTAGACCGGCCGAAGCAACGAGCCGAATCAATCCCGGGTATAGCGGCAGATGGGCGGCAAAATACGACGGCGCCAGAGGGGTGTCGAGCGCCAGTTTTGCGATTTCTTTTGGATCATACCAGCTTTTTGCAGCAACCACATACAGAAGCCCGTCATAGTGACGATAGATAAACTCAGTATTTGTGCCGGGAATATGCACGCCGGCAAATGCCAGCTGCTGAACAAACGGAAGCCACAATAACGCACTGCTAAACAGTGTAAAAAGAAAAAGAACCGCGAGCGGTTTGACTTTTATGTATAATGATCGCATAGTGCGTTTTCATTATATATGATGCATAAAAAGCTATACGCCCGTTTGCGAAAAATGATCCGCAACACCCCTTGGTATGTGTGGGTTGTTGTTGCAACAGGAACCTTTCTTCGCCTCTATCGCATCGGAGACTTTGCCACCTTTTTGGGCGACCAGGGCCGGGATTCTCTGATTATGCGTGATATCGCAACTGTCACCCACCTTCCAGCACTGGGACCGGTGACATCAATTGGCAGCATGTACTTGGGGCCCTTGTATTACTATATGATGGCGCCATGGCAGCTGCTTTTTGGCGGCAATCCGGTCGGGCCCGCAGTCGGTGTGGCGGTAATCAGCTCCGTGGCGCTTTTGCTGCAGTACTGGGCAGTAGAAAACATGTTTAAGGATCGTGTGACGGCGGTTTTGAGCGTCATTCTTGCTGCAACTTCATGGACTCTGATTGAGTACAACCGATTTTCCTGGAATCCGAATCTTCTCGCACCAATGGTGTTTTTCACACTCTGGGCCTGGTGGAAAGGGTTGACGACAAAACACCTCGGGTATTACGCTCTGGCCGGCGCACTCTTTTCTGCCGCTATGCAGATGCACTATCTGGCACTCGTGTTGGTGTTTGTGTTTGCTGTCACGTATTGGACATGGGTTGATGCGCTTCGTGCACCGTTGTGGTCTCATTTGCTGCGGGCAGTCGTTATGGTTGCTGCATGGGCTGCAGCGCTAGCACCCTTTTTGCTGTTTGAGGTTATTCATCGATTCCCCAATATTCGCAGCGCGTTGTTGCTGACAGATAGTCAAAACACACAAAGCAGCAATCGGATTAATGAAATCATCTCCACCTTTTCTCAAGTCTTTACCTACAGCACACAAGTAGAAACTCAGCAGTTTATCATCATTGCACTATTGGCATGCATGCTTATTATTGCGGTCGTCGGACTGATCCGCAAACAGGTAATCGGCTATATTTCAATGATACTCATCGTCATGACCATTGCGACATCTTACTATACCGGCGCCAAGTTTCCGCATTATTTGGGGTCATTTTATTTGCTCTTTTATACTTTTGTCGCTTACTTGCTGTGTGCCATGTTTTCCCAACCTCGGCTCAAAATCGGTGTGGCAACAGTATTTGTGGCACTGTTTCTTTCCCTGCAGATACCCAACTATCGCTTCTTTTATGAAAACTCATCTCATCAGATTGAACGAGCCCGCCGGGTTGCTGAAACAATCTCCAAACACAACAAAAGCAGCAGCTATCGCATCACCGCACTTCCTGAACAGTATGCCAGCTATCCGTACCGATACATGTTGACTCAGTACTATCGCACCCCCATCTCGTATGATGACAAAGAGAATAAAGGAGATGAATTGTTTGTGCTGTGCCATGAGGAATGTGACCCACGCTCAAGCCCTCTGTGGGATATAGCACTTTTTGGTGCTGACAAAACAGCCGGGCGATATGAAGTCGACGGTGTTACAATCTACAAACTGACACGGGGAAAATAAACCGGTCACCCATACTCATTTTTTCCGCTCATATCACATGAATATCACGCTCATTATTCCCTGCTATAACGAAGAGGCAAATATTCAAAAAGGCGTACTGGATAAAATCGGCAACTATACGATGCATCATCGGGAATTTAAAGAAGTGCTTATCGTGGATGACGGATCAACTGATGACACCAAGCGCCTTATTAAAGAATTATATTTGCCGCAGTTTAAAAAATTTAAACTCATTGAAAATGCTCACCAGGGCAAGGCGATCGCCGTGACCACCGGCATTGAAAAGGCGAGCTGTAACCATGTTCTGTTTTCTGATATTGATCTTGCCACCCCTATTGAAGAGGCAGAAAAACTCATAGACGGTGCTCGCGATGCACACCCTATCGTGATCGGATCCCGCAGCAGAACCCGTAAAAATGCTCCCCTGATTCGCAAAGTGATGGCAGTCGGATTTATTCTCATTCGAAACGGCGTACTCGGCCTGGGATCAATTCGCGACACACAATGCGGCTTTAAACTGTTTGAGACAACATCTGCCCGAAAGATTATAGAGCGACTCCGTGTTTTTACTCCCGCACGTACCGCGCGTGGCGCATCAGTGTCTGCAGGATTTGATCTGGAGTTTTTGTATATTGCCAACCGCCTCAATCTCAAAACGCTCGAAGTACCGGTCGCATGGCAACATGTAGAAACGAAAAATGTCCGCTTTATAAAAGACACATGGGAAACACTGGTGGATATCGCCCGAATTAAATACTACGAATTGACAGGGCGATACTCTATTTGAGCCTTCCAAAATGCGCCTGCATCGGATTGGCGCACCTAGTACAATATCACGTATCATGAACACGATCAGGCGGCATCTCCCCTTTATCCTCCTGGCTGCCGCAGTAGCAACTCTTTTTTTCTTAGGCATTCAAAAAGAACCATTTCGAGACTGGGATGAATGCTTGTATGCACAGTATGCGCGGGAGATGAGTACGCACGGACACTATCTCACCAATCTGTGGAACAGCTATATCGATATGCAAAAGCCACCACTCTATTCATGGCTGCTCATTCTGTTCACAAAGCTTACACCGCAGGAACTCTGGCTTCGCCTTTCAAATGTGGCAGGTGCCATCGGCATACTGACACTTGCGTATTTATTTTGCGCTCGCTATTTTTCCCGTACTGTGGGATTTCTTGCCGCACTCGTGCTGCTTACTGCAGAAGTCTTTGTGATAAACAGCCTGCATCTGAACACCGATATTCTCTATACATTTTTCCTGCTTGCAGGCGTGTGGGCTTGGATTGAAACAAAGCATATTACCAAAATCAAATACCAGCACTCGTATTTACTGCCGTATCTGGCGGGTCTTCTGATCGGCATTGCCACCATGATGAAAGGCCTCAGCAGTCTCTCATTTCTTATTGCAATCGGCGCTGTGTCTATCTTGTTCCCCGGAAAAAACAGCATAAGACAATACGGAAAGTTGCTCATTGCTTGGGCGCTTACTGTGGTCCCCTGGCATGTAATCACCTTTTTCACGTATGACGATCGGTTCATCAAGGTATATATACTCGACAACATCATAAAGCGCGCACGCTTCCCCATAGAAAACCACCGTGAACGCATATGGTTTTATGGCGTGTTGGCAACAAAAGAACTTATGCCGTGGATTTTTGTGTCGTTTGCAGCAATAGTACAACTTGGGGCCATCATGCTCAAGTATCTAAAAGGCAAAAAAAGGCGCTGGAAAACCATGTATGGCGCACTGGCAAAGCACCAGATCCTGATCGCCATTATCGTACTTGTTGCCGTTCCGCTTCTCTCGATTACCCGTGCACAAACGCGTGTTGCCTGGTACATATTGCCGATCTATCCGTTTTTTGCAATCTACATCGCCTACAACTTGGTGCTTGTCACGCAATTTGTTCGTGAAAAAACACCTCTTCATACGATCAAATACAGCATGCCCATTCTCATTACGCTCCTGTCCGTAGGACTTCTTTTTGATGCCGGTCAACTGATTCTACGTGAAACCCGTGCACTTGAAGGTCCTCAACATCATTCACTCAATAGACAGGTGCAGCAGGTTATTCAAAAAACTTCATACCCGACACTCACGTATCTTGTGCCGTTTGGAGAGCGTCAAGGGCGCAAATATCTCCCGGAGAATGAACAGATCGACATGACGTGGGTATATGGCGGCAATCCCTGCATGGTGTATTACGGACAAAAAAAGACTAATTACATCTATACAAAAGAAGAATTTGAACAGATACTCAAGTATAAAAGCGGTCTCTTTCTGGTTGAAAACGGAGATAAGGCCTACAGTGAAGGCCACCACGTACTCTATCGCAATTCTGAATACACGTTATTTACGGTGAAATAACTATGATCGACGAACGTTTCACTATCTTAGGCGTATTACTTGGACTTATCGGCACTTACAGCTATGTCAAAGATACGATTCAAGGGAAGACAAAACCGAATCGCATCTCATGGTTTATGTGGGCGCTCGCACCGCTTATCGCGTTTGCAGCCCAGATCCAAAAAGGCGTCGGACTCACATCGCTTATGACATTCAGTGTGGGCTTCAGTCCGCTTTTAGTGCTTCTTGCCTCATTTGTAAATAAAAAGTCTGAATGGAAATTGGAAAAACTGGACATTATTTGTGGAGTCAGTTCTTTTATTGGACTCATCCTGTGGGCGCTCAGCAGAGAGCCGAATGTCGCAATCTTCTTTTCTATTCTTGCTGATGTGCTTGCAAGTATTCCGACCGTAATCAAATCCTACAAGTACCCGGAAACGGAGAATTACAAAATATTTCTCTTCGGACTCATCAACAGCGGCATTGCATTGCTTACCGTGAAGGAATGGAATTTTGAGACAGCATCATTTCCCATTTATATTTTCTGCATAACCGCACTGCTCGTCTACCTTATCGCAGTCCACCCACAACAGAAGAAGTCCTGATCAGAAGCCGATCTCAGAATCGATTATGTATTGAGGGCGGGCTTTGATCTCATCATACATCCGGCGCATATATTCACCGACGATGCCAAGGGAAAAGAGTTGCAGTCCTCCTATAAACATAACCAGAATTATGGTTGTGGCAAACCCCGGCACGGCATTGTAGTTTTCGGTGAAAAAGCGCTGGTAGACCGCCCATACAGAGCCGATAAAAGCAAGAAGCATCGCTGCCGACCCCAGCCACGATATAAAGTGAAGAGGCACATATGAAAATGAAAAGATGCCGTCGAATGCGAGTTTGAGCAGTTTGGAAAACGGATACTTGCTCTCCCCGGCAAAACGCGCAGATCGCTCATACTCCATCCCTATTTGTCGATAGCCAACCCAGCTGCGAAGCCCGCGCACAAACCGGTTGCGTTCAGGCAAAGCGTTTAGCGCGGCGACAGTTCTTGCACTCATCACACAAAAATCGCCGCTATCAAGCGGAATGTCGATGTGTGATACTCGAGAGAGAAAGCGATAAAACACTTTGTAGCCGAGCTTTTTGAGCGCCGATTCTTTGCGTTTTTTTCGAATTGCATACACCACATCATACCCTTCCTTGGCCCGGTCAAAAAACTGCGGAAGCACTTCAGGCGGATCTTGTAAATCCGCATCCAACACCGCCACATAGTCACCGCTTGCCTTGGCGAGCCCTGCACTGACTGCCGTCTGGTGACCAAAATTGCGAGAGAAGTTGACGACTTTTACCCGATGGTCCACGTCATGCAATGCCTGCAAGATCGGGCGTGTCGCGTCAGTTGATCCGTCATTTACAAAAATGATCTCGTACGACTTATCATACCCATTCATGACTTCATGCATTCGTGTGACGGTCTCCTGCAGAGTCTCTTCTTCATTATATGCAGGAAGAATAAGCGAGATGTGAGGCTTGCCGCCAAAAAGAGGATTTCGCATGATGCGTATAGTATAGTACAATTGACAACAAGCTACGCCCTGAATTTACACCAACTATGTTTGATCTATCTGCCATTGGCCGCTTCTTAAAAAAACACATTACTTGGACAGATGTGTTGGTGACCTTCGGCATTTTCACGCTTTATTTCGCTTCACGCGTCGTGCGACTTGATAGTTTTCCCATATTCACTGATGAAGGAATCTACATCCGCTGGGCCAAGGTGGCGCAAGCTGACCCGAACTGGCGCTTTATTAGCCTCACCGACGGCAAACAACCCTTGCATACGTGGGGAATGATTCCCTTTTTGAAGCTGTTTTCCACTAATCTGCTTCTCGGAGGACGCGCGTTTTCGGTACTTTCGGGATCTGTCGCACTGGCAGGGATTGCGGTAACTGCCGCCTATTTGTATGGAAAAAAGTATGCCGGCTATGTTGCGGCACTGTTGTACACTATCACTCCTATGTTTTTGTTTTATGACCGCCTTGCACTGGCTGACTCAGCAGTAAACGCAGGTGCAATATGGATTCTTTTTGGCTCATTGGTATTGGTGCGCACGCTGCGCTTGGACATAGCCCTTCTTATGGGACTGGGTTCAGGGATCGCCTTACTCACCAAATCATCCAGCCAGATGTTTTTGGGGCTTTCCGCCTTGGCTCCAATCACTCAGCTTCAAAAGAATACAAAAAACAAAAGTGCCCTTCTACTCACCTACTATGTACTTCTCGCCATTGTCGGCATTATCGCATTTACGATATACAACGTGCAGCGGCTATCTCCATACCTCTACCTGGTGGCGGAAAAAAACAAAACATTCGTACTTACATTCGGCGAATTTTTGAAAAATCCGTTTGCGCTCTTTTGGGGGAATATGCACTTGATTCCATGGTATGTAAGTGCTGAGATGGGATATGTGTTGGCACTCTTTGGCGTACTCGGCATCAGCATGTACGCAAAAAAAGATTGGCGTCACGCGGCATACCTTGCGCTTTGGATCATCCTCCCATACGTGGCTATCACTGCATTTGCGAAGGTGCTTTTTCCCCGCTATGTTGTATACCTTGCAAGCTTTCTGACACTTGGTGCAACCTATTGGTTTGTGAGCACCAAACGCATGTGGGCAACCCTTTCTGCTGTCGCCGTATTGCTGTCGGCTTCTTATATGAACTATACGATTATCTTCGACCAGACGCAGATTCCGTTTCCGCCGGTGGACCGCGGGCAATATATTGAGAGCTTTAATGCCGGCTGGGGAGTTAAGGATATGATCTCCTATGCACGTGAGCGCTCAGCACAAGATGGACGTCCGGTAAAGATCATAGCAGAGGGAAATTTCGGAGTCATCGGCGACATGCTAGAAGCATCGATCAATAGAGACGACACCAACCTATCAGTCTCCGGCTATTGGCCGCTTGGGGAAGAAGAGCTCAAAAGTGAGCAGAAAGCCCTCAAAGACCACACCGTACTTGTAGTGTTTTCGCATAGGCAAAAACCGGAAGACATACCCGGCATCTGGCCGATCAAATTCATCAAAGAGTACAAAAAGCCCGGCGGACACGACCCCTTCTTGCTGTACGAACTGACTCCTTAGCGTCCGGCTGCAATACGCGCATATATGACGATGCCGATGCCGACGGTCATAACCACAAGACCAACGGCTTGAAGAGTACCGATGCGCTCCCGAAAAATCACAAGCGACAAAAGCGTGGTGATCACCAGCGATCCACCGTATATGATCGGAACTACGACACCGACTTTTTCAGCTGCAAAGGCGCGATTTAAAAAGATGCTGTAGAGCGCGATACAAATACCCGCCGCAATGGCTGCCCACACCCCTTGCAGGGGGGTCAGTGTCAGTGTCTGCATGCGCAGCGCAATAACCACGGGAATGACAGCCGAGACTGCGGTTACCACAGCTGCAGCAAACACCGGATCAATGACTCGGGCAGCGATGGTGTTTACGATAATAAATGCACTGTAAAACAGAGTGGCAAGGGCGATGTATATCATATGCGGTTTTTCTTAAGGGCAATTGATAAGCCGATAAGCATCATGAGTGAGGCAATAGACAGAATGCTTGCCCACAATCGAACCGGTGTATTTTGAAATGTAAACGAAACTTGATGCGAACCGGCAGGCACATAAATTTGCATAAGCTTCAGACGATTATTGTCATTGATGCGAACCGGTTGCCCGTCAATTGTCGCCACCCATCCGGGAAACGAAAAACGACGCAGCGTGAACGTAAAGGGGCGACTGCTTGCTATCACAAAGGTATGATTTGAATATGTATCGGTTACAACGCGAACATTGGCTGCGCGCACTGCATCGTACAGACGTCTGTTGATGGACTCCTCATCAACGTCTATCACCGTTGTACCGTACTCCGATTTAACTGTCGCCACACCTTCAGGAGCAAACTCATGACTGGTGCGACTCACTCGCCATGCAATTTCATCATACGCAGTCCATTTTGCATCATTTCCTGACCAGTACTCTTGCGGTCGAAAGCGACTTGATGAATAGGTCCCAAGAATCATAAATACCATACTGACAACGACAACTCCCGCATACATACCGCTTTTCCCGGGCAGTCGCGCGGAAATTACGCGCTCATACACAACGATTGAAACGGTAGCAAACACCGATACAAAGAGCGCCGCAAACGTAAGAAACCGCCAGGGAAACTGCAGATACCACAAAAAGGAAATTGCATCCCACACGGGCTTCGACCATGTGACAGTCATATACAATGCTCCCGCAGCAAGTGCACCGATGGTAACAAAAGCGACCACAGGGCGCTCAAAGACATGCTTCCATTCTCCTTGCTGACTGCGACGATGCCATACCCAATACGCACAGGCAACAATGCCTGCGGCAAAAAGCATCACGTGTATTTTTCCGATCTGAAAACTCATTCCATCGGTCAGCTCCGGTCCTGAACCGCCATACCCCCAAGCCGACGACCATAGCTGCGCCAGATAGACAAAGTGAATCTGGTAGCTGGCAAGCTCGCGAGTAAGAATGGTGTCAACAAGCGTATACTTACGCTCAACCATCGATGGCAACCAAAAAAAAGCACTCATCCCGAGGCCCAAAAGCCCGGCGAGTGCAGTGCTTACAAAATAGCGCAGAGAAAAATGCGTCGTCACAATACTCATCACGATGTATCCGGCAATGAAAAAGACTGCCGGAAATGCAATAAGAGGATGTGCCAGAATGAGTGCGGCAAATGAAAGTGCAAACACAAATCCTCCCATTCGCTTTCCTTGGCGAAGCTGTTCAAGTCCGACAAACACGTAGGGCAATACTGCCATAGCACTAAACTCAGCGAGCGCACCCCGAACATACAAGTTGATGCCATGATAGGGGGCATAGGTGTATAAAATCGCAGCCAAATAGGACGCCAGACGACTGCCGCTAATCAGTCGCACATACCAATATGCACCCCAGGCCGCCAGGATAAATCCAACAATCCCCACCAACTTGATCGACCACACGTAGCTTGCCCCCAAAAAGTGAAATAGTGCTGCGGCATAATACAGAAGCGGTGGATAGAAGTTAAAAAGCGGATATCCATACCCAAATCCCAACAAGTCCACAAACCGCGGATACCATGACCCTTGAGACAATCCTTGATAGAGCGTGTAGAGACGGGCTATGTGCTGACTATCGTGATGGGAAAAATATGACCCATTCACCAAACTTGCCCAGGCCCAAACTGTTATAATTACAAGCAGTATCGGCGCAAGAACTGGACGCAGTCGATTCATAGTTTTTCTATTATACCCCACACATCATGTCTGCCGAAGACCAATCGACTTCATACAAACAAAAAAGTATAAAAAGCGCGATGTCGTTGTTTTTTCAAAGCGGATATTCGGCAGCTCTTGGCTTGGTTGCCAACCTTGCCATCACGATTCTTCTGTCACAAAAAATCTACGGCATGTATCTCACGGTGCTTTCCATGATTACATTTCTCAACTACTTCTCAGACATCGGACTGGCTGCTTCACTCATCCAGCGAAAAGACCTCACCGACGACGATATTCGCACCACCTTTACTACACAGCAGATTTTAGTCATTTCGCTGCTGACACTCGGGTTTATTGCCACGCGCTATATCATTCCCTTTTACGGCTTACCCATTGAAGGAATGTATTTGTATTGGGCATTACTGGTCGCGTTTTTTATCTCATCGCTCAAAACCATTCCATCGGTACTTCTGGAGCGTCACCTGCAGTTTCAAAAACTAGTGCTTGTCACAATTGTAGAAAATACTGTTTTTTATGTATCAGTTGTCACCTTTGCCCTAATGGGCTATGGACTCACCAGCTTTACCATCTCAGTAGTACTTCGCTCCATAACCGGACTCATACTTCTTTACAGCATTGCCTTCTGGAAGCCCGCAATTGGCTTTAGTCGAAAAAGCTTTCATGAGCTTATTCACTTCGGCCTTCCCTTCCAAGGAGCATCTATGATGGCGCTTCTCAAAGATGACTTGCTTATGCTTTTTTTGGCAAAAGCAATCGGGTTTGAGGCACTTGGTCTTGTCGGGTGGGCAAAAAAATGGGCAGATGCGCCGCTTCGTATTGTGATGGATAATATCAGCCGCGTAAGCTTTCCTCTTATTGCCCGCTTTCAGGATGATCAAAGCAAGCTGCGCCGTATTGCCGAGCTTATTATTGAAAACCAAACGCTTTTGCTGGCTCCCGTTATGGTCGGTGCCGCACTCACCATGCACGATGTTGTTCTGACCATTCCACGATACCTCAAGTGGGAAGCGGGCGTACCGCTTTTTGCCATCTTCGCCCTCTCATCACTCTTGTTGTCAATCAGCGCACCGTTTATGAATGCTTACAATGCACTTGGAAAAGCGCGTACTACATTTGTCTTTATGGTGGTTTTGACCATCAGTAGCTGGATCGCAACACCCATTCTTGTTCGCATAAACCCTATTTATGGCTTTCCTATAGCTCATTTGCTCACATCCATTTCACTCTCGCCGATTCTCATCTTGGCCAAGCGCAGCTTTGCTATTCATCCGATTAAAGCAGTGTACAAACCGATTATCAGCGCCTGCGTGATGGCCCTTGCCATAATGAGTGTGAGAACTTTCATTCATGTGTATGGAGCTGTCGGGATCGGTGTAAACGTTGCTGTGGGGAGCCTTGTCTACACCGGCATGCTGCTTTATGTATTCCGACTCAATATCATTACAGAGTTTAAAAAACTGTATGCAGCAAAATAAACTTGCCCTTATCATCCCCACGATGAACGCTCCGATTCTGGAGGATTTATTCAAAAGTATTCTGGCACAGCTTGATGATCAGGCAATAGCAGTCTTTGTAGCCATAGAGATTCCTGAGCGCTTGGTACAACAGTATTCTGATGAACACGCTGTGTGGATCCATGTCCCGAATCGCGGGTATGCTGCCGCAGTCAATCGCGGTGTTGAAGAAGCAATAAAACAGGGTGCCAATCAGTTTTGCGTCATGAATGATGACACCTATGTGCAAAGCGGTTTCGTCGGTGAAGTCAGTCGCCAACTGAACACGCATCCGCATTGCCTGATCGGCGGAAAAATCTATTATGCACCGGGGTATGAATACCACAAAGAACGCTACAGTGAAGATGACCGCGGAATCGTATTCTGGTATGCGGGCGGCGGCGTACAACCGGCTCATGCCGCCACATCTCATCGGGGAGTGGATGAGGTTGATGCCGGTCAGTATGATATACCGCAACTCACTGAATTTATTACCGGGTGCCTGATGGCGTTTGACAAGTCTGTTGTCGATACCATCGGTCTGTGGGACGAATCTTATTTTCTCTACTATGAAGATGCCGATTATTGTGAGCGTGCAAAAAAGAAACAGATTGCACTCTGGTACTGCCCTGAGATCAAGTTGTGGCATAAAGTATCACAGTCAACCGGCGGATCAGGGTCTTCTCTTCATGTGAACTATCAACGTAAAAACAGACTGCGATGGAGTATGAAATACATGCCGCTTCGCACCACCCTCCACCTTGCCAAGCAATATATTACAGATATGCTCTTTCAGCATTAATTCATCTGTAGTAGTATATATTGTAAATACCTGTCAGTTTTCTTATATACCTATGCAACAACAAACCCCACCCCCGCAACAACCCCCTACACATACTGCGCCCAGCAATCAGCAAATCTTTCCATCCTACGCAGACAACCCGAAAAAAGGCTCGCCCGTCAAGACGGTGCTCCCGATCGTAGTTAGCATCCTGCTTCTTATGGGTGCATTGTATTTTGCCAACCAGCAGCTGGGTATTGTTGATCTGGGCACACTCGGAGGATCGGCAACCCCGACACCCACCGAAGCACCTGAACCCACAGAGAAACCTACGCCCGCACCTGATACAAAAAAGGAGGACGTGACTATCGATGTCTTCAACGGATCAGGAGTCACCGGACAAGCAGGTGTGATTAAGGCTGCCCTTGAATCGGCCGACTTTACCGGCATCACAACAGGAAATGCCGACGACACCACCGATACCATCATTCAGTACGGTTCAGGAATCAGCCAGGAGATTGTTGACGAGATTGAAGCAATTTTGAAAAAACAAGGGTTAAACCCGACAAGTGAGTTAGACGAGGGTCTTGATGCTACTCATGTTGCGATCACAACTGGTTCTGAAGGAAAAGTCACCGAAGACACAGCACCAGCTGATGAACCGGAGCCGACTACAACGATCGAGCCGACACAAGAAGCTTCAAGCTCCGCACAGTAATCAGTTGCGCTTGATGTAGCCGCGCTCTTCGAGGCGCTTGAGAATTTGCTCCTGTTTATCGCGGCGGATATACAGGTCGCTGCGCATCGTAAAGCTGCTCGGGGTTTTTAATACTTCAACCCCTTCTATCTGCTCAACTGAGCGATATCGTGGCGCCATCCAGTCCAGGAAAAACTTCCCAAATTCAACAGCCGGCGTGTTAAAGACTGAAGCCTCATGTTTGTACACCACAAGCGTTGGGTTGGTTTTTGCCATATCATCAAGAAATGATTGTCGAAGCTCTGCACCCTCTCGAAACTGCGGCAAAAGCGACGGGTGTCTCCCGCGATATGGCGTAACACGTTCAAAAAACAAATCTTGCGGCTCGTATGGTCCGACAAAATACGTTTCACCCGACTCCAGAACTTCGTCAAAAAACTCTGCCGTAAAACCACGATTGTGAATAGACGGCAGCACTTGAGTATACAACTGAAATGCTTTCTCATACGCATTTACCCCCAGAAACAAGATGGTAGCTGACAAAAACACAAATACGATTGCTCGAGCTACCCGGAGCACATCACCCACGACCTGTTCGTATTTGATGCGGCGAAGAAGGTATAGCAAAACCATCGTTGATATAAGACCGAGCACGATAAACATACTCATCTGATAGTCGGTTTCTTTATAATTTTGCACATTGCTGCGAGGTGCCGAAAATGACAGTACAATCACGTATCCCAGTCCCATCAAGGGCTCTGTCGCCAAAAGTATCACTGCCAAAACAACCGTTGATAGTCCGCCCAAGGTGCCAATCGGCAGATACAAATCCAGGTGTTTAATTTTTGACAAAAGCGGCAGATATCCTGCATAAAAATTGGAGACAAGCGTCATGGCAAACTTGATCGGGTTAAAGTGTTCGCCACGTGAGAAATTGGGAATACTGATGTAATACACGGAGTTGTAGACCATATTGGCAAAATAAAAGTCAGACCAGGTACCACTCACCAACAGATAGAGTCCGAACAATACGTACGGAGCCAGCATGTAGGCGACAAGGCGGGCCAGGCGCGCAGGTCGCAGCCCCCACAGGTAGGCAATCATTACATACAGCCCGACAGCAAGATACACATACGTGGCTGACGCAAAGACCATAGCAAACACCGACAAGCCGCTCAGGATGAGGATGTGATCGCTCCGTTTTGTTTTAACCCACTGTGAGGCAAGCAGCCAAAAGGCACTGCTGAAAAACACAACAGCAATACTGTCTGCCAAAAACAAGTGAAACCAAAAGTATAAAGCGGCAAGCGGGTACACAAACACAAAAGCCAAGTAGTATGGCCGCAGCGGATGATCTTTGGCAAATACCGTTTCTCCCATTACGGTAAATAACCCCCACACAAAAAGCGCCCACAACAGGCGGAGAATCACAAACGATCCGCCTGATAAAAGAAGAAGTATGGCTGCTCCGATCCAAGCGCCCGGCAGATGATGATCCCAAAAATCCCGATACGGCAATCCGCCCTGGAGTATCGTTCGGCCACCCAGCAAGTTTACATATTCATCAGGATAATCCACATAGCGTGCCCCGATGAAAAAAATGAGAAGACTGGCGACATACACAAAAAGCGTAATTCGGTGAACAGTAAGAAATTGCCACACCTTATGCGCGCTTCGTTTGAGTGCCATGAATGTAATTATACACAATAGTAATAAAGAGACTGCCTGCTGCGACCTGGTATTTCAAGGGGTCCGACCATTCCCCAAACGCCAGGTAATATACATACATATATAAAATGCCGGTAAAAAAAAGAGTGTAGCGCTTGAGTTGATCGTAAAAAAGCGGAAGCAAAGAAAACAGCGTCAGAAAATACCACGGCTGAATACGTGTCGGGATAAATACCACAAGATAGATCATAACAACTGCGATACCCGCAAGCGATATGATTCGAAAGAGAGGTTGTTTTGCATACAGCAAAAGCGGAACAGTTGTGTATTTCATTCCTCCGGAAAACAAAAGCAACAATCTCCCCCACCACATGTGCTTGATAAGAACAGATAGACCCAAAATGGCAAAACTTGCAGCAATAAGGTCATTATGCATGTTCATCATTCCCTCTACTAAAACGATCGGCGAGGTGGCATAGTACAGTGCCCATTGAGGGTTTTTTCGCGCAAGAACGCGTACAGTCAACAGATACAATACCAGATACTCAATCTTCAAGAGTCCATACGCAATAAGAAATTTTCCACCTGAAGTAAATACTGCCGGCAACAAAAATAGCAAAAAGCTGGGGCCATATGCGTACGGAGCATGTGTCCAGTGCATAAACCGTAGCCATGAATCATCTGGAAAATCCATCGGCGCATGCGTCCATGGATTGCTGTGATAATACGTGAGAACTTTGGCACTAAATAAGTAGTTAAACACGTCGTGTGACAGAAGCGGATATGACGCCGTCAAAATACCGCCAATAACAAGCGCCAAGCGCCAGGGATCAGGCATTCCTTCTTTCTTGCGAAGCACCAATAGATGAAAAGCCAAAGAAAGTGTCAGCAAGAGCGCAAAAATCCCAGCTGATTCAAAGCGCGCGTAATACCCCAGCTGCACCATGCCGTTTCGAAACCAGGTCCATGCCGGGTGATTGATGAGGGTAATATTGGGATCGACAAGTGCGTAGCTGTACAACGCCCAAGCAGCAGAAAGAATTCCGTAGAGTATGTACATGGTTTGGGAGCGGTTTTACAAATGGCGACATGTATACAATACCATGCAGACTGGTGTATTTGGGTACGAAAATGCCGATCAAGTGGGTATACTGTAGCTATGAACCGCGACATCACGACGCTCATTTTCGCAAGCAACAACGAAGATGATATTGCGGATGCGATTATAAGCGCGCGCGCACTCAGCGACAGTATCACAGTCATTGATATCGGAAGTACCGATAAAACAGCCGCAATCGCCCGCACCAACGGCGCCTCTGTGATCAAACATGAGCCAGTTGTCTATGTTGAACCTGCCCGTGCCGCCGGCATCAAATCAGTTAAAACACCATGGGTATTTATTCTTGACGCCGATGAACGCATAACAGAAGACCTTGCCAAAGAGATTCAAAAAACAATTAAAGACACGGCACACACCTACTTCAAAGTACCTCGAAAAAATATCTTTGCCAAGCGGGTATGGTTCGCACATGGCGGATGGTGGCCGGATACGCAGATGCGTCTTATACATACTCATCACATCAAGGACTGGCCGGCCCGCATACACTCAACTCCTGAAATCACCGGCACCATGGGGCACCTCAACGAACCATTTCTGCACTTTTTTCACGGCGATTTTACATCCATGACGACGAAAACCATCAAGTACGAAGCCATTGAAGCGGAGCTTCTTTCCAAAGCCGGTCGGGCATCAACCACACTGATTTGTATGCGCAAGTTTGCGGGAGAGCTCTGGCGCAGATTGATTCGTGACCGGGGGTATCGAGACGGTGTAATCGGCTATCTGGAGGCGGTGTATCAGGCATACTCAAAAACCGTCACCTATTTATTTGTCTACGAACTGGAGCATAAAAGCCCGGCTAAAACACACTCATGACAGACACCTCCGCTCCAAAACGAGTTCTTCTCTATGACCCATACCTTGATGTTTTAGGAGGCGGCGAGCAGCACATGCTGTTTGTTTTAAAGGCACTTGAAGAGCGTGGATACACACTCACTATCGCTCACCCGGACCCCAGTATTAATCGCGCCATCGAACACAAGTTTGGCATCCGGTTTCAATCTGTTGAATGGAACGATACACTTTTTCGCCCGGGCTCCATGAGTGCGCTTGAGCGAGCAAAAGCGCTTGCTGCATATGATCTGGTGCTCACCATCACCGACGGCAGCTACTTTCTCTCATTTGCCAAACACACCCTATTGTATGCTATGGTTCCGCAGCGTACGCTCTATCCGCACAAACTGACTGATCGCATAAAAGCCTACAACTGGCACATCATTGCCAATTCACGCTTCACACAATCATGGCTCACCAAATGGGGACATCAATCCACCGTACATTATCCTTGCGTTTCTCCTTCAGCACTCGCACTCTTTGATCCGGCAAAAAAACAACCGCTCATTTTATCAGTCGGCCGCTTCTTCTCGCAGCTACACAGCAAAAAGCACAAAGAGTTGATCATCGCATTCAAGCGACTGAAATCGCAGCCAGCATTTGCATCATACAAACTGGTTTTGGCGGGCGGATTGAAACAGGAAGATCAGGCGTACTATGAAGAACTAGAGACGCTGTGTGCCGGTGATTCATCAATTCAACTCCTGCCCAACTGTGCATTTACCGTACTGCAGGAGCTCTATACAAAAGCCCGTTATTTTTGGCATTTTGCCGGCCTTGGCGTGGATGAGACTATGCATCCTGAGCAGGTTGAGCACTTGGGCATTACTCCTCTTGAAGCAATGGCCGCGGGATGTATCACCTGCTGTGTTGATGCAGGTGGTCCCCGTGAAGTCATTACAAGCGGCACCGATGGCTACCTGTTTCACACGGAAGATGAATTGATTGCGTTGATGAATGCACATACCGACCCGCAAGCACTCACTACTATGGCACAAGCAGCACATACCCGCATACAAGACACCTTTTCTTATGAGGCATTTACAAAACGCATTGCGACTGAATTACCTGTCTGACCTATGAGCAAAACGCACCCGATCAGCGTCGTCATACCTTCGTACAAAAATGAAGAGATGATGAAGCAAAACCTCACACACAATCTCAAATACTTAGCCGGATGTGAAATCATTATTGTGAATGATTACCCGCCTTCAAACCTCAAAAAAATCCTCGCAGATGTACCTCAAGTGCAAGTGATTGAGCGGCAGAAAAACGGTGGCTTTGGAGCGGCAGTAAATACCGGTGTTGCCTACGCGCACAATCCGTATGTGTTGCTGCTCAATACCGATGTCGTACTTGATAATGACTCCTACTTACAAGCGCTTCCCGCCTTGCAAGAAGATGAGTCGCTGTTTGCCGTGACATTTGCGCAAACGGAGCGCGACGGAAGCACGGTGGGGAAAAACGCTATCTACTGGGAACATGGACTGTTGCACCATAAAAAAGCAATGGATCTTGAACCTGGGCCGAGTGCGTGGGCTGAGGGCGGCAGTTGCCTACTGAAAAAACAGGTGTACGATATGCTTGGTGGGTTTGATCTTATTTATGCGCCGTTTTACTGGGAAGATGTTGACCTGAGTTATCGTGCACAAAAAGCCGGCTTCTCAATCACGTTTGATCCAACGATACTGGTACAACATCATCATGAAACTACCAACGGACAGTTTGATTCGTCGTATGTAAAAACAATTGCGCTACGCAACCAGATACTGTTTGTTTGGCGAAACATTACCGATTGGTCACTGATGCGAGACCACACGATCAGGATGACAAAACTCATACTCTCTGCACTCCTGCGGGGACAGTGGTGGATGCTTCGCGCTTGGATCTGGGCAGTACAAAAACGCCTTACCGTATCGCCGACTCCGCGCTATAATAAACGCCGGGACCGGAAATTGATTGACGCATTCAAAACCAACTGATGCAGCAATTTTTCAAAACACTCAAAAAAGACAAACAACTACAGCAACGCGTAACACTCGCGCTTGTTCTGCTTCTTTGTATCGTATCGCTCGCATTGAATCTCTTTCAAAAACAGACTGTTCAGGCGTGCATGAATGCCGATGAAGCAGCACACGGATACAACGCATTTTCAATACTCAAAACCGGCCGGGATGAATACGGCAAATTATTTCCTCTGCGTTTTAAGTCGTTCGGCGAATACAAAATGCCGCTTTACACCTATTCAATCGTGCCGTTTGTTACGCTGATGGGACTGAGCCTGGATGCAGTGCGAGCGCCTAATGCTCTCATGAGTATACTTTTTCCACTCGCAGTGTATTTTCTTGCAGTAAACGTATTTCACAAGCGAAGCATCGGTCTTCTGGCCGCAGTCATCACTACGTTTTCTCTTGGGCTTCACGTGATTGGTCGTCAGGGACATGAAGTTTACATGAGCACCGTGTTTATGGTTGTGGCAACTGCCGCCTTTATAAGGACACTCAATAAAAAAGCCTGGATGTGGACTATCCTTTGCGCCACAACACTGGCACTTGCAATGCTTGGATATCAGGCGGCGCGCATCTATGCGATCGTCATGCTTAGTGTTTTTTGGGTGCAAACACTGCGCCGAGCATTCCCCTGGACACACACGCTGGCCCTTACCGCCACAGTGGCACTCATGTTTATTCCTGATATTCTGCTACCTCCACAGCGGGTTGGGTCGCTCTGGTATTTTGCATCAGAAGGCCTGCACCTCAAGGTTCTTGAATACCGCATGGAAGGTGGAAGCGGACTTATATTTAACAAAGCTACCGTTGCAGCATACGATATTGCGATGCGCCATATCACCTACTATACTCCGCAGTTTCTGGTAGAACGCGGCGACCCTCATTTTCGGTTTGGCTATCCCGACATGTCTCCGGTGAATCCATTCATCTACCTGTTTGCAATCATAGGTGTGTATACAATGATTGGCAAAAAACAAAACAGAGATTATCTGCTCTATTTTCTCTTTGTCGCGGTTGCCCCGCTTGCCGGCTCGCTTACCTGGGCGGATGTGTCAATTACCCGCGCATTCTTTCTGCTACCACTTGTTCATGTGGCTGCAGCTGCAGGCGCGTACTTTAGTGCTTTGTGGATCATGAAACATCCGCGCCGCCTGATGCCTATCGGGGCATTGCTCATCATTCTGTATGGTTATTTTCAGGTAAAAACCTGGGATATTTTTCTTCACCATTATTCAAATCGCGCAGAAGTGGCCAAGGCTCAACAATGCGGATACGATCAGATCGGCACATATATTCAAAACCACCCTGACACCAAACAGTTTTATATCACCCGTGAAAACGGACAACCATATATCTACGTATTGTTCTACACACAGTATGACCCGCACATTTTTCAACAGAAAAACCACCTCAGCGCACCGGATGAGTATGGCTTTGGTCAAGTAGAGGCATTTGACCGGTACTCATTTACTCTTCCCTATCGCTTCCCACCCGGTTCGGTGGTTATCGGCACACCTGAGGATGTGCGAAATCAAGAAGGTATGCAAGGAGTAAATCCTAAAAAACTCACATGGATTCGCAAAGGAAAGTACGAAGCGTTCTTTATTTACAAAGTGCCGAACAAGTAGAGGCTCAGGACATACATCATGTGTATCACGATGGCAAACAACAGACTTCGTCGAAGCAAGAAAAGCAGTGAGATAATGATGCTCAGCAAAATATTCATCACCATCACCTGAATCAAGTTGATTCCGATCAGTGAAGGATCTGTCATAAGTATCGGAATCCTGATCAGAAAAAACAACACACTGGCAAAAAGAGCCGCAGTAATTTTATTTCGGTACTGATCATATATGCGGTTCAGGATAAAACCTCGGGCAAGCGCTTCTTCTGAAAAACTAGACGCAAATGCCAGCAGGAAAAATCCCACATACGCATCAAGGCCACGCACGACAAACGTGCTTGTGGCGATAGATGTGATGACAAAAAGCGATCCTACCCCTACACCATATGCAATGTCTTTGACATGATCATTTGCATGAAGGGAAATGCCTTCAAAAAAACGCTTCTTCTCGACATGTACGATGAAGTAGTGGATCGGATAGAGGAAAATAAGCGGCTTGGCCACAAACTCATCAAACCAGATTCCCAAGTCAACATGAAAGACTCCCCGGTACAAGCTCCACATGAGAAGAACCAATCCCCATACATTGAGTGACTTTTCAAGATGGGAAAGAGGTTTTCTCTTGGACATGCAAATACTGTATCTCAATCACAGACGAAAAGCAATGAGGAAGGTGTGCTTAGTCTAAAAAGTCTTTCAGTTTGCGGGCGCGTGTCGGGTGTTTAAGCTTTCTGATAGCTTTTGCCTCAATCTGACGGATACGCTCACGAGTGACTTTAAATTCACGACCGACTTCTTCCAAGGTTTTTGGCTTTGAATCTTCCAGTCCGAATCGGAGAGTAAGAACTTTGCGCTCACGGGGTGACAGTGTATCAAGTACTTTGCTGAGTGCATCTTTAAGAAGTTCTTTAGACACCTTGTCATACAAAGTCGGCTGATTTTTGTCTGCGATAAACTGCTCGAGTGTAGTTTCCTTATCATCACCGATCGGCGTCGAGAGTGATTTCGGCTGCTGAGAAATGCGCATCAGGTTTTCAACTTCCTCGACAGTCAGCTGCATCTCTTTTGCGACTTCTTTTGTTTTCGGTTCACGACCAAGTTTTTGTGTGAGTTTTCGTTGTGTTTTGTAGTAGCGATTGATCTGGTCAACCATGTGCACCGGAATACGGATCGTTCGTGACTGATCTGCGATGGCACGGGTGATTGCCTGACGGATCCACCACGTGGCGTAGGTCGAAAACTTAAATCCGCGGCGCCAGTCATATTTTTCTACACCACGAATCAGTCCTTTATTACCTTCCTGAATCAGATCAAGAAATGAGAGGCGGCGACCCAAGTATTTTTTTGCAATCGATACAACTAGTCGAAGATTTGCCTTGATAAGCTGCTCTTTTGCTTCCTCATCCCCAGACTCATAGCGCTTTGCCAAAGACACTTCTTCTTCAAATTTCAAAAGGGGAGTCTTTCCGATTTCTTTGAGGTATTTTTTGATCGGATCCAGCGATTCTCCATGACGTGAAGTGATCAAAAACTCGATTTCGCGCTCGATTTCCTCGGCAGATTTTTTCGCATCTTCTTCTTCGCGAGTAGATACGGTTTCAAAAATGTCGATTCCTTTTTCTAGCGATTCGGCAAAAAATGCATCGATTTCTTCTACATGATCTTCGGGTTCGGGGTATACCAAAAGGATATCGTCCTGCACCAAAAATCCGTCATCTTCTCCTTGCTTAATCAAATCTTTGTATGTTCTGGTGAGCTTTTGTCGAGACATATGCGTACATTTTATAACGAACTGATCATTTTTTCCACCTCAGCAAGCTCCTGGGTGCGCGTTGTATACTCTCGTGCAAGTTCTGCATCATCATCTGCCGACATGAATCGCTTCCCCAAAGCCGACACTTCCTGCTTGAGCCACAGCAGCTTCAACTCATGAATCATGCGCGTCTGGTGCTCGTGCAATATCCCTTCATCATAGGATCCCAGAAGATACAGCTCGTTGTACAAGTCAGTCAGCTCCGGCATTAGCTCAGCCGCCGGATCCAGATCAGATTCGGCAATCAGCGAACCGCTACGATCCTTGAGATAAGTAAATAATTTCCGGTATGCCCCTTCATCAAACCACTCAGGCTGCACTTGTGCAAAGACCATTTCCAGCACGTCAGAATCCATTCGCTTTTGAATCATCATGGAAAGCAGGGTGCGAGCCACAATCTGCATGCGAGTATATGTCTGTTTGCTGCTGCGCTGACTGGACACCGGGCGCTTGCGATATTTGCCAAAAGCCATCTTCATTGCCCGTTTGATACTGTCTTCATCCACATCCAATCGGCGCGCAAACAGCTTCACATAATGCGACTGCACGATCGGATTTTTGATGTGATTCAGGTGAACAACCACACCGTCTATGACTGATTTTTTTCCGTATGCACCTTCTGACTGGTGTTCCTGTTGCAACTGCTCAAACAAAAAGTCATACACAGGAGTCGGGTTTTGCACCGCTTTTTTAAATGCCGCCGCATTGTACCTGACTGCCTCATCGGGATCCTTTGCCCCTTCAATCTGCACAACAGCCACCTCCATCTCCAGCGCTTCAGCCTCGGTGAGTCCGCGCTTTACCGCATCAATTCCCGATGCATCTGCATCCATGGCAAACACGATTTTGTTTCCGTAGCGCTTAATCAACTGCAGCTGCTCATTAGTGATCGCCGATCCTTTGACTGCCACAGCATTACTGATATTCTCCTGGTAGGGCAATATTGCATCAAATTCCCCTTCTACCAGTAGAGCAAATCCTTCTTTTTTAATTGCGTCTTTTGCCTGATAGATCCCAAACAGACTCTCTCGCTTATGATAGATCGGGGTCTCTTGGGTATTCACATATTTTGCCGTCTCGCGCCCGGGCGTGACACCTTCGATGATGCGCCCGGAAAACCCAACCACATTGCCGCGCGTATCCAAAATGGGAAACATCAATCGCGCGCGAAACCGATCAAACGTACGTCCCGAAGAACCGCGAGAAATCAGTCCGACTGTCTCCAACTCCTGCTCGCTATATCCTTTTTTCATAAGAAACACTTTCAGAGAATCCCATGAATCCGGCGCAAAGCCGATCTGATAGGTCTGCGCAATCGCTTCCCGCACCCCCCGCTCTTTATATATATATTCCTTAGCGCGTGTGCCTTGCGGCGTCTGCATCAGCACATAATGAAAATACTTTGCCGCCAGCATATTCATACTGAACATCCGCTCGCGTTTGGCCGCCACATCGTCACGCCCTGTGCGTTTTTGCAGCTTCACACCAGCTTGCCGCGCCAACTCATCCAATGCTTCTGCAAACGAGATGTTCTCCCACTTCATCAGAAAAGTAATGACATCACCACCCTCATGACAAGACCCAAAGCAGTGCCAGATCTGACGATCAGCAGAGACGATAAATGATGGTGACTTTTCAGAATGAAAAGGACAGTTGGCACGAAAATTCCGGCCCGCTTTTTTTAGGGGCACGTATGTGCCGACAAAATCTACGATATTGATGCGTTTTTTTACCTCTTCAACTTCGTCCATAAAAATTGTGTGATCTCGTGTATAATTGGCCTGTTCTGTCGGGATAATTCGACAAAACATCGTGTAAGACAAACAACTAATCATCCCCATTGTACCGCAAAGGGAGACATAAAAAGTGTGTTTTGCTCTTGCGATTCAATTTTTATTGCCACTATAATAAATATCGTATGTTGTATATCAAACTCAGTGATAGACAGGTCAAAGTCTTTGCCCTCAAAAAAACACTGCTTGGCCAATACGAAGTAGACTTTTACGAAAAGACCCATGAGACTCCGCTTATGGAGCATGGAAAAGTGCAGAATGTAGATATCCTTGCATCAGCGGTCAAGGAAGCACTTTCTCATGTCACAGAAAATCAGGAAAAAGATGTGTATCTGATTCTTCCTCAGGATAGTTTTGAATTTTTGCGCGCTGATGTGCCTACAGATATTGCGCCGACTGCCGTTGCTGCATTTGTGCAGGACAAAGCCCGTGCACAGCTCTCACTTGATATGGACGCCAGCTACAGCAGCTACATCGTGCGCCATTCAGATTCCAGCAATAAAGTGTCTTTTTATGCCATCAGCCAATCGGCAGTCGACGGATTTTCAGAAACTCTGAATCTTCTCGGGTACAAACTCGCGTCCATCATCCCGGAAACACTCGCCGTCTTTAAACTATTTGATAAGACCCTGCGCCGCGAAAAACTGGAAACAATTTTATATGTCTCCTACCAGAAAGATCACGTTGAAGGATATCTCTACGACTCCAATGGGCTCGTCACCCCTGAAAAATGGTCAAAGCCCATTACTGATAAGCAAAGTATTGAGCAGGCACTCAAGTCTTATGTCGATGAGCTTGGTGAAAAGAGCATTAAACTCAATCGTATTATCCTCTCGGGAGAATCCTCAGAAGGGGTGCGCCAAGATACTTTTACCAAAGATGTCGGTGTGTGGACCAATCCTCTCAAGCGCATTATCCCCAACTTTTATGAAGAATATGTAAAGATGCTGGTTGTCCAGCCGGATAAACCATTCCCTATTCTTTCCTTTGATATCTGCTTCGGTTCATTTTTGTTTGCAACGGAAAATAAAGAATTTCAACTCCTGAAGAAAAATGGATCATCTTCATCACGCGTATCTGCACCTCCGGCATATGCAGGTGGAGGCGGCGGCAGATCATTTGCGATTCCCAAGACAGCGCTCTTATTTTTGCTGGCAGCACTGGTCACTGCAGGTGTTGTGTTCGGCGTTATGAAGTCGGGCATCATTTCGGGTGCATCAGTGAGCCTGCCTTCACTCACCAAGCCGACTCCGATCCCGACGGCCGTACCCAGCACCCCCACACCGGAACCGTCACCAACCCCAGCCTATGAAAAGTCAGAGGTAAAGATCAAGGTGCTCAACGGATCAGGAACGAAAGGACTGGCAAGCGAGGCGAAGCAGCAAGTACTTGATGCTGGCTACGAAGAAGTGCTGACAGGCAATGCCGACAGCTTTGACTTTAAGGTCACTGAGATTGAGGTGAAAAAAGAGTTCGCACCGGTTGCCGACGATTTGAAAAAAGCATTTGCAGACTCGATCAAAGATACCGACGCAATCAAAGTAACAACTCTAGACGATGACAATACGTCCGATGTAATCATCACACTGGGGGCAGATTTCAAATAAACTCAGCTGGATCACTGCGATCCCTGACATCATTTGATATGCACATAACATATTTACTACCCGACAAGGAGGTGAATACTTCATGAAACACCTTCACAAAGTTACTTTCATTCTATTGGTAATCGGCGGCCTGAACTGGGGACTTGTAGGTTTTTTTGACTACAACCTCGTGACGGCATTGATTGGCCAGTGGCCAACTATTGAGCAAATAGTGTATGTCCTTGTTGGCGCAAGCGCAGTATATGAGCTTGTCAGTCATCCTAAGGCCTGTCGCGCCTGTACGGAGAAATAAAAAAAGTCAGCTTTTACTTTTTGCGTTGCCGTAACCATGCTGTCAATTCAGGTATGGCTATGGCTGCAAAGATGATACATGCTCCCAACAATTGGGATGGGGTTAGTTGTTCTGCATATACCATGTATGCAACCAACAGCGCAAACGGGATTTCAGATAACATGACGATGCTGCCCAAAGATGCATCGACTCGGGCGAATCCGTAAATAATCGTAAGTCCTGTAACTACCCACACGAGAGCAAGTCCTATGGTGCCAGTCCAAACAGTCTGACTTGCCGGCACGATCCATACTTCACGTGCTACGACTGAACACACAAACAGCACGACAGAAAACAGAAGCATATCCAAGTAATTCAATTCCAAATCACTATATTTACCAACCAATTTTTTAGGAATGATGCTCCAGCCGCTATAGCCAACTCCTGCAGCTGCGGACCACAATAGGTACGAATCGTTACTTACCAATCGTCCACCGTAGACCACCCACAAACCACATGCCGCCAGCACAATAGACAACAGGCGAATAGGTGAAATTGATTCGTTAAAAAAGAGTACACCCGCAAGAATCCCTCCTATCAGGTAGCTGGTGAAATAAATCATGTAGACTTCGTTCACGCTTAGATTAATGAGTGCGATAAATATTCCCACAAATCCGACTGCTCCCAAGACAGCACGAAGCGCAAACCACTTCCAATCACCACTTGCAATATGCGGGATGCGTTTTGTCATACCATATGACACGCCAGCTAATATTGCTCCGGTCGCAAGCGCACGAGTCCAGGATTGGAAAAAAACCGGCAATGACTCACCCACCATGCGGGTAAGCACCGGAAAAATACCAAATATCGCTGCAGTTGCAAGAAGAGCGAAATAGCCTGACTGCATGCGGAAAAAGGCCTTCGGTTTCATAGATAGTCAGTATACAGCATGCAATTAAGTGATTTCGAGCGTGAGGATCAGCTCATCAAGATATTCGCCGTTATAAAAAATGGCGCCGGGGATGCGTCCGCGCTCTTCAAACCCGACCTTTTTATATAAAGAGAGCGCAGGTTTATTGGTGGCAAAGCAGGTGAGTTGGATTATGCGAAGCCCCGGCAGCACGCGTTTTGCCTCTTCAATTACAGTGCGCAAAAACAGCTCGCCCAGCCCCATGCCGCGTACCTGCTTTGCAATACTTAACCCCAGATTTCCCCGATGCGCCGTGATGCGCGACTCCAAAATAACTTCTGTTGAACCACTCAACACGTCATCAACCACAAGAACAAGCTTCACTTCCCGCTTTTGCTCAATTGCTACCATTACATCTTTCACATGCTTTTCTTCTTCCTGAAGTGAAATCATGTCTCCCTGAAAAGTAATATATGTCCTCTCTTGTGAAAGCTCATTGATGTAGCGATGCAACGGCTTTACGTCACTCGGATGCAGGTAGCGAATCACCACTTGATGTTCGTTGATGGTGGTGTCGAGCAGGATGCGGTGAGGAATGCGTTTGAAAAACATAGACGTTAATTACAGTCAGTTGAAGCTGCCGCCACGGCGCCGCCTGTCACAATACAATGCACACCGACAGTGCCGAAGAAATTATTAGATATGGTGGCTGTACCTGACTGCACATGAAACACCGTCCACTGCCACTGCCTGATATAGTTTTGCTCTATGTCGACTGTTGTTGCGGATGCACCTGTCGATATTGCTCCATCACAGCCTCTGGCATCATCAGTATTTAACAGCGCGTCACAATCGTTATAAATAGTGTTGTGTGAGATTATGACATCTGCATCAGTCGCCAATATGCCAAAATGCTCCGATGGATTAGCGGCTGCTGTCTGACTCCCACGCAACTGACCGATAAAGTTATTTTCTGCAGTTGAGCCGGTCGAAATAATAATGCCGGTTTGTGGGCCGACTATGCGATTATTGGTTGCGTTACACGCATTATGACACTCGATGCCGGCAGATGGAGACTGGTTTGCTACTTTAATACCATTAATCTCTGTATTTTCTACTCGCCCGTTTTGCGCACCATCCCGAAACCATATGGCCGGATAGTTTCCTTGGCGGCAGTTGACGATACTGTTTCGTATCGTAACATCATCGGCATAAATCGTCACACATCGATCAAAAATAAAGTTTTCATAGACGCCGGGTGTGTCGATACGAAATGCCGTCGCCCCAAACTCGGTGCCGGCAAACTGATTGGTCGGTACCGTTGCCGGGCCGGTAGAGGTGGCTGTCGGGAACCCTGTTTGACCGGGAGGCTGCTCTGGAGGTGGAGGCGCAGCACCACCTCCTCCACCACCGCCACCAGGCGGTTGCGGATCCAGCGGAATCCCATAGTTAAGCCGAAGAGGATTTTTATGCGGATACACGGCTTGCTCGGCTGCAACAAAAAGCAACAGTACTGCACAGGCAATGAGTAGTCGATCCATATATTGATTATACGAGAAATACCTTCATATAGATCGGTATCCCGGTTCGATTTTCATGACTTTTACAGTATAATAGTGATGCGACAACCCAAACAGATTGTGTTGCAGACTCACATACAGTCATTTACCCATACTATGGATATCGAAGAAACGAAGCGCCGTATTGAAAATGTGCTTGAACAAGCACAAATTGCCCCCAAAAAAACAGAGTTGGCAGAGCTTGAGAAGCTCACCTATGATCCTGATTTTTGGCAAAACACTGAGCGCGCCGCAACCACTTCAAAACGGATCAGTGATCTCAAAACTGAAGTTGACGATCTGGAAATGCTGCAATTGCTGTATGAAGAAGAAGAGTTTGGTGAAGCACTTCCCCTGATGAAACGGTACGAAACACTCTTGTTTCTTTCCGGACCCTACGATAAAAAAGATGCTATTTTTTCAATCCATGCTGGACAAGGTGGCACAGAGGCTATGGACTGGACTCACATGCTGTTTCGCATGTACACACGCTATTTTGATCTGAAGGGATGGAAGTGGGAAGAAATCGACCGCGTACCCGGTGAAGAGGCTGGAATCAAAAGCACCACTATTACTGTGACTGCGCCATATGCGTATGGCTACACAAAAGCAGAAGCCGGCACCCATCGGCTTGTGCGCCTGTCTCCGTTTAACGCCGACAAACTGCGCCAAACATCATTTTCTCTGGTTGAAGTACTTCCGGTTATCGAGGATGCAGAAGTTGACATCAAAGATGACGATATTGAATGGCAGTTTTTCCGGGCAGGAGGAGCCGGCGGGCAAAACGTCAACAAAGTATCAACAGCCGTTCGCCTGACACACAAGCCGTCCGGTATTGTCGTCACCTCTCAGACTGAGCGTTATCAAGGCGCCAATCGTGAATCTGCGATGAAACTGCTTCGTGCAAAGCTGTGGCAAATCGAGGAAGAAAAACGCGAGGCCGAGGTAAAAGGCATGAAAGGCGATACCTACGCCGGTTGGGGCAGACAAATCCGTTCATATGTGCTTCACCCGTATAAGCTGGTGAAGGACTTGCGTACCGACTATGAGACAACACAGGCAGAAACCGTACTTGACGGTGACCTGGATGGCTTTATTGAGGCCTATTTGAAACATTCTGCACAATCCCAAGAATAGCGCCACTTTTCCTCTTTACTCGCCTTCATCGACTTGCTATTCTTAGTGTACTATGCAAGATTCAGTCGTCAGATCAATGGACAGCGCACCTGCTGCTCCCAAAACCCCTTCATCACCTACGTCAATGCAGTCTGATCCCGGAGCAATGACCACGAAACAAGCATTCATAATCTGGGTCGTTGTTGCAGTGCTGGGGCTTGGTGTCGGATTCGGATTGGCCAAGCTTGCAAATTCAGGCAGCTCTGGTGGATATTCGGCAGACGCCGCTCCCGGTGCAAAGACCACATCCAACTCATCAGGAATCAAAGATGCCAAGCGATTTCCGGATACAGCAGAGGGAAAGCTCGTTGAAGGTGGCATTGAAGGCGAAGGAAGCTTCCACCTTGAGCGCCCGGGCGGTGAATCTCAAAATGTGTACCTAACCTCAAGTATCGTAGACTTATCAGAGTTTGTCGGTAAAAAAGTCCGCGTCATGGGGCAGACATTTGCCGGGCAAAAAGCCGGTTGGCTGATGGACGTCGGGTACGTTGAGAAACTCTAAGAGGCATCAACCAGGCGCACGCTATCAGTCCATATAACAACGTATTGTATTGCTATGATCACATTTCAACAAGTTTCGATGACGTTTCCTTCAGGCACTCGTGCTCTGCAGGATGTTTCTTTTGAGATACCAGATAATGAGTTTGTATTTTTGGTCGGACCATCGGGCGCCGGAAAAACAACCATTTTGCGCTTATTGCTTCGTGAGCAACTACCCACATCAGGTATCGTAAACGTCAATGGTGTGGAAATTTCTTCGGGTCGATTTTCCAAAGTTCAGACATATCGAAAGACAATCGGGGTGATTTTCCAGGACTTTAAAGTACTTCCGAACAAGCCGGTATTTGACAACATTGCATTGAGTCTACGTGTCGTCGGATTTCCGAAACACCATATTCAAGAAGAGGTAGAAAAGGCACTGGAGCTTGTTGGTATTGAAAACAAAATCCACATGTTTCCTTCGCAACTTTCTGCCGGCGAACTCCAGCGTGTTGCGATAGCACGGGCCATAGTCGGTGATCGCGATATTATTTTGGCAGATGAGCCAACGGGAAATCTTGACCCGAAAACCACCTGGGAAATCATGAAGATTTTCAAAAAGCTGGAAGGTAAAAAAACCATCATCCTGGCCACACACAACGCCGACATCGTCAATTCTATGCGAAAGCGTGTTATTGTGATGAAAAACGGCCAAGTTGATAAAGACCTGAAAAAAGGAGGATACGATCTATGACCGATATATTTACATCCATTCGCCGCGCGCCATATCAGTCACTGGCATCATTTCTGATTCTCTTTTTTACCCTGTTTCTCGCACTCTTTTTCTTCAATATCACCTCATTTTTCAATGGTATCCTCGGCTACGTTTCCACCCAACCACAAGTCACTGTTTATTTTCAGACTGAGGCAAAAGATACTGATATTTCAGCACTCAAAGCCCAAATTGAAGCTACCGGCAAGGTATCACGCGTCAACTATGTATCCAAACAAGACGCGCTACAGATATACAAAGATCTCAATAAAAATAATCCACTTTTGCTTGAAATGGTAAGCGCCGATATTTTGCCTGCGTCACTTGAGGTATACACAACAAAACCGGAATACCTCTCTGAAGTTGCCGGCTTTGCCCAGCGCCAGGCCATCGTTGACGAAGTAGTATTCCAGCGGGATATCGTGGACAAGCTTGTAAGCTTGACCAATGGTCTTCGCAAACTTTCACTTGGCATCTTGGCATTTTTGGTAAGCATCTCGTTTATTGTCCTGATGACCACGTCGGCATTCAAGATTGCCCTGAAAAAAGACGAGATTCAATTATTGCGATTTTTGGGAGCCTCTAAATCATACATCCGTAGCCCATTTCTGAATGAGGGAATGTTTTTTGGATGGGCATCTGCAACCGCAGCATTTGCGGTATATTACGCCATGTTTTTGTACAGCAAAACGTTTCTGGATTCGTATCTGGTCGGCATCACAAATCTGTCCTTTTTCGGATTGGAATCATACAATCTATACGTGTGGCCTCCCACCTGGGAGTATATTGGACTCACCTATACGGCAATTGTTCTGTTTGGCACGACTATCGGCTTCTTGGGCAACTATATTGCCACCTCCAAATACATCAAAATCTGATCAGATTGCGGGTCGAAACACTGGCTGGAATTTACTATAATGAGACCATGCGTGGGACAAAACTACGATATATATTGTGTGCTCTTATGTTGGTTTTGGGAGCAATTACTCTCGTGTCAACTCAAGCTCAGGCACAAAACTGCGGCAATCAGGATGAATGTCAAAAAAAAATCAGCGAATATGAACAAAAACTCACCGGTATTCGGGAAGAAAAAAACACACTCGCTTCACAGATTCAATATTTTGATACGCAGACTTACCTGACCCAACTGCGCATATCAGATTCTGAACAACGAATCACTACGCTTGCTGATGAAGTAGCTAGCCTCAGCGGTAAAATTGAGGGGCTTGATACCTCTCTCAATCATGTCAGCAAACTGCTTATCAAAAAAATTGCCGAGGACTACAAGCGGCGTGATGTTCCGCTCATCAACTTAGTGATTGATCCTGGCAATGCACCCACACTGATCAATCGCATGAAATATGCGAAAACTACTCAGGAGAACGATCAGCGACTTGCCATACAGGTACAACAAGCCAAGCTCAACTTTGAAGACCAAAAAACAAAGCGTGAAGAAAAAGCACTAGAACTTGAAGAACTGAACAAAGTTCTTGAAGACCAGAAAACACAACTTGACTCACAAAAAGCACAAAAACAAAAACTCCTCACGCAGACTCAAAATGATGAGCAAACATACCAAAGTCTTCTTGCCGCAGCACGCGCTGAATACGCAGCTATTCAAGGCATTGCTGCAGGAGGGGGTACAGAAACTGAGATGCGAGAGGTAAAAAAGGGTGATGTTATTGCATCCGTTATTTCGGGAGCATCGTGTAATTCTTCCGCTGCACACTTGCATTTTATTGTGCAAGAAGGTGGAAGCACCGTAAGCCCATTTTCTCACTTGAAGTCGGTAGATATTAACAACTGCTCCGGTTCATCCTGTGGTTCTGGTGATGGTGATGCTGCAGGTGGATCAGGCGACTGGGATTGGCCAATTTCATCCCCAATCACCATGAATCAAGGATATGGTCAGACGTGGGCAGTACGAAACAGCTGGGTCGGACGCATCTACAACTTCCACAATGGCATAGATATAGTCGGCGGCTCAAGCACCGTGACTGCGGTAGCCGATGGCATGTTGTATCGCGGAAGCTACGCGGTCGGCTGCACACTCAATTATGTCAAGGTTAAGCACAAAGACTCCAATATCTCCACTCTCTACCTCCACGTGTATCCACAATAATATACAGGTGTCACCGAACTTGACTGATTTGTCATGAGGTTTGTCATTGCTGTCACGCTCCGTGACGGATATAGTTGCGGACATGATCACCCACCAAATCAAATCAACCCTTTGTATCGGTATCGCAACACTTCTTTTCGCAACGAAGACGCAGGCAATGCCTCACATCAACATAGTTGATCCGGTCAAACTCTTGCGCATATTCTCGACACCGGCAATCCGCCCGTCCAACAAGGTACCACATCTGAATAGTGCCATCATGTCACATCATCGTGATAATAATCAATGTATTGCTTCACCGGATACTGACCCGACTCCTACACCAACAACCAATCCGTCGATCACCACAACACCATCAGCTACGCCAACCATCACCATACAACCCACGCAACTTCCCACTCCTACAGCGACTATCGCTCCGACTGCCACTCCCACCTCTACACCAACTCCCGCAATGGTCCCAACAGCAACCCCCACTCCATCAAGCGAAGCGCAACAACTTCTGTTGACTGAAATTATGCCGGCACCGACGAGCCCAAACCCTGAGTGGATAGAGCTGTACAACCCCACTGCTTCAGCTATCGACCTCACCGGATGGCATATCGATGACATAGACAATGGAGGATCTGCACTGCAAGCTCTGACCGGCACAGTCCCGGCTTATGGATACTTTTTATTCGAACTCAAAAGCGCCATATTGAACAACAGTGGGGATGATGTGCGACTCCTAGACTCGACTGATACGGTAGTGTCAGAAACCAGCTACACAACAAGCTCTTCGTCTGAAAGCTGGGGACTCGACATGGAGACCTTGCTCTTTTGCGCCCAGGTGCCGACACCAGGAGTAACCAACACAACCTCGTGCACCCCTGCCACACCAACCGGCACTCCTTCACCAACCATAACACCGCTGACGCCAAGCCCTTACCCATCAACAATTACCCCATCTCCTACCATGACCCCGGCCTCAACACCCACCCCAACTCCCGGCGCACCAAGCACGGCCACACAAGTGTTTATTTCTGAATTTCTTCCGCGACCGACGACAGGCTCCAGCGAATGGGTTGAGCTCTACAACGATTCTGATAATACCGTGTCTTTGGACGGTTGGTATATAGATGATATTGCTGGCGGCGGATCTTCTCCGAAACAAATCACAACAACCATTGCAGCAAAAAGCTATGCATCAATCCAACTCACCAGCGCCATACTCAACAACGACACCGACTCAGTACGACTGTTGGATCCACAGCAACAAAGCGTTGATGAGCTGAGTTATGTCGATGCAGAAGTTGATATCAGTTTTTCCCGTCACGACTTCTCCGCTAAAACCGTATGCAAAACGATACCGACGCCCGCAGAGGAAAATAACTCCTGCATAGATGTGCTTGCAGATGCGACAACACAAGATGGAGCACCTGCACCCAGCCCGACCCCTATCGATACAGGCGCCGGCAACACTCTTACACCGACCACACCTACGCAACTGTCAACCAACACGAGCACGCCGACCACGGGCGACATTCAGGGTATTTCCACCTATCGCCCCATCTCGGATCAGGGGGCGACACAGCAACCAATAACACCGGTGCTACCTCAAACACATACCCGGTCACGGATGGCGTTTGCTCTAGCATCCATGACTTCCTCCGGAGCCGCACTACTGCTGTTTGTGAAAAAAATAAAACCTTGGTAGTGCTACGCGATATATGCGACTTCTTTTGCTTCTTTAGGCGATTCCCATTACAATAAGTCCGTACAGAAGTACAGCATTCTATTGGTATGAAACGTTTCGTCACTTATCAACTCCCGGCAATCCTGTGGATGCTGATTATTTTTCTTCTCTCCAGCAGACAACGAGTCGGCGTGTCAGAAACGTATTGGATCAACTTTTTTATCTTCAAGACACTCCATGTTATTGAATATGCCTTTTTGTATGCGCTTACGCTTCGAGCGTTGGCATCGGGAAAACAACCATCGAAAAAAACATACTCAATTGCGCTTCTGGTGACAATTCTTTATGCAATCAGTGATGAGATGCATCAGACATTTGTCCCGACCCGCGAGGGAACACTTCGCGATGTGATTATTGACTCAATCGGTGCCACGTCTATGATGTTTGTCCTGAAACATGATCGCTTTCGATTTGTGCGCGAACTTCTATGCAAAAACTGATTCATAAACTCCATCACTGGTTTATTCCGGGCAACCATAATAATTATCGTGGGCGTGCCATTTCACACAATGCACTTCTCGGCTATATGCTGGTGGCCATGAGCTTGCTTCTTATCGCCAAAACCAGCGGAACATACATGGCCTCACAGATATTGGGTGTGGCAACGGACATACAAATTGAAGATCTTCTCAAAGACACCAATCGTGAACGCACGAAAAATGGCCTTGAGCCCCTTGTGTACAATGAGCAACTTGCCCAAGCTGCCAAGCTCAAGGCAAACCATATGTTTATCAATAACTATTGGGCGCATTTTTCACCAAAAGGCGATACGCCCTGGACGTTTATCAAGCAGTCCGGATATGAGTATGAATATGCGGGTGAAAATCTCGCAAAAAACTTTCTGTACTCACAAAACGTTGTGGACGCATGGATGAAATCACCAACACATCGGGAAAACATACTGCGCCCTGAGTTTGCCGAAGTGGGATTCGCTATTGAAAACGGCGTGCTGCAAGGAGAAGAGACAACTCTTGTTGTACAGATGTTCGGCAAACCACTCCGCCCAGTGAGTGCAAATATGCAGCAACCGAGTGCTCCTGCTCCGACAGTTGATAACGGACAGGCAGTACTTGCCAAAGCAGACACAAATCCCGCAATCATCTCATTACCTCGAAACGGTGTGCTGCTCATTTTTATCGGTCTGCTGTTGGCAGCACTTCTACTTGACCTGTATGTTGCATCTCGTCTGAAGATCATCCATATGCACGGAAAAACCTTGGCACACCTTGTCTTTATTGCCGTTGTTACATTCGGCGCATTGATCTATTTGGTGCAGGGAAGTATCATTTAAGTACGTATGATGTCTCATATCGTCCGAGAAATCAGAACACACTCAGTTGACTACTCCGTTCTCGTTGTTGCAAGCGGAGTATTTCTTCTTTTTCTGCGCATATTTCAGGGACAGCGCCTGGAGAGCTTTTTGACCATTCTCATTTTCGCCGCATTCTACACTATGTGGGGCATCATTCACCATGCAAGGCTCCACACACTCAAGTACAAAAATGTTGTCGAATATGTTGCAGTAAGCTTTTTAATGCTTGCCCTCTGCGCGTTTTTCTTTTCTCTTCTTTGAACTTCACTTGACCGGGGCAAAAACCTGCTACAATACAAAAAGCCGTTACATTAATTCAAAAAAACGCACTATGAAAGGAATCGTACTGGCAGGCGGTCGAGCCACCCGTCTGCGCCCCCTCACCAAAATCACCAGCAAGCAACTCTTGCCCGTATACGATAAGCCGATGATCTACTACCCGATTGAGACCCTTATCCAAGGCGGCATCAAAGATATTCTGATCATCATGGCGCCGGAGTATGCCGGTCAGTTTCTGAACTTGTTGGGTAGCGGGCGTGAGATGGGCGTGAAGTTTAGCTACGAGATCCAGGATGAGCCGCGCGGCCTTGCCGATGCGTTTCGAGTCGGTGCAAACTTTATCGGTCGCGACAGCGTTACCATGATTTTAGGAGACAATATTTTCGACTACAATTTCGCGCACAGCATTAAAAACTTCAAGTCAGGAGCGCGTATTTTCGCAAAAGAAGTGCATGATCCTGAGCGATTCGGTGTGGTCGAGTTTGACGAAAACAACAAAGCGTTGTCTATTGAAGAAAAACCGGAGCACCCCAAGAGTAATTTTGCTGTCGCAGGTATGTATATATACGACAATCAAGTGATCGAGATAGCGCAAAACGTGCAACCGTCCGCCCGCGGTGAAATTGAGATAACTGATATTAATAATGTGTATCTGCAAAAAGGCGAGCTCACTGTCGATACTATTGATGGCATTTGGGAAGATGCAGGCACCTTTGACTCACTGCTTCGCGCCGGCAATTACTGGGCAGAAAAAGCTAAAGCACCATGAAGGCTCGCAAGCGATATGTAGAGCATACCGATAATCCCGATCACCCTGCCCAAGCGCACATCGGGACATTCAACGTAGCAGTCGGTGCAATCATTCTTGATGAGAATAATCAGATTCTCCTAACGCAGCGCGCCCACGACAATCCTGCACATCCCGGTGCATGGGAACTATTGTTTGGCCGGGTAAACCAGGGAGAAACATTTGAAACCGCACTCCATCGGGAGGCTATGGAGGAGCTGGGTATTCAGATCTATCCTCACTCGATTATAGCCACCATGCGCTTTACCCGAACAGAAGAGGAGCCTGAGCACATCGGTATTGTATTTTTAGCACATATTCTCCCCGGTCAAATAATCACTCCCGATCCTTCAGAAATTGCCGGACACAAATGGGTACTCCTTGATGAGGCGCTTGAGATAGCGGCAGACTACACCAGGCCCTACATAGAGTTCACCATCTCCCAACTGAAAGGTTAAGCCCGATTTGAACGCCTGCACCAGTTTTGGTATAGTAAAGCATATGGATATCATTCAATTTCTGACGACTGTGCTCTTGTTAGTTTCGACCGTTGTTGTGGGTGCGCTGGGCTACCAGCTGGTGAAAACCCTTCAGCAAGTTCGATCTACACTCGAACGCATCGACCGCATTGCAACCGGGTTTGAGCGCATGGGCAACGGTATACAAAGCGGCGTTGCTGAGATGGGGGGATTTTTGACAAGCTTCAGCGGCATTGTCAAAGTCATCAAGTATTTCAATTCCCGCAGTAAAAAATCCAAGTCATCATGAGCTCACAACAATCATCAAATGGCTTTGTAAACGGTTTTATTGCAGGCAGCATCGCCACAGCCGCATTTTTGTATTTTTTCACCACGCGAAGCGGACGTGAACACACCAAGCGCCTTCTGGACGCGACAGAAGACATTGAGAGCGGTGTCACCGATATCTTTGATGAGATTTTAGATCGTCATGCTGCTCCAAACCACCCACCTGTCAAAGAAGAATCGCCCCATGGTCGACTCTTGGCTGCAGGAGCACGTCTTTTAAAGGCAGCGCGCAAAAAACTGGAGCTGGCAGATCAAGCATGAGGGCAAATACCCCTTGTTTTTTGTCAAAACGGTATTGTACTATTAGATGTAGAAGTGACAAGAGTCGATATACGTGTTGACATACCTCTTCATATCTAGTATCATGTAGGAACTTGAAAACGTTTCCCCCAAGCATATGGGGGGCTTTTCTTTGGTTATAAGGGTCATTCCCTCCTCACCAGTTGTTCAATTGAACTGTAAATGCAAAATACACTCAACCCATCTCAACCCGCTAAAAAACAATTGCTTCTTGGCAAGAGCGAACCGGAACTTGAACAGCTTGACCTCATAGAAATACAAAAACAATCCTGGAATCAGTTTATCGATCACGACCTTCGTGAGATTCTTGAGGAGTTTTTCCCGGTAAATGATTACACCGGTAAAAAATTCACCCTGTACTTTGAAGATTTGTACTTTGGGGATCCTCGCTATCCACTCGAGCTCTGTCTGCAGAAAAAACTTACCTACGACACACCTGTCTATGTAAAGCTTCGCCTCGTCAATAAAAAGACCGGCCAGGAGAAAAAACAGGACGTATACTTCTTTAATCTGCCGAAGATGACTGATCGCGGAAGCTTCATCATCAACGGTATTGAGCGTGTTGTTATCAGCCAGTTGGTTCGTTCACCAGGTGTATTCTTTACTGCCGAAATTGACAAGACCACCGGTCTGACTCTCTACAATGCAGAAATCCGCCCGTACATCGGTGCATGGATCGACATCACCATCAACAAAAACAGCCTCATGGAGGTCAAAGTCAATAAGAAGCGTAAATTCTATGCCTCTACATTGATTCGTGCATTTGATGGAGATAACGACACCAAGATCCTCAACGACTTCCGAGATGTTGATGCAAAAATGGTCGAAAAATACATCGCACCGACGTTGAAAAAAGATCATACACAAAGCAAAAACGACGCAATCCTTGAGATCTACAAAAAGGTCAAGCCCGGAGAGCCGCTCGTGTTGGAGAATGCTATCGATACCCTCAACAGCTTACTCTTCAGTCATCGTCGCTACTCACTGTCTGATGTGGGACGCTACAAGATGAATAAAAAGCTTGGTTTGAACAAGCAAATCGATCGCGAACATCATCTCTTGGACAAAGAAGACATTATCTCAACCATCAAACACCTTATGCACGTCGCATCAGGTGAAGGATCATTTGATGATATTGATCACCTTGGCAATCGTCGTCTTCGTACTGTCGGTGAACTGATCGGTATGTACGGCATTCGTGTCGGTATGGTTCGTGCTGAGCGCGAGATCAAAGAGCGCATGAGCTTGGTGGCCGGCGAAACTAACGTGACTCCGTCACAGGTCGTCAACTCAAAGCCGCTGACTGTCGCCTTAAATTCCTTTTATCGCACCAATCAGCTTTCCACCATCGTCGATCAGACCAATCCGCTTTCTGAGCTTGATAATATACGTCGTATCACCGTCGGTGGTCCGGGAGGTATTGAAAAAGAGCGTGCATCATTCTCGATCCGCGACATTTCAGCCTCACAGTATGGTCGTATCTGCCCGATTCGTTCACCGGAAGGTCCGAACATCGGTGTCGTGACCTACATGGCTCTTTATAGCAAAGTAAACAAATACAACTTCCTTGAGACTCCATACAAAAAAGTAGAAGTCAAAAACGGAAAAGCCCGCATCACCGACACCTTGGAATACTTCCAGGCCGATGATGAAGAGCAGTATTACATCGCATCAGACACCGTATCCATTGATGACAAAGGATATATCACCGATGAGCGCGTCATCGCCCGCTACAACGGCGATATCGCAGAGGTCACTCCTGATAAGGTGCAGTATATTGATATCTCACCCCGTCAGGCAGTCGGTGCATCAGCAGCGCTGATTCCGTTCTTGCAAAATGACGATGCGTCACGTGCTCTTATGGGTACCCACATGCAATGTCAGGCCGTACCGCTTGTCCGCCCGTCATCTCCGTATGTCGGAACCGGCATGGAGCGCAAAGTCACCGCATCGCTCGGCCGCACTATCTTTGCTCCGGAAGACGGAGTCGTAAGCTATGTTGACGGAAGCCGCGTTGTGTTGACCGGTAAAAGCGGTAAAGATTATGAATACAAGCTGGAGCGCTTTGTGAAGACCAATAAAGATGTTGTCTTTGATCAGCGCCCACGCGTCGAATCCAAGCAAAAAGTCAAAAAAGGTGACCTCTTGGTCGACGGACCATCATCAGAAGATGGAAAACTCGCCCTCGGTCAAAACTTGGTTATCGCATACACCTCACTCAATGGACTCGGATACGAGGACGGATTTGTGGTCTCTGAGCGATTGGTTCGCGAAGACCTTCTGACCTCAATCTCAAGCGAAGAATTCATCGCTGACTTGGTTGACACCAAGCTGGGACCGGAGGAGTTGACTCGCGATATCCCCAATGTTCGTGAAGAGATTCTGGGAAACCTTGATAAAGAAGGACTTATTGTCAACGGTACCGAAGTCGGTGGCGGAGACATCTTGGTCGGTAAGGTTGCGCCAAAAGGAGAGAAAGAACTCTCAGCAGAAGAACGACTGCTTCGAGCAATCTTCGGAGAAAAAGCAAAAGATGTAAAAGACACCTCACTGCGCGTACCGTACGGAAAGCGCGGAACGGTGGTCAACATCGATATCATTGACACCAAGAAAGATCCAAACGAATTGGAGCCAAGCATCATCAAGCGTGTACTTGTCACCATCGCCCAACTGCGAAAGATCTCTGTCGGAGACAAACTCGCCGGACGACATGGTAACAAAGGTGTCATCTCCCGCATTTTGCCGGAGTGGGACATGCCGTACCTGGAAGACGGAACCCCGGTCGACATCATCATCTCACCGCTGTCGATTCTTGCCCGCATGAACTTGGGTCAGCTCTATGAAACGCTGATCGGACTCATCGCCCTCAACGAAGAGACGAAGATGCAGTTCCCGATCTTTGAACGTATTCAGGAAGAATTCATTATGACTGAGCTTGCCAAGCTTGATCTGCCGGTTGACGGAAAGGTGACTCTGTATGACGGAGCTACCGGTCGACCGTTTGAGCGAAAAGCCCTGGTCGGTGTCGGATACATCATGAAGCTTATTCACATGATCGAAGACAAATTCCATGCCCGATCGATCGGACCATACTCACTCGTCACCCAGCAGCCGCTTGGAGGAAAGAGTCAAATGGGAGGTCAGCGATTCGGAGAGATGGAAGTCTGGGCTCTTGAGTCACATCGTGTACCGCACGTGTTGCAGGAGATGCTTACGATCAAATCAGACGATCTTCGTGGTCGTGTCAAAGCCTTTGAAGCAATCATTAAGGGACTTGATATTCCGCAGTCCAACGTACCGGAATCATTCCACGTTCTCTTAAAAGAGCTCAATGCACTCGGATTATCAATTGATTACATCAAATAAACAGCCTCCACATGGAACAATCAGATCTCAACATCGTCGACTTTAGCGGATTGCGCGTACGTCTTGCTTCACCAGAAGACGTCCTCTCATGGGCCAAAGGAGGCGAAGTAACCAAACCGGAAACCATTAATTATCGTACCCTTCGTCCGGAAAAAGACGGACTCTTTGATGAGCGCATCTTCGGACCCACCAAAGATTATGAATGTTACTGCGGAAAGTACAAGCGCATTCGCTATCGCGGTATTGTCTGTGATCGCTGCGGTGTTGAAGTAACTACTTCAGCAGTACGTCGTGAGCGCATGGGATACATCAAACTCGCATCCCCGATTGCCCACATCTGGTACTTTAAAGGAACTGCTGCTCCTCTGAGCACCCTTCTTGACATTCCTCCTCAGTCACTTGAGCGCGTCATCTATTATGCTCTCTATTTAGTTTTGGAAATCAATGATGACAAGAAAAAAGAGGCTGTTCAGAAACTTGAAGACCTGAAAAAAGAAGAGCTTCAAAAAGAAGAAGATCGTCATGAGGCAGAAAAAGAAGCTGCCCGTCAGTCATATGTAAAACAGACTGAAGACATGAAGAAGAAGCTTGGCAACAAAGAGCAAGCCGAAATCGCATTGTCAGAGATCGCCCTTAAAGAGAAAGAGCATTACAAGCAGATCTCAAATCGATTTGTTGACCGCAAGGCCAATAAAACTGCGTTCTTTGATCGCTTTGTAAAAATCGTCAAATCAATCAAGGTCAATGACCTGATTGAGGAAGATGATTATCTGTACCTTCGTGAATACGGTCTCGATGACTGTGTTGAAGTCGGTATGGGATCTGAGGCAATCTATGATCTTTTGGAGAATCTTGATCTGCCAAAACTCTACTCAGAGACTTTGAATGAGTTGGCAAAGGCAAAGGGAGAGCGCCGCAGCAAGCTCTTGAAGAAAGTACGTGTCATTGAAGCGTTTATTAAGAGCGAAACCCAGCCTGTCTGGATGGTGCTCTCAGTTCTGCCGGTTATCCCACCAGACCTTCGTCCGGTGGTGCAACTGCCCGGTGGTAAGTTTGCCACTTCAGACTTGAACGACTTCTATCGTCGTGTCATCAACCGAAACAATCGTTTGAAACAGCTTATTGAGCTTGGTGCTCCTGAGATCATCTTGCGCAACGAAAAGCGCATGCTTCAGGAAGCTGTCGACTCACTTCTTGACTTGCAAAAGTCACGTGGCCGTTCCCGTAATCAGGGATCAGCCTCAAAGATCCAGAAGTCTCTGTCAGACGTCCTTCGCGGTAAGCAGGGTCGTTTCCGTCAGAACCTTCTCGGAAAGCGTGTCGATTACTCCGGACGTTCCACGATCATCGTCGGACCGGAGCTTCGCATTGATCAGTGCGGTATTCCGAAAGAGATGGCTCTTGAGCTGTTCAAGCCATACATGCTGCATGAGATCATCGTTCGCGGATATGCGCCCAACATCAAGAGTGCAAAAAACTTCCTCGAACAGCGTGAGCCGGTTGTCTATGACATCTTGGAGGAAGTAACCAAAGATCATCCGGTGCTCCTCAACCGCGCACCTACCCTGCATAAGCTCTCGATCCTGGCGTTCTACCCGGTATTGACTGATTCCAATGCAATTAAGCTGCATCCGACTGTCTGTGCAGGATATAACGCAGACTTTGACGGAGACGCCATGGGTGTGTTCTTGCCGCTTTCCAAAGAATCTATTGACGAGGTGAAAAACCGCATGTTGCCGTATCACAACTTGTTGAAGCCGGCAGATGGATCACCGATCGTGTTGCCGAACAAAGAGATGGCGCTGGGTATCTACTACCTGACCACCTTGGACAACACCTATGCATCTAAAAAAGATGAGGAAATTAAGAACTACGCATCAGCAGATGAAGCCATCAGCTCATACCAGCTGGAGCGCATTACCCTTCGCCAACCGATCATGGTTATGGTCGACGGTCAGATGATGCGTACCTCAGTCGGTCGCATCATGGTCAATCAACTGCTTCCTGAAGAGCTTCGATTCCGCAATGAGGATCTGAAAGCATCAGATGTGAAAAACATCATCGTCGATGCATCCAAGTTGTATGAAGAGAACTCCAAAGTCGGTGAACTGATCGACAAGCTCAAAGAGATCGGATTCTGGGGCGCCACAATCGCCTGCGGACTGTCTGTATCTGTCTTTGACTGTGAAACCACCGAAGACAAGGATGTCATCGTTGCCGAGACTGAAGCTGAGGTAGCCAAGCTGCAAGCCAATTTTGCACAGGGACTTCTCACCGCAGATGAACGACGTCGCCATTCAAACAAGCTGTGGATTGATACCACTGAAAAACTGGCTGATAAGACCTGGAACAAGATCGATGAAGAGAATCCGGTCAAGATCATTATTAAGTCCGGAGGAGCTCGTGCTTCACGCGAACAGCTGAAGCAGCTTTCCGCCATCAAAGGACTTGTTGTGGATCCATTGGGTAAGATTATTGAGGTTCCGACCAAGTCAAATTACCGCGAAGGTCTGTCGATCTTTGAATACGTCATCTCAGCACGAGGTGCGCGAAAAGGTCTGACCGACTCAGCACTCAAGACCGCCGACGCAGGATACCTGACTCGACGTCTTGTAGATGTGGCTCACGACATGATCGTACGCCAGGTTGACTGTGGCACCGCCAATGGTCTTGAAATCACCACCGAAGATATTCGCGGTGATAAGTTCATGGATCGTATTCGCGGCCGCTACTTGGCAGAAGATCTGAAAGACACCAAAGGAAAGGTTATCTACACCAAGGGTGCCCTTATTGATGAGGATGAACTCAAAGAAATCGCCAAGCACCAAGTGACTCACGCAACCGTCCGCTCTGCACTGTACTGCCAGGCCAAATACGGCGTCTGTCAGATGTGTTACGGAATCGACTTGTCGACCCGCCGCCCAGTCGAGATCGGTGTGCCAGTCGGTGTCATGGCTGCTCAGTCAATCGGAGAGCCGGGTACTCAGCTGACCATGCGTGTACGCCACTTTGGAGGTATCGTCATTTCAGACGTAACCCAGGGTCTGCCTCGTGTGGAAGAGCTCTTTGAGGCTCGCACCCCGAAGGTCGTTTCCCCGATCGCCGAGTTTGCCGGAAATGTCGAGGTCAAAGAAGATCGCAGTCGTGAAGCATACATCGTACGCGTCACACCAAAAGACGGCGACACTCACACCGAGCAAGAATTTATGATCCCTATGTCTCAGCAGCTTAAAGTCAAAGACGGCGACATTGTCTCCAAGGGTTCTGCCCTTTCAGAAGGTCATCTTGACGTAAGCGATGTGCTGTCGATTAAAGGACTGCATTCTGCACAATTGTATCTTCTGAGCGAAGTACAAAACGTGTACGAATCACAGGGAATCGGCATTCATGACAAGCATTTTGAGGTTATCATCCGCAAGATGAGTGAAAAGATCATCATCGAAGACGAAGGTGACACGTCATTCATCAAAGACGAAGTGGTATCATTTATCCGCTTCGAGGAAGAAAACAAGAAAATGCTGTCACAGGGCGCCAAACCTGCAGTCGGAAAAGTCTCAATTCTTGGTATTACCAAGGCTGCGATCCACACCGATTCATGGCTCTCAAGTGCATCATTTGAGCAAACCACAAATGTCCTTTCACAGGCTGCAATAAAGGGTCAGGTAGACTACTTGCTGGGCCTGAAAGAAAATGTTATAATTGGAAGGCTCATTCCTGTAACGAATGAGCTTATTGACAAGTATTACGGTCAATTTATTAATACGTATGCCGACAATCAACCAGCTGATCAAGCACAAGCGTCAGAAGAGAACTAAAAAATCTCGCGCCGTCGCATTGAAAGCAAATTTTAATTCACTGAAGCGCCGTTACGTTTCACACAATTCACCTCTGAAACGAGGAGTCTGTACTGTGGTTCGTACCATGACGCCGAAAAAACCAAACTCCGCTTTGCGTAAAGTTGCACGTGTGCGTCTTTCAAACAAAATGGAAGTTACCGCCTATATCCAGGGTATCGGTCACAATCTGGCTGAGCACTCTATCGTATTGGTGCGTGGTGGACGTGTAAAAGATTTGCCGGGTGTAAAGTACCATATCGTTCGCGGTAAGTACGATACCAATGGTGTTGATAAGCGTGGTACTTCACGCTCGAAGTACGGAAGTAAAAAACCGAAAGCCTAATACCTGTAATACCTAATTTGTAATTCTAAAAAGACATGCCACGACATTCATACAAACGACAACCGGTACACGATGATCCCGTGTACAACAGCTTTGAGATCGCAAAGCTCATTAATTACGTCATGGTCGACGGAAAAAAAACTGTAGCTGAAAAAATTGTGCACGATATGTGTCGCAAATTTGAAGCTGATAAAGAAGATCCGCTGAAAGTGCTTCACCAGGCAATCGGCAATGTTGCTCCGCAACATGAAGTAAAGCCACGTCGCTTGGGCGGCGCATCATACTTGGTGCCAATCGAAGTACGTCGCGAGCGCAAACTGTATCTTGCTCTTAACTGGATTATTGATACTGCAAAAACTCGCTCCAACAAGGAGTTTAAGACCTTTGCAGACAAGCTCTACACTGAGATCAAAGAAGCTGCTCAAAATCAGGGAAATGCCGTTGCGAAGCGCCTCCAGACGGAGAAACTCGCCGAAGCAAACAAAGCATTCGCCCACTTGAAGTGGTAAATCTCACCGGCGGACAATACGGTATCCGCACATCGCCTGCTTGTGTTTAAATCAGACACTGTCGGTTATGTAAATACCGTATACTAAATACTTAATACTTAATTCATCACATACCCATGGCACAAAATAATGTCGTCACCAAAAACCGTAATGTCCCGTTGGACAAGATTAGAAATGTAGGCATCATCGCCCACATTGATTCCGGTAAGACGACTACCACCGAGCGCATCCTTTTTTATACCGGCCGATCCTACAAAATCGGTGACATCGACGATGGAAACACTCAGATGGACTGGATGGAGCAAGAGCGCGAACGTGGCATCACCATTGTGTCAGCTGCCACCACCACATTCTGGCGTGACACCCGCATCAACATCATTGATACTCCGGGCCACGTAGACTTTACTGCTGAAGTAGAACGTTCACTTCGTGTTCTTGACGGCGGTGTTATCGTATTTGACGCAGAAGAAGGCGTGCAGAGCCAGTCAGAAACCGTATGGCGTCAGGCAGATAAATACAAAGTGCCACGCGTATGTTTCATCAACAAAATGGACAAACTCGGTGCTGACTTTGAAGGAACCGTCAAGGAGATCGAAGATCGTCTTGGTGCCAATCCTGTCTGCATGGTCTACCCCATCGGAAAAGAGGATACTTTTGTCGGTATGATCGACCTCATGAAGATGCAGGCATTGGTATGGGATCAGGATAAAGAAGGAATCAAATACACAACCACTGAAATCCCTGAGGACCTGAAGGCAAAAGCAGAAGAATATCGTGCAAAACTGATTGAAAAAGTTGCTGAGACCGATGACGCGCTTCTTGAGAAATATCTCAACGGCGACGAAATCAACAACAACGAGATTCAAAAAGCACTTCGCGCAGCAGTCATCGGATACAAAATCATTCCGGTATACTGTGGAACTTCTCTTCGTAACAAAGGTGTTCAACCGGTCTTGGATGCAATCATCGATTATCTCCCATCTCCTCAGGATCTGGGACAAATCACCGGCACCAATCCAAAAACTGAAGCAGAAGAAACGCGTAAACTGACATCAGATGAGAAGTTTTCCGCACTCGCATTCAAAATCCAACTGGATCCGCACGTCGGAAAAATCACTTACACCCGCATCTACTCAGGTACTCTTGAGGCAGGATCGTATGTGTATGATGTAAACAAAGGAAAACAAGAGCGTGTCAGCCGTATTCTTCTGATGCACGCAAACAATCGTGAGGAAATCGATAAGGCATATGCCGGTGAAATCGTGGCACTTGTCGGACCAAAAGAGGTCGTGACCGGTGATACTCTCACCAACCAAAGTGAGCCGATTCTTTTGGAGCAAATCACCTTTGCCGAGCCGGTTATCTCACTTGCTATTGAGCCAAAAACCAAAGCAGACCAGGAAAAACTCGGATTTGCACTGCAGCGACTTGCTGAAGAAGATCCTACCTTCCGTGTAAAAATGGATCACGAAACCGGCCAGACAATCATGTCAGGTATGGGGGAGCTGCACTTGGAGATTCTCGTCGATCGTATGAAACGCGAGATGGGAATGGAAGCCAATGTCGGAAAACCGATGGTCGCCTATCGCGAAACCATTCAGGGACCGGGACAAGCAGAAGCCAAATACATCAAGCAGTCCGGAGGCCGCGGTCAATATGGACACTGTCTTATTCGCCTTGAGCCGCTTGGTCGTGGTGAAGGGTTCCAGTTTGTGAATGCCATCAAAGGAGGATCTATTCCGAACGAATTTATTCCTTCTGTGCAAAAAGGTGTCATTGAAGCTATGGAGAAAGGTGTGCTTCTTGGATACCCGATGGTCGACATGAAAGTCGAACTGTACGACGGTTCGTACCACGATGTAGACTCCTCTGACATCGCCTTTAAGATCGCCGGATCCATGGCTCTTCAGGACGGTACCAAAAAAGCAGGACTTGTCCTCTTGGAGCCGATCATGAAGCTTGAGATCACTGTTCCGGATGAGTTTATGGGTGTAGTCATCGGTGACGTCTCCAGTAAGCGCGGAAAGATCTTGGGATCTGAAAAGAAAAATAAAGTAACGGTCATTCGCGCCTATGTGCCTCTTGCTGAGCTTTCCGGTTATGTTACTACCCTTCGTTCACTTACTGAAGGACGTGGTATCCCATACATGGAGCCCTCGCACTATGAAGAGGTGCCGGGCAACATCGTAGCCGCCATGCAAAACGCAAAGTAATCTGATTTGTTAATTACTAGTACAAAGAGGCTGTGCAGAACTGTTTGTTGTGCACGGTTGCTTCGCCCATACTCTGCAACTAGCAACGAACAACCATCAACTGTCAACTACCGTGAAATATCTTATCTTTTCAGACACGCATCTTGAACCTCGGTTTGAACCGGACAAGTGCCGGCTCCTGCTGGAGGCCATCAATGACGCTGATCGAGTCATCATCAATGGTGACTTTTGGGAAGGATATCTCCACTCGTTTGATGCAATCGTCAAATCCCCGTGGGCCACAGAACTCTTTCCTGCACTCAAGAAGAAAAAGGCTGTGTACCTTTATGGTAATCATGATGGGGAGCGCCATAGTGACGAACGAGTAAGTCTGTTTTCTGCTACCCAGGGCCTACAGCACGCATTTGAGAGCGGCGAAAAAACAATCGTCGTCGAACATGGTGACCGCGTATATCCCATGCTCGATTCCAGAATCGGCTTGCTTCTGCCGGGCTGGATGGTCAATGTACTGCAAGGCGTTGAAGAGATGGCGCTTCGTATCTTTGGCCATCGATTTTCAAACATATTTTATCGCCCGATGAACGAGAAGATAAAAAAAGGAGACCTGGTATCCAAACTCGACAAAGACACCTACCTAATCACCGGACACACCCACTTTGCCGAAGTCGATCACAGCGCGCGCTACGCCAATAGCGGATTCAATAAATACGGCCGCATCAGCTATATCACGATAGAAGAAGGTGATATTCAACTGCACCAAAAACGCTACAAAGAATAGTCTTTAGCCCATTACGCCGCCCTCGACGAATTCGCGAACATTCGTTTCGTCGATATGGAATTTTTGCCCCTGACCGGAGACGATCTTGAGGGCCGCTTTTCTGATTACACCATCGATGGTGCGCTCTAAGGTACGAATACCCGCGTCAAACCCCAAGGGGCGCGTAAGCTTAGACCAGGTGTCGTCAGCCACTGTGATCGCATCAGGCGCCAGACCGGCGTTTTTCAGCGCCTTGGGAAGCACGTATTCTTTGGCGATGATGATTTTTTCCGCATCGGTGTAGCTTGGCATCTGAATCACTTCAAGACGATCAAGTACCGCCGTAGAGATGTCACGGGTATTATTGGCAGTCGCCACAAACAGTGACTGTGAGAGGTCAAACGGATAATCGATAAAGTAATCAGTAAACTCCTTGTTCTGCCCCGGATCCAAAAGCTCAATCAACACACCCATTATCGCCGATCGCGCCTCTGGGGTGACGCGGTCCAGCTCATCCAATAAGATAACCGGATTGCGTGTGGCTGCTTTGCGGATATTTTTGATCACTTGGCCTGGCTCTGCCTGAGGCGTGGTCTTTGCCTGACCGCGAAGATCTAGTGCTGAAGATAGTCCTCCGAAGGGAATGCGGATAAACTGGCGCCCCAATGCTTCGGCAATCGATTTGGCAAAGGTCGTCTTGCCGGTACCGGCAAGTCCGACAAAAAAGAGAATCGGCGCATGAAATGGCTTGTGTTCACCCTGAAACTTCTTCTGCATGATAAGCACTGACAAATACTCCAGTACGCGGGCTTTGATTTTCTCCAGAGCATGGTGATTCGCATCAAGTACTTTTTTCGCCTCTGTAATATCAAGCGTATCCTGAGACAGAGTATCCCACGGTAGATTGGTGATCCAGTCAATATATTTATCAGTAATATCAAGCTGAGAAAAGTTACCACCGTACTTCAGCGTCAGTTCAATGCGCTCTATCTGATGCATGGCTTTTTCTTTCAGGTCAGCCGGCAGCTTGGCCGCTTCAAGACGGGTGTAAAGCTGTGCTACTTCATTATGCTCGTGAAGTTGAATCGGCGTATAGTCTCCCATGATGTGCTTTTATGACAATAAATTTCTTCAGTAGCAGTCGTCTGATTTAGCAGACTGGCATAGAGCTTGACAATCGTTTTGAAATACGATATAAAATACTACTGACAATGACAAAGCGCATTGCATATTCAGTTTATTAGTTTATTTACTAAAAATCTATGGCAAAAAATACCGCCGGTATCAAACCACTTCATGATTACGTGTTGGTCGCCCCTGTCAAACAGGAGGAAAAGACCGCCTCAGGCATCATTCTCCCTGACGCTGCAAAAGAAAAACCCCAAATGGGTGAAGTCCTTGCAGTCGGCCCGGGCGCATATGATGAAGACGGCGAAAATCGCATGCCGATGGACGTAAAAGTCGGTGACAAAGTCCTCTATAAAAAATGGGGAAGCGAAGAAATTAAAATGGGCAATGATGAAATGATGCTTATCAAGCAGTCAGATATCATGGCCGTTGTCGCATAAGCAATTTACATTACAAAATTTAAGACTATACAACTACTATGGCAGCAAAACAAATCATCTATGGACCGGAAGCTCGTCAAAAACTGATGGGTGGCGTTAACAAATTGGCAGACGCCGTATCCACAACCCTTGGCCCCAAAGGTCGCAATGTGGCGCTGGATAAAAAATGGGGAGCACCGGCCGTGCTTCACGACGGTGTTTCAGTCGCTCGCGAAATTGAGCTTGAAGATCCGTTTGAAAACATGGGTGCGCAGCTTGTTAAAGAGGCAGCATCAAAAACAGCTGATGTAGCCGGAGACGGCACCACCACCGCCACTGTTCTTACCCGCGCAATGGTCCAAGAGGGAGTCAAAATGATCAACTCAGGAGCCAACGCCATGATGATGAGCAGCGGCATTATCAAAGCCGGTGAACATATCGTTGAAGAGCTGAAAAAAAGTAAAAAAGAAATCACCATCAAGGAAGCAGCCGATGTAGCCACGATCTCAGCAGGAGACGCAGCACTCGGCACCTTGATCGCTGACGCTTTAAAACTCGTCGGAGGCAAAGACGGTGTGGTGACCATTGAAGAAGGAAAGTCACTGGAGACCTCAGTCATTCACAAAGAAGGTATGGAGTTTGACCGAGGATATGCCTCATCATACTTCTCTACCGATCGTGAAAAGATGATTGCCGAGATTCAGAATCCGTACATTTTGATCACGGATAAAAAAATCACTGCAGTATCTGACCTTCTTCCGTTTTTGGAGAAAGTCGTCAAAGTTACCAAAAATATCGTGATTATTGCGGATGATGTCGAAGGCGAAGCGCTTACCACGCTCGTTCTGAACAACCTGCGCGGCACATTCCAGGCACTTGTTGTCAAAGCCCCGGGCTTTGGTGATCGCCGAAAGGAAATGCTTACCGATATCGCCATCCTCACCGGCGGAAGCGTGATCTCAGATGAGGTCGGAAAGACCTTGGAGAACATCGATGTTGATGTCGACTGCGGACGAGCCGATATGGTCTGGTCTGACAAGGAAAGCACCCGCATCATCGGCGGTGCCGGCGCGAAAAAAGAGATTGAAAAGCGCGTGGCTCAGATTCGTAACCAAGCCAAAGAGGCCACTTCAGACTTTGATCGCGAAAAGCTCCAGGAGCGCCTGGCCAAACTCACCGGCGGTGTCGGTGTGATTGAACTTGGCGCAGCCAGTGAGATCGAGCTCAAAGACAAAAAAGAACGTGTCACAGATGCAGTAGCAGCTACAAAAGCGGCGCTTGAGGAAGGTATTGTCCCGGGTGGTGCAGTAGCACTGTTGTCTATTGCCCAGACCATGGATGCAGGCACATACAAGCTGTCAGGCGATGAGGCAATTGGCTTTACTATTGTAAAGCGAGCCCTTGAAGCACCGTTTATGAAACTCATGGAAAATGCCGGTCTAAATCCGGGGCTTCTCCTGGAGAAAGCTCGCGGTGCAAGCCAGAAAGGTCAAGGATTTAACGTCGTCAAACTCGACAATGAGTCCAATGCGCAAGCAGTTGATATGATCAAAGCAGGCATCATCGATCCATTAAAAGTGGTTCGCACAGCAGTCCAAAATGCAACATCAGTCGCCAAGATGATTCTCACGACTGAGGCGCTTGTTGCTGAAAAGCCTGAGAAGAAAGAGGCTCCGGCAGCACCTCCTATGGGTGGTATGCCCGGCGGCATGGATTTCTAAGATCCACACCCATCAAAGCAACCCACAAAAAATCCCCCCGAATTGGGGGGATTTTTTATAACAGAAAAAGTCTGAAACGATTTATTTTTGCATCATGACAGTCGAGATCTGACCGGCATAAAACATGAGCGCAAGTGCTGCGATAATCACGAACACAACACCCATACGGATCACGGGACTATCGAGTGGCTCACGCGATGGTGAAGCTGCGCGCGGTGCGCTTTTTTTCACTGTTTTTGTTGACTTGGTTTTTTTCGTCGCCATAGAATAGGTGGTTTTGAATAATAACTGTATAAAAAAGTACTTCTTTTATTCAAAAGAAGCTCTCATTTGAGTATAGAGGAATCAGAATCACGCTGTCAAGAGTCGCGCGACACAGGCTGCGCGGGAGTCATGATATAGAGCACCCAGACAGCAAAGAGCCCCATGAAGTAAAAGGAGCTGTAATACTCGCCGATCATCAGCTTGAGCAACGCGTCGACCAAAAACGGAGCCACAAATGCGTGGATCGCAAGCTGATAGCTGCGGCGGTAGGTCATGGCGCGCGAAAGCTTGGCAATGAGATATACCAAAAATCCGAGAAAGAAAAAGAGCATGAGATGGTAAAGAATCAGTCCGACAGATCCCAGAGTCACCATACCAAACGCCACCATGGCAGCAAACCACGGATAAAATGTCCAGATATGGGTATCAACATATTCACCGGCAGAGCGCACAAACGCATCAAAATTTGACTGCGTGATAGTAAAGGGTGCCGCATTCTTCTCTACGAATGAAGACAACGGGAACACTTCGTATGCTGACTCAGGCGCGCGACTTGCCGGCACTACCACTTCTTTATTCGTCACTAAGACGATCGTATCTTTTTTCCGGTAATCTGCGCTTGTTGCGCGCTGATCAATCACCAGTATATTTGCCCGATCAAATGTTTCAGAGCTGCGCTCGGCCTGAATATCTTTTGACATCGCCACCACAAAGGGTTGTTTCATATTTGTACTCAGCTCCCCGTCTTTTATAGTGAATGTAGCAGTATCCGGATAGGTTGCGATAATTGATTTCTCCCACCCGGGAAGTGCTTTCTGAAGCTTCGGTACCCAGGCGCTTAAGGCAACACTTGCCACCGCTGACCAAAACAGCATGTAGAGCATAAAAAACACACAGATGAATTTTACGGAAAATGAAAGCGGCACATCCTGCAAATGCGAGTAATATGCTTTGTTAAATATGCTTTGGGAAAACACATGCCACCAGGTGCGGGATTTTCGTTGTATCCAACGGATCGGTCTCATAGAAGTATTGTACCGCAAAAGTTTGTCCGAACAAGATGAAGTCGTGTCCAGGGGGAGGGATTCGAACCCCCGAAGGTATACACCAGCAGATTTACAGTCTGCCCCCGTTGGCCACTTGGGTACCCCTGGTTGATTTGCAGATATCTATTATACCATTTCCCACCCGCATGCGCAGCAGCTGATACAAATAGATCCAAAGCCCCACACGCAAACTGCTATAATTATCCGTATGACGCTGACTGAATTGTCGTTTTACATCCGAAAATACTTCTTTCACGTGGTATTGTTTTTACTGGTCGTTCTGATTACCGCCTATTCAATCCGCCTGTTCAGCATCCTGCAAAGCAGACGCACACAGGCAACCGGCAGCCTGAACCCTATCTTTCAGGCACTTCCCAACCCGCTTGCCAACATCACTGATACGTCGGCAAATATGCAGTTCACTCTTGATAACATCGACGGAAAACCGGTCACTGCCACTGATGCTGCCAATGTATATCTGCTTCTTGAACCGCCGACCTCACGCTTTGGAGCCGATGAAAAAGCACACCTGATGGCCAAAAGTCTAGGAGTCGATGTGGAAGCAGTCCGACCGCGTATACTGGGTTCTCAATCAATCTACACAGACCCCACGCAAAAACTCAAAGTTGATCTGGAGAGTTTTAATTTCACCTACGAGTATCTCTTTGAAGATGATGCTTCTATTTTTGAGTCAACCACGGTTCCCACGTCAGTTGAAGCCGAGTCGCGCGCCAAGTCTGTTCTTACTCAACTGGATGTGTATCCGCGTGAGCTGGCGGTCGGACAGACCAACGTAATCTACTTTTCTTTTGACCCACAAAGTAAGCAAGTAAAAACAATCCAAACCGGTGCGGCAAGCAGTACACAAGACACTCCCAACATGGTTGAGATTGACTTTTCCCGACCCGACCTCAACGGAATTCCGGTCGTATCTCCAAGCTACTACAATACGCAAAATTATGTCCTGATGACGTTTTACACAAACAATGACTACAAGGTACTGAAAGCCCAAGTGCAATACCAGGAGCGTTCATCTGATCAGATCGGTATATATCCGCTTCGAACCGGTGAGGAAGCCTATGCTGACCTGCAACAAGGTCGCGGATATGTGGTGCAAAATCCCACAAAGCAAAAAAATATCACTATAAAAAAAATGTTTTTGGCCTACTTTGACAGTGAACAAACACAACAGTACCTTCAGCCTGTCTACGTATTTTTAGGTGATGAAAATAATTTTGTTGCCTATGTCCCCGCTGTCTCCAAAGATTACATGGTCGACACTGCGCAAGGACAGTAATCTTCTTGTCTCATGAAACTATTGAGTTTGACCAAACGAAAAGAGCTGGCTACTGCCATCAATACACAACTCTATTCTCTCTACGGCAGCCCTAAAACCATGCTGACATACGACAACCCTTGGCAACTGTTGGTGTCTGTTATTCTTTCAGCGCAATGCACTGACAAAAAAGTAAATGAAATTACTCCGCGACTCTTTGCCCGCTACCCGACCATTCATGATTTTCTGACTGCTGATCCGCTGGAAGTAGAGAAACTTATTTTTCAAACAGGATTTTATCGGGCCAAAACGAAAAACATTCTTGGCGCGGCGCGGGTAGTTCACGACGTATATCACGATGAGATTCCGCACACAATGAAAGAAATGCTGGTAATACCGGGGGTCGCCCGAAAGACCGCCAATGTTGTGCTGGGCAATGCATATGGTGTAGTCGAAGGAATGGCGATCGATACTCACATGATTCGCCTCTCTCAAAAACTAGGGCTCACGAATCAAAAAGATCCGGTAAAAATCGAGCGCGACTTGATGAAACTATTGCCTCAAAATGAATGGTTTGCTTTTACCTACCGACTCATCAACTACGGCAGACAATACTGTGTAGCTCGAAAGCATGACCACGAACAGTGCCCTCTTACTCCTTTGGTTCGCACCTACGGTGTAACCCGTTAGAAAAATCGCGCACCGTTGCCCACCACCGGCCTGATGGTTTTTTTGCTCTGCAACCGACCGGGGTCAAATAATGCCGTGCCAAAATCAACCCGCCCTTTTTCAAACAGCGGATACAGATCTTTTATCTTGGATTGTTTTTGCTCAACTTCCTCGCTGAAAAGTGACGGCTGACGCGCTGAGGCGTCACTGAATCTGCTTATAGTACAGCCGACAGTCCGGTATTGTTTGGCCGGGTCATAGATGCGCTCAAATGCCTCCTCGATCGTGGGGCGAATCAAAAGAGGATACACGACCGCATGAGGAAACTGAATCTCTGTGCTGATATAGCGAAACTGCTGGGTTTTGAGAAACAGATACATGGCACCTACCGCATAATTATAGCGGCGAGCCTTAGAGAACGCGTCTTCGATATGATAGATGGCGCGGGAAAACAAAAACGATTTATCACTGATAGGCTTGAATGTTTGAGTGCGAGAAATTGACTTGTACGTATCTTTGACATGCGGATTGACCGAGTACACGGTAGTGCCGCGCATCTCATACCACAGCTCCTGAAGCGGTCTGGGCATTCTGTTTTTAGCCAGATAATACTCAGGCTTTTGTGCAAAATCCAAAGCCGTCTGAATACCCAGCTTACGAAAATAATTCCCAGTCTGGCGCCCGATTCCCCACACATCAGCAATCGGTACCTGAGCCAAATACTCTTCGATATGACGGGCGCTGATCACGGAGATGCCTTTTGGCTTATTGTGGCCTGATGCCACTTTGGCAAGCGTCTTGGTGACTGAGACACCGATTGAAACACCGATCTGAAGTTCATCCCATATATCTTTTTGAATAGCACGCGCAATCTGCTCATAACTCATGCGAAGCGGTCGTCGCATTCCTTTTATATCGACAAAAGCCTCGTCAATCGAGTACTCTTCAACAGTCGGTGAATAGCGACGCAATATGGAGAACATGCGCGACGAATAGAGCCCGAAGAGTTCAAAATCCGACGACAAACAAATACACTGCGGACACACCTTTTTAATCTGATGAGTGAGCATACCGCGGTGCACACCATAGGCGCGGGCTTCGTAGGAGATGGCAGTGGCAAGCCCGCGTTCTTGACCGACAATCACCGGTTTGCCGCGATACTCAGGATACTCTGCCTGCATAACTGAAGCAAAAAATGCATCGGCATCAACGTGCAATACGGCGGCAGGCCAGGAAGTGTAAGTGAACATACGTTTACTATACTAAACGATTGTTCACCCTGTCAATAGGTCAAACCAGCACATAAATGTTGCGCTTATTGGATTGTCACAAAAGGACATACTATAGTTTCAGCACATCTGCTTCTGCCCGGACCAAACCTTCTCGCTCCATGGCATTCACCACTTCTTCAAGCCGCTCATCAGATACCGCCTGCGCAAGCTCAGCACTCGTCATGCCAGCTGGTGCGCCGCTTAATGCGCGAAGAACCGCGCCGCGTACTTGGCGCCTGGATCCTGCAAACCGAGACTGCATACTGTGGTGACGACTGCGCCGATTCGGATTAGGCACGGTCTTTGCCAGATGAGTACCATAATCCATCAGGGCGTAATACCAATCGCGCGGCTTTTGCTTATCCATAGCCTCAGCCACAAGCGGCCATATATCCCGATCGTCTACACCTTCTGTGTCATGAAAAAAGTGATGAATAAAGACCCGACGAATATTGGTTTCGATAAACACAACCGGCTTGTTGTAGATGTAGCACACAATAGAAGCAGCGGTCGCCGGCCCGATCCCCGGCCACTTCACCAGGATCGACGGATCATCAGGCAGAATCCCATCGTACTCATCAGTGACAATCTGGGCCACCTGCTGCAGATACTTTCCGCGGCGATTATACCCCATCCCCTGCCAGGCCCGAAGCACATCCCCCAAAGGCGCCCGCGCCAGCGCATCAAATGTAGGAAACTGATCGGTAAATTCAGCAAACTTTGTCAACACGCGCGGCACTTGTGTCTGCTGCAGCATGATTTCTGACAGCACTACATGATACGGGTCGATATGATCGCGCCACGGCATCGCCCGACGATTGTTGCGATAATACTCCCACACTGTTTTTTGAAACTTTTTTATATCCACCCACCTATTGTACTCAAAACAAGAACGAATACAGTAGATGAAGTCGGCAGCCACCTTAAACTCTAAGAAAAGAGCATCCGGTAGCAATATTTGATACAATACTCGTACCAATCTTTCGTGTAGCTATATATTGGAGAGGTGCGAGAGTGGTTGATTCGGCTAGTCTCGAAAACTAGTATGGCGGCAACGTCATCGAGGGTTCGAATCCCTCCCTCTCCGCCAACGCTGACGTATGAATATTTATCTTGTCCGACACGGGGAGAGTGAGTTGAATGCCAAGCGCATTCATCAAGTAGCCACGACCCCCTTGTCTGAGACCGGGCACAAACAGGCGGAAGCGGTGGCAAATCGACTCACACACCTACCCATAGAAGCAGTTGTCGCCAGTCACTATACTCGTGCTCAGCAAACTGCCGAAGCGATCGCAAATAAGCTGGAGCTCCCCATCACCACGAGCGAACACTTTAAAGAGCTGGATCGCCCTTCATCACTGCACGGTCTGTCGTACGATGACACACATGCAGTAGACACCCTTCTTTCCATTAAGGAGAATCATCATGATCCGGACTATCGACACAGCGATGAAGAAACCTTTCACGAAGCAGTGTCACGTGCTCATGACGGAATAGACCTTATCAAAAAACTTCCCTACGAAGAGATTGTGGTGGTATCACACGGTAACTTTTTGCGCATCATCGTGGGTGTAATGCTGTTTGGCGATCGCTTTGATACCGTCATGTTTGATGACATGCAGAAGTGGCGTGTCATGAATACCGGCATCACTCATATGCGCCATGCCGATGATGCATTTTTCATGATGAGCTGGAATGATCGCAGCCATTTTGCCTGAACTCCTTTACTTTTGCAGCACATACACCATCGTGTCATTGATTCGATAGCGCTCGGCTCCTTTTACATATTGCAGACCGAATTGATCAAGCTCATAGTTGTGCAGACTGGCAAAATCTACCGATGGATACTCACTGAAAATCACCAGCTTCCTCGAAGATCCATATGCAGAAACCGGGTCCGACTGCACATGGTGATTCATCAGGTAATAGCGATACCCATTCCCGGTCGCCGAAGTGGCAATCGGATCACCCAGCTCAAGGACATTTATTTGCTGTTCACCCTCTTTCAGAATCTGCCTCTTGAAAAGCGCATCAACTACCAGTTTCTGGGTTGCTGGTGAGCGCTCGGATTGCACATATGCGCTCTGCGGAAAAGACATAATCTCAAGCACCAACAGAATAGTAATAAAATGCACCAGATTCCTCTCAAGAAGCAGCGACACCAACACAAACCACACAAGAAGCGTGACTGAATACAAGTAGTGCCCGCCGAATGCAGAGGACCATGCCCAGACAAAAAAAAGAATCGGCGCAATCACCAAGACTACCCAAAACACAGTACTCTTTGATCGCTTGCCGGTCAAAGAAAGCGCCAGTATTCCCGCAACACAAGCAATCAGTGGCACTCCCAAGCTGCGCGACACCACATCATGCACACCGATCATTTGCCCAACAATGCCTGCTCCATGGCGCACAGAATCACCCGGGCGAACACTGAATATAGAGTACGATCCCTCCAAAAACGTATTGCGCATCATCACAAATTGATGTGTCAATTCAAACAGCAGTAGCGGCAAAGCAGCAACAGTGGCTGAGATCAGAAATAACCCTATCCATCGCTTGTCTTTAATCCTCATCAACACAAACCCCGCAATGGGCAACAGTATCAAGATCGTCGAAAAATTCATAGTCACCACCACTCCAAACAGTAGTCCTACTGCCCCGGTCCATCGCCAATTCACTGCATATTCACCGTCCCATACCATGGCAAAAAGCACCAACAAAAATGGTAAGTATGAGTGACCATTCCACGGGCCTCGCGCACTCTGTATATAAAGAGGAAGAAATGCCGCTGTAATAGTGACCACAAGTGACGCCAAAGCGGTATGTTTGCGAAGACACAGAACATATAATCCAACTAGACCCAGAATAAAGTAGGCAGCATTGGCATATAGCAATGATTCAAATTGACCGGGCGCCAAAAGCAGCGCCGGAGCCATCAGATAATAATACAGTGGGCTCGTATACAGTCCGCCAAATGTCGACTTTGGCCCAAGCCACGCTATGTCACCATGCGCGATGAGTCCGATCTCATAGAGGTCGCGCCCAAAATCCGGATGCATCGCAAATGAGCTGCCGATACGCCAGTGATACAAGCACGTGATGAGTGCAAAAAAAGCAAACGGCACTATTAAGCTTTTGAGCAGGGTTCTCATGTGTACACACAGTATACCGTGGAAAAACCGCATGAACTGAATACATCAGTTAGAAAGTATGACTATGTGCATTTTGCATGTTTAGGAGTGCGCCGTAAAAACTCTCCCGCTTTTTGTTTCATATTGAGCCTAGTATACTAGCCCAAACTGAATAGTTGCTTAATTCACTCAAATTTTTGAGAAAAGCATAAGAAGGTGTTTGCCACTTTTAGCATAAATCAAAATACGACAATCAAGCTACTCAATATTGCTAATTTGCTTATTAAAATTATCTCCATAGAAATTAAGCTTTGCATAACAATAGCCATCATGCAAGCTGTAAGTATCAGTCAGCATTTCTATGACGGGTAAATCATTGTCGTTTAGTGAAGAATTTTTTTTTATGTTATTTATAAACAACCTCCAATAATTAAAGTTATCGCGTGGTTTAAAAACCAAAGTTTCATTTTTATATTCCCATAAACCAAAGCTTTTAAATGACTCACTTGCATAGCCTGAAAATACAGCACTCATATCCTCATTTAAGCTTAAGGTTGCATTCTTAACCGGAGTCTCCCCTGACGAAATATAAGACCACACTCCAATCATGCTATTTTCGGTTAAAACTAATTTATCACAACTAATTTGATAATCAGACCTCTTTGTTAATCCAGGAATATTTTCTAACTGCACACTATCTATGGTATTTTGCATCTTTACCAAATGCACTAAAAAGGCAGCTGATAAAAAAATAAAAAATAATGAGATTGCCAGTATTAATCTATAAGACATTGTGTAAGAGTTAAAAATTAAAATAGATCCTTGGGTTAATGGCATTTCCATTTTGATAAATCATAAAGTGTAAGTGATTTCCTGTAGACCTCCCTGTTGAACCCATATGAATTATTTTTTCTCCTTTCTCTACTTGACCATCATTCTTTAAATACGCACTTCCGTGACCATACAATGTTGAGTAAGTACTATTATGAACTACTTTTGCAGCATCTCCATAGCTGTAGTTTTTACTCAACATACCTGTATTTACACTAACAATATCACACGTTCTATGTTCTGGCAGAGCAAAATCAATACCGTCGTGAACATTATTCCAAACATATGGATTTCCATTTTCATCAATAAGAGTGATACTTCTTGCTTCTCCGAATTCTGACGTTACCTGTATTCCGGCACAACTTGGGTCACTTACTGGACTAACGGCACCATTGAAAATTGTAGCATCTTGTGAGCTGAGATTGACCGAATCAGTAGATTCACTTTGAAGAATTTCGGACTCCACAAAAGAACTACCCGTAATAGAGCCTGATATTCTAATTTTCGAAGCAGCTCTAATAGAGGTTGTTGTTCGAGGATTTGAAAACGATATGTTATTTTTTTGAAAAGCTGACTGATTATCAAACTCAGTAGCATAAGCACTGTTATTATGATCAACTAGTCGAATTTTGGAAGATGAGACTTTACCAACTTTATAGACTACTTGTCTTAGCTGAGAGTCAGTCCAACGAGCAAAGCAGGCTGTAAGCTTGGCGTTATTTACTCCAGGTAACCAACCATAAGTTTCAATACAACGCTTCCTTACTCTTGTTATCAGTGCAGAGCTATAAATAGCTTTGATGGAAGCTACATCGTTAGATGCAATAGCAACGCCACTCACATTAAAGGTGTGGTCTTCGTTGTATGCTGCGCTCACAATTCTGGGGCGCTCTACTGATCCACTTACAGTTGAAGCTGACCCATCATTATTTACATAAATAGTCACATTTGGCACAGCAAATACATTACTCCCTACCCATCCCCCACCGAGCCCGTCTGCTGGGTCGGGGTCGTCGGGCTTGCGCTCGATGGTGCGCGTAGTCGTAGATCTGTCTCACTAGAGTGCTTCAAATTTTGCGTCGTTAGGAATACTTTCATTGTCAATCGCATAAGTGGCTGCACAAAACATGTGTGCATCAGTAGAAGGGGATGAAAGGTGAGCTGATCCACAGAGCCGCCAAAAGGGTATGGCGAGCGAATCCTCGATTATAAAGTATGCAAGACTCAGCTCCTTAATTGTGTATTCCTTAATAGGTAGATTTGGAAGACCTTCCTCCAAGTTGGGGTCACTTAAATTATATAAGGCGTAATAGCGCCATTTCTTTGCCGCAATATTGTCAAATACCACATCTTGAGATAATAAATCAAAGCTCTCAACCCCTAACACACTACTTGGCTCAAAATAATGATTTACAAAAACTTCTGCACTAGTACAATTGTTTCTTGGAAATAAAACGAGCAAATTGGCCCTATCTTCCCATGCGCTATTAACATTAGGCTGTATTAATGGAAGACCATTTAGGAGCCCCTCCACACTAAACCTATCTAAAACAAACTCATTATCGTAGCAAATTTCACTATTCATATATTCCTCAACTTGATCTATTGGGATAGTTTCTGCATGTAGTTCAACAGGCTCTATGAATCCTGGTAATGCTTTGTTCACTGGAGTACTTAAATACTTTGCTAATATAAGCGTGGTCGGATTCTCATCTATAAAATATTTAGCATACATGCTTGCTATAAATTCCTTGTTTGTGGCTGCTTTTTTTGTCGAAGTCAAATACTCTTCATTTATGGTCTTACCAAAATAGACCTTTATACTACTGTTTGTGCTTACAGAATTAACCATATCCCGCAACTCACTCTCACGTTCCAGATCAACAACCGCATCTTCCTTTGGCGGATAACCATAGGGTAATTGTCGCATATGCTGCAACTTGTCTTCAGTGATAATTTCCGGCCGTTTAATAATTTGGCTACGAAAAGCAAATATAAGTAGGAGTAGGGAAACTAATAAACCTAGTATCAGGAGCTGGAGAATCTTTGCTCTTCTTTTTATCTTCATGGTCTTATTTGATGTGTAGAATTAGTGGTTGTCAAATGCGCCTCAGATATTCCGGTTAATTGAGATAGTTCGCTCTTGGACAATTTGGCGCTATTTTTAGTTATTTCATAGTGTAGATGAGGACCGCTCGAATATCCACTATTTCCCATACTACCTATATTACCCCCTCTAGTTATTTGCTTTGATTCAAGACTTTTATTCCCATTCCAATTACTAGAAAGGTGTCCATAAATTAGTCTATATCCTGAAGAACTGGTTATTACAACATGACATCCATAGCCAAAATAATTACTTTGACCGCAGTTCACATATGCATTCTGATTTGCAATATTGATTGAGTCACTAAGGCCTGATGCATCAGAACTACTGTAACCTTGCTGAATTAATCCATTATATATGGTCTCTCGCGATGGTATGGAGTTTTTTGCAAATGTTACTACTCCATCCATCGTGGCGTACAACTTAACTGTGTTCATCTGACCGCTATTATTACTATATGTAAAATCAACACCAGAAACACCGCAATGTGAGTTTGTTGCACCACCACCCCATGTGTAGCAATCTAGAGCACCTTGTTGGATAAATACTTTTGTCCACTCAGGAGCAACTCCGCTTGGTGGATCTCCAGGTAGCCCAAGTGGTGTATTTGCATTAAGTGACTGTGCAGAGAGTAAAGAAAGCGCAGTAGTTGAGTTGCTTTGAAGAATTCCTGTACTACTAAAGTTTGAGCCTGCTATGCTTCCTGAAATTTGAATTTTTGAAGCAGCTCTTATAGCGTTGGTTTGGTTGCTTGATGATAATGAGATGTTTCGTCTATTAAAGCTTGTTGTGTTGCCAAACTCTGTTACCAAACTTGTGTTGTCATTATCCACAATCCGAACAAGTGAGGACGATACTTGACCTTCTTTTATTACTACGTTTCGTAGTTTATTCAAGTTGTAGAGCGTGGTTAGCTGACTAATGCAATTAATATATCCATATGTTGAGATCAGGTTAAAGATCGTACAACGCGATCCTATGGCGGCAGCTAATCTATAGGATCCATCGTACGTAGTGTGAATAAGCGCCTTATCGCCGGTTGCAGGAGCGCGACCAGCAACATTAAATGTTCCATCACTGTTTTTTGTTGCCTCGCTAATACTGGGTACCGTCACATTGCTTCCAGTGACGGAGTATGCTCCTCCTGCGCCCACAGTAACATATACAGTTGAGTACGGCAAATCTGTAAAATCACCTTCATTATCTCCTCCTGTTCCTTGAGGGTCTTCGGGCTTGCGCTCGATGGTGCGCGTAGTCGTAGATCTGTTTCCAGCTGCGTCATACGTATGCACTACTATGGTAAAGATGCCCCACTCGTCGGTAAATACTTTGTGTACGATCTCCATTGAGTCTCCATCTCCGTCCAACACACCCTCACCTGTTGTAGTGACGGTGCCATTGGGCGATGTCATAGTAATATCGTAGTAGCCCATACGCTCACCACGCACACCGATATCATCTTGGTACAGAATTGCTTCTGGTTCTTTGGGGGCGAAGGTGTCGTAGTAGATCTTGATCGGGGCGGTGATATTGGACAGATTCCCTGCTTTGTCGACCGATGTGAGTTGAGCATCTATTGCTTCTGTCGGAGTGCCGTCGTCTTGATGCGATGTTCCGTCGCCTGCGAAGGTATAGGTGGTGGACACTTCACACTGGTCGGCAGATCGCACGGTAAGGCCATTGGCCGATGTGCGATCAGCAGTGGGGAGCATGTATTCACCTGTCTGTGCATCCCACACCAGATCCTCCGTCATCTCTGGATCACGTACCGTATCAGGAGATTCTGATGATGGCGTATTGGCATCAGGCACCGAGCAGTTTTGATCAGTCACGTCGATGAGGTCGCCATGATTTTCACCATTCACCTTAAACTGTACGCGCTGACCTCGCTCGGCAAGCGCTTTTATAAGGATCGTCTTGCTGCGCGTAACAAATCCCTGAGATAGGGTGTTGATATACACGCTGTTCTGGGTAAGCGGCGCATCATGTGCAGCTTTTCCGCCTTCCCCCCACGTGGCAAACGGCATGCGGGCAGTAAGCGGAATACTATCGTCAATTCGTCCGCGGAAGTCGCCCAGACTGTAATCAACATAGTCTGCAGCATCGTAAGCGGCAGTATTTCCTGCATAGTCAACAAGTGTAATGACGGGATTAAAGTACCCTTCGCGATCCAACATAGTCGCAGAGCCAGTCGCTTCATTTTTACTCATTGGGAAGCTTGCAGTAAAGCTATTACCCGGCGCAGCATCAAGCACTCGAGTGAAGCTATCGGGGCGCTTAATCTGCGCATATCGCACCGCATCGGAAGTGGTGACATCATAGTGAATCGGCGATCCCGAAGTACCCCATGGCGACACTACATTGACGCCGGTAGTGGTGGCGGCAATCTCGGTCGCTGCAGGTGGTTGGGCATCATAGGCAAACTGCATGCTCTGACCATCAACCACATGGTATTCGTTACCATCGCCATCCACTTCGTATGATTGTGGAGTCAGTACAAAAGTTCCCAGCTCACAATCACCATCCACATCACGGGCCGAGCAGGAGAACAAATCCCATGCGGTTCCCTCAGCCAAAAAGTCAGTAATATCGGCATCAACTTCATACACTCCTTGTGCTCCGATCGATACTGCAGTGGTCTGCGTATTATTCAGATACATATCCACTACCTGCTTTGTACTCGTGCCGACGCGCACGCGCAGCTTACTGCCCGCGGTGGTTGCACCATACAGACGAATGCGTGGCGAACGGACCTGTACTGCATCGTCATGCACATATGCAACGGCCGCGATACCTTCAACTACCTGATCAGTCATGGCGATTGTGGGCGCGTTCGGACTGCTGCCGTCTACCTTGTATCCCACACTAGCCTCTGATACTGCCTCACCTTTTACCGCCTGCACTACGATGTCGTAGACACCAGCCTGAGTCGGTGCCACGGGCAGGCGCACATACCATTCACATCCGGCAGCTGTCTGACAGGTGTTGGCGATAGCCTGAGAATAATTGTTCGTGATCGGATTTGCATCCTGAATATGCTTGACGCGCGAGTCACTGTCAGGGTTTTTATTGGTGGATGACTCCACCTGATTATTGATGTACCCGATCGTAGTCAGCTCACCGGTCGCCTGATAGAGGCCGTCGCGAATAGTATGAGTGGCGTAAGACAGCTTTACGTATTGCGTATACTGACTAACACCGACCCGAACCCATGCATTGGCGATTGTGTCAATGTCCGCAGTACCGGCCTCATACGCTGCGTATGCATCACTGGTTGAAGCAGGTGTAAGTGTGGTGGATGACGCACTCAAGATACTTCCTGTTGTGTCAGTAGTCACTGTGACCGGATCTGAGAGATCGGTGCTGTTGCCGTATTCGTCATAGGCATAAGCGGTAATCGTGTGAGTGGCAGTCTCGTCTGCACTGTCTTTGGGCAAGACTACAAGCGTCGAGAAATTGCCATCTTCATCTACATTTGCGTTGGTCGTATAGTCACAATCTGACGATGTGCCGACTGTGTCAACACAAATACGCACCAATATACTTCCCTTCAGCTTATTTTGTGATAGATCGGTTGCTGCTACGGTAGCCGGTGCCAATCCTGCAACAGCAACCACACCGGCCGATGTGACATACCCGGTGGAGGGCGACATTATAAGCGTCTGATCAGTGATCGAGGACTTTGCGGTCAATGTTGCGGTAGAAGCATTTTGCTCCGATGGAAAGGTGAATGTCAGCCCATTTGCGTGTACGGTAGCCGACCAGGTATATTCACCGTCAGAAACCGCCACACCATTTGTATCGCTCCCATCCCAAGTAATGGTGGTCGGAAGAGAGCCAGTGCCGGATAATGTTCGCACCACGGCACTTGTTGAGTCTTTTATAGTGACTGTCCAATCGGTCACTGTCGCACCCTCGTCTACTGTGGTATTGAAGACTACTCCATCGAGCTGACCATCACCGTTCGGGGAGAAATAGCGATTGGCCGGCTGCAGCGTCAGGTTGATGCCGTACACATTGGCCACATAGTCAATCGTGCGCACCTCATCATTCCCATATCCATCAGATGCGGTGACAGTGAGTGTGTTTTGAGTATCAGTATCTGAGTTGGCGACTGCTGATGCGACACGCGTACTCCAGTCACACACTTCTTCATCCGGCGTGGCAGGGTTGTTGTCAGTATCGCGCATCTCACCACACGTCACAACAAAGTTATCGAGTATAAAGCTGTCGCTCCCGGTTCCGGCAAGGGTCGGATCCAGGGTGAACGTGCGCGATTCATCAAGTTGCTGATTTGCGATCGTCAGCTGCGCACCGCGACTCGTTGTGCCTTGCAAAGTGGCTGCACCGGAGGCGATGTGTGCATCCGCCTCAGGCGACTGGATCACGTGATAGATGCTGTTTTTAATCTGGAACGTCGAATAATCAGTGACTTCATGACCGGCAAAATCCTTGGTCCACACCACCAAGTTGTAAAGCGCTTCCGGCAAATCAGACAACACTGGCATACTACAGTCGACCGCACTAGCCACTGCAATGCCGTTATCAGTAGATGTTGTGGCGCCCGATGCCGGTGTGCAAGTCAGCGTGGTTGCCAATGATGTGTCGCCAATAACGCCATTATCAACCAGAGTCTTTATGACAGCCGCACTATTATATGTGTATTGCAGCTGTACTTTCATTCCCTGCGGATTGGTTCCATATGGGATGCCGCTTCCGGCCGTAGCCTCTTCCACGTGATAGCTCAACGTCGGCTTTGTTCCGACATAAAGAGTAGATGGGGTGACAGCACTAAGTTCAGGATCAGCTGAATCTGTTTGAACATCATACTGTTGCTGCGTGCTATTTCCTGCTTCGTCAGTCGCGCGAAGATATAAGACAGATGTCCCATCAGGTGCTGTAATGGTAGTGTTGAAAATATGTTGACTGTCAAACGAGATATCAGTCCATGCGCCACTCGTCCCAAAGCGGTATTGGAATGTGTTCACATCGTAGTCTTCGTGGCCAGCAGTATGTGCAGCCGCCAGCTGTCCTTGCAGTAATACTGAGTTGTCTGTCACCCACCCGCTTGCAAGGGAGTTTGAAAGCACAATTGAAGGAGCGCTATTGTCGACAACCATCACTTTTTCAACCTTTTGCGATTGACCGGCACGATCAGTCACCATCAGTTTGGCAGTATAGGTGCCGTCATCGATCAGGGTAGCATCGGTCTGAAGCGTGTTAAACGATACTGTCTGTGAATGTGATCCGCCGGTGAGCGAATAATCTTTTGTGTAGATCACTTCATCCTCAGGCACTGCAGAACCATATGGCTCAGTCGGTGTTGTGTCAAAACGAGTCAGTGAGCCTGTGTCAAAATTGGCATACCAAAGGTATTTGCCATCCTTGACCACATCCTGACTGGCCACATTCCCATTGGTGGGTGAATATCGAGACAACTCACTAAACTGCCCATCGTACTTGATGATTTTTTCCGGGCTTCCTGCTGTCGCCACCCAATAATACTTGCCGTCATATATTGCTCCGACAGGTCCGGCAGCTACTCCAGCCTCTTTCACATTTGCTCCTGTCTGTATATCATGAGCGTAAAGTTTTGATCCAGAATATGAAACGCTCCAAAGATATTTCCCGTCGCTGAACATATCAACCGCCTGACTTGGGTGAGTCGGTGTGCTTGCTGCCACATGACAGTCGCTACCTATACGAATCAGTCTTCCAGCGGTGTAATGGTTAGTCCACAAATTACCGCTTATGAGCTCTAATCGAGTGCTAATTGGGGTAGTAGTTCCATAAGAACTTAGGCTAGCAGAACAGTGCTGCGCGTACGTTACCGGGTCAATCTTTACAATTTTTGCTGCGCCATAATAACTAAGCCATAAAGCGTCGCCATAGTATGCTACTCCTTCAAGCATTTCAGACGGTTGCGCAACCTGTTGAGAAGACGTCAATGTGTCGGTCGTCATATCAATGACGCCAAGCCATCCTTCATGAGAGGTTACATAGAGATTGGCGCCTTGAGAAGTGATGCCTGCCAAGTTGGCAAACTTTGTCTTATCCAGTTGAATGGTGGTTTCATAGTGTGCGTCGCGGGACCGTACTTTGCTGATTGCTCCCTGCCACTGCTGAATGGCATAGATATATACCTCTCCTCCGACGGTAGCACTCGTCAGACGATATGCGGCAGACTGAGGAAGAGATCCTTGCGCACGTGCATCAACCACAGTAGGTGTGGCAATGGTTTGACTGGTGATCTCCGGCGGCTTTTGTTCTTCGTTCCAGCGAGCTGTGTCATAGCGATAAATAGTGCCCGGTGTCGAATTGCTGGGGAGCCAGTGGTATCGACCGTCAGAATATACCTCTAGCGTAACGAGTGGGCTTAGAGGGTTTTGCTCAATAGCAGTCATCGTGGACGGATCGTATTTTACATACTTGCTGTTTCCGAACTGAAGCAAATAAATGTATTGACCATCATATATACCATCTAGTGGCTCTGCTCCCGGAAGAGGATAGTCAGCAAGCTTGTGGCCACTCTTATCCATTTTTACCATCTTGCTATCACCATATGCAGCAACCCAGATGTGATCGTTTTCTTCAAACATTCCCCACAGAGCAAATCCCAAGTGATCAGACTGTTTGGCAATTGAACAGTCTGAATTTATCTCCAAGGCGTACCCATAGGAATAGTAGGTTGCCCACAGTTTTCCTTCTTTGGTCACAAGCATTTCGGGAGACACATACGCTTGTGGAGCTGTACCTGGTGGGCGCACTGTGCACTGCAAAGCCGCAGTGTCTGGCGTTATTTTGTATATTTCCTGACCATTACTGGCAAACGTTGAAAGCCACAGTGCACCATAGGCATAGGTCAATCGCCAATTATTACGCACTCCCACTGGTAATGCGGTCTTTTTTACGATTGTGTCACTCGCGGGGTCAACTTTGTAGAGGTAACTACTGGTTTCATCCACAGCCCAAATAAATCCGGCACCATAGATTATGCCACTCATAGGAGCCGTCGTATTAATCGTCCTCAATGTGGTCGCCGTCTCCCCATCAATCACTGCAATTTTATTAATGCCTTTCATCGCAACATAGACTTTTGTTTTTTTGTTCACTGACACAATCGCTGCTTTATATGCTTGGCCTGCTCCGGGAACTGGCACTACCGATTCTGTTGACTGCTTGGTAATTGCCGGGGTCGGAGTGATCGTGGTCTCAGCACTGTTGACCAGTGAGAATGTGGCAGTTGATGCATTTGTATCGTCATAGGAAAAATTCCACTCTGACGGAGTCGTCTCGCTGGCACGTTGAGATGAAAGCGATTCACTGTTGATTGTCGGCTGTACCGTGTCAAACGTGGTGGACACGGCGTCACTCCATGCACTAACATTGCCGAATGTGTCACGCGCCTTCATGCGGAAGTAGTAAGTGGTGTTTTCCAAAAGATCATCGGAGGTACCTTGTTGTTGATCGGCGCCGTAAGAAGAGATCGAAAACAATGGATTATTTGACTGCCAAGAGGTAGTAAATGAGCTGGAAAAACTTGAGCTGGTTGAATATTCAAGTTGATAGTCAATCGTATAGTATGTGCCAAATGTCTCAGCTGCCTTTACATGCATGTCGTCATAACTGCCGGGTGAGACAATATCTACTTGGCGGGAAGACTCAGTGCCGGTACCCGGTGAATAGGCAGGCAATTCGCCAATCTTCGGAACTGATGGCGGAGTAGTGTCGGTGATCAATACTTGCTGTGGAGTGTATGCAGAGGTACGATTCGTTCGATCTTTTGAATAGGCACGCCAATAATATATGTTGTCGGTAGCATCGATGTTGGCTGTAATACCCGGTGAAGTACCATAGACAAATGGCGAATAACTATCTCCACCATTGCTCCACATACTATACTGCACACCCAGAATATCTCCAGGACCCCAACCATCCGGATCTCCGGCACCAGTCACCAACGGAACATAAGTGGTAGTGCGACAACCACCTGCGGCAGGACTGACTGATTCATCACATGATCCATCAATGGGTTCAACATAACTTCCTGAGCGCGGCATATAAATATCTGGGATTGTAGGCGGCCTGCCCTGATCTGGATGCGGAGTGTCCGAACTCATGTACACATTGATGCGTGGTTGTTGATTCATGGTAGGATTGTATGTGCTGGCAAACTTAAATCCTTTTTGGTTGGCAGCCTTGACCATAAGACCTTCATTTGATGTCCAACATCCTTCCGCGGCACACGGCGCGTATCTCCATCGGTTAAATACCCACCAGGGTACGTGAATACGCCTTGTGCCTTGAATCGAGCTGCCCATGTATTGAAATACACCGGTTTTATCTGCCGGAACGCTGGTAACATTTGCCGCTTCATTTATCGTAACCATGTCTGGCAGACTGCTGCCGGTGCCCGGGTAGGCTAAGTAATCCAAGAGCCCATTGATGGAGTTGGTGGACGCGTTTGCGCTTCCAAACTGAGTGTCATATGCTTCTGCATACACATCACCATTTGATGTGAGTTGATAGAGCGAAAGATATCCTCCGATCACGTCGAAGTTGGAATTTGGCATACTGCCTCTGTCAAAGAAAAAGAATGCTCGGGCATCAGAGTACCCATCTATTGTGCCGACTGCATGTACGGTGTCATACCGGTGTGCCAGACCAGACTCGTCAGTGTATCCCGCAAGAATTGCTGTACTGAGAGTTGGATCAATGCGAAGTGTTTCATCAAGTCCCACATCACTCAGCTGCTTTTTGACTGAAGAGCCCAGCACCGGAATGAGTCCTCCGAGCTTATCTATCACGTCGGTACGTGCATCAATTGCCTTATCTTCAACTTTTTCTATTTTCTGATAATCGGGACGAATGGTAAGAGTTTTGATCTTTTTTACTTCTTCAGCAATGATTGCACCCACCTCATCTGCCTGTACTTCTGTAATCGTGCTCGTGGAGATGTTTTGTTTTGCCGGAATTGCAGAACCGAGCGAATCTTGCACTACGACAGGTTCGCGAAATGACGCCGCACATTCGTACAAATCAAATGTGTAGCTGGCTTTTCGAGCTGCCTTGGTTTGCGCTACAACTTCTGTTCTAACACCTCCATTGGTAAGAGTGAACTCCAAATCGGCATCCGGATATATATTTTTATAGATGATTTTATTTTCTTGAGTACTGCCTACTGCATCTTTATTCAGAGCCACTCCCTCTACACTTCCCAAACCAAATCGACAAAGCTTACCATTTTGATCGACATACTCTACCCCGCCGCTTAGGATTGATGCTGCACGAAACACATATGGTCCTGCAGCATTGCGAAACTTGTACCTCTCTGTCTCATCAATTACCGCTGTCGGATCTATGTCTTTAAGCACACCGTCCGCATCCTCAAAATGAAGCGGATCACCACCGGAAATCTCAAATCGATAAATTCCTTCCTTCGCAGATGTGTCGCCTGCATTGCTCTTTTTCGGCTCTATAACAGCTTCTTCTTTTATCGTATTCGGGTCTTTTTCATCTTTTGGTGAATAAAACGGTGTCGGCGTAGCCGATATCTTTTTTTCTCTCTTTTGTTTGCCAGCCGATTGTTGTGTGGATTTATTCTGGGATGGCAGTTTACCCAGCGCGGGAAGAGGATCTTTCGGTGCGGGAGTTGGTGGCGGACTCGTACCGAGTAGCGCATCATAGATTCTGTCACTTTTGGGAGGGACGAACGCGCCGTCATCCGTGTTGTTTCCCTTCTTTTTTTGCAACTGCTTGTACCGATCAATGTCAAAATCTTCATCTTTAAGCGCATCTTTTTCTGCAATTTTGTATGCCTTTGCATGCACAGACCGCAATGATACTTCCTCACTGGGATCTGCCTTCTTTTCTGTATGTCTATACGTTTGTTTTGCAGCTTTTGTATTGAGGGTAATGATGCGAACATTCGAACCTAACTGAAGTTCAGACAAGCGAGCTGAACCAGTTGATTGTGTTACTGGTGAATCTGATTCATCCGGCTGGGCCGGTATTTCTGTTGGGATAACGACTGAAGTAGGAGTTGGAGATGCCGTTTTGACAGTTGGGGTAAGCGTGACGGCTGGTGTAAAAGTCGGTTTGACTACAGTTGGACTCGGAGTAAGAGGTGGCGCAGTCGGTGAAGCAGGGATGCTTGTGGGGATAATTGTAAGCGATGGCGCGACACCCGGGGAAGATGTTGGAACAGCAGTGGCTGTCGGTGTCAGATCTTGGGCGTTTGCTGACTTAATAATCAACCCCATAGGATATGGCGCCAAAGACTGTGCAAATACTTGCAGTATCAATATCCATGAAATTGCACGAGAGGCGTGGCGACTCATCATGATTCGCTCTACCAGATGGAAAACTATGTTGATTCGATTTTTCATCACCCAACTTTACTATGAGTCCCATCAGTTTGTCGATGACAGCTTGTCAATTTTCATGACAAATTATTTAGATTGTCAGAAAAACCTAAAAAAGATCCCATGACAAACCTTGTCACAGAAAAAATAGATGTAACAGGAGAGAATTATCGCTCGGCGGGGATGTCGTGCTGTTCTTTTGTTAGCTGTAGGCGATCAAGAAAGAGAATGAGAGCAACACCAGCAACCATAAGCAGCACAGGCACTATGATGCTTGCATCAAATGTGGGCATGATATTTCTATCAATAAGAGGAACTACTTCACCGTGACTATTAACACGAGTTTCAACTACTTCCTTCCAAGGCCACACTTTGCGTAACGAGCCAACCATAAAACCTAGAAGCGTAGAAACAATTAAATCGTGGTGTCGTGCAAATGCCCATTTCAACAAACGTGAAAACAATGCTAGTCCAATGACACACCCAGAGATGAATACAAGCAGTGTTACGATGTCACGATCAGTCACGGCACTCAATACTTGTTCATACTTCCCCATAATAAGAAGTAAAAACGATCCTGAAATGCCCGGCAAAATCATAGCGCAGATCGCGATGACGCCACTGAGGAAAAACGCCAAATATGTGCGCGGAGTCTCGACAGGCACAAGACCGACCAAAAAGTACGTGCCAACAGTCGAAGCTGCAAGTGCCACATAATCCTTGGTTGTCCACTTACCAACACGACGTCGAACAAGAATAATTGAAGCTACAACAAGACCAAAGAAAAACGACCACAGCAGCGATGGATATGCAATAAGTAAGTGTTGCACGAGCTTTGCCAACGCTAATAGCGCTGTTCCGATACCAGCCAAAAGAGGGATGAGAAAGCCAAACGGTACTGTCTGCAGCGCTTCTTTAATTTTAAACTGAAGCACCAGTTTAAGAGTGCGTCCACTTACCGTGGTGATTGTCTGGACAAGCTCTTCATAAATACCAAAAATAAATGCGATAGTACCACCTGAAACACCCGGAACAATGTCAGCTGAACCCATCATAAACCCGGTAAAAAAAAGTCGAAGATATTTTTTCATATCCATAGAATGTATTGCTATTATACTCCAAGTAGGGGAAATATGATATAGAAGATATATGCCACATAGGCGGCAATCAATACGATTCCTGCGCGTCTACCTAACCACCAGTTGCGAGCAATGAGGATAAAGAGGATAGAAATTACTGTGGCAAACAACAATAGCACGCTGGAAATGAGATTTTCTGTTTGAACCGCAATAGGTTCTTGCTTTACAAACAAAATGATCAGCCACGGAAATCCTAGACAGAATAAAATATCAAAAATATTTGATCCTACTGCATTACTGACCGCCATGTCTCCCCGCCCTTGTTTTGCAACAATCAGTGAAGACAGTAAGTCAGGTACCGAAGTGCCTGCTGCAAGTACAGTGAGCGCAACAATGGTCGGATTGATGTGCAATATAGCAGAAACATGAACAGCGATCTCAACCAAGCCATAGCTCATGGCTGCCAAGCCAACAATCGACATGAAAAAGGTTATAAAGTACATCTTTGGTTTCGCTTGACAGTCAGGAATAACAAAGCCGAGAAGAGTTTTTACACCATGGTGGAAACCATTTATCTGTTTCTCGCCTGCTTCAAGCACCTCAATGGGATCGACGTCGTTATACGGAAGAATGCGCTTCCAGTTTGCTACAACAATAACATATAGCACATACATTGCTACAAACCCAATTGCTTCCCACTGACTGATACGCCCGTCCCAAAAGGCGTACAGCAAGGCAATGATGCTGATCACATAAAATAGCATGTCACGAATGACTGGTTGCCAAGTGAGCTTTGCGCCACGGTACATGGCTGACGCACCGATGATGACCAGAATATTAAAAATGGCTGAGCCAACGATCGTACCTGCGCCGACATTTGCTGTATCACCGGGGCGAAGCACCGCAAATAGTGATGTGAACAATTCGGGAGCACTTGAACCGACTGCCATGAGCGTGGCTCCAGCTACATCTGAGGACATTTTCAGTCGTTTAGCAATCAGATCCAGCGACGGAACAAAAAATTCATCACACAAGATTGCTAATGTGTAAAAAATCGCAAACATTCCAACAACCGAAAGAATCAGTTCCATATAATCATTATAGCGAAATAATTATGTGATCGGACTTAATAATCGATTCAATATGAGCAGTCGACTCAGTGGTCGTGGCCACCACCTGAAACGGAGACACGATACGCATCACCAACTCTCGATTTTCATCATCAAACTCAGAAAACACATCATCCAGGAGTACCAACGGATCAAGCGGCGAATGCGTCTGCGCATACAAGATCTCCGCTCGCTTGAGCCAGATCATCCCCAAACGCTGTTCACTACGTGACCCGAATACGTCAATTTTTTTATGCTGCTTCCACGCATCGTCATACATGACAATTTCAAAATCATCTTTTTGCGGTCCGATAAGTGTTCGCCGCGCTGCTTTTTCTTTATACCCGCTTCGCTCCAAGTGCGCCCGACTGAACTCATTGGAACTATACTGGCACTCAAATTGTTTATTTTCCAAATCAGGATCGGCATTAATATGCGCAATATACTCAGTGCGCTTTTTCGTGATATAGCTTGCCTGTTCAATAAGGTAGGTATTCCAAAACTCAAGCTCCTCATCAAGCTGCCATTCATCTTCTATAGTCTCAAATAGCTTGTTTCGACGACGCACTGCCTGTTCATAATTCGTGAGTCGTTTTTTGTATTCAGGATCATAGCCTCCCAGAATCATATTCAAATAATGACGCCTGCGATCGGGTGAACCGGTAAGTATCTCTATTTGCTCAGGTGCAAATAAAACTGCCTGAATACCTTGTGCCACATACGTACGCGCTGCCTTTTTAGTTTTATTTATCAGATACGTTTTTTTGATCTTACTTTGATCATCAAGTTGTAGGTGCACGCCGCGTCGCTCTTCATGACCTTTTTTATCATGCACAATACCTTCAACAGATGCTTGTGATTGACCGAGTCGCACCAGCTCCACCTCCCGCTGCTCTCGAAAGCCGCGTCCCGTGCAAAGCACATACATACTCTCCAAAATATTGGTTTTCCCGCTGGCATTTGCTGCGCGAATCACACTCATGTGCGGATGCAAGTCATGCGAAGTATTGTGAACATTACGAAAGTTTAAGAGCGCAATCTTTGAGAGAACCATGAAAAGGAGAGAATCTATAACGGTCGCAACAGACTCACGGATGAATGACAGTACCCACAAATTCCTTACCTGACATCATTGCATCAATGTTTTTGAAGTCGGTACCGTTTATCACAACTACTGTCATCCCATGTTCACGACTGAGCTTGCTGGCAATGGGATCAAATGGAGCATTGAGTCCTGGCCTCCACTCCTCACCAACAAGCTTTTGAAACTCACCCCACGCGATGTCTGTGATAGGCTTTGCATTTGGGTTGGCGCGAGGATCATCATCATACACAACATCGATGTTTGACAGATTGACGATAATTTTGGCGCCGTAATCTTTGGCCATGGTGACTGCGCAATAATCAGTCGACCAGCCCGGCTTCCATCCTGCACCGATCATCACAGACTCATGCGCATTGACCAGTTTGTGCTCGTAGCTCTCCAAAATACGCGGATGGGCAATATCCTGAAAGATGGTGCGCAGCAAATGCGCATTTAGACGAGTAGCATGAATACCCAACCAATCCAAATCCTCATCAGTGAGTGTGCCTATGACTACTTTCCCTGCATCACGATAGGATCGAGCTAGTGCGCCACCCCCGGCAATCAGATAAAATCGCTTGCCATCATCGACATTGCGACGGATAAATTTATTCAGATTTGAGAGAAAGAGGGTGTTGAGACCCGAAGTCGGAGCAATCAGACTACCGCCTACGGAAAAAACAAATGACTCAGATTGAGAAAATGTGATGTGTGGCATAAGACAACCACCATTATATCAGTTGAAGAGGTCGCCACCAAGTCCGAATGTGTTTGCGACGATACGCGTGATCAGGAAGGCTGCAACAAGCAGAATGTACCCGACGATTCCGTAAATCACCTTAAGTCGCGCTGCTGCAATTTTTTGTGGATTTCCTCGTGACTTAACAAAATCAAAGCCGGCCCATATGAATATGAGAAGCAAGATGATTGAAGCTGCGCCGATTGAAAACTTGGCAACAAGAGAAACGAGCGACCCCAAAGTAGCCTCCTGTCCACCAGGCAATTTGAGCGGTCCTTCAATACCGTAATTACCATCAATCTGCAGATTTTGTGCAAGGAGTCTGTGCATAGGTGCGTGGGCTTAGTTTACCATGAGCTGCGGCGATTGATAGGACGAACCTGCATCACCGCCACCAGTGCCGTTTGCTGCCATCGCCTGTCCGTTTGATGCGGGCTGATCGGCCGTGGGTGCAGAAGGCGCGTTTTCACCCAT
>CAZOFT010000001.1:0-293344 GCA_964579395.1 uncultured Gammaproteobacteria bacterium | reverse complement strand
CGCACTGCGAGAGATCCTCGACGATGCGGGCCGGGTTGAACGGGCAGGTGATCTCAGGCTTCTGCTCGACCTGGGTCGAGGAGTCGCCCTGGGGCGGTGTGGTCACCAAAGCCGGCGGGACGATCTGCACGGGGGTGCAGTTGTCGATGGCGTCGACGGTCATCGTCTTGGTTTGGGTCCCGAAGTTGGGATCCTGCCAGGTGGCCGTGACGTTGATCGCGTTGCCGTTCTCCATGATCGCACCGTTGGCCGGGCTGAACACTGCCTCGGGACCGTCGTTCTGCTTCACGAACAGGGTGTAGACCGCGGTGCCGTTGGGGGCGCTGCAGGTCAGGTGTCCGGTGAAGGTGACGTCGGTCTTGACGGGCGGGGCCGTGGTCGAGGTGGTCGGCGTGCTCTCGCAGCCGCTCTTCCAGAGACCCGAATCGTCGGCGGTGATCAGGGTGCCGTTGGGGGTGAAGTACTCGCCAGTGAGCGTGTCCGGAGCATCGGTTCCGTAGATGACATCCTTCTGGACGCAGCTGTTGGTGCCGAAGCTGGCGGTGGCCGATCCCATCGGAGGGATGACGACGGTCGCCATGTGGACGCGGGTCTGCGGGTACTTGTTGGTGCCGGTACGGACGTAGGCGACGGTCGAGGCGGCGCAGCTCTGGGAGCTGTTCCAGTTCCTGATCGTTGCCGTGTTGCCGTTGATCGAGGCATCCATCCGCTCGGTGCACTTGGCCAGCTCAGCCGGGATCGGCGTGGGCGTGGCGGTGACGGTGGTGGGGTTGTCGGAACCCGCGGCGGCTGCGTAGGCAGTCGTCGGGGCGGAGGTCATCGCCACTGCGATGGCCGTGATGACGGCGATCACCGGGATGGTGAGCGCGATGGTGAGCCGCTGAGCGACTCGGCTGGTGGCGGAGTGATCTGCCATGGTTGTTGTTCCTCTTTCCTGTTCGGTATTACTCTTGGTCGGTTGCGGTTGATTCGGATCCACTTGCTTGTTGCTCTTGTTCTTCTTGAGGATTTACAACGACTCCTCGCTGTGTGCGAAGTGAACGTCGCATTTCCTGTCGGGCTGATCTTCTCGCTTTTCTACTCACCTCCTGATATCCTTTCTGTCCCACCAGTGCGGACTGCCTGTTCCAACATCCTGTCGGAATTTTGCATGCATACGCAATTATGATTTTCGGGGAATCCAGTCATGGATTCTACCTACTCTATCATATGTATATACATACTGGACCTTAGCAATAGGGGCCCTTTTTTCGTGTGTCTCGTCCTGTTTTGTACACATCTGCGGCTTATGCAGCAGCATACGCATTGAAGAGTTGGTGAAACCGGTTTAGGGGTCTCTTCTTCAAGTGTTGGAGTCATGGACACTGACTTGCAGCTACGACTCGGTGTCGCACCAACAACTCAGTGTCCAATCATCATGTATACACGATCCAGGTGTATTAAAGTCCTAACCCAATTGTTAAACGCGTCGTACGTCAGAGAAACTGGCATGTCCTCTTATGCAAATAAAGAGTCCAGCGATGTGTTTCTCTTTAAAATGTGCGACGCTTTTGGGACACCGTCGGTTGTTGCTTTGGTGACTCATGCTAGTTGAGTCAACTCTCTGCATGCCGATTGTGTCGCAATTACTTGGTGAATCCGTAAAGACTCCCAAGGATCATCATTCAATTGAATTGTTGACTGATGGTCGTTGGGATGAATTGTTGTCGTGACGATTCGAGTCTTTTGGTTTTGTGATACAAAACGCGGGTCCGGCCCAACCTGGTGTGGTCGGTCGGCGTAGTGAAGAAAATATGTTGTGAATGTTCCCCCAGTTGTTGGCAGCTTTTGGTTCCCCCAAAGTCTGGCAACGTCCCCCGTCGTTGTCTCCTTTACCAAAAATGTCGTGTCATTTTCCCGGCACTGTACGCCTGTTGAAAATGACAGTAACAATTATATCAAACTATAGGTTATTTTGTCAAAGTGTTTGGCTATCTGCCAGCACCTCTTCCCTATCATTTGATAGGAATATAGTAACATATTTATTTTGCTTTGTCAATATGATATTATAGAATTAACTATATAGATTATGTATGTATAAATCCTTTTATAAAAAGATTTATAAGAAAAAATGCTATAGAGCAATATAGATATATATGGTCATATTGAGCACGAATATATACTACCCTATAGTATATAGATACGAACGGTTCGCTTTGGTTTGATATCTCCCCTGTCGCTTCGGGTGGGACATATTGCCCAGATATGGTATAGTGGATGCACGATGAGTAAAGAACAATTACGTCACCGAGAAGTTACCGATACTACTCTGGCTGCACGAAACGAATTGGTGCGTTCGCTCGATAGAACAGCGGGCGCGCTGGCGGACAAATACCTGGTGCCGAAAGAGCGACTGTGGTTTCCTGAAAAAGTTGTCCCGCAGACACTGGAGGGAAAAATGGAATTGCGTGACCAAGAGGGTGTGCAGCTCCCCCGACTCTTGAGCGTGGTAGTTGTCGGCAACGGTATCACCGAGGATGGATTGCCGATGTTTGAAACCATGACAAACCGCCCGATCGGCACATCGGATGAGACAGGAGCCGATGACACCGGACATGCTCGTTGGTCCCGCGGCTGGACTGCTGAGGAACTGCGACATGGGCGTGCGATTCGTGGATATCTGGAATGCGTCCCGGCTGTCGACTTGAGTACGGTAGATCGTGTACAGCATGGATACATCAGTGACGGGTTTGACCCTGGTATCGGTCGTGATCCTTACCGCGTTGTCATCTATCCTGCTATGCAAGAGCCCGCAACAGAAATCTCTCATAAGCGTACCGGACAAGTGGCACGAGCAGCAGGTGCGCAGACCTTGGCCCGACTCTGTGCGTATACCGGGGCTGACGAAGGGCGTCATGGAGGATATTATCGCGATATGGGGAGTGCTATCGCCGCAGTAGACCCGGAAGGCTTTGTCAGTGAGTTTCACTATATCGCTCATGAGCACAAGATGGCAATGCCGGGGCAGCGAATGGACGGATTTGATGTGTTTACCGCTGCGGCAATAGCGACCGATGTATATGGGCCGGCAGATTATATAAAAATAGTTGCCGATTTGAATAAAGCGTGGGATCTGGAGCACCTGAGCCTCACGGGAGAGGCTGATCGCAAACGGGAAGAGCTGCTGAAAAAATACACCCCTGAGCGAGCACTGCGTTTGCGGGAAGCGCAAGTGGGTCGAAAAAAAGCGGTTCAAGCACTCACAGGTGCTTCAATCTCCTGGCTGCGTGATCCGGTGATTACCAATGCTGATCTGGCACAGGTTGGGCTCGCTGCATAGTCAGCAGTTACTTGCCTCCATACCGCCTGTTCAACTCCTCTACAAACCAATCCGGATAGTGTGGTGATTTTACCCCGCCCAGTCGACCTTTTCGGATCGGCGTCGCAACTCCCTGTTCATCAATGAGTTTTTGAATCTGTTTTAAAAGGGCTGATCGGGTGATTTGGTATTGCACGCTGTGCAAGATTTCACCTAATGAAAGCTCAGTCTCCTCAGGCGGCGTACCGCCGTGTTCGGCAAGTCGCTCGATATCCTCTTCACTGTACAGCACAAGATGCGCATCAAGCGGGGTGCGGGTAGTGGTGATGCCAAGCTCACGAGTCCATCGGACCAATGTGGTTTGTGAGATGTCGAGTCTGCGAGTCACCTCGCGCGCGCTGGTTCTTTTGGCGAAATCTTCCTGATGTTCCCGATGCTCCTCAAGCATCTCTTGTGCAGCTGTTTTGTCAAACTGATCGGCACCACGCCCGGCGAGCCACTTTCTTGGATATCGCGCTCCGACATGTTGATAGAGGGAGCGTTGTGACACGGTTTGTGTTTCTCGCCTCGTGGTTTCGGCAGCCCTCAGACTGTCGGCAACCTCAACCGGTATCAATTTTCCCCATGTCCGGTGGGGTGAAGTGGCATAAAAGCGCGCGTCCCCGATACGTTTTCGCAGTGCATCCCGACTGAGATCAAGCTCGGCCTGCAGTTCGTGTGCCCATACAAAGGCTCCCTGTGCAATTAATTGCCGTGCCTTTTCAGAGGGAATGTGTATGCGTGCCCCTATCAGGTTGAAGCCGGTTCTTATGGTTATGTCTTCCAGATCCACCCCTTTCCAGTGTGTCATACGCATTATTTGTTTGGGTGGTTCCGGGGCATCATCTTTTTTAGTTGCCAGGTATTCCAGTATGGTTGCTTCAAATTCTTCGGGCGTCGTTATCTCAACCGGTTCACTATCGGTATGGACCATCAAAGCACTCAGGCGCGCTGATATCGGTTTCCAATCTTGCTGCAGGAGGCGCGATACCGTTTTCGGGCGAAGACGAAGATAACGGTTGAGCCAAAAAGCAGCAACTTCTTCATATGATGCGCCAGAAAGAGCGCGCAAGACTGCCTGATTATGCAGCGGATGCGGTGCGGCATAGACTCCCTCGCCGCTTTGCAGATGGTTTATTATCTCTCCCAGTTGACGCTCCACCTCTGTTTCGCTGAGTCGATACTTTTTTGCCAGACTGTTGATCGACACCCCCTCCCTATCTGTTCCGATGCCGAAACGATCTGTGAGCATGCTCCGCGCCCGCACGTCAAGTAATCCAAGTCTCTCCTGTAGCCAGCCAGCCTCGACAGTGCGTATCCCGGCATTTTCAGGATCAGGTGTGTTTGGGGAAGCGATGGAATCTTCAAACGGGTGAAAGGCATCAGTGGGAGTAAGGGCGGTAAAGGTGTTTTCGTGACGTCGAATCCGCTCTGTTCGTCGACGATATTTTTGCATTTGTTCGCGAATATGCCACTGTGCAAAGGTAGAAAATGCAAAACCCTTTCGGTAGTCATACAATTCGACTGCGCGCCCCAAACCGTGAGTACCAACTGCAAGCAGGTCATCCGCATGCTCTTGACCGAGTGCCTGCACATGTGGACGCGCAAAAAAATCTACAAGCGGCAGATTGGATGTGATAAAGCGCTCTTTGGCGTAGGCTCCCAGTGATCGCGCCGCGATGTGTAGAGCATCTTCTTCAGCAACTTGTTCGCCAAGTGTTTTCATCACGCGTTCTGCTGTCTCCATACACCAGGCAAATGCATAATTAAAATTCAATTCTGCCTCCTTTGCCGTCAAGGGTCTGTGCATGATGTGTCTGGTTTGGCTTGCTGCCTGAGCTGGATCGTCCGGCTTTGGACCGTGTTGTCGCCGCCATTGGAGTCGATCATAGGTGGCGATGATGCGACGACCGACTACAATAGCTTCCTGCAGTAGCGGATGATCTGCTCTGTCACCCCGCTCAAACGCTTCAAGCTTGTTACTCAATACGGTCAGTCTGTCATGAGGGATCACCTCTTCAAGGCGCTGCCTTTCAAATGGTTTTGGTCGTGACTCGGCTGTCATAATGTGCGCATATAATTACGTAGAAAAGATATTATACCAAGCGCTATAGTCTGACATCTTCATGTATGTTTCAGTATGAATGATTGAGTCGATCCTGCGCCTATAGTACAATGACCGGATGAAAGAAGCATCGGTTTATACTCCTATCGATTCTGCCGAAACTGCCGAACTTGGTGTGGCTATTCCTACGCTTGAGCAGTTTGACGGTATGATGTGGCTGAACAAGCTGCGTGACGTGCGCGAATTGCGCGACCATCGTCAGCTGACCCGCAAAGAAGGATCGGGCGTGCGCCCCCACGATGCGGTCGTGGCGCTGCAGGAAAACTTGTGTCCGTCACATGCGCTGGCTCGCATAGCGCGCGTAACCCGCGACGCAGGCAAGCAGTACGGCGAAGTGTGGCATATGACAGCGGCCGGATGGATCTGTCAGAAGCATGCGGTTTCCGGCTCGCGTGAAAAAGACCAATTTCTCGACTACTACCTGGAGCAGGATGTGACTGATGCGCCGATTGAGGCGCTTTTGGATGAGGGGCAGATGGCGGAGCTTGAGCACACCGGGTTTGTGGCGACAGGTATCCCCGTGTCAGAAGATGATAAAAATACCTTTGTCCACGGATTGATCATCAACATGCAGCGCAACTACCGCGCTTTGGATATGGATGAGCCGTTGGAGCGGATTGTGGAAGAGTTGAGTCTGGAGCATCAAGAGCCTGCAGAAACGGTGTCAGATCACACGGATGAACTTCTTGATACATTCGGAACACACTGGCTGGTGCTTGCGACAGAACCGGTGGCCAGTATTCGACGCACACCTGAGGAAACCATTGTAGGAGTCAATAGTACGGTTATCAGCGCAGACGATGAGCCGCTGCTGCGGATGCGCTACTATCGACATGACGGTGTGTCATTGTCGGTGCTGGTCGATGAAAAGCGCCCTGTGCAGGATGTGTTTGACCGTGAAGCGACTGATGTGCGTATGCGCGCTTGGCACGGCACTGATACATTTCGCCCGGTACGAGCGCATGAGGCGGCGTATCTGGCAGAATACATGCACGGCTGTACCAATGTGGCTTCTCTTCTGACTGATATGCAGGAAGCTGCAGATTCTCGACTGCCTGATGCGCGATCATGTAATTTGGGAAAGATGATGCCCGGTGCCCTACACGATGCAGTCGTTCGCACAGTCGCCTTGACGCCGAAGCAGATCGATGCCGGTGCTCCCAGCTATATGCAGATGGTGAGCTCTGACACCGGTGACCGTATTGATACGCGCCATGTGTATATGGGATATTATGATCCGCAAACGAATCTGGTCAATGATATGCAGCTCAGTTATCACGGCCGTACCGGTACAGTGCATGTGGTCACCAGTACCGTATCCGGCATGAGCGCGGCGGAAGTGGCTCGCATCTATCGCGATACCAGTAAACCCCATCGTACGGCTACAGCAGACACGATACGCGATGTGTTTCGCACTCCCTACGGGGCTCAAGAGCCTTTTTATACCGATGAAAATAATGGTCGGGAAAGTCGTGTTTTTCACGCACTCAATGGATACGATGAAGCACTGCAGTTTGTTGCGCAGTGGGGCGCGGTAACTCCTACCCATGCTAGTAAGCGCAACAGGACGTAACTCGTTTCCGCTTCATTGTGCCCCCGCCCCGTGCTATAGTGAATGCATGAAAGGCCTTGAGGACGCAATCTCCCGCATTATTCGTGAACACCGTGATTCGCATGTGGTGCCGGGTGCAGTAGTCGGCGTAATCGGTGGCGATATGAGCTCACCGCTCATTGTTGCAGCGGGCCGCACAGCATACGACCCGGACAGTCCGGAGGTCACTGCTGCGACAGTATACGATGTTGCTTCAGTCACAAAAGTCGTTCCTACGTCGCTTCTTACGTTGATGTATGTCGACCAGGGACATATCGATCTGGACGGGCTTCTCAAAGACTATCTCCCCGGCTACACCGGCGGCTATCGCAATGAAATCACCATGAGGCACCTGCTCTCTTATCAAGTCAATTGGGGAGTCCGCATGTCCGCGCTGGTAGATAAAAAGCCGGATGAACTCTTGCACACGCTCTATACTGCGATGCCGTCTGAGCCTCCGGGCACTGCCACTCACTACTGCAATGCGACTGCCATTTTTTTGGGGCTTATTTTGGAGCGGCTGGCCGGCGTGCGGTTGGATCATATTGCTCAGTCAATGCTGTTTGATCCCCTCGGGATGCGCAGAACCGGCTTTTTCCCGGCGACATTTTGTGATGAGGCGGATGTTGCTCCGACTGAGGTGAATCTAGCACGTGGTGAAGTGCGAGGTGTTGTGCATGATGAATCTGCATACGCGCTGCAGCAGGTTGGCTTGGTTCCCGGGTCTGCCGGACTGTTTTCGACAGCAGGTGATCTGATGCGGGTTGTCGGGATGCTTCTTGATGAAGGGATTTATGACGGGCGTACTATTATCGGGCGTGAGCTGCTGGAACATGCGATGATGCCGGTTGACGCTGCCTTACGTCCTGCAATGGGGTTGGGCTGGTCTGTCGGTCCCAGTGAAGCGGTGGGTCACGTGCCGGAGACTGCTATTTTCAAAACCGGATTTACGGGTAGCTTGCTCTACGCGGATATCGAATCATCTCTGGGAGTCGTCATTTTGAGCAATCACACGTATCCACGCCGGCAACCGGACTATATGCTGCGAAACGGCTTTTTCAGGAGCGTTCTGGATGTGTGTCGGGAGGCATTTGATGCGTGAGTGCGATACAAGTTGCACGCGCCGCGGCCTTTGTTCGGTTCACAAACGCATCCCACTGCTGCTCCGTTGCCATTTCGCTTTGGGTTATCGTGTCTGAGCTCACTCCGTTATTGCTGGGTCTTCTTGGCCATACACCAAGCGATTCAGCTACTCCTCTGGGGGTGCCGCCGGGAGCGCTGTTTATGGCGATTCGCATCGCATGGACTCCTTGCTGTTTGGCAAAACCAATGGTCATAAGCGGCGATGTGGGCCATGGTGCATGCAGGTCGCTAAACGCACGCTCTCGGTGAAACGTGTGTATCTCGGTCATATACTCATGCAGCTGTTTTATATATTCGCCGATATATTCTGCGGAGATGTGTTCCGGCAGCACAATATCGAACATATCAGGATGCTCGGCCGATGTGCGCGTAACACCTCCGTCTCCAAAAAAAGCCTGTGTCTCTTCTGTCAACAGGTCACGAAGATGCTGCTGCCTGAGCCGATGCGGCGGCACCTTTGCGTCAACGTATTCCCTTTCTTTCGGCTGCATTTCTGAAATTACCCTACGATTTGAGGGGGTGGGCATACTAAAACACTGCAGATGCAGATTCTTCCATCCTTGGCTCGAGCCGACTCCCGCTTCGCCTTGGGTGCCGATATTGATCCCCGCCATGCGCCGACTCGGGCCTCGATTGATGTAGGTGTGAGCCACATTTACCAGCATGCCGATTTGTTTTGAGGTGAGGGTTTCCAGTGTGTAAAATTGAGGGTCTTCCGGGTGATGAAAGAACGACATGAAATGCTCAGTGGTCGGATCACGCGGATCAGTATAGGGGCTGCCGGAGAGAGCAAACAGAATGTTCGGATCGCTTTTTTCAGGTCCAGTTGGGATTTGTTCACACAGCGATCCCTCGCCACTCAGTATTTCGATCATTGCCGACGGGTCGGTATTGATACGGTTTTTATTTTCGGGTGAGTAGCCGGTTGTTATACCGACTGCAGCCACGACCCCAAACGGTGGCACATCAAGCGGTCTTGTAGCAAGTCCGTCAAACGGCTGTGCACGTCTTCGCTCTTGCAGCCCGGCATCCAGTATTGCTTGTGCAGCGGGCGAAAATCCACAATTTCCTTGACCCAGTACATCTGGTCTGTATGATTCTGCTCTTCCCATTCAAGTATTATAGGACTCGCATAGGATATGGATTGACAAAATTCTGACAAAACCGAACTATTGTTTCAGTGAGTGTAGGAAGTGACACCTTATTCTATGGGGTATTGTCTCAGGGTGTTTTCGCGTACTTGTTGAGTGTGAGATAATAGTTTCAACATGATTCCGCTCTCTGATATAAATCCTCGCCGCACATTTCCCATCGTCAATTATGTGATTATTGCACTCAATATCGTTGTATTTATTATGGAGCTGGGAGCTTACAATACCGACACTTTTATCTCGCAATACGCCTTCACACCTGCCCATTTTTCCTTGCTCTCCCCCGCTTCGTATCTGAATGTATTGTATGCCATGTTTATGCACGGGAGTCTCATGCACATACTCGGAAACATGTGGTTTTTGCATATTTTCGGTGACAATATTGAAGACGAATTTGGTCATATACGCTATGCATTGTTTTACCTGTTGGGTGGGGTGGCTGCGACGTTTGCGCAATATGCCATAATGCCCAGCAGCACCATTCCCCTACTTGGAGCATCGGGCGCGGTGGCGGCCGTGGCAGGTGCTTACTTTTTGTTGTTTCGTAATTCAGAAGTGCGAAGCATCGTAGCTCTTATTGTGATCTGGACTATTGTTCGCGTGCCGGCCTGGGTGATTCTCGGATACTGGTTTGTGGTGCAAGTGTTTTCCGGAGTTGCGAGTTTGGGTGGGCAGGACGTAGGGGGAGTTGCCTTTTTTGCACACATCGGTGGCTTTGTATTTGGTCTGCTGGCAACACAAGTGTTTCGTCCGCGGGTTCAGTATCTTTAAGAATGACTCAGACTAAGAGTTTGAATGAGGTTGGCGGCATGCCCTTCTTGGTATGCGGTATATATTTTTTTATATTTTTTCGCAAGCTCTGACAGCTCAAACTGATTCTTTTTGATCAGTTTTTTATGATGCACTTCTTCTTCTGTAATAACAGTACGCAATGTTTTATTTTTACTCACAATCTGCTCCATGTGGCGCAGAAAATCAAACACCGTTTCGCTGGTCACAACACGTGCCGTCAGCACACCAATACGATTTGAGATAAGATCATCTTCTGATTTTCGAGTAAAGGGTTTCAGTAGTGGCAGTGAACTAGCAAGTCGGCGTAATTGGTAGAGGCTTTGGCGAAATGATCGGCGTGAGCGGACTTTCCCCTTGTGGCGATATGAGTTGACACCCTCAAACAGATCTGGATATTCAAGTGCATCCTGCTGCATATCAAGCTCTGCATCAAAGTTATAGTATGCATCTTGTGAGATGCGATCGAGTGCATACAGGCGCTGCAATGCCTGGCGCTCCAGGTTAAGGACTTCAATCTGTAGGCTACGGCGAAAGAGGTCAATATCATCTACGGCACAGAGATCTTTATACATCTCGGTTTGTGATTGAGTACGAGTGTCTTTCATGGCGCGTATCGTCTGTGCGTCAAATTCGGCAAAGGCCGGATTTTCAAGCGTTTCTTTTTCGGTCTCTAGCGTAAAGATATTGTGTATCAATTGGCGCAGACGATCCTGAGAAGAAGGAATATGTAGTTTGAGGCCCAACAAAACAGGTCGTATGGTGAGTCCATTAATCAGGAGTGTAAATAGAAATGCCGACATGGTGAATACCAGCATCAGATCCCGATGTGGGTATGATTCAGGGATTGAGTACACCAATACAAGCGGGATTACACCACGCAACCCTCCCCAATTGAGAATGTGTTGCCAGTTGGTGGGGATATTAGGTTCATCGGCAAAAAAACCTGAGCGATTAGAGATGTAGGAGCTGAGATATACCGATACGGCGCGACCAATCAAAACGGCCACAATAGCAGTCAGGGCCTCTGTAATACGATTGTGGAAGATGCCAATGTCCAGATTGTAGGTGGCAAAAAAGAACACAAGTGAAACTGCCAAAAAGGCAAAGTATTCCCAAGCCTCATGAATAAACTCGTGAACATCGTGTGAGATCTTGGTTTGCCCCAGGTTCCCCATGATGATAGCGGCAATAACTGTGGTTATGACGCCTGATAGTTCAAACAAGAGTTCAGACAATACAAATGTGCCAATCGCCAATACTACCGTGAGCGTCATCTCGATCAAACGATCGCTTTTGACTTTTTCAATGATGCGTGAAAAGAGGTATCCGGCCACTGCACCAAAGAGCATGCTTCCCAAAAAGACATATAAGAAGTTGCCGATTGACGAAAAGACGGTCGGTTTGTCTGCGCCTTCTGCGCCGACTATAAGAATCGCCATGATACGATACATGATGACACCGGTTGCGTCGTTGAGCATGCTTTCGCCATCGGCCAGCAGTCCAAGGCGCTTGGGTGCACCCAAAGTCTTAAAGAGGGTGATTACCGCAATCGGATCCGTAGCTGAGATGATTGAACCAAAGAGAAGCGCCTCTCCCCAACCGACCCCAAGAGCATACACGAGCACTGTCGCCACAACACCCACAGACACCATAAGGCCGAACGTGGCCATAAAGGTAATGGTCTTAAATTGCAGCTTGAATTGGTGAATGTTGATGTGCATACCCGATTCAAACAAAAGTAACGGCAAAAGCAGGTGGTAGATCAGGCTGTGCGAGATCTCCAAGTGAAGCCCCAAGCTCAATGCTTTATTCAGCCACTGCATAAAAAACCCTGCAAGAAGCAGGGCGACTGTGTATGGAAGCACCGAATAGCGTTTCGATGCGACCTGTAAGACAGAGGAAAAGAGAAGAAATACGAGTGTGACCAGCAATGTGATGATGACTCCGTCTGTATGCATATGTGTGGGTTCGTATCCGTTGTGCGCCAATTTGCGCCTCACGAGAAAGATCTATTATAGGACTGAGTATCTGATATTACAATAGCGCCTTTTTGCCGTATTGATGAGTACTGATTGCTAACGCAATCATATGTGCCGATGGAGGGACTTGAACCCCCACACCCTTGCGGGTACTAGTTCCTAAAACTAGCGCGTCTGCCAATTCCGCCACATCGGCTTATCTGTCAGGAAGTTATATATTATAGCACGTATCAATGGTCAAACCGTACCTGTTTACGGGTTGGGGGTTTGCACAAAACTTCTGTAGGTATTGATAGTTGTTTCTATTTCTTCGTTTCCCCTCTATAGTATATATATGGACTACTCAACAATAGTATCGCTTATTAGTCGTATCCTTGAAATCGTGGGTATTGCCATTATTGTCTTTGGTTCCCTCTACTCCACCGTCCATGCAGTTTTATTTGGCACGCATGATCGGGGTGTCCACAGTGTGTACAAGTCATTAAAGCAAAATATTGCTCGCTCGATTCTCTTGGGTCTGGAGTTTTTAATTGCCGGAGATATCATTCAATCTGTATCGCTCTCCCCTTCTTTTACCACAGTCGGTGTGCTGGCAGTGGTCGTGCTGATTCGCACGTTTTTGAGTTGGGAGCTCACGATGGAGATCGACGGCAAACTGCCTTGGCAGCGACGCTAAGTCAGAGCGGTTTAGTTTTTGTACTTCTCGCGGATCTGAAAGAGCAGATACCATGAAATCAGTGTCGATAAGACGAGTCCGATAAGGTTTTCATAAAACACACCGTACACAATATTGACAAGCGATACATAAAACGCAAGATTCCAACCTGCTTTCTCTCGCTTAAAGAGCTTGGGAATCGCCATTGCCTGCAGTATCAATGTGACAAGAGTAAAGACTGCGGCCATCCAGTAGCTGGAAAGTTGCACATCACTTACCCACCCAAACGGCACAAACCATGCGCCCAGCCCAAATGCGGTAAGGATGGTCGGGATGCCCAAAATGACGCCGATCAGGGTAAACCACGGGGCGATAGTGACGAGAAATTCCTTTGCTCCGTCGGGGATCTGAAACGGCGCTTTGTCAGTAAAGTATGGTGCGACTGCATCTTCGAGCTGTTCAAAACTGTTGGTTAGTGAGTTGGTTTTTTTTGCCATATACCTGAAGGTATATCTGATTTGAGGCTCCATGTCAACACGCAATGAAATAACTAGATCAATTTTTATTGTTATTTGCCCAGACGTCGTTTAATATGAACTGTATGCAACTGCACGAAGCCATACTGCGCTTTCTTGAATATTGTGAGCTGGATAAAAATCTTTCGCTGAAAACGGTAAAGATGTACGGGTATTACCTGCATTTTTTCGAGTCTTGGATCACTCGAGAAGAGCGTGCCGGTGCGGTCTCTGAGGAAGGTGAAACAGCCGGTGAACGCAGCCCATCTTTGTTTAAAGTAGAAGATATCACCGAAGAACATGTGCGCCAGTTTCGCCTATACCTTTCTCACCGCTATCGCAATCCGGTGAAAGGTGAACTCAAACGGCAGACGCAAAATTATTTTCTCATCGCGCTGCGCTCTTTGTTTCGCTACCTCATAAAGCAAAAACTTGCCGTTTTGGCGCCTGAGGTCATTGAGCTTGGGAAAACGCGAGACCGGGTCATTAAGCATCTGGAGCAGGAGCAGCTTGAGGCACTATTTAAAGCAGTGAGCACCAAATCAGAGCGCGGCGTGCGCGATAGAACTATTTTGGAGGTGTTGTTTTCCACCGGTCTTCGTGTGTCTGAGTTGGTGGGTCTGAATCGTGATCAGGTGAGTCTGGAAAACGGTGAGTTTGGTGTGGTCGGGAAAGGTGGTAAAGCCCGCGTTGTGTTTCTTACAAAAAGCGCCAAGGACTGGCTGCAAAAGTACTTTGATATGCGTACCGACCCGTACTCCCCTCTGTTTATTCGGTATCGCGGTCCCAAACCGCCGGAAGGATTGACCAATGAAAAACTCCGCCTTTCTGTACGTTCGGTTGAGCGCCTGATTGATAAATATCGCAAAAAAGCCGGCATTTTGTTTCGCATCGGGCCGCACGTACTGCGCCATTCGTATGCAACTGATTTGCTGACGCATGGGGCAGATTTGCGCTCTGTGCAGGAGATGCTCGGGCATAAAAATATTGCAACAACACAGATATATACCCATGTGACTAATTTTCGTCTGCGTGAAATTCACGAAAAATTTCACTCAGGAAATAAATAGCGCGGCTTGTTGGTGTGTGTTTTGAGTAGCGCACAAGTGAATCGGGATTTTGACTATGTCTATAAAAGCGTTTTGAGCAATACAATGCTATGAAATCATTTTTATCTAAATCGGTTGTGTGGCTACTGATCTTGCTTTTTGGCATCTACTTCGGTGTGTATTGTGTGCTTCGGTATCAAACACTGCATTCGGCATATTTCGATCTTGGAATCATGCATCAGGCTGTCTACAACACCTATCGGGCGCTGCAGACTGGGGACTACTCCCGCTTTCTTGAGATCACCGATCCACACGGTTCTGCCAATTTTATGCGCGCTGCCGTGCATGTCGATTTGATTATGGCGATCGTTGCGCCGTTTTATTTCATTCTTGCATCTCCTGCTACGCTGATTGTGTCTCAGGTGGTTGTGGTGGCGCTGGGAGCCCATGCGGTGTATCTGATTGCACAAACTCTCTTTAAAGGATATCGGATGCAGTGGCTTCTGTCGGTGGTCTTTGCATTTGTGTATCTTATGCATCCGGCTGTGCAGCTAATGACGATTTATGACTATCATGCGGTGACTTTTGGTGCCACTGCCATGCTCTACTTTGTTGCAATGACGCTCCGCAAACGTTACATAGTGGCTACGCTTTATGCAGTAGCTGCGTTGTTGAGTAAAGAGCAAGTACCTCTGACCATGACCATGTGGGGATTGTTTTTCGGCTACCAAGTAGTGCGGGCCCGCTGGAATACGCTTGGTGGGCATCCGCATCAGATGACACGTCTCAAGCATGCGCTTCGCACTCGTGATATTGTGTATCCGGTATGTATCGTGGTGTTGAGTATGGTTTGGTTCTTTATTGCCGTTTTTGTGTTGACGCCATATTATCGTGGTGGTGATCATTTTGCCACTGAACGTTATAGTAATCTAGGCGACTCTCCCGGCAGTATATTACTTGGGTTTTTTATTCGTCCTCTGGCAATCATACAACAGATTTTTCATATCCGGACACTCACGTATATTGTGTATTTATGGGGCCCCTACTCATTTCTCACACTGTTTGCGCCGCTTGTAAATGTCGTTATGTTGCCGGAGTTGGCGATCAATATTCTTTCTCAAAACTCAAGCATGCAAAGCATCCAATATCATTACACGGCAATCCTGCACCCACCGCTCATCATTGGTGCTATGTACGGTGCGCGCTTTTTGCTCAATATCCTCTCTGACAGCACTATCGCTTATCATGGAGCTCATATCCGTCATCATCATCGGCGATTTACTCCCCTGGCACATGTGTTTAAAGCAAAAAAAGACGTGATTCTGAGTAATCGTGTCATGCGCGGGATGGGGGTCGTTATTGTACTGTGTGTGTCGATGTTGTTTTCGGCATGGATCGGCCCGCTTCCCTATTCGCGCAATGCTCGTCTTGAGGCATTTCGCCCTCCCACTACACCACTTCAGAAAGTCTATGAGTGGCAATATAAGCTGCGCGATGACTCAATAAAAGTCTCGACAACCACAGCTATTGCACCGTTTTTCAGCGGACGCCGCTATTACTACTACTTTTCGAGTCGATATACTGATGCTGATTTTATTATTCTGAATCCAAGCAATGTATACAAACATGATTATGATCCCACGGATCTGGTGCCTTCATATAAAAAACTGCAAACAGATGATCGCTATGAGCTGATTGACTCAGGAGAAGACTTTGTCGTGTATAAGAAAAAATCGGCTGCACCCGTGCCGCTGTTGAATGAGCAGCCATTACCATAATCTATGTTTCACCAATTTATCAAGCCGATCGACCGCCGTGTGCATGCCGGCCTTGCCCTCTTGGCTTTGGTGTTGACCAATATCTTATGGGGAGCAGCTACCCCCATATTTAAGTGGGCGCTGCAAGACACTCCTCCTTTTACGTTTGCGTTTATTCGTTTTGCTGTGGCCGGTTGGATTCTCTTTCCCTACCTTTTCACCAAACCTATTCATCTGACGTTTCGGCAGATGAGCATTTTGTGTCTGGGTGCATTTGTGGGATTCACGATTCGTATCGGGGCGCTGGTGCTGGGGGTTACGCACATGGACAGTGTATCCTGGACGCTTTTGGGAACGCTGAGTCCGGTAGTGCTCTTTTTTGTCTCAATCGTATTTTTGCACGAACAGTTTCATATGAGAAAACTCGTAGGGATGTCAGTCGCTTTGCTGGGCGCGGTTGTTGTGATTATGGGGCCATTGTGGTCGACCGGTCAGGGGTTGCAGATGCAGGCGCTTGAAGGACTCTTTTATCTGGGTGTGATGATTATCAGTACCGTTATTTATACGTTGCTTCACCGGCATGTGAGTCATATGATCGATCCGATTCAACTACTGGCGCTTTCATTCATTTTTGCAGCGGCCACATTTTTCCCACCTGCGTTGATTGAATGGCGCACCTGGAGTCCTCAGCAGTTGAGCATGCCGGGAATTATTGGTATTTTATACGCTATCGTCTTTGCTTCGTTTCTTGCGTACTATTGTTATATCTACGGGATCGCCCGCACAGCAGCCCAAGACATCGGGATTTTCAGCTACATCTCCCCCGTTGCCGCACTCCTGGTTGCCGTACCGCTTCTGCATGAAGAGCCAACGATTTGGGTCCTCTTGGGCGGAGTGATCATTTTTTCTGGGATTTATATTGCCGAACGCCGATTGCATGTGCGGGTGAAGAAGCACGATCATGTATTGCATCATCGGGTGTAGTTCCACACAGACAAACTCGCCAACTTTCTTACTCTCCTGTATACTAGCATCATATGAAGCCGACCGTTTCAGTACTCGTCCCCTTTCATAACGAAGTCGATACGCTACCGACTCTGCAGCAACAGCTTGAGGAAGTATTCAGTCGGGAAGGTGTAACGTACGAACTTATTGCCATCGATGATGGTTCAACGGATAGTTCATCGGATGCGTTAAAACAGCACAATATGACGCTGGTCTCCCACAAGCGACGGATGGGAAAGGGGCGTGCGTTGGAGCATGGATTTGAAGCCAGTCGCGGTGAAATTATCATCCTGATGGATGCAGATTTACAAGATGATCCGTACGATATTCCCAAGTTCCTCCACCGAATTGATGAGGGGTATGACTTGGTAAACGGATGGCGCGCGGTGCGTAATGACCCCATAAACAAAACGCTTCCGTCTAAGATTTTTAACAAAGTACTTCTGAAGGGGCTTTTACGCTCCCCGTTTCACGACATCAACTGTGGATTTAAGGCTATGCGTCGTGAAGTGCTTGATCACATTCGGTTTTACGGAGACAACTATCGCTTTGTGCCGGTTATCGCCCACAAAATGGGGTTCAAAGTCAGTGAGGTTCCGGTTGAGCATCATCCGCGTAAATACGGCGTGTCAAAATACGGATTTTTCCGCATGATGTATGGCTTTTTGGATACTATCACCACGTACTTTATTACCCGGTTTGCAGAAAAACCGCTTCATTTTTTTGGTCCCATCGGTGGAGTGACGTTTGTAATCGGTGCACTCATCACCACGTATCTGGGGATTGAGCGACTCTTTTTTGGCATTGAGCTTTACAAGCGACCGATGCTGTTGGCAGGCATTTTTTTGAGCATCGTCGGATTGCAGGTCATCATGACCGGTATTATTGCTGAGCTCATTGTGTACCTGCACAACAATCAGCCGCGTCGTTCCGCGGACTGATCTGGCGGGCTATTACTTCATATTGAAAGGTGTGCTGTGGTCTGCTATCATGGTCCTTATATGGGCATGATCTTAAACCTTTTATTAAGCACGTTGGCAGTTATCTTGGCTTCTTATCTGTTGCCGGGCGTGCGGGTTGCCAGCTTCTTTCAGGCGCTTGTTGTGGCGCTGTCTTTAGGAGTGGTGAATGTTGTCATTAAACCGATTCTAACTGTTCTGACACTCCCTTTGACCATACTTACTCTTGGACTTTTTTCGCTTATCATCAACGGCCTCATGGTTATGTTGGTAGATGCGATTCTCCCCGGCTTTACTGTGGATGGGTTTTTGAATGCGATTATTTTCAGCCTCATTCTTTCGCTGCTGGGAACCGTGTTCAGTCTCCTTAAATAAACAGGTATTTACTCGATACGTGGCGGGTGTTCTTCAAGTGCAAGATAGTCTTCGTAGGTAAAAAGACATATGTATAGCGACTTATCTGTCCGGAGGTTGAGGTGCGTTCACTCATATCCCCCATCTTATCCCACAGCGTGTCGCTGTGCGTGACGCTTTGAAGAAAAAACACTGATAGTTACCAGCCATTTGGGTGGTTTTTGTAAAATGCAGCCATGGTCTCGATGCTTTTTTGTATATCTCGGGTAGCTTCCCAGTCAAGCACTTCTTTTGCATGGGTTGCATCAGCAAAAATCTGCGGAATCTCACCGGTTCGTCGCGACTCTGCCGGTTTGGTCGGAAAGTCTGCATCCAACACCGTTTTTATTGTGTTGACAATCTCAAGTACGCTGGTGCCATGGCCTGTGCCGAGATTAAATGCGTCTGATGTGTTGTGTGCTTCCAGATATTCATATGCTTTGACATGGCCGATTGCCAGGTCGACGACATTGATATAATCACGGATAGGGCTTCCATCTGGGGTATCCACTTCCTGGTAGTTAAACTCAAATGGGCGGATGCCGAGCGCGCCTTTTACGGCATTTTGCATGAGACCAAATGTTTCGCGCTTCGCGTCTCCTAACGTACCAGCATCATTGGCGCCACAGACATTGAAATACCGAAGCGAGATGTATGTAAGTTTGTCGAGCTGGTCATACCATTGCAAAATTTCTTCACACATTTTTTTGGTATGGCCATAAGCAGATGCAGGTCGCTGGAGGGGCGCAGACTCGTTGACCGGTGAATTTTTGATATCACCATACACGGTGCAGCTTGAAGAAAAGATAAAGCGGGATATGTTTTGCTCGATTGCCGCATGCAACAGGCGCTGTGTCCCGACAATATTATTGGTAAAGTATTTCTCAGGTATCAGCATGCTTTCGCCGACATTCAGAAGTGCTGCAAAATGCAAGATGCCTGCAATTTCGGGCTCCTGTTTCATCACTTCTTGTGCGCCGGATTCAGTCAGGTCTGATGTGTAGATGGCAAGGCGATCTTCTCCATGTTCGCTCTGCAACATCTCAAGCGGCTCACGAAACCCCTGGGAAAAATTATCCACTGCAACCACTCGGTATCCGGATTGCAACAAAACTTCTACGGTATTGCTGCCGATATATCCTCCCGCCCCGGTTACCATTAGTGTTTTAGTTGTCATGCCCACTATTGTACTCTATTTTCGCGTGACACCGCTACACGTTGTCCACATTATTCTTGCAAAGTTACATGTTATAGGGTATAAAGAGAATGCACAAATGAGCAAAGAATATCCCTCTAGAAGATCTCAAAACGAGCGTAAAACACGTCGTCGGCAGGGTACTATTGCAGCTATTGCACTCATTGCTACAAGTCTACATTTGTTTCATCCGGAGCCTGATTCACAGTCGGGCAATGAGCCCAGGACGGGTATTGTGCTTGCTCCACATGCCGACTTACCCGTGCACATGGGCAAATTGACTCAACAGGTCCTCGATAGCCAGGAGGCATCATTGTCGGGGTTGGCCGCATCTGCTCTGGGGCTCTCGCCAGTGATCGATCAGGTGTTTGACTCTGTAGGCGAGCCGGACTTAGGGTTTGAAGTGGACGTCGTGTCGTCTTGCATCGCACCCGATTCCCCTTGCGGTCATGATCTGACCCCGCTCCCCCACCCGATTACTGTGACAGCAGTTCCTCCTGAGGTGCTTCCGGCGCCACCTGTTACTGAAGTAATTGATGTCGCAGCAGAAGAAGAGTTGGCACCACCGTATAATCCGTATTACGACAGAACTCTTCCTCCCCAGCAAAAATGGGCGCTCGCTCAGCAATTAGCCACAGACGCTTGCCCCTCAGGTACGCTTTCACAAACTAGTTTTGCCCTTACGGCAGTGATGGGAGATGATCATGATGGGCTTCTCGGGTATACCGATCCGAATGCTCGTATTATTTCTGTTGATGTTCGGGATGGACATCGGGCAATTGATTTGGCAGAAACCGTCGTGCATGAGCAGGCCCACGCACGTGACGTGGATGGTCAGGTTGACCGACGCAGGTGGCTAGATGGACTCGGATATGGATCGTTTCCATACCAGGATACTTTTCAATGGTTTTTGGGCGATTATTATCCGATGCCTCCAGGCGAAGCATTCGGCAGGCTGGTATCATCGGCACTCTTGGGGGTTGAGGTGATGTCTGAATCCATGGCAAACAGCGGGTATGCGCAAGATCCGGCTGCGGAAACACTTCTGGCCCAGGCAACACCCCAACAAGTTGCGCTGGCCGGCGAGTTGACCGGGTGCTTCTCCTGACTTTGTCGCACCACTGCAATCTTCAATAAAGAAAAATCACTTCGTTTTTTCGGGTATTCGTGTACAATAGGAGGATCATGAGAGATCAAACTGCAGCAATCATCTTGGCCGGCGGGCGTGGCACGCGCCTGAATTCTACTGAGGTTAATAAAGTAACGCTTCCCTTTAACGATCGGCCGATGATTGATTATGGCGTCGATTTGATGAATCAGCTTGCTTCTCAGATTGTAGTGGTGGTCGGTGCATTTGAAGATAGCGTGCGGGCAGTGCTCAAGGAGTACCCCGATGTCCGTTTTGCCAAACAGGATGTGCAATTGGGTACCGGACATGCTGCCCAAGTGGGTTTTAAAGAGCTTTCTGAAAACCCACCCAAGCAAGTGTTGGTCGGGTATGGAGATCACCTGATGTTTTATGAAGCGGGTCGTGTACAGGAAATGATTGAGCGACACGTCAACGAAAATGCTGCAATCTCGTTTGTGACCACCATTCATGACAATCCAGATGAGTTGGCTTGGGGGCGTGTGGAGCGGGATGAAGCGGGAAATGTCATGGATATTGTTGAGCATAAAGATGCAGACGAAACCCAGCGAACCATAACAGAATTAAACGCGGGTTTATATTGCTTTGACTACGCGTTTTTACAAGAGTTTCTGCCACAAATTCACGCTTCTGCAGTGACTGGCGAATATTACCTCACCGATTTGGTTACCATTGCATGCGGTCGACAAATGAATGTTATCGCGGTTCCCTTTCCGTTTGAAGAAGTGGGTATCGGCATAAACAGCCCAACAGAGTTGCAAGACAGCCAGCAACTCTATACTTCTTCTCATACTTCCTGAACAGGCGCTCCCTACTCGTTGCAATGCCTGGTGAGATTCTCTATAGTTACTGTAGTGTACCTATGAACATTCCCCCTCCCCAGCCTCCTTCGCAATCTTCTGCTTCTGTCAAGAAACACCAGTGGTCTGTTGTTGGAGTCATTGCAGTTGTGGGGCTTGTAATCGGATCACTCGTGGGTGCGTATGTGATCACGCGCCAGACGACTTTGAGCTCTCAAGCAAGTGACCCCACAGTATATTGGGATCATGGTGAAGGGCAAACGATGAGTTATGACGGTACGCGTGTCACGGTGCACGACTCAGGCCGTCAGTATGAGTTAAAACTTGTAATGTACAAAGCAAATCAGCTTGCGTGGGGTCCGAGCTGGCAGGCAACAAGCGGTCCGGTCGTAAGCAATGTGTCAGACGGTTCTCAAGTTGAGGTGCCGTGTGGTTATTTTCAAGCCGATCTGATACCTCGCAATGCGACTGTATATGACAGCCCATCCTACACTGGTGATCGATACGGATATCCGGGAGCCGATGTTCTGAAGGCTGCTGTCAATGGTGTGCGCACCAACTGTACACAGCCAACTGAGACTCCCCGACCACCGACAGCTACACCGCTTCCCACCAATACCCCAACTCCAACGCCCACCAATGCGCCGACACCGACTCCGAAGCCAAGTACCACGCCGCTTCCGCCGACACCGACTCCCACAAAGACTCCTCCGCCTTGTATTTCACCGCCTGCGGCAACTGCCATGAAGATTATGTGTCCGGTTTGCGCAAGTAAATAACCTATCGGCGTTCTTGCCTGTCGCAGTAGCTTTGTATTGCATCACGCATATATACTGCCAGTCCTGGACGGTGTTTATTGTAATTGCTGCGAAAGCGAATATCATCGACATACATCTGCCCGAGTGCGCGAAACATTTCCAATGAACAGTCATAAAACTGGTTGATCTGTGCATGCTGGCGCGAGATGAGTTGTTGGACTTCAGGATCTGACACTGCATGGTTCATCAGAGTTGCAAGCTCTGTTGCTATCGCGTCATATTCTTGTGCCACTCGTTTATAATCTTCAGCACTCCATGCGCTCGTGCGGTTTTGAGACTGCTTGTATGCGCTTGTATTGCCCCATCGAGCCTTGACTTCTTCTTTATACTCATCGACTGCCTCCTGACTAAAACCGGCAAATACCGACCGCATACTCATGTGAGCGTCGCCTTGATTCGTAAGTGTTGCAATCGTTTTTTCAACCGTATTAATAAGAGTATCGGTACGTGTGCGTTTCAGTTCCAGAAGTTTTTTTTGATCGCGCAGTGCCTGCAGCACATCATAATCAGGCGCATCCATTATTGCCTGTATCTGTGCGAGTTCAAAATCCATTTCACGAAAAAACAGAATCTGTTGGAGGCGTATTACTGCCTCATCGTCATAGAGTCGATAATCGTTTGTATTGTTTCTGGTTGGTTTCAAGAGGCCGATTTGGTCATAGTGATGAAGGGTGCGCACAGTCACTCCGGCCATATCGGCAAGCTCTTTTACGGTAAATGTTGTCATATGAATCTAGTATAAACTATGACGTTGCGTAAGAGTCAAGGCGAAGTGAGTTCTTTGGACAGATGTAGGTATTCTCTGCTTTGGGGTGTATCCTCAAAGACTTCCCACATTGCTATGCGGTCAGTGTCAATTGTTGCGCGCCACAGTGCCGGCCCGGCAAGCTCAGGTACGCTGCATTCAGAGTGACCGATTATCACGACATGTGTTTCGTCTGGTTGTTGCATGTCAGCAAAGATGTTCACGTAGCCGGGAAACTGATCAAAAAATGACTTCCAGGCAGCAACGACTGCCTCTCTCCCCTCCGTGCGTCCGCCCGTTGAGTCGATGAACACATGATTATCAGTGATGAGGTTGTTGAGAACACCGATGTCTTGCCGCGTAATTGCGTCATTGAAAGATGTGACAACGGCTTGAGGATTCATTGTAGTGCAGTGAGCGGGATAGGGGATTCGAACCCCTGACCTTCTCTTTGGAAAAGAGACATTCTAGCCGCTGAACTAATCCCGCACTATACCCCTATTATAACACACGTGTGCATCCTCGTGCTTTATGAGCTGAGATAGACTTCTTGTAGGTGTTCCTTTATACGAGTGAGTTGTTGTACATATGGTCGAGTACTTGTGCCACGAGTCTCACTCTCAGATTGGCCTAGGGTTGTGTGTATGCCTCTCAGTGAGTCAGCAGCCACGTAGAGGTCGTAAGATGCTCCTGGCACTTCAAACTGGGTAGCGCCTTGGTGGTCCACTTTTGTTATACGATCCGTATTGTCGTTCGGAGCAAATACCCACCCTTCCGTGAATGATATAAGGTGACTATTCTCTTCTTGCACTCGCAACATCTGCTTAAAGACAGGATCTGCACTTATCTCTCCCTGCAGTAGAAGTTGTGCCTTTTCAAGCTCGTGCATCAGACTCCCTTTTTCATCTTCTGTTAGTTGCAATCCTCCTTCTACGCCGATGAGCTTTTTTGGTAGCTGCTGTATCTTATGTAGTATCATATCAATTCCGGCCACCGCCTCTCTTGCTCCCCGCTGTTTTATTTGCTCAGCAGAAGGTGATGGTAGGTTGTCGGCATCTCCCTCTGCCGCTATGTCTTGCGGCACGACATCGTCCTGCGTCTCGTCCTCATCTGATGACATGAGTGTTTCCATTGCCGCAGCTTCAGCACGCAAGCTGTTGTATTGGTCTCTGCTCCACTGTCCTCTCATAAGTGCTTCGCCTTCATCACCTGTCATATACCGCACTGGCCCGTCGCCTGCCACATCATCTGGATGGATGGCATACTCGTGTCCCATCAGGGAAAAAGTGGGGGTCTTTGTGCTCAGATCGGCCACATCTTGAATGACTTCTTCTGGATTGTCAGACACCTGTTCTTGTTCATCGCCTGAAGGCAGCGTGTCTTGTTTTTTTACCCCACTCCAATATACTTTGTCAGGTTCGCGGGTATAATTCCACACGTACGGATTGTTCTCTCCTGAGCTCATAGGAGCATTATCTGTCGTTCGTTTGCTTGCGGATTTTAATTTGCCTGCACTGTAGTGTTGTCGTTCTGGTCCAAGCGCCGTCTGAATCGGGTGCGTAACGACCGATGTGGCAGAGTCTGTTTTTTGTTTCAAAAAAGAACCGACCCGCCCTGCGAGCTTTTTGAGCGTTTGCTTTTCCCTGCGAGAAGCACTCTCATTTTGAGGCATTTTTGGTTCGGGCTGTTGTTGTGCTGGTCGTTCTAGTACGGCAGTCTCTGACATGAATATAGTATATCATATGCGGATATCTGAGCTCACTATCTCGATCACATCGACGCTTGCCAAACACATATCGTATACTGTCTCCTATGAACCGAACCATGTTCTGGCGCCTTGTCTGGGTGGGTGCATTTGTTCTGCGACTCGTGTCTCTGGATCAATCTCTCTGGCTGGACGAAGCGACGGCTGCACAAGTTGTGCGCACACTGTCATTTACGCAGATTCTGACTGTCTATGCGCCGCACGACTTTCATCCCCCACTCTACTACCTGACTCTGAAGGCATGGACGACTGTGTTTGGAACCGGCGTGTATGCACTTCGCATGCCGTCTGTTTTGTTGAGCTTGCTGGCCGGATATCTGGTGTATCGTCTTGTATTGGTGGTGCAAGAAGCACGTAAGGTGTCACAAAAACAAGTGGCCTCAGATGCGCGCTTTGCGGCTGCTTTCTTTCTCTTTAATCCCCTCATTCTCTACTATTCACAAGAAGCCCGTATGTATATGATGGCCGTGTGTTTGGCGATTGCACTGGTATATGCGTGCTGGCCGATCCTGTTGAATGCGTCTTTGAGCCGCAGACAGATCGTGGTGACCAATGTGCATACCGGTCTGCTGTTTGCCACTTTTTATGCGAGTGCTTTTTTCATAGCCTCACTCCATCTGCTTTTTATCATCAGGCGCAAATGGCGCGACTTACTCAGTATCTGTCCGGGCGGGCTTACGAGTGTCGCCATCCTTTCTCCTCTTTTAATTGCGCAACTTCAGTATTCCAGTGTCGCGCTGCAGTCTGTTGCAAACTGGTCGCTGGTCCTGGGGAAAGCGGAGTTGAAAAACGTCATCTTGCTTCCCGTCAAATTTGCCGCCGGGCGCTATGATTTGAACACGACAACAGACATGGTTGTAGTTGGTGGTTGGACCGCTCTACTCGTTGGCTCATTGATCTATGGTATATTTTTGCATAGAAAAAGTGCGGCACGGGATGTGATATTGAGTGTTCTATTTCTTGCGGTCTCCCCCATTGCGATTGGCTATGTCGTATCGTTTTACAAACCGATGATGCAGTATTTCCGGTTTCTCTATGTAGTGCCGTTTTTCCTTATTTCGCTTGTTTTGGCAGTGCGTTCCCAGGCTATCAGGACTGTCATTATCGTAGGAAGCGCGGTTTGGTGTCTTGTATACGTGTGTATCCCAACACATCACCGCGAAGACTGGCAGTCGCTTGCGGCGTCGCTACCCCAAAATGCTACTGTCTATATGATTCCCAGCTCATCAGACCCGGTCGGCTATTATCGCCCGGATATTCAGATTGCCGATATTCATGCGCTTTCAAAAGCGCCAAAGGGACGTCAGATCATCATCCCCTACACATTTGCGATTCACGGCGTGGATATGGAGAAAGTATTGGAACAATCCGGTAAAACGGTGCGAATGCATGAAGTATTTCGCGGCGTCGAATACGTAGTGGTTGATTAGCGCTCTTTGCCGGGATGCATTCTGCGCAGGCCCGGGTACTCTTCTCGCAGCTGCTCAGAGGGATAATGGGAACGCAGCCCCTCGTATGCGGCGGTGAATGCAGTGTTTGCATCTTGTGTCGGCTCTCCCACCATGCTTCTGTCAGATTCGTATTGCAGTCCGTCAAAATAGCGTGTGTGCATATCAAGCAGATCATCGCTATCGAGTGGCGGATGAGCTTCTGGTTGGCGCTGTGTGTCGCGCAGCTCTACCGGATCGGTGAGCACTTTAAAAGCAACGCCGGAATGTATCAACAGTTCCCATGTGCGCTCCTCGGCACGCTTCATGACAAGCCTGCTTACAACAGCACCTTCATCGTCTGTCATTCCCTCCGGGTGCAGTGGATCGTTGCACAAAAAACTGTAGTATTTTTTCCCGTCAGGCATACTAACGAGTCGCAGATCTTCAGTGGTGCGCGCTTGATCTCCGCAGCACGGGCAGGATAGTCGTAGAGTGGCCATGGATATAGTATATATTACACGGCTATATATGGCAACGCCTCCCCGGCTTAGGTGCTGAGGTGCATGATCGCTTTGATCAGACCCGATAGATTACGCAAGCGCTCCATGGTAATGTGTGGCCAATACGTTGTAAGATCGCGAAACCCCCAGTGTTTGATGATCAGGTAGCTCCAGTTGCGAAAATCAAGCCACGCCTTTTTCACCGGGAATCCCGAAGAAGTCACTTGCCCTTCGTGAACGACCGCAACATCCTGCTCCACTCCCCACGACAGGCCGTGTTTTTTGGCTTTTAAGAAAAGCTCCACATCTTCCAGATAGGCAAAGAGTTTTTCGTCAAATCCCCCCAGTCGTGTAAACGCGTCCGTTTCAAACACAAGGGCAGCAGCAGTGAGCCCATCTTTGCGACGCTTGTCAATAGGATCGGTAATGAGCACCGCACGCCCGATCGGGAGCACCTGGTATCCGATATTTTCAACTGTTCCGTCGGGGCGCTTGAGAACCGGTGCGCACGCGTGCCAACCTTCCCGTTTCATCGCGTGAAGACACGCGGCAATCCAGTCATCTGTGAAGCTGATATCATCGTTAACAAACGCAATTGTGTCGGGGTTGTAGAGTTTTTTTGCTTCAGCAACTCCCCTATTGCACGCCGGGGCAAAGCCGGTATTTTTCCCTTGTTCAATGACGGTGATTTGAAGCTTGGGGTCGGTGACGTCCGGCAAAAAAGAGTTTGATAGCGGTCTGCTGTGATTGTTGATGATGATTACCGGATACTCCATCTGCTGCCGGATCAGACATTCAAGCACGTGCTTGAGGCCGGTGGTGTTGGTGTAGGTCGGGATGACGATGACTGAGCGCATGAAAACAAGTATACCCGATACGCGCCGCGTTATTTCTCTTGGAGATTTTTATAGGTGTTGATTGATGCGATGCTCAAAAGCACCACGGCGCCAGTGAGAGCCACTCCGACTGCAATCGGGAGTGCGGTGATAGTACTGACTGATAGGGCCACATAGGAGCCGGTAACCATGAGGATAAGGTAGAGCACATTGGACCACAAGACAATCATCGGTTTTTTTGCTGTATACAACATGAAAATCAGTGCGCTATTTCCGAGGGTAAAGATGATATACGGAACTGCCAGTGCACGGGCAAGTGGCGCAGCTTGAGCGAACTTACTGAGATACAAGTCAAAGAACAATTGTGGAGTGATAATGAGCGCGAGGAAAATGCCTGACGGAATTGACAGATACATGAACGTCTGGCGAAGCATATGGCGCGCCTCTTTTTGTGTTTTGACTTTGCTATACATTGGTGACAACACCTGGGTGATGCTGACGACTGCCGTTGCAATAGACAGAATGATTTTTTGCGCTGCGGCGTAGTAGCCGGTCTCATCACGTAGTCCAAAATAGGACAAGACAAACAAGTCCATGCGTTGGGCAAGGTTGTAGATCTGTGTCGACACCAGGTATGTAAAGGTATAGCGCAACTTGAGTGCCGAGCGGTCAAAGGTGGCGGAGACACTGTGGAGAATGGTGTCGCGTTTCACCACTACAAGGGGTACAAAAAATACTACTACTCCCAAGATGGTGAGCGTCATCAGAATGCTATTCACATCACGAATACCCATTTGCAAAAACACAATAAGTGCCCCAAGTTTTATGATGTTGGCAATAGTGATGAGGCTGTTTGACAAGATAAAACTGCGTGTTGCATAAAGGATGTTGAACGTAAAATTTTGCAGGATAAAAAAAGCGATAGCAATCACGGTCACGACAAACGTACTGACCTCCACACCTGTTTTGAGAAATACATGATCGATAATCGGCAGCAGTGCGCCCAAGATCGCCGCCGCAGCCAAAGCGAGGCCCGACTGGTAGCTGAGGAGTGTTTTTAAGAATCGATAGTAGTCGTGGTTTGGTTTGTGAGCAGTGGTAGTGTTGCGCTTGCCGATATGGGTTTCATATCGGTCTTCGTGAAGAGGCGGCAGATATGCGTAGATCGTGGCGGTGGTCCCAAAGTCCAGCATATTGGCGCCGACATAAATTACGGAAAGCCAGATGGTCAGCACCCCGTAGTCTGCCGGTGACATGATGCGAAACAGAAAAAAGTGCATTGCCGCACTAAAAACCACATTCAACACGCTTCCGGTGGTGTTGACGATCACATCGACGCTGGTTGGCTTTTTTAAAAATGCGTGTATTTTGCGCATCATGAATGTAATTATACGTTCTTTTCATGCCTGTAGTACTTCAAACACACATTTTATAATTTGGGTGTAGAATATGACTCATAGTATGTTAGAACAAAGACCATGCACAATTGAGAAGGAATACACTGATGAGCGCTTGCGGCTGCCACCGATGCCTATTCGTGCGCTTCTCTTGGACTGGGATATGACGGTGGTTGATTCTTTCGGAGGAGCATATCGTTCCCATGTGTTGTATGCGCAGGCTCGGGGTCACGAGCCAATCACTGAGCATCAGCTCAAATCAGTATGGGGATCTGCAATGGAGGTTATGTCGGAAGAGTTGTACCCTGGCCGAGGTGGCGATTTTATGCAGTTTCGTGACGCGGCGATGATTCAACCCGAGTTGATTCCCGAGGCAGATATCGCATTGAAAGTCCTGGCCGAAGATGGAATTCATCTTGGGATAATAAGCTCCGGCATACAGACTACTGTACAAGGCTCTATGGAGCATGTCGGCATTGACCCGAGTCTGTTTACCTGTGTGTACACTTCTGAGGAAACCCGTCATGTAAAGCCAGATCCTCGCGCTTTTACCGGTGCCCTGGACTGTATGAATGGGCACGGTGTACGCGGCGGGTCGGCCTATGTGGGTGATGCGATTCATGATCTTCGCGGCGCGCGTCGCGCGTCGGTACCGTTTGTCGGTGTCTTAACCGGTTTTCATGATCCAGTGGCTTCAAGAAAAATATTTCGTACTCATGGACTCCCCACGCGGCAGATACTCCCCAGTATTGCTGAGTTGCCGGATCTCGTGGCTGATCATAACAGGCGGTATAACCGCTAAAGTAAGGCTGTATTGACGGTCTAATCTACCGCTTTTTTTCTTGCGCAACAACCAGCACGATCTGGTATTATTAGTGCATTGGCGCGCATTGTATGCGCACTACTATTGTTATTTTACTCTTTACAGACACATGTCAAAAACAGCTCTCGTCACCGGAATATTGGGTCAGGACGGCCCGTACTTAGCTCAGTTGCTTCTTGAAAAAGGGTACAAGGTGTATGGCATGATGTCTCGCTACAGCAACCCAAACTTTGAAAACACCAATTATCTCGGTGTGACTGACAAGATTGATTTCATAGAAGGTGATCTGACTGACGAATCGTCGTTGATGTCTATTATCAAAGGATTGCACCCGCACGAGGTGTACAACCTGGCAGCGCAGTCATTTGTGGGCTCCAGCTGGGAGCAAGCCAAACTCACGACAGAAGTGAATTCGCTTGGTGTGCTGCATCTTCTCAATGCAATTAAGTTTTTTTCCCCTGCCACCCGATTTTATCAGGCATCAACCAGCGAGATGTTTGGAAGCAATGTGACCGACGGTGATTTTCAGGATGAGAACACTCCATTTCATCCCCGCTCCCCCTATGGTGTCTCAAAAGTATATGCCTATTGGATGACCGTCAATTACCGCGAGTCATTCAACATGTATACCAGTAATGGAGTTCTTTTTAATCATGAGTCTCCGCTTCGCGGCATTCAGTTTGTGACGCGTAAAGTTACTGATGGTGTTGCCCGAATTAAGCTTGGGCTTGCTGACGAACTCTTGTTGGGTAATCTTGATGCCAAGCGCGACTGGGGATTTGCCGGAGATTATGTCGAGGCTATGTATCTGATGCTTCAGCAAGATGATCCTGATGACTATGTGGTCGGAACCGGCGAAACCCACTCTGTGCAGGAGATGGTTGAGCAGGCATTTGCAGCAGCAGGTGTTGATGATTGGAAACAGTATGTAAAGATTGATCCACGATTTAAGCGCCCGGCCGAAGTGGTTCACCTCAAGAGCCGCCCGAATAAAGCATTTGAAAAGCTCGGATGGAAACCGAAAGTCGCCTTTTCAGAGCTGGTCAAAATGATGGTTGAGGCAGACATTAAACGTCTCAGTGACAAATAACCTCTTGTCATGAGCATGTCAGCAGAAAGAAGCGCTCCGACTGCGCGCCGTGAGCGCATGAAACCTCTTGATGGTGTAAACAGTGACGCAGTCATTCAGATTTTTTATGATGGTGCGTGGGCTGCGGCACACCCAGATAACGCAACGGATGCACAGCTGGATATATCTGCTCAAATCATTCGTCCGGATGCAATGTTGGAGTTGCTTGGATTGAGTTCTGATGAACCGGATGGACTTACCTTTGAAGCACGTTTTCTGAAAGGAATCACCGACCCTGAGTTGGCGGATTCTCTTGCAAATAAAGAGAATGCGCGGCTTCGTGCACGATACTATATTCCTCCGATTCGCGCGGTCAAAGATAGTATGGATTGCTTTGAAGAAGGCGGTGCATCTGAACAACAAGTGCAGTTGCTTCAGGCGATGGGGGCTTCTGCCCTCAGGCAGTTTGAGCGTGAAGGTCCGGAGCTATTTTGCGATATGGCAGCTGACTTTTGGGTCTGGATGGCGCGCCAAACCCCTGGAACATTTGCTCTGGGTGATGAAAAAGAGATCTTGAATCTTCCTGTACCGGCTGATAGAGAGCGCCATTTTACCGGGCGGACTGATCGAGTCCTTGGGTCTGCTGCACAGACAGTACAAGACTTAGTGTAGCGCCTCATGGGTGTGGCATGAAAAATACACTATAGGTTTTTATGTGCTATACTCTGGGTATGAGCACCGAACGAGGTCCGCATCATGAAGTTCCGCAATCATTCACTCCCCTGCTGGAACGCACTCACCAAGAACTACTCCAGATGAGTCCCGGTGACTGGGCGGATGCTGAGTTTGAATCGTGGGGCAGACGATTTGATATCCCCGATGCAGATGAAGCTACTCGCGAGTTGTTTGAGATCGCGTCAGAGACATTTCCCGGAACATTTGTGCCGTTTGTGATGCCGGATGTGGCTGAGCTTTCAGAAAATGCGTATCAGTTGAGTTTGCGATGGATTTTGGTCGATAGCACTCCGCTTCCGCGTCGGCTCAACGAGTCGGTTCCACTCCCTTATGCGCCTGTAGTTCCGACAACAGGTAAGATAAAGCGTGTTGGTCCGGATCCGTTTGAAGAAATAGCAAAAGAGCAGATAAAAGCGGGTAATGTACAAAAACCGGTACGCGGCACATTTGTGCCGGGATGTCGTTATGATCTTAGTGCAGTTGAGGTAGAAAAAATACTCAATGCTTGTGGAGATGCAATGAGGATTACAGAAGAGCCAATAAAGCTGCCTACCCCACGAGAGATGGTTGCAATCGGTGCGCGCGCTGATTGGCGACAGGCAGTGCTCGGTCCAGCTGAAGGGCGACAAATATGGCCCCATGAGATGACAATGTTGCGTACTGACCATATACAGTGGGGACTCGTCAGCGCCTATGATTGGGGTCGTCAGGAGCTTGAGTGGGGAAATAGGCAACAAAGCAGAAATGTATTTACTCCTTTTTCTCCGAACTCGCATTTTGACGGAAAAGAGATGGAGATGGATCGGACGTTTGTGGGATATCGTGCGGTAATGAGTAATACCCAATCCGTGATGGAAAACCATGTGCTTATTCATACAGTGTCTCGAAGAGGCTTTGAATACAATCTAACTGTCGGTGACTTTTCTCACTACGCCCAAGAGCTTGATGAGCATCGAGTAGCTGTTTGTGGCGGCCAGGCTGTGCCACGTAAGAAGTTGCGCAATCGCTATTTCGGATGGTGAGCACTAGGTGGCTTGCACTTTGGTTAGGATATTACCAAGCCAAACAGCTGGCGCACCAAGTCCCTGTACAGGGTACTGTCGGGTGGTTTGTGAGCTCTCTGCCAGACTCATACTGACCGGATGCGTGTTGACGCGACCATCCTCAAGACGCGCAGGGCGTGGGATCAGCATAATATCATTTGAAGGATGGTTCACGATAAAACGCTCAATACGTTCGGCCGACATATGAAGTCCATAGTGTTCAAGCACGACTTGATAATCCTTAGGCGTCCATCCTTCGACTTTGTGCAGACGCACTGCTTGTGGGAAACCTTGCTCACCACGGCTGCGAAGCGACTGCTGGACTTGTTCCATGTACTGTTTTTCTTCGACGGTTGCAACATCTGGTTTTATAAGTGGAAGAGATTCTGCTGTTTGATCAGCATGTCCGATTCGTGCAGCCTCATTCCCTATTGCGACAAGCTTTCCTACATCTGGCTCCGATCGTGCTGCCGAGAAGTTGGGTCCGTTTCCAGGTAATAGATTTTGTCCTGCATGTATAGCAGTACTAAGCGCGGTCATTAATGCGGTAAATTTCAAATCAGCGATATGTGATTCGCTTATGTCTTCGCTTTGCGCGACCAAATCATCAACAATAAGCTCGCCGGTTTTGAGCCCGAATAAGAAGGCTGCAACATTGTCTGCAACGGAGCTGACCCCCATTACAAGTACAGAATTAAGACAGAGCTTGAGTGCCGCTTTGGTTTTGGCATCAGCACCCGCCTTGTTAAGCGCTTTATCAAAATTTTCAAGCATGATTTTTGCCGTTTCCACAATCGCACCTACATGCGGAAGTTGTGTAGTGAGGGCAAAAAAGACTTCTTGGGCATTCTCAGACCATTCTTCCAGTTCACCATACGGCAGATCATATCCTGCTTGAGCACGCGATAAATCTGCAAGTTTGTCACTTGCTAGCGGAGGTTGCTCTTCTTGCAGGTAACGTGCAACTGATTCAGATTCAGCAAATCGATTAAATAATTCTTTTGCCTGGGGCGCAATATTGCGAGCTGTGATGGGTGCATCTTCCGTATCATGTTGCCCACGAAGTATGCGCACAAACTCTGCTGCTGTGTCATAAACAGTACCCATATATCCGCTAATTTCTGGGTGGCTTGAAAGAATGTCTTCAGCAAATATGGCACCAAGTGCAGAGCCTTCTGCAAAATCCTCTGGCGTCAGGTAGCGAAACATCACAGACCGCATATAGCGCAATTGGTCTTTTGGTTCCCACGACTCAAGTCGTGCCGCCATTTCATCATACGGCACTGGTTCGCCTTGCAAAATAAGGTCATCCGGTGACTGGTGGTGTCCTTCATGGTGTGGAGTTTGGAGTTTTACGTATCTTGCAAAAAACTCTTTTCTTCCTTCTTCTGTCCCGATCATGCGGGCATTGTCTTTTAGCGCCTGGGATATGCTATGGTAGCCGCCGATTGCCGATTGGCGCATGATTTTTAATATCGGCATAACCACATGGGGGTTGGCTTCTTGCTGTAATTCTGTGACAAATTCTTCAACAAGGCGTGAGTAATCTTGTGCAGTGACATCATCATCAGGACCCCACTCGTCGGTTTTTTCGCACACCATATCGATCTTGACTGCTGTCCCATTGTTCATTTTGCGTAGTGTCGGTCGCAGTTCACGAAGCGCAGTTGTAACCTTGTTTGTCATGATGGTGGCTCCTGATATATATGCGTGTGCAGTGCCGAGTAGATCGTTTGTGTCTACGCGGCCGGTGTCTTCATCTCCGGTTCCGATAGTGCGTTGTGCAAGCTGAACGCTTGTTAGCAGACCATTGGCAACTGTGTCTACCGCACCCCATTGAATACTTTTTCCAATAAGCTTTGGCAAAACTCCTCGCTTTGAAGCTTCAGCATAAGCAAATGGTAACGGTGGATCGCCAGCCACCATAATGCCACTTCCGTTTGAGGCGCGTGCTATGCGTGCACCCATGAGTCCTCGCATCGAATTAACTGCTACATCAGCGGCTGAGAGCGCTTTGTGCTCAAGAACGTGAAGTCCTTCCTGCAGATGTGAAGGGGGGGTAGTTTGATCTGTTGTGGAGTCGTGCTCAAACGCGCTGGTTGTCGGAAGAGATTCCAGTTCATCTGCATGGCGTTTGATTTCGCGTGCGTACTCCAGGCGATATTTGTACTCGTATACCTCAGTTGCCAGCTCATTACCAATTTGTGTTGATAAGTAGGTGGTGCCAAGGGGCGCTACGACATCTATCAGTGCAGATCCTCGCCCGATCAGTTGCTTCAGCTTATTTTCCAAAACGTGCTCGATAAGAGTCATTGCCTCTTTCGTGCTTGCTGCAAAGGCCTCTTCTTGGCGAAGGCGATGAACAAGTTCGTCAATCACAGGCGCAGTGATTGTGGTGATGTCTATGTCTGCATGTTCCTGTCCACCAGTGTCCCCTTCTGTATTTGGTGCCGAAAACAGGGTATTAATACCATTTTGATCTTCGCGGGTAATGTCATGTGGTCGTATCAATTCTCTGACCCATGAGCGGTTGTGACTGAGCCGCTCAGCATCTGATGGTTCATGCTCGGGCTCTGCGGGAAGCCCTGTCACTAGATCACCTGCCACCACACGCATGTATTTTGTCATATTGGTGATATAGGGCAGCGCAACAGCAAGGCCAAGGTTCAAGTTATTTGTGCCTGTAAATTCAAGCACCATTTCTTTCGCCACATGTTTATCAGCCTCATTACCAGTGCGCTCAAGCCACGCAGTTGTGACATAGAGGTTTGCGATAGATCTGGCACTGGTGTAGGGAGTAAAATGCCCGTTTTTGATAATCTGAGCAAAACTTGCCATTTGCTCCCCGATTACCAAGTGGCTACGCCAACTGATATGCTCATCATGTTCGGACTCATCATCATGTGTTTGTTCAGCGGATATAAAAGAGGGAACTTGTTCAGCATTTGGTGCCGAAGTATTGTTCGCATTGGCGCCATGATGAGCATCTTGTATGGCTGGTTCTTGACCACCTCCGAACTGAGGCAGTTGTGTGGCGGCAAGAAGAGCCATGCCGCCGACTAAAAATTGCCGTCTATCCATCTGAAGGGGCATTTCCCCCGTAGGCTGGGACACAGGTATATGTCGTCGATGATTTCGAATACGTTCGATCATAGATAAGCTGTCATTCTACTACAAGCACTATAGTATTTTCTATACGGAATCTTGCCGTAGGAATGGTGACACTAGAAGAATGTGTGTGCCGTTTCTGAGTCTTTCCATTGTGTGATAGTCATGCCGTCGCGATCTTTGGGACTCAGTAGACACGAGCTACTTGCACACAGTGCAGTAAACTCTTTTTTAAGTGACTCATCACACATGCTCCAATCAATATCGTTAGTGAGGGGACTGATACTTCCCTCCCCTTCCGGACCACCCCACGGGCTGTCTACCAAATACTCAATTTTTGACTCATCATTATAAAAGTTGCCATGCGCAAACCCAAACGGTATCCATATCAGCTCACCGTATGCTGCTTGTGGATCAGCAGGCATCTCATACATGATACCTTTCCCAAATGTTTCAGAGTCCGGGCGTATATCAACAATAATATCGACCATGCGACCCCAAGTTGTTCGGACAAGTTTTCCTTGTGGAGGTGACCACTGTGTGTGCAGGCCGCGGATGGTACCGGGGCGTGAGTAACTCTCGTTTATTTGAACAAAAGACTTTTCAGCAAATAGTGGTTGCAGGTCTTCGTGGGTAGCAAACTCAAGCATCTGATAGCTTTCTGTGAAGTACCCCCGGTCGTCGTGAAAACGCGCGTGGCGAATGACTTTTATTTCAGGGATTGAAAGCTCTTTCACTTGCAGGATTTTCATATCCAATCATTATAAAAGATTCCCCTGCCGAGTAAACAGGAAGTGAAGAAAAAGAGGGTTTATGAAGATGCCTCGGTGTCGATGATCATTTGTGCAAGCTCACCACCGAGCTCTACTCCCAGATTGAGATTGCGATCGTGCGGATACATCTGGTCAATATTTCCCAGATATATATGCTCAGTCAATTGTTTTGGTGGACGTGTATGGAGAGCTCCTGTTTTGAATATTGTTTGGGTGCGCGGTGCGCGGCTGACATGTGATTTTTTGATCCAGCTGGGTTTGGCATCAGGATTAATGGATTTCAAAAAGGCAGCATACTCCTTGATGGTTGCGGCATCGGATTTTTTAAATCCTTTTTCATCCCGGTGGATGTAGTTGGCAAGGTACATGATGTGCGTATTTCCGTATTCTGATGCCGGAATAAGGTTGGTGTGTTCTATGGCGACGAGGACCGGTTGTTTGCGGTCATTTACATTGATCCAGTAATGCGGCTGTACCTGACGATCCAGCTCAAGAATGACACACACAGCACCGAGTTGATCTTGCTGACTCAGAATGTCGTGTACTGTGGTATTGGATTTGCCGTCTTCTTTTTCAATTGCGTCAACATCAGTGTTGAGCTTCAGTTGCAGCATGTTTGGTGATTCATACGGCGTCGTCAGTTTGTTTTTCACAAGCTGAAGTGCGATGGGCGAAACAGTAGTCACAATGCAGGCATCATACGCGACAGGTTTTTTTCGGCCCGCTGTAGTGACATATACCTTGTCATCTTTCTCTTCGACCGCGGTGACAGGTGTTTTCAGAAAAAGTGTCCCTTTTCGCATCTCGATCTTGCGAATCAGCGCGTCAAAGAGAGTTTTAGCACTTCCTTCGATATAACCAAGCTTGAATGAGCGGTCTCGAATGCGGTCTTTGAGCCAGGCAAGCGGCACCGTATCTGCCCACTGTGCAAACTTCCCCATGAGTAGCGGTTCCCAGATGACTTTGTATGACGCCTTACCGCTCCATCTTTTGAGCCAGGGCGCAGCTGCTATGGAGTCAAGTCGCAGGTTGCTCACCGGCGCATATTTCAGATACGCGAGAACCACGCCGCAGCGAATACGATCCACCAAAGGAAGCGGCGCAAAGCGCAATAAGTCCATCGGTCCGCTAAACGGGTAGAGCGTTTTATCATAAAACAGCGATGTTTTTGAGGGATGAAAATGCAATCTATCCTGAAGATCGAGCTCGTGAACGAGTTCAATCAGAAATCGATCTGATTGAAAAAAGTGGTGGTAATAGCGCTCAAGATGATTTCCCCCGATTTCCAAATACGTGCCGAGTCCACCGGGAGTATCTCCGGCTTCATATATAGTGACAGAATGCCCTTCACGGGTCAGTCGATATGCAGCTGTAAGGCCGGTAATGCCGGCGCCGATAATTGCAATTTGCATGATGAAAGTATTATACCTCGCCGATGTAGTATATGCTACCTATTTGGCTTATTGACAAGAAGAAACGTATGTTTGGCTCACCACAAGCGGAGTTGAGGCTCGCTTAATGAGACTGCAGGCAGAAACGGGTGGTGTAGTTGTTTTGGAAAACAGGAGTGTGCTGATGATTGAGCGGACTGATTCTTCCTCTACTACCTGGTATGAATCCTCTATGTTTGCTGACTGTGCGAGTGCTTTGTATGTAGACTGGCGATTTCCTACCTTGTCAATGAGTTTTTGGCTGAGTGCTCGCTCATTTTCAAACACCAGCGCTCCCCAATCTGACTTAATAGTCCCGGCAGGCACCTTTCGTCTTGATGCGACATATGCAACAAACAGATCGTATTCGTTGTTTACGGCGGTCTGCTCATGTTTGACCTCTGCCTCTGTCATGCGCCTGTACGGATTGCCCAGGTCTTTTGAAGTGCCGGCAGTAATATAGATTTGTTCAATGCCATTTTGCGTTACGATTCCCGGCTCTATAAGGCTTGCTTGTTGTGCGGTTACGTCATCATAGAAGGTATAGGGGCCCGATATGACGCCCACCGACCCTGTCTGCGAACCATAATCTGCAATAATCATATCTGCTGACACGGCGCTCCAATATGCGCCTGATGCTGCGATTCCTGAAACGAATGCGTATACGGGTTGCTTCGTCTCTTTTTTGTATTCCGCCACTGCGTCGGCAATCGCGTGCGCTCCGTATATGGTTCCTCCTGGTGAGTGTATGTCCAAAACAACCGCTTTGATTTTTTTATTTTTTGCCGCTTCGAGCAACTGTCTTTGCACATCGTATCCGGCGGTGATGCCTGAGTCCAAAAAAGACCCCACTCCCCCAAGTTCTGATTCATCTCCGACAATAATCCCCCGGACAGGAATAGACAGAATATAGGATCGGCTTGATTCGTCGCCGTATATTGTATTCAACGAATGTTTTTGTATGTGTCCGGGCAGATCTGCATCCTGATTGCCGACAGCTAGTGCCAGCAGTACAAATACCACAAGCATGCCACACCCTACCCCGATGGTGATCGTGATAGTTTTAAAAAAAGCGCGCAGACCTGATCGAATCGCTTGTCGAATCATGCACCCAGTATAGCAGGTGTTGACGAGCGCATAGTAAAAAGATCAATTGTCACGAAATATGACAGATTTGTCATTCCTTTCATACGCAGTTGGATATAAGGTGAAACTATGAACACATCTTACTCATTCAAACAGTATGCTGCTTTTACGCTGTGGGTTGTGGCGGTATGTGTGATGTTGGGGTTTGTGTTGATTACGATGGTGAGCAAGGCGACAAAAAATCTATCTCGTCCGTCTCTACATCAATCTGCAGCAGCCGGTGAGCAATTGCAGTAGTACTATCAGGTGCGTCTTGCCGGCAGGTATTTTTTCTGAAGAAGCTTTACGACAACAACCCCTCCCGCCCCAAAGTGTTTTTGCGCATACTGCATCATGGAGGTAAAAAACAGGTATCGCTGGTTGTCGGCATCCAACTTTTTTAGCGACCCGCCGCCTACGTGAATATGAGGAAGATCAATCCATCCGATTTTGTAGCCTTCGTCATACAGTCGTTTTGATAGATCGCTATCCTCAAACCACAGGAAAAATCGCTCATCCCACCCACCCAGCTTTTTGAGAACCGACTGTTTGATCAGTAAAAATCCGCCGGTCAGTGTGCGCTGTCTGAAATACGAAAGCGGCACAATGATTTTAAGCGGCGTGAATTCGGCCAGAAGTGACAGCGGTGTCGGGATCGGTTTCAGATAATCGGTAGTCTTTGGCCGAGGACTTGCGGCGTCGAGTTTGCGCTTTGTGGCCTCTTCCATCATGTAGTGAATCTTTGCAGGCTCCACTTCAATATCGGGGTTGAGAAACAGCAACCACTCCCCTTTTGCAAATCCAGCTCCCTGATTGCAACCTGCCGCAAAACCCCGATTGTCATGATTGGTGACCAGTAGTACATTATGATTCTTCTGATGGCGCTCAACAACTTCTTTTACTTTCTCAGTCACCTGGTCGGTCGAGAAATTATCCACCACAATGATCTGAAGCTGCGCATCTGCACTGAGCATTGATAGCAGTTTTTGCAGATGGCTGATTGAGTTGTAGTGCACGATCACGACGCTTAGCATACTGTATATATTCTACTTTTTTATTCTACAGAATGCGCTCAGTTATGAATTGTTGGATGTCTGGATGTCTTCCGGAGAAAATGCAACATAGTTGGGTCTATGGAGCGTCACTGATAGTTTGCGTAGGGAAAATGCGCCGACAAGCCAGAAAATCATAAGTGTTGAAACAATGAGTTCACGATTTGACGATATCTTCAGTATTTTTTTGACGCGGTTTACCGAAAAGCGATATTTATATAGGAGTTGCAGCACATACATTGCTTGCACGCGCTCAATGTACAGGGGGACCTGTTTTTTGTGACTTTTGTAGCTGCGAAATATTTTCATACAGTTGGTGATATTGCCAATCAAGCGATCTGTCTCAAGACGAATTTTGCGTGACGTTGAATCGCTATGCATGCGCACAAAATAGATCGGCAAATCAATGTACATGATGTCTATAGTTGCAAGCATTTTGAGTGCAAAATCAAGGTCGGCCTCATTGCCATAGCGCTCGTCAAACAAAACAGACTTGATGTAGGAGGTCTTGTAGAAGGTAGCACCTGATATGCTGATCAAGTTGAGGAAGTAGTAATTGTATAAATGGCGTATGCCGGTTTTTTTCTCGATTACTCCGTTTTTCCGTATGAGTCGGTAGTCTCCGACAATCTGTTTTTCTTCAGTGATTCCGATGGCATTGGTCATATAAGCGTTATACCCTGGATACTGCTGTATTGACTTTAAGATGAGTTCGACATATCGTGGCGATACCCGATCGTCATTGTTAACAAGTGACACATACTCACCTTTTGCCCGTTTTACTGCTTCATTACAATTACCTGCCAGTCGCTTATTTTTTTTATTTTCATACCACTTCACCTGCGGCATGGTCTTAAGAAATGCCTTTATTTTTTTTACATCTTTCTCGTCAGAACAGTCGTCATTAACCACAATTTCATAAGGAGGTACTGTTTGTTGCTGTAGGTCTTTTAACACCTGAATGATATCGTCTGCACGATTGTAGCTGGGAATACACAACGAGAGAGTGGGTGCTTTCAAATGGTGTTTCGCAGGCATGGTGTGTTATTTGATTTTTTGTTTCAAAAACTCCTTAACCATTTCGTGCACATAGTCGATGTGTGCATCGGTAAGTCCAGGATACACGCCGATAAAAAATGTATTTGAATGAATAAGATCAGCGTTAGGGGTTTTGCCGGAAATCTTATAGCTTACGTGCTTAAATCCGGGTTGCTTTGCGATGTTGCCGGTAAAAAGCGGACGAGTTTGTACCCTATGAGTTTCAAGAAAATACGTCAAATCAAAACGAGAAAACGGTGCATCCGGTTTGACGGTAATTGGAAATGCGAACCAGCTTGGATCTGAGTTTGGCATTGCCTCGTGAAGAGTGAAATAATCTGAGTATTTTGAAAAGATTTTTGTATACGTTTTGAAGTTTTTTTTACGTGCACGGATAAATCTGTTCAGTTTTTTTAACTGGGCCCGCCCCATGGCCGCCTGAATCTCAACGGGTTTTATATTGTAGCCAACTTGATTAAAGATGTATTTGTGATCATACGGCATGCCATCGATTTTATAATTGAATCGTACACCGCATGTTCCGTTGAGACCTCCACCAGAAGCACCGCACCAACAGGCTCTTCCCCACTCCCGCAACCCTTGGGTAATACGCAAAAAACGCATATCGTTTACGATTACTGCGCCGCCTTCACCTGCAGTTGTCATATGGTGTGCCGGATAAAATGATTCTGTTCCAAATACACCAAAGGTTCCTGTTTTTTGTCCGTTATAGGTTGAGCCAAGTGCGTCACAGTTGTCTTCAATCACATAGATGTTGTGTTTTTTAGCCAGCTTCATGATGCGATCCATGTCGTTAGGATTTCCCAGAGTGTGCACAAGGAGAATGAGGCGTGTTTTTTTAGTGATTGCTCGTTCAATATCTTCTACTCGCGGATTAAGTGTTTTTAAATCGACATCTACAAAAACTGGTTTAAGTCTATTATGAATAATCGATGACACTGCGGTGGGAAACGTGCATATGGGCGTAATCGCCTCATCACCCGGATTAAGATGATCTGCAAAAAGGGGCGACATGAGCGAAGAGACAGCAAGCAAGTCTGCAGATGAGCCTGAATTTGTGAGGTAGACTCTTGGTGCTCCCAGGTATTTTGCGAGCTCTTGCTCAAATGCTTCACCTTGGACACCCAGGCCAAACCAGCCACGCAGCATTACGTCTGTCATGGCAATCAATTCCTGCTCATCATAGACAGAGCCTGCATACTGGACAGTATCAATACCAGGCCGAAACGCTTGTTGAGTTTGGTTGTAGTATTTCTCAATGAGCGTATGAATTCGATCTTTCGTTTTGTCAGCAGCAGCGTTCATATGTTGAGCACATAATAAAATATTAAACGATAAATTGCACGTGTTATTTTGTAAGATTCCAACTGTACAGTCTGGCGGGCCAGATGGAGTAAGGATTGTCGTCCAAAGGAAAGTGGTCGAGATACAACTCTTCTTTCATGTGTTTTTTTGCATATTCAATTACATCTTGCGGGAGACTTTCATCGTCAATAAAAATATATCCTTTTGGATACTTTTTCATGGCCTGTTTTAAATCAGATACAGTGCTTATAAGGCGCAGTCCGGAAGCAACTTCTTTTTCTCCGTTTGAGTTTATATAAAATGGTGTTTTATGAGTGTGTCCGTTGGTTGAGCCTGATTCATTTCCCCACCGAAACAGATACGTGTTTGGATAATTGTTCCCTAGGTACCAAAATGCCCGGTCTGGCCATGTTTCAATGATTGCCACAGAAGCATCTTTTGTTGCTGCAGGAAGAATAATTGAGTAAAACTGATCATAGTCTATGTTGGCAATTTCCCTGAAATCGTGATTGAGAGAGTAATATTTTTTTGGTTTTGTCGCAAAAGAATCTCCATTGGCAATTATGGCGCACGTGACAACAACGCACAAGACTGTCGCCCGCATTTTTTGTTTTGCAATAAATACCGATTCACAAATATGCCAGATAAGGTAGCCCATACCGATATACAGGTACGGCAATACAGGCTGAAGATACTTTGAAATATAGTGGGTAAAAATAAACGTGATAAACACTAAATGAACTACAAGATGTAGTGTCATAAGGCCGCTAAGAGGAATGCGTTTTCGCACCATTACCAGGAGTCCGCCGATGCCGAGTGTTGTCAATAATCCGTACTCTCTCCATAGATAGGAGTGGTAGTACCATAGATTATTTGCAAGAAATAGCTGGTTTGTAAAAAGACCAAGCACTCCTTGCCGGTATGCAGCATATGAGCCAACTGCTCCCAAGAAAACAACATATGCGATATGATATCGAGATTGCAATAGCCATCGCACAAACATAATACGATAGACGAGCCCGTAGTATATGAGCATTGAAATGATGAGCAAATAGAAAAAAACATGTGTCAGTAAGCCTACAATTCCAATTGCAATGCATGCAATAAGCGCTCTCTTTCTGATGTGTGATTTTGAAGAATAAAGATAGGTTGCTGCAAATAAGAGGCTAAAAATAATCAATTGAATGAGTGAGTATTCTCTTGCTTGTCGTGACCAGGTAATGAGACTATATGAAGTGGCTGTCAGCAATGCAGTTGCGAGTGATGGTCCTTGTCGGTTGGTAATGCGCATCATAAACAGATAGATAGCACCGATTGCAAGAGCGCCTAGAATTGCAAACGGCAGACGAAGCGCAAATGTCGTTTCCCCGAGTAGAAGCATTGATACCGCTGCTGCGATATAGGTTGTATAGTTGTGTCCCTCGACAAGTAGTTTTCCGGGAAAGAGAAAGATGCCTGGCCCGTACTGTAAGATGTTGCGTGCGCTTCTCGCTGTGCTAAATTCATCGACCCACAGAGGGATGGGTGTAGTGAGGCCGTATATACGGTATAGCAGTGCAAAGGCAACAACTACTGACGCTATAAGAAGGTATTTCTTCATTGGTATTCTATTCGGTCATTTTGATTTGGCAACTCTGTCGGGATACGCGTCACATCATTGTCATGCCATGCCCCCTACTTTTGTTTTGTTGCTGTGACGTTGATAGATGCTGGTTCACTCGTTAATAATTTTACTTCATTAAACCAGACATCATATTTTGCAATTTGGATCTGCATGGTTCCTGATCGCATCGCGGCTGGTATTTGAAAAACGACTCTCGTGTCTTTCCAGTCAAGAATATTCATATCACCGTATACGGACATAATACGTGAGTTTTGATCAGTATTCCATCCAAAACTCTTCCCCTTAATTACAACCACCGTGCCGGGATATATTGTTTGTGGTTCAACGGCGGAAATTGAAGGGATGCGATTGTAGTTTGTTGCTATCGAATTTAACTTGCGCACCAACAGAACTAAAGAGATGCTTGCAAGTATGACGAAGAATGCGATGAGTGTATTGTGTAAAAAGTCAGACGGTTTTTTTACCGGTACATGAAATATTTTGTTGTATGCACGGCGTATATGTCTATCGATAGCCATATACTGTCTGTACCAAAGTGGATCGTGTAGATGAGACTTTGAGCCAGACTTTGTATTGTTATACGAATGAAAGAAAAACGCGAAACACATATACAGATATGACCAGCGAAATAGTGTCTCGGCTGCAGGTAGTTTAGCCAGGTATCCAAGAAGTGAAAGTCCAAAGAGAAGCCCAATATGTTGGGATATTGTTTTGCCGCTTGGCTTCAGCACATACAGTGCTATACCAAATGGTACCAGCACATACCTATAGATAGGAATGTTTTTGGAAGTGAGAGTAACATCTGCAGCAATAAGCAGTATGGTTGTGGGTACAACATAGGTGAAAACATTTTTTCTGCTGAAAATGTGACCCCATATCTGTGCCAATACTTGTCGAACGCTACGAATGTAAATGGCGCAGAGCACAACCACAATGAGAAAATCTGCAATTATCAGTGCCATGCTGTTTTGAGAAAACCACTTCCGCGTTGTTGTGATAAGTCCCTCATGTGGGATTGGATGTATCGTTCCTGCAAGAAGAATAGGTGGACGATACAGTGCCGTAATGCTAATGTTGGCGACAGCTGTATTCGGAGGACTTTGAATTAATTTCACATACACACGATCAACACGCTCATTTGGTAATTCGTACAACACCATTTTGTATGGTGTTTTATATGTGTGAAGGTGGTAGGCGGGAAAAAACTCGGTATGGTTTGAATACATGTTTTGCACTGGGTTAAACAGCTTGGAGTCTTTCCGAATCTGGATTGCTTTTGTTGAAGGTGGAATATCACTTATTGTGACTAAGAGTCGTGTAGCTCGAATATCTTGTGGAACAGTGACAGACGTTTCATTGATAGCTGTGCCATGGTTTATTTTTTTTGTCCATTCATTTTGCTGTGTTATAGGTTCGGCACCGATACGTGTATTGATCGTGCGATCATCGCTTTTGATCGGAAGCGGCTCAGTGCTTTGCCATGCACTATTTCCTTCTCGTAGTCTTGTGGTGTGATTGGCATTGTTTGCAGATAAGCGAATGCTTGTTGCATACGGCACTGATTGAGTGGTTATGTATGGGGTGAGGTGTCCTGAAGTTGTTGGAGGAGTTAGATAATTTTGTCTGTACTCGTCAGTTGCGTATCCTATTGAATCCAGCCGCTGTTTGCAATAAGAAAATGTGGCGTGCGAAATAGCATATATGTATTGCCGATTAGTAATCGCCAGAGCAGAATTTTCAATACGACCCAGAAGAAGGCGCTCATCACGGCGAACTGCAAAAAGAATCGATTCTAAATACCATGCTTGATCCAAATGCTGATTTTGAGTATCTGTGGCGTACTCACACTCATGCATATAGTCGCTCAAAAGCGACTCCCACGTTGTTTGAAGTGTCAGATATGTTTTCCAACCCGCTCTTCGTTTACTGTTGAGTTCTTGGGCAGTTTTTTGCGGATCCTGATGTATCGATATGGAATTGCTCGGAATAGTTTCTCCCCATTCAAGCAATTCTGCAATACGTTTTCTTCCTAGTAAAAAACGCAGGTCGCTAAAAGGGCTATGTTGGAGCGACTCGACGAATCGAATAGCTGGGTACAAAACGGTGGATGGATGGATGCGAACATAAGGATCATTTTTATAGTTGTTTGAGATCTCCGCTGGAGGCAAGACGGTCTCGATATAGGTGGCTGGTGTTGTTGCGGTTGTTTGGTGAAGTGGGATTGCGTTATTGGCTGCAAGCAGTGCGGCAAAAACACAAGCAAACAAGATTGCTATAAAAAATTGTTTTTTCCTAAGTGGTTCCTTCATGACTTTGCGCGTGATAAATAATATGAGACCGCAATCAACATAAGTATGCTAATGCATGATGTCAGAAGTGCATACCGATACGCAATTTGTGGTGTGAACTCAACCCATATCACAATGTCCTGTTTCTGATTGCATTCAGATGTCTCCGTTTTGCATAACGATTTCGGATCAATCATCCATGCATTGGCAAAACCATTCGCTTTAAAATGATTCTCATCACCAATGTCTGCTATCGGTTTTTGTGTGTCAAATTGCAACATGTCATTTTGAATTGACTGATGATATTGTTTGGACACGTAGCCAAGCTGTTGCGTACCATTTGGAATAGGAGACATAATTCCTGCTTGCAGATATGATGCAATTGACTCAGAAGTAGCCTGTGTAGCCCGGTTTCCGGGAAAAGGAACAAATGTATGCGTAATAGAATCAGCTGAAGAGGTGTATTGCGAATGAGGCTGTGTTGAAAGGACATGGGCTTTCCAGCCAGGATGATATGCATTTGCAAGAATGACATGAAATGGCGTTGATACACCATGAGCAACTATGTAGTAGCTGGTTGTGTTATTGCGTTTATATTCAAGGTTTGCCTGCTGCCACTGACTGTCGCGGATCAGTCGCAGAGTTTTTGTTGAAATCTGATTAACAAGCGCTGCAGCCTGGGTGTTTTGCGGATCTGTAGAACGACCCACCTTAGTATACAGAAGTTCAAGCGGCCCTTCTATAAAGGAAATGGTATCCGGTGAATAGACATGGGGATAAAAATCTGGATGGTTGTAAAACGGAGTATTTGCGCTATATTGATTAATTCCTGCATTAGTAATCCATTGTTTTGAAAAGGAATATTCTTCAAGGCCTGGCGCAACAGTTTCATTGAGGTGCATGATTCTTCCGACATTGGAAAACGATAGAAAGAGATCGTTGGGATAATTGATTGCGGCATGAAAGTAGTCTGATGAAAAGAGAGGTGTCGTGTTGGTATATAGCATGCTTTTATTCAAAAAGAATGTGTCGACAAGTGATCCTTGGGACGTTTTGGGAAATACGTTGTCGGTGTAAATTGGGCTATACCAAGATGGAATGGGCAGCACGGAATAGATTAGACGCTCCTGTTGTATCGTACGCATTGGTTCATCCGGGTAGTCATATAATGCACCAACCTCATTGTTTACCCCATTTACCGGTGGGTATGTGTCAAGTATGCGTGTTATTATTGAGCCATTAAAAAGGTGTGCAAGAATAAGAAAACCCACACTTATTTGCAGCAGGCGCGTTATGCTTTGTTGACTGACATACGTGTCCGGCTTAAACGCTCTGCTTGCTAAAAAGAGCAGAACAATTGCCGCACTCAAAGTATTTGGCGCAAACCGAAGAGCTCCCCCAATAAATGCCAAGACACCAGTTTGATACAAGTGTTTATGTATAGAAAAGAGGCTGTGAGTACCTAATGTCAGCATGGTGCTGAAAAAATAACAAAGCGCAAAAACTCGAAACACCTTGATTTCATTCTGTCGCAATCGATCATGTCTGATGGCAAAAAGAATGGTTCCAAATATGACAAGAAACGGTATAAATAAAAAGGGTGTATAACGATATATGCCTTCAATAAGATCATGTGGGGTTTTGATGTTGAGGATAAGCTGTGCAAAGGTTGCTGAGTATGGTTCAAGTGTTGCGTAGCTTGGCGATCTTCCATGAAGTATTGAACCCAGTGTCAGCTGGTTTCCGATAAAAAACGCATGGATCCAGAAGGCATGTATGAGCAGCGCACCAACACCAAGTAGCAGATAGTGACCGAGTTTTCGCTTTAGAGGTTGCGACTTAAAAAAGATAACAGCAGCTGATATGGAAGCAAAATAAAATATATTTGATATATCAAAAAATAGAAAAAGCAATGACAGCAGTGGAATGTAGCGCGTGTCATCATCAGATTCTGTTGAAAAATAGGTGTAAAGCAATGTCCAAAAATAGGGAAAAACAACGCTGCTAATTTGCCTGTTTAATGCACCTCCATGGAGATCGAAAATCAGAAGTAATGAAAAGGTATAGATACAGTTTGCGACAAAGAGAATGCTTAGTTGCAGTCGTGGATACTGTGTTGCCTTTGTTTTCACTATGGACCTTCCCAATAGCCAAATACCAATAGAAGATATGAGTGGAAGCACTACAAAGACTGCAGCTTTATTCACCATTGGTAATGGAATGATTCCGAAAAACAGTCTGTAGAAAGTGTAAATCCCCCCCTTAAAGAGGATTTCCGCCAAATTGATGCTTAATATGTCGTAGTAGCCATGATAATTTGGCTTTATCGCGTACAAAAACGTCTTGAAATAGTTTTCATATAATTCGGGCTTTGCGTATAGGCTCCAATCCCAATGTCTGCCAAAATTATGTGTGTTAAATATGATGTCCCTATGAATAAAAAACGCAAGTGCGAGGTTGAAGATAAGATACAGTAAGAAATGAAGTGTTATGTGCTTTCGCATGTCTATCAATAGTACTACACTTCATTGAGAAAGCGGGGCTTTTTTACGATCTTATAGGAATTGGCACTATTCTCACCAGGCTAGAGAGCCATCTCCTAGTGGGTATTATTTTTTGACGGCGTAGATATACAAGCTGGCACCGCGATCGTCTTCTGCATGATCGTATTTACAGCGCTCAAGAATTTGTTTTCGGTATTTTTTGTACATATGTTTTTCAGCGTCTTTGTCCCACAGTGATCGGATACGTGTCTCTATGGCGATTTTATCCCACAACAGTGCTGTCTCATGATCGATGTAGTACGCATATTCTTTTATGATGAGTCCATGTTTTTTCAGGAGTTTTGTCCATTTTGTGTGTGAATACGTATGGTAGTGATTGAGCATTTTGTTTCGTTTATCCTCATATTTTTGTGCAAGTTTTGTGAGTCCGACCGATGACAGCAGATGTGACACGTACAAATATTTTTTGAATTTATCACTCGGCGAGGTAAACACAAATACACCATCTTTTTTGAGGGTTCGTGATACTTCAGACAAGACTGCTTCAATATCAGGAATATGTTCGACCACAGAATTACTGAATACAAAGTTGAGTGAATCGTCTTTGAGCGACATGTGTTCGGCACTTTCCACAAGCACTTTTTTGTATCGTTTTTTTTCAATCGCAATGTGCAAGTCATTTGCTTCACCGTTGTCGACATTGTAGTCAAACGGCTTATCAAACAATATGGAGCTCAAATATCCGTCTCCACCTCCCAGATCCATCGATGGTCCTTTAAATGATTTTCCTTTCGTGCGTTCGTAAACGGTTTGCAGTTCTATAAATCGAAAGAGTTTGGATGCAGGGTGTGGGTGACCTTTAAAGTCAGAGAGTGTGATTGGTTTTGTTTTCATACATGAGGCTCAGTTAGTAATTATATAGATAAAACTGCTTTGTTTCTTTGAGAAATATAGTCGTGACTGTGAGTAATTGCAAACACAAATCCGTCATAGATGCCAACCAGCGCAATAGGTACATACTTCGGTTCGATACTGGGAATGTAATACACAAAAATAAGTGGATTGATGCAAAGGGCAAAGAGAAGAAATTGCCAAAATGATGAGTAGGTGCTCATATACAAAATGCGGTTTCTAAAAAAGAGATATGCTTTGGGGCGATTGTTGTACAGGCGTTCTTTGGGTGTTTTTTGCTGCTTCAGTTTTTGAATGGGTTTCCCCGCTCCGATGGGGTGCCAGATTGCAGCTTTGAATGTGGGCTTGATTGTGTATCCATGTCGAATCATGCGCTCTCCCAAATCCGGCTCTTCATAAATCATCGGATAGAGTACTGCGTCATACATGCCGATTTCTTCAAATGCCTTGCTTCGCACCAGGTACAAACTGTGAAAATGATTGATCGGCTTTTGATCCTGAGGGCTTAATGTATTTATTAAAAGACTGCTGATGCGGTGAATCGACAGGCCCGATGTGAGCGGTGTATTAGATCCCCATTCGTAATGGGTTGGGCCGGTCACACCGATTGTCGCATCGGACTCCATGGTTTTTACCAAGTCTTTCAGAAGAGTCTCATCAGCATATACATCGCTTCCCATAAACATCGCATACGGATAGGATTTTGCGATCTTAAAATGCACAAACCCATAGTTTACCGCATATGACACATACTTGTTTTGTGCAAGGCGCACGTATTGCAGTTTGTATTGTTTGGCAACAGCTGCCACGTCTTCTGAGGAGCCATTGTCGACTAAATACAGATCAAAAAGCGTATTGTCATTTTTTTGCAGTGCTTCGATACATCGTTTGAGTGCAGTTGTGCGGTTGTATACGGCCATGACGATGGCTACTTTTTTTCTCATGCGTAATGTCTTATGAAATAGCAGTAAGGCTTTGGGTGAGTGTTTGAATGAAGGTGTCAACATGTGTTGTTGTGGTAATAAAGCTGGGAAGAATGCGCACCGTTCTCCCCTGTCGTATGGCTTGTATGATGACTCCCCTTTTTTCCATTTCACTGATGAGTTCCTGGCCGGGATTACGCGTTTTGCTGAAAAGCTCATCCGGCAAATCAAAACCGATCATGAGCCCGCGCCCTCGTGGGTTTTCAATGAGTGGCTGTGTCTTTGCAAGTGTTTTCAAAGTGTCAACGAGGTAGTTTCCGACTGTTTGTATGTGGGTAAGGGTGTCATTTTGCTTCATGTGGGTAATGACAAAATACAAGGCGGCGGCTGAGAATGGATCGTTTTGATGTGAGCTGAAGTGGATGAGCTTGTGCTCAATTTGCTTGGCCAGATCGTCTGTCACAACAACTGCCGAGACCGCCATGCCGTTTCCGGCAATTTTAGCCAGCACCAATATATCCGGCACAACACCCGCGTCTTCGTATGCAAACCAACTCCCCGCTCTTCCCAGTCCGGTTTGGCACTCGTCAAAAATAAAAAGGGCATTATGTTTTTCCGCCAGTTTTTTCAACCCGACAAAATAATACGAATCAGGGTAAATCATGCCGCCGACAGATATGACCGGCTCGGCGACAAATGCAGCGATCGTTCCTTCGTACTGTTTTAGGTAATCGTCTGCTTTCTCAAGCACCATATCGTAATACTCCTCTTTTTTCATACCATCCCCCTTTCTGTCCCAGTCTGGGGTTTCAATCGAGTATGTTTCTGGTGTCTTGGGCGCTGCGTATTGACCGCCACTTGAGATGCTTTGTGTTTCCAGAGTGAGTCCGTGATATCCGTCACGAATGCTGACAATACCGTTTTTGCCGGTGGCAAATTTGGCATAGCGCAGTGCACATTCTACTGCCTCCGCACCGGTTGAGAGCAGGATGCTTTTATTGAGAGTCGGATGCGTGACTGAGGCAAGTTCTTTCATGGCCTCAAGGGTAATCTTGGTAAGTGAAAGCGTGTTTGTGTGGGTGAGCTCGTTCATCTGTGTATGCATTGCCTCCACAAAAGGTGTATAGCTGTGTCCGAAGGCCAGACAAAACTGTCCGGACATCATGTCCAAGTACTTGTTTCCCTCCACGTCCCACACATCATTTCCGCTTCCACGCATTATGATCGGGTCGCGAAATGGAGCGATTTGCAATATGTACGGTTCGTATTGTTTTGTGAGGTCAGTGTTTTTCATAGGATGTGATAACTTCTGACATGCCTTCGTGCATGGTGTGGGCCGGGTGCCAGTTCAGCACTTTTTGCGCATGTGTATTTGATGGTAGCAGATCTGCTTGCGCAGCGTCTGCCTGTTTGTGTTCGATTGTCAGCGTTTTGCCGGAAATCTCTTCCATGAGCGTGATTAACGCACGGATTGAAATTGTGTCGTCGCCGGCGATTTGATACGTGCCGGGCGTGCCTTCAAGTGCTTTGGTGATCGAGTCCGCTGCATCGTCGGCATATAAAAATCGTCGTTTATTCTGGTCGCTGCCCCACAATTGAAAGGGTTTGTCATGCATAAGTGCATCCAGAAGATACGGGATCACCCGCACTTTTGGCTCATTGTGTCCGTACACTTGGGAAAAACGCAGGATAGTAGTGTCTATCTCATGCTTTGCGGCAAAATACCGAAGATATTCCTCACTCATACGCTTGGCGAGCGCATACGGCGTCTGGGGATCAGTGGGATGCGATTCGTCAAACTCTGCTTCAGTTGGGCGCCCATATATGTCGATGGTACTTGTAAAGACTATTTTTTGCGCTTTTTCTCCGAAGCGATCAAGAAACCGGACAAACGGCACAAGTGTATTGTCAAATGCCTGCATCTGCGACTCTTTTTGCAGTCCGCCTGTGGGGATCGAGGCTGCAGCGTACACAATTGCGTCATATGCGGGAATATCAATTTCGGGCGGATGAGCCAAGTCATACGGGATATGTGTCACGCCGTCAGCTTGTTTTGGTGGGCGTCTTGATAAGACAGTGACAGAAGCACCGGCGGCACGAAGCGCGTCGACAGTGGGTGTGCCGACTAAGCCAGTCGCCCCGGTCATGAGAATGGTTTTACCGCGTAGTGTCATAGGGATTTGGAATTACCAGTGTACCATCATGGTACGTTTCCTGCCAGAATCGAGCCATACTGATACCGGCTTTGTACGGCAGACTGCTATTTTCTTGTTGGTTGTGGTCAATCATATCAAGCATGATAGCGATGGTGTTTGTCCCAGCAACAGCAGACAGGATGCAGCCGGCTGAGGGGCGCGGGTTTATTTCGACAAACTGCAATAGATCTCCATCAACAAACAGCTCAATATTACAGCAGCCGGTCACGGCGCATGCCGAGACTATAGACTGTGCAAACGAAGCAAACGGCGCAGGATCCACTGTTACTGCTTTTGTACCGACTCCGGCTTTTGATTGCGTTTCATGTCGCGCGGTAAGTGCCGTGACGGTGTGTTCTTGATCTGCCACTACATCCAGTACATGAAACGCACCTTTGAGCTCCTGTTGAATCATAGGATCTTCCACGCGCTCACAAAACCGGGTAATGTCTTCTTTGTTAGACACCCGGTAGCAATCATTGCTGCTGACCCCACGTCGTGGTTTTATGAAATAGCCTGAATACTCTGGGATCGTGTCGCCCGGCAGATAGGCCGGCGCAACGGCAACGCCTGCTTTTTGAAGCGTCTGAATCGTGGCGTACTTATCATTGCAGCGTTTGATGCTTTCATACGACCCCGTGCACACGGTGATACCTATGGCTTCAAATGCATCACGGTGCTTGGCTATCTTCTCTACTTCCTGATCCAGAATCGGAATCAGATGAGTTATGGTGTGGCGGCGACACACATCAGTCAGTTGGTTGATGTAATTGGCATCGGTGTATGGTGCGATAGTTTCAACGGTATCGATATACGCATGGCTGGGAAGTTCGCGCGCAGGATAGATATCGGTTCCGACAAGCGATGCTTTCGGATTTTCAGTGCGAAGCGCTTTGGCGACGCTGAGTGCAGTGGTTGAGCCGGCTGAGGTGATGAGTACCCGACGACTCATAACAGCTTATGAAAATGGGTATCTGATTGATCCTTCCATTCATTGTCTGCATAGCTCAGAAGCGACGCAGTGTTGGTGAGGCTGATTATCGCATGCGCGACGTAGGGGCCGGTTTCGAGTCGGACATAGCGGTCTTTGGCGGCGCTTAACACAAGCTCATCTCGCTCGCCGGTGCGCACATCCTCAAGCACTACTTTTACGCGCCCTGTTACGACCCCAAACCATTCGTGCCATTTTTTATGATAGTGATTACCTCGCACCACCCCTTTTTTGTTAAACGTCACAAAATAAATCTGACCGAATCGTTTTTTCGCGTCATCAAGCTCTGATTCGCGAAGAAACACGATGAGTCCTCCGCGTTTGTCTTTGATCCGTTTGAATGTGGTGACTTTATAATCCATAGGTTATTTTTTCCGCTGAAAATATACCACAAATCCCGCTATGGTGCCGGGAATTGCCCCGAGTTGAGCAAGCTGTCTGGTTGCTATGGCTGTGTATATATAATAGCAATTTTGAAAGGTGATATAGAGGAAAAAGCGTGTCAATTTCCTCCAAGAATTGATTTTGATATGGCGCAGGTAAAAGACGATAAAATTCACCATACGCGGATAGCTGGCGGGGCGATCTGCAAAAAACCCATCTTGTGACGGAAGGTGATTCAGCTCTGCTTTAGGCTGAAACATGAGTGTGTATCCAAGGTGCTTAATCTTGAATGCGGCATCAGCTTCATGATATTCCCCCACTCCGGAATACTCTTCATCAAACCCACCGACTTGTCGCAGCAGTTTTGTGCGGACTGAAAAATTACACGCTTCCAGGTTGGTGATTTCGTGCATCTTTTCACGCCTGGCTGATTCAAAATTGGATCCCAGTCCAAACGCTCCGGAGTCAAACCACTCACTCACCGCGTACGGACGGCCTTCCATAAACACATGCAGGTAGAGGTATCCGACCAGTCGCCAGTACCAGGGGCCGTGGCGGAATTTGTCCTCATAGGCAAACAGGTCCCGGTTGTCACGATATGCTTTCGGGATGATGGTCGGCCCGGTCACGCCCCCTACTTGCGAGTCTTTCTCAAACGTTTGCACAATCGCTTCAAGCCACCCGGGCTTCATCACCACGTCATCATCGGTGCGGATAAATATATCGCCTTTTGCCTTCTGAAGCGCCAAGTTTGCAGCCTTTGCCAGCCCTTTCTCTTTTTGTGCAATCAGGCGGATGGTGAGCTTGGAGCTCATTTTTTTTACGACTTGCGGCGTGTCATCGGTTGAGCGGTAGTCTACTACGATTATTTCAAAACGGTTGTATCGTTGGTCTTTGAGGGAGCGAAGCGTGCGGGCAAGGCTTTGGGCGCGATTGCCTGTCGGGATAAACACGGTCACAAACATAGGCGGATATCAGCAACAAAATGCACGAATATGATGACACACATACTCGACTTGTTTGGGGGTGAGTTCAGGGTAAATGGGCAAGGAAAGCATGGTTTTTGCATATGCTTCAGCATTGGGAAAATCGCCTTTTTTATGGCCAAGATAGGCAAATGCCTTCTGCAAATGGAGCGGAATCGGATAATGAATTTGTGTATTGATTCCTTGGCTCATGAGGTAATCATGCAGTTGATTTCGTTTGTTGTGCCGGATCACATAGAGGTGATATGTGCCCGGTCGATCTTCCGTGTCGGGAGGCGTTGTGACGCCAGGAATGTCTTGCAGGAGGGTGCTGTATTGGTGGGCAATTGCCTGACGCGCGTTGATCCATTCATCCAGCTTTTTGAGCTTCACCGACAAGATTGCGGCTTGCATGGTGTCCAGGCGCGAGTTGACGCCAAGGGTGTCGTGGTGATATTTTTTCGTCTGTCCGTATTCATGCAGCAGTCGTAGCTTTTTTGCGAGAGAGTTGTTATCGGTTGTCACTGCTCCCCCATCACCATACGCGCCGAGATTTTTTGCCGGATAAAAGGAAAAGATAGCGAAATCACCAAGTGTCCCGACCCGACGCTTGCCCGCGTATGCACCGTGTGCTTGTGCTGCGTCTTCAAAGAGTTTGATTGACTTGTTATATTCGTGCACGATGCGGCGAATATCATCGTATTTGTCTGCACGTCCGTACAGGTGCACTACACATACGGCCGCCGTTTTTTTCGTGAGTTTTTTCTTCAGATCGGTGAGCGAGATGCCGTACTCGTCATCGCAATCAACAAATACCGGGGTAAATCCGTTTTCAGTGGCAGAGAGGGCTGAGGCATAGAATGTGTTTGCCGGGATGATGATTTCTGCCCCTTTGGGAAGCTCAAGTGCGCGTGTGCCCAACACCAATGCGTCCGTTCCTGAATTGACGGCGATACAGTGCTTGGTGCCGGTGTAGTCGGCAAACTCGCGCTCGAAGGCGTCAACTCGTTCGCCTCCTATAAAAATACCGTCTGTCAGCACGCCTGCAATCGCCCGATCAATGTCGCGCCGTATGCTTTCGTATTGGCTATGTAGCTCAACAAACGGTACATTCATAAGTGTTGTATCAGCCGGTTTTAAACGAATCAAGCACGTCCTGCACACCTTGCTCGATCGGGGTAAACGGCTCTTTGTAGTACTTACGAAGCAATGTGGTGTCTGCCGTGGTGCGCTCCAGGTATACTGTCGGCTTGGACTTGTAAATCGGTTTTACGGGCTTTTCCAGTTTGCTGTTTATCAGATCAATGAGTTCATTGAAGCTGATATCTGATCCGGTGCCGATATTGATGATGCGCTCGGGGCAGTCCACGGCCAATGTAAGCATGACATTGACGATGTCACCGATATAGACAAAGTCGCGGCGCTGCTCACCATCACCCCATATCTCAGGCGCTTTGCCTTCATACATCTGGCGACAAAATCCATACACTACTCCTTGAAACTTCCCTTTATGAAGCTCTCCTGGTCCATATCCTGCCAGGACGCGAAGACCGATCGCGTTTACTTTGTCTTCATAGATAGAAGCCAGGTATTCGAGTGCGATTTTGGTTTTTGCATATTCGTTTTGCACATTCGGATTCAGTACCGCTTTTTCTGTGTGGGGCGGTTTGACGCCATTGTAGAGACTGCCGGTTGAAGGATACACATAGCGGATGTCATGGGCTTGTGCATAGCGAATCGTGTTTAAAAATCCTGTCACGGTCACATCAATGCTTTCTGACAACTCGTCAAGAAAGATGACATTTGATGAGGGTGCCGCAAGGTGAAACAGATAATCGTATGTTTTGTCAGGAAGGGTGTCAAACGCATGTGGGTCGCGCACATCGGCCTGCACAAATACTGCACCTTCAGGAATATCTTCTTGCACTGCGCCGTAGGACAAGTTATCAATAACATATACGTTCGCTCCGTTTTCCAAAAGCGCTTTGACAAGATTTTGGCCGATGAATCCGGCACCGCCGGTGACGATGCAGTTTGTGCCTGCGTATGCTGTGTGTTTCATAGCTTCAGTATTGTAAATAAAATAAGAGTATAAAGGTAATTAAGCGTGGTTGCAAAGCAGATCACCGGGTGTAAAAACCAGGCCACATCCGGGACTTTTTTATAGCCGCGTATGGCGCGGATCGTGGGCTCCACAAGCGTCAGTGAAAAAAAGACAAACAGTGCCAGATTCACTGTGTCCTGTCGTGAATCATATAGGTGATATCGACGCATCTGCTTTTTCTTAAAATACAAATTGCTGGCATATTTGCGACGCTTGGCGAAAAAATTTCCCAGCTCCTCCCCTGTCTTGTGCCAGATGTCTGTGTCGACAAATGCATACCGTGCATGGCCTTTGTTCATGAGGTCCACACACGAGTCGATGTGTGAAAAACGCTTCGTATCTTTTGTGACAAGTTGCATGACGCGGCGGCGCACAATAAACCCGTTTGCACCGACTGTCGGAAACGTTTCAGGCACGAGAGTCGTGACATAGTAGTTTTTTTTCTTGGTGGCTTTGCTGCGCAGATGCCAGCCTGATTCGTAGTAGGCTTGCCTATCCTTTTTATGCAGGTACAGCGCAACCGGATCATTCATGCCGTACAAGGCAAAGTAGCGGTTCAGGAGTTTGTCTGAGGGCACATGTGCGTATCGCATGGTTTCACACGCGTCGATTCGTTCGTCTGCTTCCAAGGGTGCAAGCATCATGTTGAGCCACTGCGGATCCGTAATCACATTGTCTGAGGGATAGTTGACCAGATATTTGGCCTTGGACATGTTGTATCCGACCGCAGTTGCTTCTTCAGGGCCATCTGTGTCGATGACGTGAAACTCTGCAAACGGATATTTTTTTGCAATTTTTTTGGTCGCGTCTTTTGATCCTCCGTCGATAAGGATTGCTTTGATTTTTGACTGCGGATAGTCGAGATTGGCAAGGCTACTGAGGCACTCGTCGAGTATTTCTGCGCTGTTGAGGGTGGGAATCACAAAATCTACGGTCGGAAGCTTTGACATAGGTAGTATTTTTATAAGCGTACATAGTATTCTATATTGATGATTAAAATGCAACTTATGATACTATGTAAAGTGTTGGCTACGCATTGACCATACTTGCTTCTATGAAAAAACAATCAACCCTTACGTTTATCTTGCTTTCAATACTTCTTGTTGGAATTGCATATATCGGGATCATAAACAGTGAGTTTGTTTTGGATGATGTGCCAGGTATTGCAAATAATCCCACCATCGGAAACCCCGATATGATTTTTGCCAACCCCACGTTATTTTTCCGTCCATTGATGTTATACATCTCATATAGTGTCGGTGAATTTCAGCCTTGGGCATATCATATCCTGAATATTGTCTTTCATTTGGGAACGGTGATCGCGCTGTTTTTTGTTCTGAGAAAACTGGCAAATGAATCAGTTGCTTGGATTGGGTCGCTCATGTTTGCTGTGCATCCCTTACTCATCGAGTCGGTTACGTGGATCTCAGCAGTGACGTATCCTCAATATGCGTGTTTTCTCATGTTATCGTTGGTTACCTATTTGTATGCAGGAAAAAAACGCGCACTTCATGTACTTTCGTGGCTATTGTACATGTTGTCTATGTTTAGTTCTGAAAAGGCAGTGGTCTTCCCGGCAATACTCATCATCCTTGAATTTTCATTTTTTTCGCTTCGAAAAAACTGGCGACGCATTATTCCCTATGCGATCATTGCGGGTAGTATCGGTGCCATGTTGCTTACGAACTTTGGCGGTCGAGCCAGTGCCTTTCAAAATGACTATCTGGTCGAATCGCAATGGATAAACCCGTTTGCAACAATACCCACTTCTCTCTTTTGGTATTTGCGACTCATTCTATTTCCGGACAAATTGTCTATATATCACCCTGAGGTCACCCTCTCTCCCCTCATGTTTGCACTTCAGATTGGTGTCGTTGCAGCGTTTCTCACGGCGGCTGTTGTAGCATTTATAAAAAACAAGTACGTATTTTTTTGGTTATTCTGGTTTTTCGTATCACTCACTCCAACATTTTTGCCAATGAGACTGGCGTGGGTAGTTGCTGAACGATATGTGTATTTGGGAACGATTGGTATATTGGTTGTTGTCGCAATGGCACTCAGTTGGCTGGTTGAGTCCAAAAAATATAAGATGCTTGGATTTGTACTGGTAACAGTAATCATATTAGGTTTATTTCTCAGGACATTCATTCGCAATCAAGACTGGAAAGACACCGATAGTCTATGGATCGCAACCGGTAAAACTGCTCCCGAGTTTCATGTTACACATAATAATCTGGGTGATATGTACGGTAGATGGGGTGATCGCCAACGAGCAATTGAAGAGTTTACTATTGCAACAAAAATCAAGCCTGACTATGCAGAGGCATATCATAATATCGGCAATACGTACCTAGAACTAAACGACGCCGAAAACGCAAAGAAATACTTCCTCACCGCAAAGAAATACAATCCGCGTATTTGGCAAACACATCAACAACTGGCACTCATTTATGCCTATGAAAAAAATCTTGATGCAGCCGTTGTGGAAATGAACGAAGCAATACGTTTGTCTGGTGGTGCGCCCGCATTGTATGAGCAACTCGCCCGTATCTATGAGAGTTTTGGCGAGACAAATAAAGCAGCAGAAACTCGTGCTCTGATTCCTGTTCAATAGCTACTTCATGCAGCTTTTTACAGATTAACTGCGGAGTCGGCCAGGCGGATCGCTTCTTTTTCGGCGTCCACAGATGTTTTTGGTGTGAAGAAGTGTTTGCTGAGCTTGCTGCCTGCATTTTTCCAAAACTCCCACGATTTCCAGGTCACGCTCGTCTGATTCGGATCAAAGTCCATCAAGTGCCCCAACAGCTTCCACCCCATGTAGAAAAGATACTTGAAGTCATGAAAACTGCGGATGCTCAGGAGTTTTCGCGTGATGTACTGTGGTGTCATGAAGGCACTGTACAGCTCTTGTTCCAGCTCATAAATGCGCTTTGTGGGAAACGGTGTTTTCATGACAGCGCGGCGCATATCAAACTTATCGTAGTCGTCGGTGAGAAGCCATCCTTTTTTCTTGCACTCCTGGTAGAGCGGTGTGCCCGGATACGGGATGACGATCGTGGCCTGCATGGTTTCGTAATAGCCTTTTTTGAATGCATACTTGGCAATGGCGATTGTACGCTGTGCATCTTTGTATGACTCCCAAGGATAACCAAGCATGATGGTCACGTGCGGATCCAGGCCGGCCTGTCGTGCCATGCGCGGACCGTTTATGGCGTCTGCTTCTTTGGTGCCCTTATCAAGCTTGTCCAATGTTTTCTGGTTTCCAGACTCCATGCCATAGAGGATAAATCGGAATCCTGCCTTGCCCATGAGGTTGTAGTACTCTTGGTTTAAGGCATTAAAGCGCATGTTGCAGCCGTAGCGTACCTTCTTGTTGTAGCCGCTCTCAATCAGCAGTTCGCAGAATTTTTTCAGCTTGGGGCCGATAAAGAGTGTGCCGGCGTCGTCAAAAATTTCCTTTACGCCATAGGTATCCACGACATGCTTTACTTCCGCAAAGAGTCGTTCCGGTGAAAAACTGCGGTATGACCCAAGCGGATTGATGGTATGATCCCACACGCAGAAGGTGCAGCGATTCCACCAGCAGTCACGGCCGGAATACATATAGGTGGCCGGGGTGTATTTGTAGTTTCCGTTTGCATACGCATAGAGTTCCCACTTTGTCAGATCGCGATCAACAAACGGCAGGTCATCAAGCTTGTGTTTGAGGCTGGCTGGACCGCTATTATGGATCTTTTCACGAGATTTCAGCACTGACTTAACTGTTTTGGTGGATGCCGGCTCTGCTTTGATTTGGGTGTTTCCTTCGCGCCAATACACGCCTCCCTCAAGCTCCTCACCCAGATAAATATGATTCAGCAAATTGGTGACGACAAAATCATAGTCGCCGCCGGTGATTGCGTAGTCAACGGGGCTGTTTTCAAACAGTTCATGCGGCAAGTAGCTGACATGATCTCCCACCCAGATGAGTTTGAGATATGGCAGTTTTTTCTTCAGATCAGCAATCTGCTTCCAGTGTGTTTTGACAATTGGCGACTTGGTTTCAACCAAGAGGTAATCAGCGCCGGTGGCCATCAGTTCCTCAATCCATGCATCGTAATGCTTTTTTTCAGCAATACCATCCATCCAATACACGTCGTATCCGTGATGCTGCAGATTAGACGCCGCGTACGCCGGCACCATAGGGTAGATATATGTAGCAGCATTAAAGTACTGAAACTGCCTGTTTTGCGATAGGAGTGCGACGCCTTTTTTAGATTCAATAGGAGGATACCCAACGACCACCACTATGTCACCGATCGACTTAATGGGTACATCGCGTGTGTTCACCTTGGTTTTCAAACGCGTATCTACGGCGGCTTTTGTGCGAACCGCTTTCTTCTTGGTTGTAGGTGTTTTTTTGACAGCCATAACAATTATGCTCAGTATTGCACTTTTACCCTCAAAAGTCAACGAACCAGTTGCTCCAGATTATTTTTTGGGGTAAATCTTTTTCCCTTTTTCAAACACTTCAATCGCGACTACCGGACAGCTCTGGGCTGCAGCAACAATCTTTTCAAGTCGATCCCACTCCCCTTTTTTGACGATTGCGATATTGTCATCATCCAAATCAAACGTGCTGGGCGCATATACTATGCAGGTTGCCGCGCCGATACAGGCATCGCGCAAAATATGTATTTCGATGTCCCCCTCTTTTACTTTAGTGACTGACTGATTAGCCATAGATGTGTTGTTTGGATGTGACACGCAGGTAGCCTTTTATAAACATCCGGCCGTACATTAGATGCATGGCCAGAAGGATGGCTGCTGCGCCAAAACTGATAATGACACTTCTTCTTCTGAGAAATGACAGAGCCATTATATACAAAAGAAGCATAAGATACAGAAGAAGCGGCGCAAGGATTGCTGCAAAAACATAAACCGGTGCACGCAGTACAAGCGAAGTCAAAACCGCCGGCACAAGACAGGTCAAGTACAGTGCAAATGCCGAAGGCACCAGGTATGCCAAATCGCGTGAATTTTCATCTCCTTCTGCGTAAAATGCTCCGCGGTGATAGCCATACTGGCCATGTTGCTTTAAAAACGGCGCGGGTTCATTGCGGCGATGGTGATACACCAACACATCCGGGTCGTATACGATCGCCTTTTTGTTTTTTTTGATCAGATCATTGCAGAGCTTGCTGTCTTCACCGGGCCAGTAGTCGTTGTCAAAACCGCCGACGCGTTCAAATGCCGACTTTCTGATGATGAAATTCATGGAGGGGTAATCAGTTACAAACTGTTGCTTCCCCTTGGCAAAGCGGTATGTATAGTTGCCCGAACCGATTTTGCTGGTGAGGATGTCATCAAAAATCTGCTCCCATCGGCTCACCTCGGGTGGCAGTACGCCGGGTCCGCATACCGCAGCGATCGATTTTTTATCAAAGTATGGCAGTGCATGGGTCAGCCAGTCAGGATCCGGGTAGGCGTCATCGTCAATAAATGCAATGTACTCTCCTTTAGCATGCTGTACCCCGATGTCACGCTTCATAGCAGGACGGGTCACGGTGCCTGTGGGGATGATGCGCAGCCACGGATATTGCTCCAGGAGTGTCATATCGTAGGTGGTGTGTTGATTTGGGAGTATGATGACTTCAAATGAATCATGCTGCAACTTCGCCATCCCCGGCAGATTTTCGTAGATGATATAGTAGCCGATCTCCCGGACCGGAATAACGATCGAGACCTGAGGGGCGCGGGAACGGTTATTTTTTGGTAGCATAGTGATGCTTGAAATTTTTGCGGTAATAGATGGCGAGTGTGTCGATCAGAATGTTCCATATGGCGCCGTAAGTGGCAGCTGAGGTAAAGGTAGCAAGCTGGTAGTCGAGCTTGATCGGCGCTTCATATACTTTATGAAATCCAAATGATTCAGCGGCGACTAAAAACTCCAGATCACCGGCGAATTCCCGTTCCAGCAAATACGGCAGTATCGCTGCAAGCACGTTTTTACGAAATATCTTGATCCCTGCCTGCGTGTCTTTGACTTTCACCCCAAACATCAGTCGCACCAGCCAGTAGTAGCCGTAACTGAGAACTTTGCGAAGCGGTGAATACACGATGCGCGAGGCCGGGTGGCGCTTAGATCCCACGATAATGTCTGCGTCATACCACTCCATATGCTCAAGAAGCATTGAGATGCCGTTGGGGTCTATCTCCATGCCGGCGTCCATAAACATCACATAATCCCCTTTCGCATATTTCATGCCACGGCGTATTGCAAAGGCTTTTCCTTGGTTGTTTGTGTAAGAGACCGTACGCACATGAGGGATGCGCGCATGCTTGATTCGGGATAGAGATTCGTCCAACACGCCGTCTATGACCACGATTATTTCATGCGGATAGCGGATGGTGTCAAGTACGCTTTTGATACGCTTTACATCGCGCACTATGGTTTTCTCTTGTTTGTAAACAGGAATAATCAGGCTGATGAAGTGTGCTGATTTCGTGTCTTTACTGACCATGATGCATGGGATATTTGGTGTACAGCAGCAATCCTATCAAATAGCATAGGGTTGCTGCAAGCGAGGATGCGATGTCGATGTGGATAATTGACTGAAGACTATCGTGGTTGAGTGCGAGAGCAATGGCCTGAAACGGTATGATTGCCAATGGCACCAACGCAAAGTATGAGCTTTTTGCAATAAAGTAGTTGCACAGCAGCATCATGCATGTTAACAAAAATCCGTAGATGGCTGCCCAAAACAACACCGGGGCAAGTTGGGTAAATGTAGTTCCCAAAATCAGGCCAATAATCATTTGAGGAATTATGCTATAAGCTGCTAGTGCGGCAATGCTTCCTCCGATAATTGCGACGACTGCCAGCTGGACCTGCTTTTGAGATTTGTGTGAATCTGACGTATCTGAAAAGTACAGTAAGGCAAGCGCCCCCAGTGGCCCGAAAATATACATGATGATTTTTCCAAGTAAACTCCATCCCCCGACAAGCCCCAACGTATACTTGCTGCTTACGTGTTTGAGGATCATCAGGTCAATGCTTCCGATGAGTCCGAATCCCAACAGTGCTCCCATAGTGATCAGCACTTGTCTTCGTGCCAATATGCGCCTGAGGTTTGTTTGGGCCTGTATTCTCGGCGTCTTGTGTTTTGATGTGCGACCTATGAGTCGGTGCATATAAATAAGTGGGAGTCCAGACAGGAGATACGACACGAGCACTATCTCAATTGATTTATATACAAATGCGACGACCAGACCGCCGGCTAATTTGAGGCCGGCTCCCAAGACTGACAGAATGGTAAAGATTCCAAACTCATGAGTGCCTTGTGCAACCGCGGTATAAAATGTCGTGAAAAGTAAAAGCAGTATGTATGTAGTTAAAAACACACTGCTTGCCATATTGAGGCCCGTTACCAGCTGTAGTATATAAACTACTATAGGAAAAAAAATAATTGCCCAATAATAGCTTGTAATACGGTTTAAAATAAGTGATTCCCATCCTACAACACGACTCCACATCTGTTCATCTGACTGCTTTGTCTGTTTGATTTTTTTGATGATTTCGGCGGATATGGTGGAGAGCGGAATCGCCAATAGCGAAGTGTAGGATATGACTGTAGCAAACTCACCGTATCCCCCGCTTCCTAACCCGCGTGCAATAAGCGTGTTTGTCAGGTAGTTTATGAATCCGACCCCAAACGATGCGATAGATAACGCGATTCCACCGCGAAGATACGGATTTGATCGGGCTGTCTGTATGATCGTTTTCATGTTCTCTGACATTGGTAGTATAATGGATTATCAAGTACGAATTCATGTAAGTCTTACCCTTCGGGAAAACAACTGCCATCCGTACTCATTATTAATCTGTCATTTTGTATGAAACGCACTAAAATCGTTGCGACGATCGGTCCTTCCAGTGAGGACGAAGATTCCTTACGCCACTTAATTTCACTGGGTGTTAATGTATTTCGCTTAAACTTCAAACACAACGATGTAGACTGGCATCGCGCCACAATCAAACGAATTCACCACGTATGTGAAGATACAAATGTCTATGTCGGTATACTCTTAGATCTGGCCGGGCCGGAAATTCGCATTCGTTTAAGTGGTGACGAAATTAATCTGGAAACGGGAGTCCCTGTACCGTTTGGCACCGACGCGTTTACAATCACACATCCGGAAATTCTTGATCACATACAGTCAGGGCAGGAAGTAGTGGTAAACGACGGACAGTTCAGCCTTACTTTTGAGCAGCGGCCCGATGGTGGAAAAGTATTGATTCCCCATGACACTGGAATCTTGAAGAACCGCAAATCCATGAACTTGCCCGGTGGAGATTTTCCTTTGGAAGTATTGACCGAACGTGACTTTGAAGGTATTGCGTTGGCCTCGGAAGAGCATGTTGACTATGTTGCGCTTTCATTTGCCCGCGACAAAGATGACGTGGAGAAGTTGCGAATTGCGCTTCAAAAAGCCGGTTCATCAGCCAAAGTAATATCCAAAATTGAGGCCCGTCAGGCAGTTGATCATATCGATGAAATCATCGACTCATCCGATGCCGTGATGGTGGCTCGCGGAGACTTGGGTGTAGAAATTCCGATTGAGCAGGTCCCTCATTATCAGAAAAAAATTATTCGCAAATGTTTTTCCAAAGGTGTGCCGGTAATTACTGCAACCCAAATGCTAGAGAGTATGATCGAACACCCCTACCCTACACGGGCTGAAGTCTCAGATGTAGCCAACGCGGTATTGGATCTGACAGATGCCGTGATGCTTTCCGGGGAAAGTGCACAAGGCAAGTATCCGAGTGAAGCGGTAAATATGATGGCGCGCACCGTGATCTTTAATGAGAATGCAAAATTGACCCAGGATACCCGTCGTCTCTACCATTTTGATCTGCACACACCCGTACATCACCTGTGTGATGCGGCGTATAACATATATGATTCAGGCTTTCATGACAATGAATTTTCAGCATTCGTCATTATATCCCGATCCGGAAACACGGCGCGTTTGATTTCCCGCTATCGTCCAAATATTCCGGTGTATGCGTTTGTGCCTCAAGCATCAATAGCGCGCTCGCTCACCGTAAACTTTGGCGTCTTCCCTATTGTGAAAGATGCGCCGGACAATGATCATCAGGAGGTGGAGCGTGCCTATATTGAAGATTGTCTGTCTTATCTTCAGGAAAACACTCTTCTTGATACGGGCAATCGGGTTATCGTAATGCACGGTGATTTCTGGGGTGTGGTAGGTGGTGCATCAACAATCCGCATATATACGGTATAACAGTTAAGTCACCACTACAATATTAGTGATTTAGACTGTTGTAGTAGGCCGCATAGATTGCTTTGCCCATTAGCATATACACTAATCATCTGCCAATTCTTCAGGTGTTTTTTGGCGACAGATTGGTTCACTCTAGTGTGGGTAAATACGCTGATGCACTAGCAGAATTTCAGTACGGTTGCTATCGGTACTTATAATCCCATTTAGCTTGATATAATAATACAAATGCATATTAGAAACTTTGCCATCATCGCTCATATTGACCACGGAAAGTCCACATTGGCTGACCGACTGCTTGAGCTGACTAAGACCGTAGATCCGTCGCGCCATGATGATCAGATGCTTGATCGCAATCCGATCTCTCGTGAACGGGGTATTACGATTAAGTTGGCACCCGTCCGCATGAGTTACTTTGCAAATGACACTGAGTATCAATTGAACTTGATCGATACTCCGGGGCACGTAGACTTCTCATACGAGGTTGATAGGACGCTCTCTTGTGTAGAAGGTGTGATTCTTTTAGTTGACGCGACAAAAGGGATTCAGGCACAGACAATCTCAAATGCATATAAAGCTATTGAGAAAGATTTGGTGATTATTCCTGTCGTAAACAAAGTTGATCTGCCCAGTGCGCAAGTGGAGGCAACCAAACAACAACTTGTGGATTTTCTTGGTGTGAGCCATGATGATATTTTTGAAATATCGGCAAAGACCGGCCTGGGAGTTGCTCCTGTATTGAGTGCGGTTCTTGATCGCATCCCGGCCCCAACTGAACAGACGGACGATTCATCGTTGAAAGCACTCATTTTTGATTCATATTATGATCCGCATCGCGGTGTAATCGCATTTGTACGCGTTGTTGATGGATCGCTTGTAGCAGGAACAAAACTTAAGCTTGCAATGTCAAAGATTCAGTTTGAAACGCCTGAGGTGGGCATGTTTACACCTGACTTGATTAAAACCCCCTCTCTTGCCGCCGGAGAAATCGGATACATTGTTACCAACCTCAAAGATATTCATGAAGTGCGTGTCGGCGACACGGTTGCACTTGTCAAAGATGACTCAGGCGCGCTTCCCGGATATAAACAAGTGAAGTCTATGGTATATGCTTCCATCTTTCCGACTGACACCGCCGATTATTTGAATCTGAAAAAAGCACTCGAAAAGCTCTACCTGAACGATTCATCGTTGGAGTTTGCCGCAATCTACAGTCAGGCGCTCGGCGCTGGATTTCGCGTAGGGTTTTTGGGACTCTTGCACGCCGATGTGGTTCGCGAGCGATTGGAGCGTGAGTACGAATTGTCGCTGGTTCTGACGCCACCCCAGGTTGAATATGAGATTCGTGATGGTCAATTTTATGAGCCAATGGTGCGCATCTTGATTGTCGCACCCCAAGAACACATGGGGGTGTGTATGCGCCTATGTGAGGAACGTCGTGCGCAGTTTGTCAGCATGGATAATAAAAACCAGATCACTCTTACCTATCGTATGCCGATGAGTGAAATGATCGGTGATTTTTTTGATGCGCTCAAGTCGGCAACAAGCGGCTATGCCTCGCTTGATTGGGAGTTTGACGGGTATGAACACGCGTCTGCCGACAAGCTGACAATCATGATTAACCTTGAGCCGATTGAAGAGTTTTCAGAAGTTGTTGTGGCCGAGCGTGCCCAGGAGCGCGGTGGCGAGTTGGTGAAAAAGTTGCGTGAAGTAATTCCCCGCCAGCAGTATGACATCAAGCTGCAGGCACAGTACAAAGGAAAAATTATTGCCAGTGAACGGATTGCACAGTTTCGAAAAGACGTGTTGATGAAAGGATCGAAAGTTGTTGGTGGTGGAGATGTGGGGCGAAAGAAAAAACTGCTTGAAAAACAAAAAGAAGGAAAGAAAAAAATGAAAATGGTCGGAAAAGTTGAAGTGCCTAAAGAGGCATTTCTCAAACTGTTCAACAAGTCTTCATAAGCCGGGTTTGTATTTCAGTCTCAGGCAGCAGCCTCATCGCGAACGACACGAAAGGACCATTCTTTCATCTCATCAGCATTCATGGGAAGAGTCAGTAGGTCTGGCTTGTTCGGACAATTGGGGTCCGGATTGTAAAACATGTCGATAGGCCATTCGAGCACTCGGACATTTGAGCGCCCGGGACGAAGCACGCAGTGGCTGGCACTGGGCGCGCCAACCAGCGTGTCGCCGCCACGATCAACAAGAATGCGAGTGTGCAACACTTCTTCGATTTGGGCCCGGGCAACACTACTGACACAGCGTACGCCAAAATGCATGAAGCTTGGGACACCCCGCTCGTTCACGGTTGGCCTTGTCCAATCTCGTCCGTGTGCAAGACGCGGTTCACCTTGAAGCGGCATCGTGACAATGTGCAGGTCGCTATTGCCAAGGACTGCATATCGACCGGTCGGCAAGAGTGCGGACTCCTGTGTGTGAACGGAATCTGGCGGTATGAGTGAGGTGGGTTCGCCGTATTCAATGAGTCGATATCGCGGAGGATGTGGTGGTCGATCAGATTCGGTTGTCATGCCAAGCTCTTTATTCATTAGGTGGCATTGTAGCGTAATTACCTATCCTTTTCCACTTCATTCCAGTTGATCGACGCGTCTTGTTTCATAAATGTGTATTGTCGCTTGGCGTATTGGACTTCTTTGACAATCCATTCCTGTGTCGCCTCTTTGAGTGTGAGGTCTCCTTTCAAGTGTGCAATCAGTTGCACATAGCCGATTGTTTGCATCCCCGGCGCACTTTCACCGTAGCGTCTGAGCAGTGCTCTTGTTTCATCAAGTGCCCCCTCCTGCAGACGTTGCTCTACTCGCCTGCTGATAGCATCCTCCAGATTATCTCGATTGGCGTGGCGGTATCCGATGATGCGTGCCGACCAATCTGGTTTTTGGGTTTGGATATCAAGAGTTTGCGGATGTTTTTTGTAATGGGTCAGAATTTCAATGCGGCGGATGAGTCGGTGTGGGTTCATTCGGTCGCTCTCATTGAGCGGCGTGAGTGTATCACTTTCCGGCAATTCTTGCAGTTTGGATTGCAGTTGTGCAACAGAGAATGCGTTGAGTTTTTTACGAAGCGAATAATAGGGTGGCACCGTCACATCAAATCCATACAGCAAATGCTTTATATATAGCCAGCTACCGCCGACTACGATCGGCATTTTGCCTTGTGCAGATAGAGCGTTGATCGCCTTGGTCGCCATGTGTGCCCAGTCGTGGGATGAATACGGCTCATTAGCGGTTACCAAGTCGATTCCGTAGTACGGGCTGCCGCTTTGCTGCAGAAGCGCAAGGTCTTTACCGGTGACGATATCAAGATCCCGATATACTTGTCTGCTATCGCAGCTGATAAGGGCGCCGCCATGCTCTTTTGCAAGCTCAAGTGCGCGCTGTGTTTTGCCGGTTGCAGTCTGTCCGGTGAGCACGACAATCTGAGAAGTGTTCATATGAGGTTACTATACACGTTGCGAAGTACCAATACAAAGAAGAGGTTGGTTGATTAGCGGCGGCGCTCTACTTTCATGCGCGACGCATCAATCAGGTTCTTAAATAAATACATCACATCTATGGGGCCGAGTCCTCCCGGTGTTTCAGTGTACCATGATGCAATGTCTTTAATTTTGCTTTCGTCATAATCGCCTTTGAGCACTTTTCCGTCCTTGCGAAGTCCGATATTCAAAAGTACGACGTCTTTTTTCAACAGTGTTGGATCGATGACGTCTTGTCCGACTGCGGTGATGATGATATCTGCCTGTTCAAGATATTCTTGCGGATGGGGCGTTTTACTGTTTATGTTGATATAGTTGATCTTAAAGTTGGTGAGCGTATCTCCGATTGGCTTTCCACCGGTGAGTCCGTTCCCCATTAGAACAATTTTTTTTGTCTTGAAAAGAGCTTTAAACTGAGCAGGATCTTCTTCAGGATTCGGATACAAATTTGTTCCGACTTCTTGTTTGATATAAATGTATTTCAATGCAGTTAAGATAGTTTGTCCCAGTGGTGGGATATGGGGTGATTTCGGACGATGTCCTTCGATCTCCTTAGGCAATGGAATGTAGTTATAGATGGTGTCTGACTGGAGGCGCGGCGGAAGCGGTTGCTGAATGATGATGCCGGTCACGTTTGGGCTGTGGCAATGCTCTTTCAGAAGCTGCATGAACTTAAAGAGTGGTGGTGGTTTCGGGATGTGAATATATTCAAAGGTAATGCCAAGCTCTTCGGCGATTTTTTCCTTGATGCGCACATAGGATTCCTGCTCTTCTGATTCGCCGACATGAAGAGTTACGAGGCGGGGGTAGATGCCTTCTTCTGCAAGGATTTTGACTTTTTGTTGAAGATCTTTTTTTATGAAGTCTTGTATTTCACCACAAGGGACGATCATAGCAATAAGTATAGCAGATTTTGCCCACAATTCTACCCATTTATGCTATTATACGCGCTGATATTCTTTGATCTTATATATCAAAATAGATCACACCAACATCAAGTGGGCTGCAAACGAGCGTCAAGAGTTCGGGATCATAGCCGCCATGAGCTGCTTGGAGGGCTTCAAATACCGATCTTTGGGGAGGGTGGTATGATTGCGGGTTGCCGTCACACTCCAAGTCTTATTGATTAGACAAATGTTGCAGTTGATACGGCATCTCCGCTCTTATTAAAGCGCATCAGAATGACGCCTTTTGCCGATCGCGAGCGACTCGGGATATCTTTGAGGGCGATTTTGACGACTTGGCCTTGTTGGCTGGTCAAAATGACGTCGGTAAACTTGTCTTCGATGATTTCAACAAATGCGATGCGGCCCATCTTATCATCAACTGAGGCGACTTTTACTCCCTTACCGCCGCGGTGCTGATCCTTAAAGAGTGACAGCTTGCTGCGCTTTCCGACGCCCTTCTCCCCGATCACAAATAGGTCGAGCTTGAGATCTGAGTTCGGGAAGGTGTCTGCGCCAACCACGTAATCTTTCTTCTCGACCGCAATACCGCGTACGCCGCGACTGGATCTTCCGGTTGCTCTGATTTCTGTTTCTTTGAAGATAATTGTTTTTCCTTCATGAGTGGTGAGGATGACATTGTGCTGGCCATCGGTAAAGTTGACCCACAGAAGCTGATCGCCGGCATCGAGATTGATCGCGATTATGCCGTTTGCACGAATATTGGCAAACTGATCAAACGCTGTTTTCTTCACTACGCCCTGCTGGGTAGACATAACTACCTGCGATTCAGCATTGATTGAGGCTTTGTCATAGCTAAGCATAGAAGTGACTTTCTCGTCCGGTCGAAGTGCGATGACGTTTTGCACGGCTTTTCCCTTGCTGGTGCGGGTACCTGCCGGGATCTCCCAAACACGCGTTTGGAATACACGTCCTTGATTGGAGAAAAACAGGATGTAGTCATGGGTCATGGCGAGCTTGATATAAGCCACATTATCAGCTTCTTTGGTGTCCATACCGATGACGCCCTTGCCGCCGCGGTTTTGGACCTTAAAGGTATCCTGCGGCACTTGCTTGATATAGCCTTCTTGCGTCATGACGATAATGGTCTCCTTGTTTTCAATAAGCATTTCGTCTGAAATTTCGCCCGGGCGCGCTGCGATCACCTTGGTGCGACGCTTGTCGCCATACTTCTCCATGAGCTCTGTGACCTCATCACGAATAACAGCCAATATCTTGGTCACATCTTTCAGAAGCCCTTCGAGGTAGTTGATGAGCTTCAAAAGCTCTGCCAGTTCCTGTTCGATTTTATCCCGCTCCAAGCCGACCAGTCGGCGCAGTTGCATTTCCAGGATGGCTTGCGACTGGATGTCTGAGAGTCCGAATCGTGACATCAGTTTTTCTTTGGCTTCACCTTCTGTTTTTGAGGCGCGGATTATCTTGACGACCTCATCGATGTTGTCTAAAGCAATCAGATATCCTTCCAAAATGTGCGCACGGTGCTTTGCGGCCTTCAGCTCATGCTCGCTGCGGCGGATCACTACGTCGATGCGGTGATTGAGGTAGTGGTGCAAAATGGCTTTGAGACCGAGTGTTTGAGGTGTGCCGTCAACAAGTGCCACGATGTTTGCCGGGAATGACGTCTGCAATTCTGTGTATTTGTAGAGGTTGTTGATGACCTGCTTGGGTGTCGCGTCTTTTTTCAGTTCGATAACAATGCGGATTTTTCCTTTTGCCGATTCGTCGCGCAAGTCGCTGATGCCCTGAATCTTTTTCTCGTGATGCAGATTGGCGATCTTTTCCACGAGGTTGGCTTTGTTTGTCTGATACGGAAGCTCCGTGACGATCAATGTCTGGCGACCGCGATCCCCTTCTTCTTCCTCAATGACACCGCGCACCATGACTTTGCCGCGGCCGGTTGTATACATTTCGTGAATGTCACGTGCTCCGTAGATGACGCCGCGAGTCGGAAAATCCGGCCCTTTTACATGTTTCAGCAGGTCGTCGACTGTGGCTTCATAGTCAATGCGTGCCGATTCTTCACGGGCTGTGTCGAGGGTTTGCTCCGCTTTGGCTTTTTCCGGATCTGCATGAGGACTGACTTTGGCTGCATCGATCATGACGTGTACGGCGTTGCAGATTTCTGTCAGATTGTGGGGCGGAATCTTGGTGGCCATACCGACCGCAATTCCTTCTGCTCCCATCAAAAGCAAGTTCGGCAGACGGGCAGGCAGATACACTGGTTCCTGCTGGCTGCCGTCATAGTTGTCTACAAACTCAACCGTGTTTTTATCGATTTCAGCAAGCACCTCGTCGGCAATCTTTTCGAGCTTCGCCTCGGTATATCGCATAGCAGCAGGCGGATCGCCATCAATGGAACCGAAGTTACCCTGACCGCGAATCAGCGGATAGCGCAGCGTAAAGTCTTGTGCCATACGGGCCAAAGCCTCATACACCGGCGAATCACCATGCGGATGATATTTACCCAGCACTTCTCCGACTACGGTTGCTGATTTTCGGTATTTGGCTGATGAAGTCAGTCCGAGCTTGTGCATCGCGTACAGAATGCGGCGGTGCACCGGCTTTAATCCGTCTCGAACGTCAGGAAGTGCACGCTGTACGATGACAGACATCGCGTAATCAAGGTATGATCGACGCATTTCGTTGACAATGCTTGCCTGAATAACGCCTTTTTTTACGTCGATTTGCTCCTGTAATTGATTCTGATCTTCGTCCATGACGGATTATTGTTCAAATTATGCTAACGATTTTTTGACTGCTTCAATGCCTGCGTCAATACCCAGGAAATTGCGGGTCTTGACCCATTTGCCCTCTTCCAGATCCTTATAGTGATTGAAAAAGTGTTGGATTTTTTTCTTGGTGATTTCTTCAACATCATCGATGCTGTCGATGTGTGCCATAAAGGGGTCTGCTTTTTTGGTCGGGACAGCGATCACTTTGGTGTCGATTCCCTCTTCATCCTCCATCTCAAGCATGCCGATCACACGACATGCGATAGCAGTCCCCGGATGCATGGTCTGAGAAGTCAGAACAAGCACATCCAGCGGATCTCCATCTTCTGCGTGGGTGTTTGGCACAAAGCCGTAGCTGGCCGGATACCCCATGGTGGTTGTTGCAAAGCGATCAACCATCACGACTCCTGAATCCTTATCAAGCTCATACTTGATCATAGATCCTTGAGGAATTTCAATAAATACGTTTATTTCGCCTGCTTCGGGATTCTTGCCGGCGCCGAGTTTGTCAATGTTCATAAATAGGTAAAGGTAAATAATAAAAAGTACTGATTACACATCAAGGTTGGCCATGTGTGCATGCGTGGTGATAAATTTCTTTCGTGGGGGTACTTCGTCGCCCATAAGCATGCTAAATACATGATCTGCCTCTTCGGCATCATCGACCGTGACTTGTTTGATGACACGGTTTTTCGGATCCATGGTGGTTTCCCACAATTGATCTTCATTCATTTCTCCCAGACCTTTATACCGCTGCACGTTGATATTTGCATTTTCAGAGTTGCCTTTGAGTCGGGCGATTGCATCCTCACGCTGTTTTTCGGAAAACGCATACTCCATCTTTTTCCCAAAAGACACTTTAAACAGTGGCGGCTGTGCAATGTAGAGGTGTCCCTGGCGAATCACATCAGGCAAATGGCGGAAAAAGAATGTTAGCAAAAGCGTGCGAATATGTTCGCCGTCCACGTCTGCATCTGTCATGATAAAGATCTTGTGGTAGCGCAGTTTTTTGTAGTCGATCTGCTCGCCGATTCCGGTTCCGAGCGCAATTACTAAATCCTTAAGCTCCTTAAAGGCAAGCACTTTGTCTAAGTAGGCGCGCTCTGTGTTGAGCACTTTTCCGCGAAGGGCAAGAATAGCTTGAAAACGGCGATCACGTCCCTGTTTGGCTGTTCCGCCGGCGGAATTACCCTCGACCAAAAACAGCTCTGATTTGGCGGGATCACGCTCTGAGCAGTCGGCAAGCTTTCCGGGAAGAGTTGCTCCTTCAAGCGCACCCTTTCGAAGCACTGCTTCTTTTGCCGCTTTTGCCGCAAGGCGTGCTTTTTGCGCTAAGAGGATGCGTCCGATGATGTCGCGCCCGACGCGTGGGTTTTCTTCAAAGTAGGTATCCAGATGCTCAGACACAGCTTGCTGCACAAGGCTTTGAATCTCTGAGTTGCCGAGTTTGGTCTTGGTCTGTCCCTCAAACTGCAGGTCAGTTGACGGCATCTTTACATATACAATCGCCGCAAGTCCTTCTTTGGTGTCGTCGCCGGTGAGCGCTTCTTTGAGGTCTTTCTCACTCAAAAAGCTCTGGGCATACTTGTTGATAGCCTTGGTAAGCGCGATGCGAAAGCCCGTCATGTGGGTGCCGCCTTCATGGGTATTGATGACGTTTACAAACGACATGACGTGCTCGTTGATGCCGTCGTTGTACTGGATGGCCACTTCTACCTCTTTGTCGTCGACTTGCTTTTTGATATATATCGGATCGTGAATCGTCTTTTTTCCCTCATTCATGTCGCGAATGAGTGACAGAATGCCGCCGTCAAAGTAATATGCGAGTCGCTCTTTGGTTTTTTGGTTATCAATCTTGAAGTAGGCGCCGCTTATGAGAAACGATCGCTCTTTAATCTGCTTGCGGAAGTTGTTGAAATTGATCTCGGTGGTCTCTTTGAAGATCTCAGGATCGGGCAAAAACGAAACTGCGGTTCCGCGCTCAAAGGGGTGACCGAGCTTGCTTTCTTTCACTGTTTCCAACTTGCCTTTGGCGATACCGCGGGAATATTCCTGTCGGTAAATCTTGCCGTCACGAATGACTTCGACGACAAGGTGTGTGGAGAGTGCATTTACGACAGATGCTCCTACACCATGCAAGCCGCCAGATACCTTGTATGCAGCGCCCTCAAACTTTCCGCCGGCGTGAAGGCGGGTAAACACGAGTTCAAGTGCTGAAACACCGTGTTTTTCGTTTACCGCGACCGGGATACCGCGACCGTCATCAAAGACAGTCAGGTAGCCATTTTCCTCAATCTTGATATAGATATTCTTACAAAAACCTGCAAGTGATTCATCGACTGCATTGTCGACGATCTCGTGAAGACAGTGATTGACACCTGCTTGGCTTGTGGTGCCGATGTACATGCCGGGTCGTTTGCGTACTGGTTCTAGGCCTTCCAGAACGACGATCGACTCTGCTCCGTATTGATTAGTATCTGCCATATCGTAGATTGTGATTGATGGAATTCGAATTCATTGTAGCGAGCTTTGTATGCTTGCCTACGCTCATGCGTATCCGCCAGTGTACATGATTTTTCTGGCTCGGGCAAGTGAAAATGATCCCGACCATAGCAGTGGTGTGAAAAAAGGAAAAATGACACTGTTTTTTCGTATATTTGTGCCTATTGCAGCAAAGTTTGGATATACTTGCTCTATATGAAGCGATTTTTGTTGGGACTTGTGGCCTGTGTGATTCTTGGCGCAGCAAGCGTCAGTCAGGTTACTGCCCAGGTAAAAGGCTCTGTCAGTAAGCCGATATATCAAAAAGCGGTGATTCAGGATATGACACTCTCCCCTGATCCGGCAGGACAGGGAGTGGCGGGCACGTTTGTGCTGCGGCTTGAATCTCAAGCTACACCGCTTACGCTCACGGCCAATGTGCCCGACCTGATGGCAAAGACACTTCACACGGGTAGCACGGTCATTGTATCGCGCACTGATTACGGCGGAAATACCGTATATCAGATAGTTGATGTATATCGTATGTGGCCGCTTTTGGTGCTCTTTTTGGTGTTTGCGGCACTTGTGGTATGGGTAGCGCGCGGGCAGGGAGTGTTGGCTTTTGTCGGGATGCTCCTCTCATTCGGAGTGATTTTGCAGCTCGTGGTCCCCCAAATCTTATCCGGAACGAATGCGATATTTGTGGCGCTATTGGCGAGCATGCTGATGCTGCCGCTTATTTTCTACCTGGGGCACGGGTTTCATATGAAAACGACGGTCGCAATCATCTCCACCTTTATCACGCTTGTGGTGACCAGTATACTCGGCTACATAATGGTGCATGCAGCGAGCCTGACCGGGCTCACTGATGAGCATGTATTTTTTATCCAGGGACTCTCCACAAATCCCTTTGCGATTCGGGATCTTCTCTTTGCCGGATTCGTGATCGGAGCCTTGGGAATACTCGATGATGTGAGTATTTCGCAGACTTCAATTACCTATGAGCTACACGACACCAATCCCAAACTCAGCTCAAGCGAACTGTTCTCCCGCAGTATGCGCGTGGGGCGTGATCATGTGTCGTCACTGGTTAACACTCTTGTGTTGGTGTATGCCGGTGCAGCACTCCCCTTGTTTTTACTCTTCCAACAACAACAGACGCGTATGGACATCGCCCTTTCAAGTGAGCTTATTGCCACTGAAATTGTGCGGACACTGGTGGTCAGTATAGGCGTGGTGGCTTCAGTGCCCATTACCACCGCACTGGCTGTATGGTTTGCCAAACGACCCACACATTCTACCCTTCATACATAGACAATTTTTGATAATTGTTCACAAAATATACTCGTTACTATATCCCCTACTATAGGATATATATAGTATACTTATCGTATGAGTATTGAACAATTGGCTCCCCAAGAGCGTTTCAATCCGGTTGTTGCGCAAGAACTCGTCACCGCATATACACGCGGGAATGTGCTGCTTCCCCAGACCAACTTGGGGGTGGTGACCTATGTGGGTGAGCGCATGCTTGCGCAGACCGAACATTCACTTCTTGATCTGACAACATTTGAGCCTGATACAGGCCATCTTGCGCAGATGACTGCCGCGATGAACACGACACATGTGCGCCACGGCATCCCTGAGCTAGGTGCAGATCGTCTGAAATCGGTATTTACGGCAAGTCTTGGTATAGCCATGCATGAGTTTGGAACTATGGTGGGTATTACCACAGTTCCTCCGACTCGTCTGAGTCAGGGTGTGGTCAGCGACAAGCTTGGTCCTGAAAAGCCTGCCCGCCAGGTCGTTTCCGGTGTATTTTCTTTTGTTAAAGACCAGTTTGCGAATGAGGCGGTGCGGGAACAGGCACAGCTGTGGCGTACGGCAGTCAGCCAAGGACAAGCAGATCGAGAGCGCAATGTCCATCTGCGCGCCCTGGCCGATCATTTGCACGAGGCGTGGAATGCACAGGAGCGACCGTTTGCCCTACCGCTTCAGTACACAGAAGTCTACGGATTTGATGATCGAGTACGAGGTCTCATTGTGTATACGCGACTTCCTGATGAGATTCTCGGTGTCTGATACTCCCTTTTTTATGCAAACAACTTGATGCTATAGGGTATCTTTTGTATACTCTATGGCTTATGAAAGAGCGCGATTACGGCATTGCTTCTCCCCACCATCACCAGATGCTTCGCGCATTTGTGCGCGGTAATGCGCTCTGGCCGCAGGTCAACATGGGAGTCCATGTGAGTATGGGATATGAGCTGGTGCAAAAACCTCCCGACTCGCTCATTTCTGCCGTGAAAGAGCTGCCGTATATGGATGAAGTGGTGGTCTCTGCCATGAATACACAACATAAACGCCATGGAGTTCGGCAGTTTGATATCGAGCCGGCACGCACCATTTATAGTGAATTTTATTGGGATGCACTACGCAACACTCAAGTTCTGATGGGTCGTGGGAAAGTGCTCAATGAGCAGATGTTGCGAGGTATGACGCACTTGTTGCTTCGTGATTCAAGCGAAAGAGAGGATGTTGCTCAGGTGTACACGTATTTGCATGCCGCCATGCAGGCGCCACACGCAAGAGAACTGTCTGTTGCATATAGGGCAACGTATCGCGATGAGGATCGCTATGCTCCTCATCAAAACCGTTTGCGCGCAGATCTGGTGCGAGAAGCAATTGCTTCATTTGTGGCCGGATGGCCGAGGGAGGAGTTTGGCTCTGAGCCCCCATTTCGCTATAAAGATTCGCCGGATGGCCGCCCGGGATTGTTGGTGTTCTCCCCTGCTCACGCAAGCTCTGGCGCATCAGTCTGAGTGAGTGCTTCGTCACGCAGGGCAAAATAGCCGTCCACACACGCGTTGATCAGGCGGCGGTATCGGTCATGGGTCTGGTGTCTCTGCTCAGTCTGAGGACGCGTATAATTTTGCTCATCCGCGCCGTACGGGAGCACCACCAGTCCGCCGAGTGACTTTGCCCAAAGATATAGCTCGCCAAGCTCAAAGAGATTGACGCTTGTATGTAGTCCAAGCTCAAGCTCAAGAATGTCTCCCGTTTCAAACAGATTTTCGACAAAATCCCGCTGATTCGTGTTTTGAGCGCTCGCTGCCAGTTTGCGGGCAGTTTTTGTATCAAGATTTCGCACACACTCTGGGAGCTTTCCTCTGGCAAACATCGTATCTCCGAGCTCAACGGTGCCTTTGAGGCCCGGGGACTTGTTTGCGTACCACGGTGCCTGATATCTAAGCTGGGAAGTGCCGAATACGAGTCTGCCTTCTTTTGCATAAAGATCCATGGTGTTTTTTATGGAGCCGCCGGTTGAGCTGTAATCATCTACCACCAGGATTGTTTTGGCATCTGTTGCATCAGAGAGCACGCTACCGAAACATCTGACTGTCTGGTCAAAATCATCTTCACGGCTGTTGCTTCTTCCCACATTGACAAAGGTGCTTTTCGGCAGGGAGACGGTCGGGTCAATCTCACCTCGAGCTTGCAGGTTGCGCCACGCCCGCCGCATCATATGGGCGCCCAGGCGGCCTGATCGATCCAGAAATACAAGCTGGTCAAGATCCGCCTCATTTTGCAGATGCTGTATATGGTTGATCAGCGTGATTGTTGAGCCTATAGAGTCATTGAGGGAATTGGGCTCAAAGACGTCGGGAATATCCGCCACGCGAGGTTCAAAGAACAGTCCGGTAAGAAGGATGAATTGCTCTCGACGTTCATATGCAGAGTTAAAATAGTCTCGATCGTCACGTGAAAGGCCATACCAGATGTTGTAAGCCATCTCCTCAAGGCGCTCATTATCAGGCTTTACATGCGGTATGCCGGGTCCTTACAGTGCGCGAATGATTCGGGCCCGCTGGTCGAAGGGGTTTTGGAGGCGCAGATATAGTTTGTCATCTTGGACATCTTCGGTCTCTCCCCACCGCGGCAATGTATACGGTTCAGATCTTCGAACTTCCATGCCTATAATTATACTATAGGTTACATATTTTTGCTTATTTTCCATTAAAAAACCCCGCCGTTTCGGGCGGGGCTTTTTGTTGATTGACGTTTTAAAAAAGCGTCAGTGCGGGCGTGAATTATTTCAATTCAACTTTTGCACCGGCGGCTTCCAGCTTGGACTTGGCTTCATCGGCCACTTCCTTTTTCACATCGACCAAGAGGTCTTGTGGTGCTGACTCCACGAGCTTTTTCGCATCCATGAGTCCGAGTGACGGATTCAGTTCGCGTACGACCTTGATGACGTTCAGCTTGTTATCACCTGCTGCTGCGATGACGACGGTAAACTGAGTTTTTTCCTCAGCTGGTTCGCCTGCTGCGGCTGCTCCGGCTGCTGGTGCTGCTGCAACGGCTGCCATAGCGGTGACGCCAAACTTATCTTCAAGATATGAGGCAAGCTCTGAGACCTCAACTACTGTCAAGCCTTCGATATCGGAGGCGATTTTTTGGAGCTTATCGTTTAATTCTGCCATATGTGTAAATGGTAATTAGTAATTGGTAAACAACTTGTTAGGATTGTTTTGCACGTTCTTTGAGAACGAGTGTCAACTTGGTAATGTTGAACTTCATTGCATAGGTGAGCTTGTATGATGGGCTCTTCATGCCGCCGATCAGCTTTGCCAAGAGTTCTTCTTTGCTTGGGAGCTTTGCGATCTTTTCCAGATCCGAGCTCATATAGACGGTGCCGTCAACGACGCCGAATTTAAAGCTCAGTGAAGGCTGATTTTTCGTAAATTTGAAAAATGAAGCCAGTGCACTGGCGTAGTCATCACCACAGGTGATGAGTGCGGTCTGCTCTTTCAAGGGAAATACCTGGGTCACAAAGTCGCGATAGACTTGGTCTCCGTTGGCTTTTCGTGAAAGCGCCTTCTCAAAGAGAGTGTTTTTAATAACGCGCAAAGAAGCTCCTGATTTGCGAAGTTCAGCTCGCAGTTCTTCGAGTGCTTTGTGGGTGGTTGCTTCGTACTTGATGAGTGCGAAGTGTGGGGTTGTATCAAGAAGCTCGATAAGAGTACCTACTTCTTGCTGTTTTGCAATATGTGCCATAGCTTGTTACTGCTTAGGAATTGATAATTCTTATGTCCGTAATTGAACAGCCTAAGGTCTTCGTAAACCTGATTGTATTATACCTCAGACAAGAGCTCGCGCAGAGACTTGCCTTCAGCATCAGATGATTTGCCGGCTTTTTTGGCCTTTTTCTTGGCTAATACATCTTTCATGGACTCAGCATACTTTTGTTTCTTCTGAAACTCTTCCACGCGTCCTTTGGTGTCAATAAAACGATGCTCTCCGGTAAAAAACGGATGACACTTGGAACATACGTCAGTACTGATCATTTCCTTGGTGGAACGGGTGGTAAACGACGTTCCGCAAGCACAAACGACCTTGGTCTCAACGTAGGCGGGATGAATTGCTGCGTTCATAATTCATGTATTATACAAGATCAGCTGCAAGAAAGCAAAGTGCAAATATCACTCTGATACACAAAATCGACTATCGCGCGAACTGATAGGCAATCCGAGCATATCGTCGACGCTATCTGACAGGTAATCCATACAAGCAGCAGCCCGCTGAAGCAACATACGCCCGTTGGTGCGCTTGGCCTCCTCGATGGCCATAAGGTGAAAAAATGAATTGTCACCGTCTGCTTCAAAGCGAGGACCATACTGTTTGAGTCGTGTGCCGTGGTCTGTGGGTAAAAACCAACGATTCTCCTCTTCTGATCCAAGCATCCCCTGCAGATTATATTCACCAAACAAGACCCGATCTGACAGCGCGGCATAATCTTCCCACGCAGTAGCTCCCGCCTCTTTCACCGTTTCCGGCGTCGTAAATGCTGTCTCGGGCTCTGTGCCATGTGTGATTTCATGATGGCAGTGCGCAGCAAACGAGGCGCGCTGAAAAAACCGAGCTCTGGAGGCGATGTAGGCTTCAAGCGGTCTTTGATGTTCTGGCGTACATGCGTCGGCAGGAAGACGAAACAGTATATCTGTGCGTCCGTTGGTGTGCTTCCAATTGCGGTTTACGACGATATTTTGTGCGCCTCCATCGTGAATAAGTGGCGCCAGCTCTCCCCACTCAGCTTGGAAAAAAGGTGTTCCCCACGATTCACTGTACGGATGGGCCAACAACATATTCATGGCAGCTCGCTTAAACGGATCCTTATGTCGACCGGCAGTGGTCAGCTGGACCGTGATCGGATAGTTGGGTGCGTCTTGTGCAATTGATTGTGACACGCCAGCTACCTGGCCAGCAATGGTCTCCTGCAGCAAGGTCGGTATGAGTCTTGAATGGTTTTCTTTGAGTGCGGCATGCGGTATTACTTTTGCCCCACCAGGAGGCAGGATGGTTGCTCGGTATGCGAGCTCTTCCAGTGGTTGTTCCGGCGCCTGCTCTTTGAGGTATCGCAAGTCACCGGCTAATGCATTGCGTTGCGCACTAAATTGGATCTGTTGCACACATGATACAGCTCCCCCAAACACGAGCTCTGCTGTTGCGATGCCGAACCCAACATGTTTTGCCCATTCGGGAAGGCTTCCGAAGGTGTCGCCTGAGAGTTGTTCGGCAACAATTGCCGCAGTTGCGCCAGCAAGCGGGTACTTGGCAACACTCAATGCCATGCGAAACGGACGTCTGGCATTGTGTTTTAGGTCACTGATCTGATCAATAAGATGTCTCTCTTCCCATGTCGGCGAGCGTTCTTTCATGAACGTATTATATCTTATAGAAGAATATATCGGGCTAAACTTAGGAGAGAATTTTTTCCCAGCGGCCTTGTTCGATTACTTGATCAAGGTTGTGCCAGGATTGGTTGATGCGGTGATCGGTGATGCGGTTTTGCGGAAAGTTGTAGGTGCGGATTTTTTCAGCACGCTCGGCGCTGTCGGTGCCTTGGGCAAACGACTGGGTGATGCCGCGCTGGCGATCTTGCTCGATCTGATACAGTTTTCCACCCAAAGTCTCCAGAGCAATTTGACGATTGGCCTGCTGGGAGCGCTCGCGGCTGCTTGAGACGGCAATTCCGGTCGGTTTGTGAACCAGGCGTACCGCTGTCTCTACTTTGTTTACATTCTGTCCGCCGGCTCCTCCTGAGCGGGAAAACTGCCACTCGAGCTCGTGCGGGGCGATTTTTATCTCATGCTGATGTACGTATGGGGTCACGATCATGATGCACGTTGAGGTGTGGATTCTCCCCTTGCGCTCGGTGCTGGGGATACGCTGGACGCGGTGAACCCCGGTTTCATTTTTGAAGTACTGGAAGGCGCCTGGCCCACGCACTTTGATTGTGGATTCATCGACGTAGGTGACTTTGAGTCCCTGTCGCTCAGCAAACTTCACATACGACATCAAAAGCTCATCCATCCATAGCTTGGATTCATCCCCGCCGGCACCCGGTAAGGCTTCAATAATGGCAATATTCGGATCTATATTCATAGTGATTGTGTGGTTTGATGACCAGAGTCGTTGTGTCGTAGTCGGAACGGGCAATTATACCCTATTTCAAAGAGTACCGAAATTTGTTCAACATTTTCATCAGCACATCAAGCGCCTGTTCCGCGTCTGCCATTAGGCTTGAGTCAGTCATGTTGAGCTGACGCACAATCTCTAATTGAGTTTCCAATTCTGCGCCAGATCCATAGGCTATAGTGAGAAAATGATAAAAATCTGCTTTTGTATTTCTTCTACTCCCCTCCGCAATATTTGAAGGAATTGATACTGAAGCGCGTTTCATTTGTGAGCACAATCCATACTGCTCAGACGTAGGTAGTGTGTCACATAGCTTGTAAATCACTACCACCAATTGGATAGCTCGCTGCCAAATGTGTAAATCCTTGTAGGAGGAAATTTTATCGGTCATTGTACTGTTTGATACTACAAACTACGACTCTACGATGCTAGTATGCTAATCAGCTTGTCAAGTGCTACTTCTCGCTGAGACTTCTTTTGAAGATCTTTGACGATCACGCATTGCTTTTGCATCTCGTCCTCACCCAGAATCACTGCATATCGCGCGCCGACTTTGTCAGCGTACTTTAACTGTTTGTCCATTTTCAGCGACTGCCCCATGTAAAGAGCGGTGTCAATTTGTGCGTCGCGAAGCTGAGCAGCAACAGACAGAGCATCTGCTTTTGTTTCATCAAAGTAACATACAACCACTTGTGCTCCTGTGGCAAATGTCGGCAGCAGATTGAGTGCCTCAAGTGCCTCAACTGTGCGGTCAAATCCGATCCCAAATCCAACAGCAGGCGCGTCAATACCTGCCAAGTCATTGATCAAATTATTATAACGTCCTCCCCCACCGACAGAGCCAACGCTGTATTCTTTTATACTTCCTTCAAAGATGAGGCCGGTATAGTAGTCTAATCCTCGAGCGAGCGTCGGTGTAAACTGCAGTACCTGCTTCGGCACGCCAAGTGTTTGGGCGATCTGCATGATTTCTGCCAGGCGTTTGCTGGGCTCTGCTTCTGCAAGTGTGCTTAACAGCGCTGTAGCATTTGCCTCAGGCATACCGCGACCCACAAGCTCAGCAACGACTTCCTGTTCTGTGATCTTGTCGAGTTTGTCGATTGTTTGAATAACGCTAAAAATCATGTCGTCCAAGACGCCTTGTGCCTGAATAGTCTCGATCAGAACCTGGCGGTCATTGAGTTTGATCTCCAGATCGGCCACGCCGAGTTCTTTGTAGATTGCATAAAACAACGCAATGATTTCGGCGTCAGCGAGTGCGGAGTCGGTGCCGATGATGTCGCCATCGCACTGCATAAATTCACGATATCGTCCTCGCTGTGGTTTGTCAGCACGCCAGACCGGCTGGATCTGATATCGCTTATACGGCATGGTCAGCTGTTGCAGATTGGTTGCGATCACCCGTGCCATCGGTACCGTCTGATCGTAGCGCATTGCCACGCGTCGATCACCATTGTCAGTAAAGCGATATACGAGCTTTTCTGCCTCAGTGCCGTATTTGCCCAAAAGCAGTTCTTCATATTCAAGAGCCGGCGTTTCCAAAGGCTCAAACCCATAGCGCTCAAACACGCCGCGCATGCGAGCAGACACCCAGGCACGGGCTTTTGCATCGCATCCGACAAAGTCGCGAAATCCTTTGAGTGTTTGCGGTGTGTTCATAGGTATATGTTCATTATAGCAATCTTATGTGGTTTGCCGGCGACCGATCATCCGCTGATATCCGCCCATCCCTGCTTTAAGCCACTTTGAGATACGAGCGATTGTGGTCGAACTGGTGCCGGTTTCCCGCTCTATTTTTGAATATGACACGCCGTCTGAGAGCATGCAGGCCACTTGCCAACGATTGGCAAATTCGAGTATTTCCTCTTCTGTCAAAAGATCACGAAAATACTCCTGCGCTTCTTGGCGAGTTCTCAGCTGTAATATCGTGTCAAACAGGGCGTTTGTTGCCTCGTTTTTCCACATGTTTTTCATTCCCATGCTTTATTTTACTACAGCGCTTTAGTAAAGACAAGTATTTTGTCTAGTGTTCAGTCTCATGTTCAGCTCTCGTTCAGTATCGCGCACTATACTTCATATAGTTTTGTCGTTGTTAGTTCTGCGTAAATGCGCTACAATGACGTGAAATCCATTATTTAATTTCCGTTTTTTATCATCATGGATCAAGGAACAACATCAGGAAACAAAGGGCTGCCGATGAGTATGCTCGCACTCGGTGCAGCAGTTATTATTGCCGCGGGTGCAATGTGGTATATAAACAGTAATTCGCAAAAGGAAATGGCACAGCTTCCCAAAGAAGAAGCGGCCGCAACTGCACAAGCTCAGCCTACTGATGCGATGATGAAAGACACTGCAAAAGGAGATGCAATGATGGAAGATACTTCCATGATGAAAGAAAGCGAATATAAAGATGGCACCTATGAAGCAACGGGAACCTATACTTCTCCCGCAGGTGAGGAAGAAATTGATGTCACTATCACTATTGAGGGTGGCAAGATTACCGATACAGAATCAGTTTCCAAGGCAACGAATCCAAAGTCAGTCGCCATGCAGGGCGTGTTTATCGAAAACTATAAATCCTTGGTTGTCGGAAAAAGCCTTGATGAGGTGGTTCTTGATAAAGTAGCAGGATCATCACTTACACCAAAAGGCTTTAATGACGCAGTCGAGCAAATAAAGCAAGAAGCCGCAGCATCCTAAGTCATGTCTCAATCGTCACCAGATACCTGGGTACTCAATGCCATCGGTACGCAGTGGCAGATTGATGCTGATATACCGCTTACTGATGCGCAAAAACAGCAGATCACCGATGATATCGTTGCGTATGATCGGGTATTCTCCCGCTTTGTTGAAGGGTCCTTGATAGATCGTATTTTCCACACTCCTGGCACGTATCGATTCCCACCCTATGCTGATGAACTGTTTGCGCTCTACAACTCCTTGTATGAGCTGACTGATGGTGTGTTTACTCCCCTTGTAGGGCAGATTTTGGATGATTTGGGGTATGATGCGGCGTATGTGTTAAAACAAAAACAAATACCTGTAGTGCCGCACCGGTGGCCAAATGTTGCATCCTATAAGGATCAAGCGCTTACGACACAGATTCCTCTTTTGTTGGATGTGGGTGCAGCGGGCAAAGGCCATATTGTTGATTTGGTAGCTCGGCGTATACATGAGTTTGGCGCAACATACTGTGTCGTGGATGCAGGCTCTGACATGTGTATCCGTCGTCCTGCTGATCGTCCGCTGCGAATCGGACTTGAGCACCCAAATGACATAAAACAGGTAATCGGTGTGTTGGAGATGTGCGATCGATCACTGTGTGGTTCTTCTGTCAATCGTCGCACTTGGGGTGGTGGGCTCCACCATATCATAAATCCACACACCGCTGCACCGAGCGAGGGAATAATTGCATCGTGGGTCCTCGCTGACTCAACAATGCTGGCGGATGCATTGGCTACGGCGCTGTTTTTGGTTGAGCCCACGGTGCTTTTGAAGAAGTATAGATTTGACTATACGCGTATCAATGATCGACTACAGATTGACGCCACCGGTCCCTTTCGGGAAGCGCTTTTTTAACGCCCTGAGGGAGTTGGGCTGAGAATATCTTTTGAGAGAGTCAGTTGCACACAGTCGTACCCGTATGCATGTTCAAATCGCGTGTTGACCTTGATACTTACTTGCCCATCTTCTGATGCGGCAGAGTCAGTCGCAAATGTTGTGCAAAGCTGATACGTGGTTGCGGCAATGGGTTCATAGTCATACAATACCTTGCTGACGGGATCAGTCAAAATATCTTTTGCTTCCTCAGTGGTTCGAGGAGTCACATCGAGCGCTTCTAAAGTGGGCGGTAAACTCCCCGTTTTTCTTACGTGATTTTCCATCATGTACTCAATTTCCTGAAAGTCACGAATGCGATTTTCGTCCAGATTGATGTTGCGTTGAGTCACAGGGCTATTGATCTGGGTGAGTGAAAATATACACACTACAGCGAGAAAGATGCCGAGTGCAGTGATTCCGATAGTATGCTTGTTCATCCTTGTGCTTCTGCAGCTTGTCTACGGTCTTCTTGGACTTCAACAAGGTAACGGATAAAAATGAGTGTGACGATTGCAAGTGTGACGAGCGTGTGCGCAACAAAGTTATATGTCACATTTCCGCCGAGCATTTCATACAAAAAGGTTGATACCTTGACCATGCCCCAGATAAAGGCGCCGATCAACGTCAGATAAATAAAGAGCTTGCGGGCGCGCATTTCCCGAATGGCGGGATAGCGCCCGATGCGACGGGCAATATCGAGATAAAAATAGGAAAACAGCGGAAATGACACGATGATTGCGGCGACTGCTGTGCGGATTGTGTTCGCAATACCGACGCTGTTATAGTACGAGTTGATTTCAACCGACGGAAGAAAACGATCTACAAGTGCGTGCAGGATGGTGCCCGTTGCTCCCGCCATCACGTATAGGCTTAAAAACAGCAATACATGCTCAAATCCTTCCCACATGCCATGATGAGCTTGCTGCGCATGTCCGGGAGGAGCCGGGTCTTCCGGATAAAGGGCTATGACAGCCTGATTTGTAGACCAGCCACCGGCCACCAAGCGGCTCACTATATAATCGTCTGTTCGACCTTTTTTGCGAAGTGATTGAATATATGCTTGTACTTCTTCTTGGTTTTGTGCTTGCATACTACGCACAGTGTAGGATTATTCGTCAGACTTTTCAAGCGTGACCGTGGCAGTTTGAGATTTGCCGCTTCGCCAATACTCAAGTGCAACCTGTTCCCCCACTTTTTTCTCAATGATTTGCTTGGCGAGTGTTTGCTCGTCATCTCCTGATACTTTTTTGCCGTCGAAGCTGGTTATGATGTCATTTGCCTGCAATCCCGCTTTGGCAGCAGGAGATTCCGGGATTACCTCAACCACATACGCGCCTTCAACGACATCATTTTGAACTGCCAGATTTTTGGAGAGCATTTTGTAGCGCACGCCCAGATATGGTCGCTCAAACGTGCCGCCTCGCTTATTGAATCCATCAATCAGTTCGCGCACCACATTTGAAGGGATTGCAAATCCGATATTTTGACCCTGTGAGGAGACGGCGGTATTGACCCCGATCACCTGCCCGGCACTGTTAAGCAGCGGTCCGCCGCTATTGCCTGGACTGATTGCCGCATCAGTCTGAATAACGTTGTCGAGCCGCTCCACATATCCCTCATACGGAGAGCCTGCTGTAATTCCGCGACCTAATCCTGACACGATACCTGAGGTAACGGTGTTGGTAAACTCCCCCAGTGGTGTACCGATTGCCACAGCTGTCTGGCCGAGTTTGAGTTTGGAAGAATCACCCAAGGTCAAGGCCTGTAGGCTTTCTGCTTTGATTTTGAGTATTGCCAGATCGTTTAACGGATCACGGTAGATTTTGTCGACGGCATACTTTTTGTCATCAGATGCAATGACCTGATAGGTGGCCTGGGTGTCTGAAACCACGTGTTTGTTGGTTATGATAAGCCCGTCTTTTGTGACGATAAAGCCGCTGCCGATATTTTGCTCAATGTCACGTGACTCGCCGGGAATACGACGAAATCCGCCAAACGGATTAAACGGATCAAGGGTGATCTGATCTTGTGTTTGTGTAGTGGTATGAATTTCAATAGTTACGACACCTGGCAATGCTTTTTCAACGACGCGTGTGATGGTTGATTCTTCGTCAAAAACAGTATTTGTGGAGATGTCATCAGTCAGTTGTTTCCCTGATTGATTGACGATGCGCGAAGTGAGTGATCCGAGATTGGACACATGTCCAAGACGATACAAAAAAAGCGCAATAAGCAGGATTCCGAGTACGGCGGCCAGTCTCTTCATATCGACGTTACTATACGTTATGCGGCTTGCGAATCGCTGAAAACGATGTGGATTCGCGTTATTTGGTGACAAGCTCAATTGCTTTATCTAGTTGCTTATCATCAGATCGCTCCATAGTGTTGCCCTCTTCCAAAGTGTTTTCGACGACAAATGAGGGCTTAATACCTTTGCCGTGGATCCAGTCGCCCTTGGGAAGAATCCATTTGGCGATTGTGACATGGAGGCCTGCGCCGTCTTTGAGGTCTTCGGCTTCTTGCACAGACCCCTTACCGAAGGATTTTTCCCCGACCAGCTGGGCGCGAGCGTGATCTCGCATTGCACCGGAGAAGATCTCGGCTGCAGAGGCTGAACCGCGATCAATAAGAACTGACAGCGGAATATCCATCAGTCTTCCTTGTCGGTCGACGGTGTAGCTTCGATTCCCTGCCGTTGTTGATTCTTGCTTCACGACGAGCTTGCCGCGTGGGATAAATTCGCCGGCCAAGTACACGGCGCTGTCCAAAAATCCTCCGGGATTACCGCGCATATCGACAACCATACCGGTGATTTCACCTGATGCATAGCGAGCTGACACATCATCTATAGCTTTATCCCATTCGGCATTGGTGGTTTCACCAAACTGATTCACTTTGACAATTGCCACTTTTTTACCGTCCGCTGTCTCATAGGTGGTCTCAACTGAATCTACCTGAATAGTGTCGCGGGTGATATTTACATCAAACTGCTTGCTCGGCTCGCGAAACAACGTCAGCTTCACATCGGTGCCGCCTTTACCGCGGATCTTGCTGACAGCCTGTGCCAAGGTCCACCCTTTTGTCTCTTCCCCGTCTACTTTAAGGATATAGTCTCCTGCTTGTACGCCGGCTTGTGAGGCGGGTGAGTTTTTCAAAGGAGCGATAATCACAATTGCGTTATTTTGGAGCCCGAGTTGTGCGCCGATTCCTTCAAACCGACCACCCAAATCGTCTTTTGATTGCTTGTTTTCATCGGGCGTCAGGAAAAACGTGTAGGGGTCTCCCACCGAGGCGACAATGCCTTTGAGCGCACCATAGAACTGTTTTTTTGCATCGAGCTTGGATTTGTCGACATATTTGGTATTCAGTTCACTGATTACCTGGTTGTAGAGAGCGGCATCAAAGCCTTCTGATTTTGAGATAGACGGATCAAGTTGCTGAAGTTTTTGCGCGATACTGTCGCGCTTTTCAGTCGGTTGCAGTTGTCCGACTTTAAATCCTACAAAAAAAATGAGCGCACCGACAAAGATACCCATAAGCATAGTGTGGGCACTGCGTGCTTTTTTCTTTTCCTCTTTGGTGGCAGGATTGGGGTCTGCGGAGAACTGAATATTACTCATAAAAATGTATTGTAGCGTTTTTTGCGTCAACAATGCAATATGGCAAATCAATGCCGGTTATCTCATTCCAATCATTCAGGTTCAGAACACGGGCGATGTTATCCGGCATATCCGGTGTGGTTTGGTTGAGCACCACGGTTCCGGCCTCATCCAGTACCTGGAGGCGTATAGCATCTATTTCTTTGATCATGTCGACAACGATGACCTTGTGTCGCACATCATCAGCGGTATAGGATGCGAGTTGATCCTGTCCCGGTGCATGTTTGATCTCGCCGCCAAATCCTCGTCCGGCAGATTTGAGCGGAAACGACTTGTGTTTTTTTACCTCAAGGGTGACTTGTTTGTCTTCTGTGATGTCTTTGATTGTTCCTTTGAAATAACACTGCGCAACATCATCCACCTCCATGCTGGACTCGATCATGACCACGCCTTCATTGTGATTGATTTCCCGTATGGTGCCGCTCCACTCGCTTTGGTACTGCTTGCGGCCGAAAGTCGTTTTTTTGGTTGCAATGACTTCGTTTTTTTCAACATTCTCCCCTACCACTTTTTGCAGATGTAAAAAAATGTCTTTGGGGTCGATGCCTAAAAATTTACTGACGTGAATACGGTAGGTTTTGGACTGGGTGCTGTTGGCAAGAGGTGTGGTGAAGTCGACCGTCTGTCCGGTCTGCACCTTCAATTCACCGACGGAATCGAGAGTAAAAGTAAACTGTGCCATGTACTCATTATAGCGCGTTTCGTCGTAGTGTGTGCTGCTTAATGATGCATGAGGACTTTGTAGGCTTCATGAAGTCCCCAAATCGCCAACCCAACAAAGACAACGGAGCCGATGATGGAAATAAGAGGGTTCTTGACGAGCTTTATCGTTTTATTTGGGCTGAGGAACAAAAAAATATTCAAAATCATGTGTCCTATGTACACGCCAGTTGCAAAGCCAAACACATTAACAATGTTAAACAGTGGTACGTACCCGGCAAAATCGTCAAGTCCCAGTATAAATGGAATAGTCATGGATATGCCCAACAAGCCGAGAAAGCCAGCGCCCGTTTTGGGTTTCATGCTGGCATGCGGTACAATTCGCGACAACACAGGGCGAAGAAGGGTGTTTACTTTCGCCAGGACATACGCATAGCGAGCAAGTGCATTCGCAAGCCATTTGGTTTTGATTTTTGCTTCTTGCGCATGCTCTACTCCGTCTTCTGCAAGTCGAAATAATACGAGTGAGGCAACGGTGATCATGAGCGCCAGTAAGACTTCGATATCCTTAAAAAAAGTCCACATTGTCAAGATTATCAGCGTGCCGGCACCATTGCCGACAGCAGTGCCTATCTCTATAGCAATACGGTTCTTCATGCCGTTATATGCGGACATGAGATTGCCGATCAAAAGCGCAAAATCAACTGACGTTTTCAAATAGATTGTCAGTCCGACAAGCACATCCTGTGCACGAATTTCAAGCAGAATGTCTTGAGGAGTAAACAGGTTCAGAAGCACCAACAACATCCGTGTTGTCAGAATGAGTGCACCACACACAACAACAGTCAAAAGAAGTGGAACCAATTGATCCGTCCTTCGAATTGAAGCGATGCGTGATTGGGGTTTCATTTGGCCTTAAAAAATGTAGTTATCGCTGGCCTTGATATGAGATAAACGGCAGCAGGCCCAGGTGTTGAGCATATTTGATATGCTTGGTGAGCTTACGCTGATGTTTAGCACATACACCGGTTTTGATGCGACCGAGGATTTTCTTTCGTGGTGAAAGAAACTTCTCGAGATTTTCCGTTTCGCGGAAATTAGGCTGCTGATTGTATTGGCAGAAGAAGCATTTCATACGTTGGTTTTGCTAGATAAATAATTTAATAATAGGTGTGCTGATTTAGAAAGGAATATCATCCGGGTTGACACTTCCGTCATCGGCTGATGGTCCTTCTTGGCTCTCTGGACTCGGTTGCTCAGGTTCATATGAGCTGCTGTCGTGTGATTCGCTTCGTGCGGACGGTGTGTAATCTCCGTCTTTGCTGGAAAGCAAAATAAAGTCGTCGATCACGATCTCAGTTGCTTTTCGGGCGACACCGTCTTTGCCGGTGTAATCACGATAGGCAAGCCGTCCTTCAACATAGATTTTCTTTCCTTTGCTCATGAGTTTGCCGCAGAGTTCGGCAAGCTTATTCCAGGCGACCAGGTTGTGATATTGGACATCTTCTTTAGTCTGTCCGTCAGCAACCCAGGTGCGATTGGTAGCAAGTCCCAGCGTGCAGACTGCAGTGCCTTTTGGGGTGTATTTGAGCTCAGGATCTCGGGTGAGGTTTCCCAAGAGAATAACTTTGTTGAGTGATTTGCCGGCCATATGATTAATGTGTGTGATTGGTAACACTATACCTTACCACACTCTCAATTTATTTTTTTGTCTTCTTTTCTTCCTCTTTTTTCAGAAGTAAATAACGGACCATGTCGTCTTCAAAACTCAGCTTCTTTTTGAAGTCGTTGAGCGAAGTGGCAGGCATGGTAACAGCCCACTCAAAAAAATGAGCGGTATTTTTTTTACGAATCGGATATGCGAGCGTTTTTTCGCCCATATCGTTTTCATTGATCACTTCACCACCGTGTGCGGCAATGAGTTCTTTGAGGGTTTTCGTGAATCCTTCGTTTTGAAGAAGGAACACAAATTCATATGAATTGTTCATCTAATACGAGTTGTGAAAGTTGGGTTTACTTTCAAAAGTTAAGTAAAAGTCACATCCTGTGGGTGTGATTACTTCCTATTATACGAGATGCTCCGGATTGATGCAACCGCTTTGCATAGGCCCGATCGGGTGTTTTGATGCAGTATACTAGCAGCATGGATGATGTGTTGGTAGTCAGAAAAGAAATCGGCGAAACACCGCTTGAGGTGATTGAGCGAGTCCGTGGGCAGATGCAGATTGATGCATCGGTCCGTATGGCATATGCGGGGCGCCTGGACCCGATGGCAGACGGTGCACTCCTTTTGCTTGTTGGCGACGCCTGTGATCGCCGCAAGGAATTTGAAGGGCTTGATAAAGAATATGAGTTTGCATTGCTGTTGGGAGTTGAGACTGACACCTATGATGTGATGGGAGTCGTTCAGACTGATGAGTTTCGAGTTGGCGAGTTGGCGAGTTGCGGATTGGATCAGGTGCAGGCGCAGCTCAAGTCATTTGTCGGCCACTTTGAGCAGGAATACCCGCCGTATTCATCTGCACGTGTGGGCGGACACCCCTTGTTTTGGTGGGCGCGGGCGGGGCGTCTTGATGAGATTGTTCTGCCGACTCATACAGTGACTGTCACTCAGGCAACGCTTACCGGTGAGGACGAAGCATCTTTACAATCGGTTGTGCAAACTGTCACTGAACGCGTACGCCGGGTTGCGCGCGGCGATTTTCGGCAAGATGCAGTGATTGCGTCATGGGAGCAGTTTCTTGCGCGCTCGCAGCCGGATATTCAACTCCCTATATATACAATACAAACAACCTGCTCCTCAGGTACCTATGTACGATCGATATGTCACACAATCGGGCGTCGGCTCGGGTGCGGCGCTATCGCCTATCGGATCACACGTGCGCGAATCGGTTCGTATCACCTATAATGGGGTAGTTGGTAGTTGGTAGTTGGTAGTATGCGGTTTTTACGAAAACATCAATCACACATCGCGTGGGCGTTTTTATTTCTTGCGCTTGTCTACACGCGGTTTGTCGGGCTCGATTGGGGGTTGCCGTTTCCGATGCACCCTGATGAGTGGAATATGGCGCGCAGTGTGCAGGAGCTTGGCTGTATCCCCGGTCAGTGGAGTGCCTGTTTTGATCCTCATTTTTATGCATACGGCCAACTTCCTCTGTATGTGGCACGGATTCTTATTGCCGTGTTTCGTCCACTATTTGGGGTGAGCGGTCCTATCAGTCTCGGTGAGGCCGTCATCGCACTGCGCATCTTGTCTGCTGTGGTCTCAGTTGTGCTGGTGAATCTGATGTGGCGCAGCTATGAGCTTGTTGTGCCGCGTCATAGTCAACGGCATTGGCATGCGTTTTTATTCGTATTTACGCCAGGACTCATTCAATTTGCCCATTTCGGGACTACTGAAACCATACTGATGATGCTCTATGTGGCGCTTCTCAACTGGACAATTCATGCATATCAGGATGCTCGACTGAAAAGCGGTCGATACCTGATATCGTGCAGCGCCCTATTGGGGGTGGCTTGTGCGGTCAAAGTGTCATCGGCCGTATTTGCGATTCCTGTTGTGTTCAGCTATCTGTTATTTACGCGACAGCAGCTTTCGGCGTCACAGCGCGTTGGACGCGAATTGCTCGCGCGTTTGCAGGTGCTTATTGCTGCAGCTTTTGTATTTGTCCTTTTATTTGCAATCTGCTCCCCACACTATCTGATTCACTGGCAAGATGCGCTATCTTCCGTGCGCTATGAGTCCGATGTGGCCTTGGGGCGCCTGCCGGTTTTTTACACCCGTGCCTTTTTTGCCACAATCCCCGGGCTCTATCCGCTGGTGGCGATATTCCCGGTGGTGTTTGGATTACCGCTCTATGTCGGGCTGCCGGGACTTCTGTTGTATGCCGGTTTGAGGCGTATCCGCTTACCTGCAGGCTTGTGGTTTGTGGTGTTATTTGCCGGCAGCTATTTTTTTGCCACGTGGCCGCTTTACACCAAGTGGACACGCTTTCTTGCGCCGATCTATCCGCTTATCATCGTGGGTACCACGGTCGTGTTTGCGCAGGTGTGGAGTCACAGTAGACATTTGTTTGTGCGACTTGTTCTCGCAGGGTTTTTTGTCGGCATGCTGATTCCCGGCATATCGTATTTGCGCATCTATGAGACGCCTGATGTCCGCTTTGTCGCTTCTTCCTGGATGGATGTGCATGTCCCCGCCGATTCACTGATTCTGTCTGAGACCGCCAATGTAGTTGATGTGCCCGTTCACGAATCCTCCTATGACGGTCCGCGCCATGCATATCGTTCGGTGTCTTTTAACTTTTACGACCTTGATACTGATTCGCAGCTTCAGCAGGAGTTGTTGCAAGCAGTGCAGGAAGCGGACTATATTATCGTGCCGACGCGCCGCCTGTTTGCAAATCACTGGTGTCCCACTGATACATCACATGTGGCACTTGGCTGGCCGCGGACGCTGGTAAGCTGGGGCTATGAACGCGATCGATGTGCGAGACTGCGCAAACAGTATCCGATTTTAAACGCGTACTATGACGACCTGTTTTCCGGCGCTTTGGGGTTTGACCAGGTGGCGCAGTTTTCTTCCTCACCGCGCATTGAAGTCGGCGGTATGCGCGTGTTTGCCTTGCCTGACGAACAGTATGATGAGACGTGGTCGGTGTTTGACCATCCGGTGATTCGCATCTTCAAGCGCCGCTCCCCGGCGCAGTAGCTCTTGCGCACCGTGCGTATTTGCGCTACAGTGTGAGTATTATTCACATTCATTTTTTTCTATGAATAAACTGCTGATTACGGTTATTGTTGGGATTGTTGCGCTTTTGGGTATTTCGCATATACTGCCGCCGGTTATTACATTGAATCACGAAAATGAGATGGCCGGTCCGTTTCAAGCAAGTGGAACAGGTGAAGTGGAAGTAGTTCCGGATATTGCGCAGATTGATGCAGGTGTGCAAGTAAATCGAGTACAGACTGCAGAAGATGCAAAAAATCGCATCAGCGCGGTGCAAAATAAAATCGTTGAAGCAATGAAAGGTATGGGGATTGATGAGACCGACATCAAAACCACCAATTTTTCGATCACCCCGGAATACACGTACGACACGCCGCTTCGTACCATGGTTCCGTCGACTTCTGCTGGTGCAGCTGAGGTGAATACAGCTACCGCAATGGTGACAGAGTCAGCAGCGCCTCTTGTTGAGCCAATCCCTGCAGATCAGGGTACGAGCTCATCAGGATTTCCCGGTACAGGAGGCATGACGGATAATCCGGAAAGTCGCATCGTAGGCTATAACGGATCGGCGAATATTCAAATAAAAGTTCGCGACACCAAAAAAGTTTCATCTGTCATTTCTGCAATCACCAAAGCAGGTGCAAATCAGATCGGACAGGTGCAGTTTGTGGTAGATGACATGGATGCGATAAAAGATAAGGCACGTTCGCTGGCCATTCAGGATGCGAAAAAGCGCGCCAAAATGATTGCAAAAGAAGCCGGAATCCGACTCGGAAAAGTGGAAAATGTAACCGACGACATGGGATATTATCCGTATGCATATGATGCGATGTCGGCCAAAGGCGGAGCGATGATGGAACAGTCAGTAGATCCGGAGATTGCGCCGGGCAGCCAGACAGTGACCGCACGCGTCACGATCTACTACGAAACAAAGTAATCAGCCGATGAGGTCGGCTATTGATTTGGTATCCACTACGAGGTTGAGGATGTCATACAATGCATTCGGGCGTGCATGTTTGGTGTCCAACAGTTTCATTCCCTCAATTGCCGGGATCGATCTGTTTTTCCCGTGCCGTTTCTCCTCCAGGGCAAGTCGTGCACTGAGCCAGTCAAGATTGTCGATCACTTCACCCTCATCAAAAAGCCGCTGTGTAGCTGCTGCAGGTTGTCGAATCATATCATGTTCTGCTGGTGCGACGCCTCGATACGAAACAAGCATCTTTGGTTCTGGTTTTCGTGTGGACTCAGATTTTCGGTAGATGATCAGGCTGGCTGCATCGTTGGGGCGGTTTGCGCTGATGTAACTCAAGCCCCCATACACAGAGATGCCGCCTGGTGTTTTGTATGGTGTTTGCCAATCGCTGAAAAACGCTTCCATGGTGCGTGCATCGATGGTGCCGCGACTGTTAGCAGTGCCGCCTTGTATTGCTCCAATCGTATGTATGTGCAATGTGTATGATTGTGGGTTATGAGGAGTTGTTATGGCACATTGCCGGGCTTCTACAACCCCGTCGAGACGCTTTTGCACGTCAAGAAGTGATTGTAAGTATGTGTCGGGTTTAGGTGCGGACGGCGCAGATTCTACAGAACGGGTCATACGCTGCAGATTATAGTATTCGCACGCAAGAATATCCAGCGCATCAAGACAATGCTTTTATGAAGTTACGCATGATCTCATAGAATGTTGTGATACTTGCCGTGTCCACCCACTCTTCATCAGTGTGCAGTCCGGCGCCGATCGGACCCAGGCAGATTGCCCCCGCGCCTGCATTCGAATAAAAGCGCACATCGGAGCCGCCGTGCGTTTTGAGATAGGTCAATTCGTGTCCGTGCGCATTCATTACTTTCTTGAGTGTGAGTATGTCCGGATGGTCGTCAGGAGTCTCTTGTGTCGGTTCATTGCTCATGTATTCTATCGTGGCGCGATCGCCGATAAGCGCTTCGAATCGCTTCGTAAAATCAGGACGGTCTTCGGGGATGATGCGGATATCGACAAGCGCCGTTGCATCAGCTGGCACTTTATTTTGTGCCGAATTGGTGGTTTCAACCCGCGCGATATTCAAGGTCGTTTTCCACACTTCCTGCTCCGGCACTGGAAATTCTTCCCGCAGATCATTTAAAATCAGGCGAAGCTTGTCTATTGCGTTGTCTCCTTGCCATAGGTAGGCGCCGTGAGCACTTGTTCCGGTAGTCGTAATGCGCGCCCAGATAATCCCTTTTGCATAGTTGTTGATTTTGAGGTCAGTTGACTCCCCTGCCACGATAAAATCAGTCGTCACTCCTTGTTCAAACTGTACTTTTGCTCCGCGAAAACCGCCGGTCTCCTCATCAGTCACAATCTGTAACCCCAATGGGTACTCTACTGTTTTGGCCATTTCTTTAAATGCCAAGATCAGCGCTGCTCCCCCGCTTTTCATATCTTGCGCTCCCCGACCGTACAGCTTGCCGCCAGATTCTGTCGGGTGAAATTGCTCGGGCTTTGCCGGTACTACATCAAGATGTGCATTGAGGATAAGGCGGAAGTGCTCAGGCTGTTTTTCACCTAGATTGTGAAATAACAGGCTCTTTACACCGTCTTTTTCAAATTCGACCGGGGTGTATTCGGGCAGTTCTTCTTTGACGCGCTCCAGCACTGCGTCGCACGCCTTCAAGTTGCCGGTAACCGACGGTATGCTGATGAGGTCTTTGGTTAATCGGATAAGATTGTCATTCATAAGGTGTAATCGTGCTTTTCATAATACCCCAAGATGCGCAGGTATTGGGTGTGGTTTTCAAGCTGAGTAAACGCGTCGTGAATATCGGTGTATTGCGCCGGCTCAAACTCCACATCTACATAAAAATAATATTCAAATGGCTTGCCCTTGATCGGGCGGCTTTCGATCTTACACATATTGAGGTTGTGTTCTGCAAATACCTGCATAGCGGTAAACAAGCTCCCCGGCTCATGCGATACGGAAAAAATGAGTGAACATTTATTAGCGGTCTCGGGCTCATCTGCCCGGGTGCTCACTAGAAAAAACCGGGTCCAATTTTGTGCATCGTCCTCTATGTTTTCTTGCAAGACACTGAGGTTGTAGATGTCTGCGGCTTCACGGCTGGCAATTGCTGCATACGTAGTGTTGGGTTGCTCAGAAACAAATTGCGCAGCACCGGCCGTGTCATACATCATCACTTCTTCAATCTGCGGGTGGCGATCAAAAAATCGCTCACACTGCTCCAGTGCTTTTGCGTGTGAATATACTTTAGTGAGGTTGGCGATTTGTGCGCCGGACTTTCCCATCAGTTGATGCTCGATTCGCAGGATATGCTCGCCATGCACATGCAGGTCAAACTCTGTCAGATTATCGTAGTTTTCATAAATCGAGCCGGCCAAGGTGTTTTCAATGGGTAGCACTGCATAATCGGCTTCGCCGCGCTTGAGGGCCGCACCAAGCTCGCGAAAATGCACCACTCGTCCATCAAATACAGCGTTGTCTTGGGGAAAAAACGACCGCGCAGCAATATGGCTAAATGCCCCCGGCGCCCCTTGATAGAGTATCCGTGCCGGAGTTGTCATGACTTAAACTGTGTAATAAATTGCTCTAATATGCGCATGTAGGTTTCTAGGCTTTTGATATCAATCCACTCATCATCGCTTCCGATTCCTCCGCCGATGGGGCCAAATTCGATCCCACACCCGCCTTGAAGGGTGAAATGTCGGGCATCTGATGTGCCCTGTGCGCCATACAGTTTGGGGTTTTGCCCCGTTAGTTTGCGCGTAATGTGTCGGAGATTTTTTACTGCAGGGTTGTCATTGGGTGTGTATAAACAAGGTTCTTTGGCATCAATATGAAGGGAGGCATTTGTGGGAAGGAGTGACTGTATTGCATCGATGATGGTATCCGCATCTTCAGGAATATAGCGAACATCAAGCGTGATTTCACACTGGTCTGGCACCTTATTTTGCGCTGTGTTTGTGGTTGAGATCTTACTGATGTTAATCGTCGATCGCCAAGATTCTATTTTTGGAGTGGGAAATCGCTTCATCAGAGTATGTATAAGTTGACTCATTTGTACAATTGCATTTGACCCCCTCCAAGGATATGCTCCATGCGCTGCTTCACCGGTCATGATGATCCGTGCCCATATAACCCCTTTTGCGCGCGTGGCGATATTAAAACCGGTTGTTTCGCCGGCTAGTATGAAGTCACTTCGCACACCTTGTTCAACCTGGTATTTGGTCCCTTTAAATCCTCCCACTTCTTCATCGGTTACGATTTGCAGTCCAATCGGATACGACACTGAATGAGCAACTTTTTTAAAGACATGAATCAGGCATGAAAGGTTGGATTTCATATCAAGTGCCCCCGCACCATAGAGCTTGCCGTCATTCACGATTGGTTTGTATTGTGACGCTTTCGCAGGAATCACATCAAGATGACCGTTCAGAAGTAGTGCAAATTTGCTCGGGCGTTTGGCGCTGGGATAAGCCAAAATACTTTTGACCCCATCAGTGTCAAATTCCTCAATAGTAAAATCTGCCAGCTCTTGTTTTACAATGCGCAAACACTCATCCAATTCACGATCACATCCGGGTTCGGACGGTATCGCAATCAATCGTTTGCTTAGTGCAAGAACAGAATTTATCATACACTGTGGCGCTGATACAGCAGTATCTGCTTAATACTATCAAGTCATTTGTACTTAGACAATCTCACCCCAGACAGTGGTACTTGAACCGTGGATGCGCCCTTTTTTTGCTTCCTGCGACTCAGTCGGCATAAATGAACGAAACCCTGCCATAAATCGTGGCTCGTTGTCTTCGCCTGTGCAAGACATAAAGTTGCGGTCAATAAATACAAATGTTCCATTTTCCGGGTCATCTACTTGCGGGATTGGCATTTCTGGCTGAATCACATAGGGGCCACGCAATTGCATATTTTTATTCAATTTATTTGCAAATGCAACGCCGCCAAACGGGCCGCGTTCATGACCATAACAGCCGTAGGTGCCCCCCATCGGTTTGGAGCGAACGGTCGCTTTGCCTGAATCGATAGCTTCTTGGTCTACACCCTGGCGCTCCAAATACGCAGACACTTCCTCAGCATCATATCCTTGGTCTGGATACACAGGGTGCGCCATTCCCATCATGGGCAAATATGCTTTAGTGTCGTTGATGCGTCGTGGGTCTTGCGGGCCCCACGCCGGATTGTCCACATTCATCGTGATGGCATTGGCCTTGATGATGCGTCGCATGTCGTCATCAGCCAATAGCGGATTGTCAACTTGAGCATTCGGATCACGCAGTTTTGCCACAGGATCAGATGATCGCACATACAGCAGATAATCGCACTCGCCTCCACGCTCTTGCACGTGTGCAGCAAATTCCTCAGGACCCATAAATGTGTCAAAGCCTGTCATTTCACGCACTTCGTCATCGCCGAGTGCTTCGTCTTCATTCTTTCCGAATTCAGAGCTGCGCATAGCGTCAAATTTCGGTTGTGTCGCTGCAAGAAGTGCGATCGGTTTCCCAAACCGTTCACGTATCTCATCAAGCGCCGCATGGTATCGGTCCTTAAACTGGGAAGCTTCACCATTGCGTGCAAACAGTTCACTCAGCAAATTAGTCATTGCAAGTGAGTTTTCGATCTCAAAAATGCGCCCGCGCACGTCTTGTTCTGTCGCATCTGTGCCCACGGCCTCTGCTGTGTTTAAGTAGTCGTTCGGCAGTCCGACCATGTCAATTTGTACAAAGTAATTGACAGGAGTACCATTTGGGCCGGTCAGACAATATTGATAATCAGTGTCCCATTCGCGGTTGGCCTCTACAAGCGGACCGAATGATTCGTTGTATTCGCTATACAGTCTGCCTAACGCCTCTTTGATGTTTGGCGGATACTCGGTTGAGTGTTCGGGAAAGTGTAAAAACGGTCCGATGCTCGAGCGAATATCGGTTCGCTGAACCAGCGTTCCCAGCTTCTCTTCTCGTGGCGTTTCAAAATCTATTCTTCGTAACTGCTCTGTGGTTGCGGGTGCACCTGTGTGACCGCGTCTATATTCCATCATGTGATAAAAATTAAGTTATAAAAAAGAAAAACCCCGCTTTCGCGGGGGTCTTGTCTGATAGTATCTCAAATCATCAAGATCCCCGCTCGTCATAGACGAGTACCCAGAGGACTTGAATAAATTGGTGACACGTATTCATTTCGGCAATTATACACAGAATCCCCGACCGACACAACTGACAATTGGTTAGGCTGCATTTTGTGCAAGAATTTCCTGTGCCTGACGCACCTGAAAGGCATCGATTGCCACAACGATTTCCTCTAGTGTTGCTCCGTCTTCATGCATGTGCCGAATCACATCAGATATAGCTCCGCGGTATCCAGTGTCTGCAAATTGATCCAGAGTGCGGGCATTTGTTTTGTATGTCAGCTTCTCCAGTCCAAACCGCGCATACTCACACAGGCTGGTAATTGTTTCATCGTCATCATATGTTTTTTGCATGCGATCAACAAATCGATGCGCCTGTCCGATCACGTCGGCTGTTTTTTCATCATCGGCACCATTAAAGTTGTATCGATGCGCCAGATATCGCTGGTCATGATTGGTGGCCAATGCCGGAAACTCATCGCCTGAATACGCTGCCGGATGCTGTCCGTTGGCTACAGCTTCGTAGGCGTGCACTGCCATCAGCTGCAAAAACGCGTTGCGCCCCACTTGAGCAGTGATATCCGGGCTTGCGCCGGATCCGGTAAACTCCACGCGACCGGTGGTATCAAACGGTTGATGCATATTGGGATAGGTGATGCGATTGCGCACCCGCCCGTGGGCACTGGGGACTTCGTGTCGCTGGCCATTGTGACGCAGATTTGCGATAAACGATGCGCGGTCCAGTCGATCAGAGACACCGCGCACCATGGCGTCTTTTGCCCGCTCTTCCATGCCATCAGTTGAGCCCACAGAATCTGCCGGGTATGTGGTCAGCATGGCGTAGCGCAGTGCTGCACGCCCGTCACGAGGTGTCATGTCTCCCACTTGAGGAATCTCACCAAATACGACCGGACTTGAATACATCATCCACTCAGCAACGCTTCCCAAATTAGAGTTGAAACTGTCCCCCACTGCAACAGCATCTTCCAGCCCGATTATTTGTGTACCGTCTTCTTTCTGCTCGTGCGCCAAGCCAATGCTGGCGTGTCCTGCTGCCATAGCCCATGGGGCGATGGTGCCAACTGCCTCTTTCATCGTGTCAAAATCTGCATACCCTTCGTTTTGTGCTACTTTATCCCATAGCATACGTGCAACACGATCTTTCGGATAAAACATGCGATTATATAAATCTGTCTGCATGGCCATCACATATTTGCCTAAGGGGCCATCATTTTGATTCAATATCATCTCAGATGCGCGACCGGTGACCGGCATGCTGGTGCCGTTGATCAGCAATTGTGGCTGCAGTGCCTTGCGATCAACTACATCTTGTGCCATGCTGACTGCCTGTTCTTTTGGGTCGACTGTTGGGATGGGCGTTGCCGTTTCCCACAAATTGGCATGCAGTTCTTCTTGCAGCTCAATAGGCAGTGTTTGCTGACACCCCGTGGCATCATACGTCCACATCTCAGCTTCAGTTCCTACGCCAAAGACTCCCCCAGATATCTTTGACGCTTCTTTTAAGCCGCGCTGATGAATGGCTTCGATTACTGTGCTTGCCGCAACAGAAGCGGCCTCAACTCCTCGTTTTCTCGCCATTGACGCCTCTATGTGGGCAACACTTTGCGGCCCACCAAACTCAACGGCTCGCCCGTCAATAGCCGCCGGAATACGATCCGGATGGCGCACTACGGCAAACATGTTCTCAGTATGCACATAGCCGCCATGACCGTCAGGAAACGACATATCCACCGGTGTGCCGTTTATATGGCCGATTGTTGCGCGTACGAGACCGTCTGCGCCGCCCAAAGGCTCGCCGACAGCGGAAAATACATATTTTCCTTCTTTAATACCGTGGGTTTGTGTTTCTATTGACATAGAAATAGTGGTGTATAAAATGAAAAAACCCCGCTTTCGCGGGGGTCCGAATTTGTTGGTTTGTGCCAATTCATCCTTCTCCCCGCTCAGGCGGTGAGTGAAATAAGAATGAGTGACAAACCATGATTGTTCATGATAGAGCAAGTATACCAATACTCAACATATTTCACAATCGATTGTATGAATTATGCAGATCTTTTTTACCAAGTTAACTTTGTTTTCGGTGCGGCAGGATAGCCCGAATGGCGCCAAATACGCTCATTGCCATAGCAGTAATCATACCTTTTCCCTGCTCGCGATATTCTTTATACGATGTGCGTTCTTTCATACGATAGTTGCTGGTTGCTAGTTTATGATGTGCCGATTAGGTTGGAGTTCAATCGATTAATTGATTGAACTATTCACTGTGAATAAGTATATCAAAATGATGCATATTTCACAAATCGGGCTGTCAGAGCGGCCGCTCTCCGGCGCGCACGAGCACTGCTTCCAGATTATATTCGCACAGCGTTTGCACTGATTCCATCGGATACAGCGGTCTGCCCTCAAGTGAATCATGCTCAATACTCGCTGCTGCTTCTGACCACAAATGTTTGATCATGGTGTCGGGGCGCGGTGTTGTGCCTGACTCAGACACAGCTTGTATCGATCCTTCACTTCCCCACCGCAGCTGGCTCCATGAGTGCAACGAGCGCTTGGCTTGTATGTGTTGTGGCTGGTTTGATGCATCGTGGGAAATGCCGATCTCCCACGCGGCTGTTGCGCCGTTTTTTTGGGTGACCATGCCGGTAAATCGCGACACATCGGTGCGATGAGCAGCTTGATCCATGCTCATATATGGCAAAGTAAATATACTGCGCGGATCGTCTCCGACACCCAGTATTGAAGTGAGTACAAGCACCGCATCGTCGACAGTTGATGCGCCGTCAAGTGGCTGGTACTGCAGTGAGTCAATTCCCATGTCATCGTGAACCCAGTCGCCGGGAATAGTAAGTGCTCCTTGCATGGATGGTAGTGCTATGGTGCAGGTAGTCAAAAGCGGCATCTCATCACCGGTCGGTCGCTGAGTGTGGACAGTCTGAAACCCCACATAGGCGCCGTCATCTCCCCACTGGTCCATAAGAAGCTCACCGCTATACAGGCTCTGATCCACCCCGCGCGTGTGGTGGAGGTATCTGGCTAGTTGTGCGGCAATAGCAAATTGACTGGTTGGTAATTCTGGTGTTGGTTGTGGTGCGTACTCTTTCATAAACGAAAAAACCCGCCGTTGTGGCGGGAACTAGATTCGTGATGTGACCATCCTCCCGCTTACATACCGACCCACGCCGCTTTGGCGGCGAAGATGTGATACGCAAACGATCGCGATTGGTGCATCATGATTGGATCATTCTAGCAAGGTCTGCTGTAATATGCAAGACGGACGGGTTGCGATGACATGGTCGCTGGTGTATGATCATGTGTATGAAACATATGGTTTCTCAGTATATTTGGTTTATGCAACTCGCCACGGGCGAGGGTGTGAGCTGATGAATTGAAATCATGTTTCAGCAACTACCCCGCCAAAAGCGGGGTTTTTTCGTTTTATCAATTATTCTCAAATAATCATATGAGTACTCAAGAAACCCGTGGGTATGTGCCGGCAGATCATGTCGGACAGCCAGAGGGAATACAGCCTGCAGTGACAGCTGCGCGTGATGTTATCGCTCCGATGGGAGCAGTAGTTGAAACAGCAGTCGGCGCTGAAGTCGGCGATCAGACGCCGGAGCAAACAATCGGACTGCTGGGTGCAGCACACGTCATGGCTGTTGTGCGCGGGCATTCAGCTTCACACATGTTAGCGCCCGATGGTATTACGTCTCTTCGCACCAAGCCGCCGGCTTATGTGCCGGGCAATCATGCCTATTAATCATGCATGATCAGCGGGCGCCTGATTTTGGGGGAAGTCAGGGGCCCGCTTCTTTTTTTCTGTTGACACAACTACTTCACTTGTCTACACTAGAGTCCTAAATATCAAGAGAAGTCGATAGAGTGAGTGTAAATCGACTCGACAACCGACCGGTGACTCTTCGTCATCAGCACGGTGTACTCACCCTTTTTCAGTTTGTGTGAGAAAGGAAGATATGTCACATCGTTACAGCGATGTGAAAACAGCCATTGAGCATCTTCCTCTCTCCCCCAACCCAGTCAAAAGTGTCATGTTAGTCAGACAAGAATTGCAAACCGAACAACCAGTAACAATACGTCGTGATTCACCCTATCGCGATATTACGGGCAGCACGCTGACGTTGGTCGAACATCCGCAAGCCGTGTCTGAGGGAGTGAAAATCGGTTGGGCGCAGCAAGTTGTCGGATATGTTCAGGCGCATAATGAGCGCTTTGCCGGCGCCATGTATGAGCGATCGGCTGAGGAGCTCGCATCACATATCCATAAAGAGAATGCAGTGGTGCTTTTGGAAGGAGAGAACGTGGCTTATTTCGGACTGTCTTTGCCACAGTTTAGTCCTGATCAACAAGAGGCACTGAGCGGTTTCCAACTTGTTGAATTTGCAAACCTTATTGTGTCGCCTGAGGCGCGAAATGAGGGAATCGGGCATCGCGGAACCATAGAGCAGTTCAGACATCTGCACCGCCGCTGGAACGGTCAGGGCGTGGGATATCTGACTACTGAAAATCCGGCGTTACAGCACATCTATGAAAAAGAAAATCCTGATGGAGGTCAATTTATGGAGACGGTTGACTGGGGTGAGTTTCCGTATATTGCAGGTCTCACCTGCTCTTATTCAGCACTGGGTGATGCAAACGGTCATGCCTGCGAGCAGAAACGACGGCCGCCAGCATATCGGCGCGATGAAGAGCGTGCAAGCGCCATCCCTTGCACTCTGATGATTTCTCCGCGAGGAGTTGCAGAGGATTTTCAAGAAACTGCACGAAAGATTCATTTTGAGCGCGGAGGCGAGCCGGTTGTTGTCGAACCGGGAATGCAAATAACCACAGAAGATGTGCTTCGAGTGTATAGCTTTTACCAAGGATTACAACAAACAGCATGACACAATCGAAACTGCCGGTATTGGATACGTTTTCTGCTTTATGTGAAATTGCCAGTCCTTCGGGACAAGAGGATGCAGTACGTGCGTATATTGTGGAATATCTTAAAGAGCGTCTCGCTATCGTACCCTTTGTAGATGAAGCAGGTAATGTATATCACTATGAGCAAGGGGTTGGTGAGCCCTTACTACTATGCGCACATATGGATACGGTGCAGCCGGGTCTCGCGCAGCAAGTGGTGGTGCGTGACGGATATGTGTATTCTGACGGCTCAAGTGTGTTGGGGGCAGATGATAAATGTGCAATAGCGGCCATGCTGGAGGCCATTGTTGCGCTTCGCCAGCAAAAGCGTGCGCATCGGCCGTTTGAGATACTGTTTACCGTGCGTGAAGAAACAGACGGTGGTATGCGTGCGTTTCCCAGGAAAATGCTTCGATCAAAGCAGGCGCTTATTGCTGATCATGCAGACCCCATCGGCACGATCGTCACTGCAGCTCCGTACGTCACAGGATACGGAATCACTGCTCGTGCGCCGGGTGGACATGTGGGTGAAATCACAGCCGATACGGTGCATCCGCTTCATTTTTTTCATGCATTTTCGCAGCGCTTCCCCCCTCAAAAAACCCGTGACACCATCACCAATATCGCCATTGTGCGTATGGGTGAGAGCTATAATAGCGTTCCGCAATCGGTGTATTTTACCGGTGAGATACGAACATTTACCCAAAAAGATGAAGCGGCATTTGTCGCTGGGGTGAGCGCCGCAGTGGCAGAATTGGATGCGCGCTATAAAACCGCATCGACCTTGGAGCTCTTTCCGTATTGTCAGGGGTACAAACTTAATAAAAAAGACACCGCCAGGACGCGATCCATTTTGAACAGAATCAATATACCGGTGCAGGAAACATCAGTCTATTCTGTCGGCGACTTTAATATTTTGGCCGAATGGGGTATCACACCGATTAATGTCGCCAACGGCGCGCGCGATGTGCATACCACTCATGAGCACATATCAATTGAATCACTAACTACGTTACAAACCATTATTGAATACCATTTACAATCCGAGTACCATGACTGAACGAATGAGATCCCAATCACCTGAGCGCGATGTGGCGCATCCCTTTACCCATGTAGTGTTTGACGCCGACAGTACCCTATCTATTGAGGGGTTGGACGCGCTGGCTGCGCGCCGGGGGATGAGTGAGCAAATAGCTGCGATTACTGAAGAAGGGATGAGCGGTGGCCATTTTTATGGCGGTCTGATGCGCCGTCTTGATTTGCTTCGACCAACCAGTGAAGATATGCAGTGGCTTGCTGATCAGTATGTAGAGGGATTGGTTCCCGGCGCACGGGAAACGATGACTGCGCTTCACGCACTGGGCAAAGAGGTACGCATTGTATCTGGTGGTTTTATGCAGGCACTTGAGCCGATGGCGCATGCGTTGGGAGTCTCTCCCGAACATGTGCATGCAAACACGATGTGGCTTACTAACGAGGGGCGATTTTGTGGATTTGATCCTGATAATGAATTAGCACACACGGGCGGAAAACCACGTCTTTTAAAACAGTTGCAGCTTGAGGGCCCCGTGGTGAATATCGGTGACGGCTCAACAGATGCCGAGATCAAAACAGAAGGGATCAGTGAGCGATTTGTGTTGTTTGCCGGCCTTACTCCCGCGCGAGAATCGGTGGCGCACATCGCTGACGCAGTGGTTGAAGCTCCTGATCTTCGTGCAATACTCCCCCACATTTTGACACCAGCGGAACTTGCTTCCTGTTCTGAGGAGCTGATTGTCGGTTGATTATGATTCGCGTGCGATGCACTCGATTTCAATAAGTGCTCCGGCCGGAAGTGCTGCGACTGCGACTGCCGAGCGTGCCGGTTTATGCTCGCTAAAGTATGATCCATAGATCTCGTTTACGTCCTTGTAGTCTTCGATAGTTGTCAAAAAGACCGTTGTTTTGACGACATCATGCAGATTTGCTCCCGCCTCTTCAAGCACGGCGCTGATGTTTTTGAAGATCTGATGCGTCTGTTCAGCAAGTCCTTCAACAAGCGTTCCGGTTTCAGGATCAATACCGATTTGTCCTGATAAAAAGAGAAAGTCGTGTGATTTGATAGCTTGGGTGTAGGGGCCGACCACTTTGGGTGCCCGGTCTGTGTGAATGTATTTCATATGCGTCATTGTAGCAAATATGCCATTATGGGTTCATGCATTGTAAATTGTTGATTGGTGATTGATAATTATCCGTATGCCGCTTATCAAAGAAACACTCATCGGCCTCTATCGATTTATTCTCAATTTTCTCTGGCAGCTGCGAAAAGCGATTGAGTTTCAGGTGCGTGATTGGGATATCGTGCTTGCCCAACGCTATGTGCTGTGGAAGCGGCTTCTTATCTGGAGCGCTGTCGTGATCGTGGTTGGCGGTATTGTGTTGGGAATAGCCATGCTTCTGGGGCAGGCGCTGCTTCGCTCACTGGATTCACTTGGTCCGGAGCAGATATATGCGGAGCCGACACCCCCTTTTAATCAAACAAGATACTGATAGAGCATGTCTTGTGGATCGATTTTTTTATAGCCGATGCCGCTTTCGTCAAAGCGTTTGATGAGCCCTTCATAGTCTTCTTTTCGTGTCAGTTGCAGACCGATAAACGCCGGACCTTTTTCTTTGTTGTTTTTCTTCATGTATTCAAAGCGTACGATATCATCATCCGGGCCCAACACCTGCTGCAAAAGCTTTTTGAGCTGTCCCGGTTTTTGGGTAAATTCAACAATAAAATAATGTTTCAACCCCTTGTAGATAAGACTTCGCTCGACGACCTCTGGGTAGCGCATGATGTCGTTGTTGCCGCCTGACAAGGTGCATACGACCACTTTTCCTTTGAGCTCTTTGGGGTCGACCATCTCCAGCCCCGCCAGTGCCAGAGCGCCTGCCGGCTCAGCCACAATACCTTCATTCTGATACAGTTCAAGCATGGTGGTTGCCACCTGGCCTTCCGGCACTTTGACAATTTCTTTCACAGACTCTTTCATGATTTCAAAGGGCTTTTTGCCGACTGATTTGACCGCTGCCCCGTCGACAAAGGTGTCGACTTTGGGAAGGGTGACCGGCATGTGGGCAATGTGTGATTCAAACAGTCCCGCAGCACCTTGCGGCTCGCAGGCGATCATCGTGGTTTTGGGCGACTTCTCTTTGATGTATGAAGCAATACCCGCAGTGAGTCCTCCTCCGCCTTCACAGGTGAGAATCAGATCAATGTTTCCGTCCAGCTGTTCATAGATTTCTTTTCCGATTGTCCCCTGCCCGGTGATCACATCATCATCGTCAAAGGGATGCACGTAGACTGAATTGTGCACGCTCGCATAGGCCATGCTGGCTTGGTATGCCTCATCAAAGGTATCTCCGATGAGCTTGATGGTGACAAAGTCGCCGCCGAAATGCGCCACCTTCTCCACTTTTTGCTGCGGCGTCACAGTCGGCATAAAGATCACTCCTTTGGTCTTCAAAGCGGCACAGGCATACGCCACTCCCTGGCTGTGATTGCCGGCAGACGCGCACACCACACCCAGGGCGCGCTGGTCTTTGGTGAGAAGCGACATTTTGTAGTATGCACCGCGGATTTTAAATGATCGCACTTCCTGCAGGTCTTCCCGCTTGATGTACACCGTGGCACCGAACTTGGCGCTCAGGCGTTTGTTGAGTTGTAACGGGGTTTCTTCGATGACGCCCTTGAGAGCACGGGCAGCTTCATCGATCTGGGTGACTGAAATGCTCATAGAATCGCTTGTATAAATGGGGGGAAACATCCATTGTACAGAAACGCGAGAAGATTGCAATGACTTAGGAAGACTTGATCAAAGAGTAGCCACCTGCGGTGTCTGTGACAGTCCAGCCGGCCTCTTCAATCTGCGTGCGAAGCGCATCCGCTTCGTCAAATTGCTTGTTCTGTTTTGCTTCAAGGCGCTTAAGTGCGAGCGCGGTAATTTCAGCGGGCGCATCGTGGGGAGTCACTTCCTCCACATCGGCAAGTCCGAGTCCGAGAATTTGATCCCACTCCAGGAGAAGATCCAGTTTATCGGGACTGGGAATATTGGATTTTAACGCGCTCCACAGCACGGCAATCGCCTGAGGCGTGTTGAGATCGTTTTCAAGGGCTGCCCGAAAATCAGTTTGAAACTGCTCGATTTGCGCAAGCTTTTCCGGTGATAACTCAGGGCGGGTTGTTTGTGTGCGAAGCAACTGTACCTGTTCAACCAGTTTTGTATAACTATTTTGAGCAGCTTGTGCCGCCTCCCATGTGAAGTTCATTGTTTGTCGGTAATGTGACTGGAGAAACAGCAATCGCATCGCCCCGGGAGCTATCCCCCGCTTTTGTATATCACTGAGGGTGAAAATATTTCCCAGTGATTTACTCATTTTGGTACCTTCAACCATAAGAAACGCATGGTGAATCCAGACGTTGACGAATTGCTTTCCGGTAGCCGCCTCTGACTGGGCAATCTCATTTTCATGATGCACCGGAATGTGGTCAATCCCGCCGGTGTGAATATCAAAAGACTCACCCAGGTATTTCATTGCCATCGCCGAACATTCGATATGCCACCCCGGAAATCCATCACCCCATGGGCTCTCCCAGTGCATTGCGTGATCCGTGAATCGACCCACGCGCTTAAACCACAGCGCAAAATCTGCCGGATGTTTTTTATCAGGATCCACATTTACTTCACTGCGAACAGCCTGCTTTTTATCGTCCAATTTCTGCCCGCCGAGTTTGCCGTACTCGGGAAAGGTTGAAGTGTCAAAATAGATGGCTTCACCGGTTTCATAGGCGTGTCCTCCATCTTCCAGGCGCTTGATGAGCGCGATCATGTCGGGGATGTGTTCTGTAGCACGGCACAGCGTGTCAGGGCGGCGCACGCCAAGGGCATCCATGGTCTTCAGGTATTCTTCTTCGTAGTATTTGGCTACTTCCCACACGGTCTTTCCATGCTTTTTAGCGCCTTTTTCCATCTTGTCCTCACCTTCATCGCCGTCAGAGGAAAGGTGTCCGACATCAGTCACATTCTCCACATAATTCACCTGATAGCCAAGCGATTCCAGCGTGCGACGCAAGACGTCATCCATGATATAGCGGCGCATGTGGCCGATATGTGCATAGTCGTAGACCGTAAATCCACAGGCATACATGCCTACTTGTTTCTCATGAAGCGGGACAAAGTCTTCGACGGACTTGGTGCGGGTGTTATAGAGCTTCATCGAGATTGATTATAGCAAGCGTAAGCCAAATACGAAACGTTAGTGGAGTTTTTTGCCGTCGCGAAGCATTTGAAGGAGCTGCTGAAACCTACGCTCGCGGGTCTCCGGTTTTTTGGCCATGGTGAGGCGAAAATAGATGGCGAAGATGTTGGAGCGGTTGAGGGAGGCAGCAAACTCCTGCACATGCTTCGGCTCTTTTTGTAAAGCCGCGACAAAATCCTCAGGAAGCTCCGCCTCGCTTTGTGTGACGTATGTCTGCTGCCAGCGACCATCCTCTTTTGCGCGCTTTACTTCGGCGAGTCCTGCCGGCTGCATGCGCTTTTCTTTGATCAGGCGGGCCACATGCTGTTGGTTTCTGGCCGACCACATGCTGCGTTTACCGCGTGGAGTAAACTTTAACAGAAATGACCGCTCATCAAGCCCTTTTTTCTGTCCGTCAATCCAGCCGTAACACAGCGCCACGTCAAGCGCCTCATCATACGTGACGGTGGGGATGCCGGTTGCTTTTTTATAGAGCCTGAGCCAGATGCCCGCTTCGGTATCGTGGTTTTTTTCAAGCCACTTCTCAAATGCCGCCTCAGTGTCAAAGGGAAGAATCGGGTACTCTGCTGTCATATGAAAGAGATAAATGGTCGGGGTGGGGGGAATTGAACCCCCTGCCTCACGGTCCCGAACCGTGTATGCTACCGATGCACCACACCCCGTTTGTATTGACTGCCATACGCTTGTCTTTACGTGGGTATATTGTACAAAAAAAGGTCTCAAAAATCCCGCATATATGGTGTATAGTAAAAAGTACGTGTCCTGTTGTAGGATGTATTTCTTGGTATGACAGACGGCGCGCATTACTATCATGCAGCAGCAAACAAAAATCAGATGGCTTCTCAGTGTGATTGTCGGGCTTGTGATTTGTGTTGTGCTTGTCAGAACAGTCCCAATTAAGAACTCCTCCGCTTTGGCATCTTCGGACTTCAGTCATTCAACGGTCAATATTCACCGGGGCGACGCGAAAATGCTTGCAGATTTTACCGGTGATGGAAAACTTGATTGGGCTGTTGGAGGCACGGCGGGTGGGGGCGAACCGCTTGAGATCTACCCATTTCCGTTTAATGAAGGCACCAAGTATAAAGTGGCAGATCCTGCGGTAGAGTTTACTACCGATGCAGAAGCAGCTGATGTGGATGGAGATGGAGATATCGATATTGTGGCTCCGGAGTGGCAGCGCCCGGTCAGGTTGTTTTTAAACGGGGGGAACGGCCAGAGTTGGTCTGAGACTCCAAACGTGACTAATTTTGGTGCAGGCTTTAAGGATGTTGAGATAGCAGATTTTGATCGGGACGGAAAAAATGATGTTGCGCTACGCACTGATGGTGGAGATGTTCATGTGGCGTACAACCAAGGTGGTGCCACCTCCTGGAATGTCATACAAATTGGTGGAATTGGTGGTGAGGAAGGAATGGACTCAGGCGACGTTGATGGTGATGGAGATATTGATATTATTGGTGAGGGAAACTGGTATGTAAATCCGGGTACTCGTACCGGCTCGTGGCAAACCAGAGAGATTGGCCAGGCAGATGGTGCATTTCGTGCTGTTGTCGCAGACTTTGATAAAAACGGAAAAAATGATGTGGCATATTCTTGCGCCGAGTGTGGAAGTGCTGCGGCAATCAGGGTCTATCTGCAGCAAACAAATGGGTCCTGGAGCAGTGCGACAGTTGGCACAATGGCAGGCGCTCATACACTTGAGGCAGCTGATTTTGATGGAGACGGAGATGTAGATCTGTTTGTCGGCGCCATGATTCAAGCCGGATCAAAAGTTGCGGCGTTTGAAAATGCCGGGAATGGCACGACCTGGGCGCGAAAGGATGTAGCAGATGCACAAGGCGGAGTGCATATCGGACGTGCAGGTGATATAGAGGGAGACGGTGATATTGATGTTGTTGGCATGAATTATACGGGGGGAAGTGGATTGAATATATGGACCAACACGACCCAAAAAGCAGGCTGCATTGCCCCGTCCCAGCTTAAGCTCGGCACCACTTGTGGCGGCTCCGGAGGAGGAGGCGGCGGTGGTGGCGGAGGAACTGCCAGTCTTGATAGTTGGTCTGCGACGGCAAAGCTTGGGACCGATGGCACCAGTGGATTTTATTGGCGTATGCTCGGGACCGGTACGGCAGCTCAAGCGGACATCAATGGTGATGGGAATGCAGATATTGCATCGGGTCAAAACGTGTGGATCAGTCCAGGAGACAATGCGGCAAACGCAGGTTCGTGGCAAAAGTTTGGTGGATTTATCAACGCAGCGGTCATCGCAGACATTGACCGAGATGGTAAAACTGATGACGTAGTGGATACCGGAGACGGCTCGTGGTACAAATGGAACGGTAGTGGCTTTACGAAAAAAGCAACGCCGTCGGGTACGGCTCGCGGTGAGCAAGGATATGCAGTTGGCGACATAGTTCCCGGTGGATATCTGGAAGTCATTTATCCGACAGATAACGGTGGTGGTGACGATAACTTCAACAGGCAATTGGTCCAGTACAGCGCGACAGGCGCCACGGCCAGCTTTATTGCCGGTGGTGCCAGTGACGAGGGTGTTGATCTGGCCGACATAAATGGTGATGGTCGTTTGGATATTGTGGGTAACGACGGTGATGAATACGGTTGGTGGGAAAACACGGGCGGTACCAATTTTACCAAGCATATGATCGGTGATCGCTCAAGCGGCTTTTTCTCAGATAAGACATTGGCACGCGACCTAAACAATGACGGAAAAATTGAAATCATAGGGTCTGCAGAAACTGCCGGTGATGGTGGTGATATCTATGTGTTTGCTCAAAACGGTGGCGACATAACAGCAAAATCAGGCTGGACCCGCACCATTGTGTATACACAAGGATCTACAAACTCTATGGATCTTGAGGATATGGATAATGATGGATATATCGATCTTATTACCGGCGACTTCAGAGGATCGAGTTTGGTAGTTGTCAAAAATCCCGGCACCGGCAGCTTTTCCAACTGGACTCCCCACACCGTCAGTGCTGACAGTATCCCCCACCATGGTGGTGCACAGGCAGGAGACTTTAATGGCGACGGCATATTGGATGTTGCCACAATTGACTGGCCGGGCGACACATCAAGCTTGTATGTGTGGCTCAACAAAAGCACCACCGGCGGCGGAGGTGGAGGTGGCGGAGGAGGTACGTGTGCGAAAAAAGCACAAGGTGATGCTGATTGCAACGGCACAGTCGGTCTTTCAGATTTTCAAATCTGGCGCACCGAATATACCGGCGGAACAACCAGCAAAGCAGACTTTGACGCAAACGGCAAAACCGGCCTTTCGGACTTTCAGGTATGGCGTACGTCGTACGTCGGTCAATAAGAGTTGACGTCCACGACTCCACGAATCAGGTCAGTGTCTACAACTCTCATCACCTTCCTTTGTTTGCTTTGACCTCATGAGGTGCGGGAGCAGTTGACGCCTTTTTCTTTTTGCCTCCCATGATGGATCGGCGTTCTTTTCCTACCGGTGCTGCGTCGGTCTGTGCATTTGCAAGTTGTTCCAGTTGTATGCGTTCTTGTTGCGCGACTTGTTCCTGATGGGCTTTTTGCTCCCCTTCTTCTTTCATCTGCTGGCGGGTGTTTGCCGATTCGCGGTTCACAGTCGTAAAATACTGGCTTCTGAGTGCGGCCAGCTCTGCTTCATCTGTTTGTCGTGCTGTGTGCTTTTTTTGGAGCTCTTCGACATTCAGCGGGGTATGTTTGGCTCCTTCGGGCGCCTCGGGTGTGGAGGGTGTTTCAGATGTTATCCCATAAATAGATTTGAGAAACTCAGTCGGCGACAAGGCATTTACTGTTTCTTTCACCGTCTGTTTTGCGGTGTCAGCAAACTCGCGCCCGATCTCCCGGGTCAATGTTTCAAACGGATTCGCGCTGCGCGGTGGTTTTGTAGACATGATGATTCTTGTGTTAAATGCCAAGCATTGCACGGCCGCGCTCGCTGAGTCGGTCCATGCTCCATGGCGGATCAAACGTTAATTCTATCTTGGTATTTTTGATTCCAATGCGATACATCGCGTTTTCAACATCCTGCTCAATAAGCGGAAATAGCGGGCACCCCATGGTGGTCAGTGTCATGGTGATATGGACTTTGGAGCTACTGTATGTTACAATATGATATATAAGCCCTAAGTCGACAAGTGACAGATGCAGCTCTGGGTCCATGACTGTTTCCAACTCCTGACGGATTCGCTCCTCCCCGATAGTAGAACTCGCCTGAAATGTTTGCTTTTTTGCAACTGGCATGGTTCAATTATAGCGAAGATACTCACGATTACGCATGTATTTGCCCCAAACCACTCAAAAAGCGCATTCTTTCGTCAGTTTTGGTATAGTACTTTTTTCAGTCAATTATTATTACAAGTTTCTTGTGTCTACGACGTAGAGCAAGAACCTATTTATTACTTATATGATGAACAATACTCATCACAAAAAACCTAAAAATCGGTATTCAGTCAGGTTCGTCCCTTTGGGCGGCATCCTGGGTGTTACCAAAAACATGTATGTCTATGAGTTGTACGAAGATCGTCAACTGAAAGACATTCTTATCGTGGATTGTGGAATCGGATTCCCCCAAGACAAAGCGCTTGGCGTCGATTTTATCATCCCCGACGTTACCTATTTGCTTGACAAAGTCGACAAGATCCGCGCGATTTTGCTGACACATGCGCATGAAGATCATATCACCGCACTCCCCTATCATTATGAAAAACTGGGGCGTCCGCCGATGTATACGAGTCTTCTGACCGCATCTTTTATCAAAAATAAGTTCGTCGAATTTAACGAGCAAGTCGACCCGATTGTGGTTGATTATGATCGTGAATATCAATTCGGTGATTTTCGCTGTGAATTTATTCACTCCACCCACTCGATCCCCGATCCGATGCACATATTGATCAAGACGCCGGTCGGCGCCATGTATCACGGTGCAGATTATAAACTGGATCTGACACCACCGTATGGTGAGCCGCCTGATTTATACAAGATGGCAAAAGCCGGACATGACGGTGTGCTCTGTTTGTTTTCAGATTGTCTCGGTGCAGATCGCGACGGACTCACTCTTTCTGAGAGTATCGTCGGTCAGACCTTTGAGGACGAGATGCGAAAAACGAAAGGAAAATTTGTCATGACGACATTTTCCTCAAACATTTCGCGTATTCGCCAGTGTGTTGAAGCCGCGATAAAATTCAACCGCAAGATTTGTTTCTTGGGTCGATCGATGCTTGAAAACACGCGTATGGCGCAGGAGATCGGCTACTTGCCTATTCCTGACGGCTTTTTGATTCAGGACCACCAGGTGAAAAAAATACCGGCCAACAAAGTCTGTATCATCGCACCCGGATCTCAGGGTCAGTACAATTCCGCCATGGCGCGCTTGGCCTCAAACAGTCACCGCACGGTGAGTCTGAAAGCCGGCGACAAAGTGCTTTTCTCATCAGACCCGATTCCGGGAAATGAACCTGATGTTTATGAGCTGATTGAAGATTTGATCATGATGGGCGTCGAAGTCATTCATTCTGATGTATCAGATGAATTGCACGCCTCAGGTCACGGAAATCGTGACGACATGAAGTTTCTTATTCGCCTCACGAAGCCGAAGTATCATATCCCCATTGGCGGAACGGTGCGCCATCAGCGCTCGTATCAACGCCTGGTGACAGAGCTTGGCGGAAAGCGCGAGTCAGTATTTACTCTGTCTGAGGGTGAAACCGTAATCTTTGATGAAACCGGAACCCACGCCGGACCGCGCGTTGACACCCGTTCTATTTATGTAGATGCACAGGGAGTCGGCGACGTAGGCAGCATCGTGCTTCGCGATCGAAAGACACTTTCTACTGAAGGAATTGTGGTGGCAGTGCTTTCCATGGATGCGCAGTCAAACGCAATTGTACCTCCACGCATCATATCACGTGGCTTTGTGTTTGAGAAAAAGGAAGAAGATCTCTTTCAAAAAGCAGAAGCGGTAATCAGCAAAAAAATCAAAGGCTATGCCGGACGTCCATTGCATATGGATGCCATCAAAAAAGATGTGTCACACCTGTTGGAGGATTACTTCTTCAAAGAGCGTGGACGCAAGCCGATCGTCATCGTAGACGTGTTGCAATTGTAAAAGGTTGGTAGTTGATGGTTGATCGGATCAAGAAGGATGGTTATTCTTCCTGCCGACACTATCAACACACAACCAACAACTCACGCGTGTTATACTGTTTGCCATATGTTGCCGCGTAATATCAAAGCGATCTCTGCCTTTTTGGAGCGGCTGCCGGGCATCGGCAGCAAGACTGCATCGCGACTGGCATTTTACATGCTTCGCATGCCTGAGGGCGATTTGAAAGTGGCCGCAGAGGCGATTGCTGCTCTTAAATCAAGTACCAAAAAATGCACGGTTTGCATGAATCTCACTGAAGATGACGTGTGTATTATCTGTAGCGATCCGGCACGCGATCAGACCACGATCACGGTCATTGAGGACGTGATCGACATGATGTCATTTGAGTCAGGTGATATCTACAGCGGGTTATATCATGTATTGCATGGCCGCATCGATCCCCTCAATAGCATCGGTCCTGACGACATTTATATCGATCAGCTTATTGCCCGCCTCAAAGAGCAACCAGCAGTAGTTGAGCTGTTATTGGCCACCAATCTGAATATGGAAGGTGAGGCAACGGCTACTTATGTAAAAAACAAAGTGGCTGATGTTCGCCCGGACATCAAAGTAACGCGCCTTGCGTATGGATTGCCGATTGGAGCAAATCTTGAGTATGCAGACTACATGACCTTAAAGCGCGCCATAGAAGGTCGTCGGGATTTCTAGTTCTCACGCAGCAAGGACATACGCATCATCAAGCGGTGTTTCACCCCTGTTGATGTGCAGTAGATATGCCAGGTATGCTGATGGCGCCAATCCTCCCCCGCCTCCGATTTCAATGAGTGTTTCCAGCGGTTCACCATTTGTGTGGATGCCGGTTCGGTGTGCCACATATGCGCCCACCATCCCCAAAGTGGCTGTACCGAGAATTGCATTAAATCGCGCGAGATATCTGTTTTCCATGCCATAGCGCCCATCAATCCATTCATTGACGCGGGTATTTGCATTGGCGGCTCGTTCTCGAAGTGACATAGAGTGTATTAGCCAAAGCAATTAACACGCTTCTGGCCATCGTCAATAGTAGCGAGGTTTTTCCCAGAGTGAATACGAAGATGCAGATTACGTCAGATGTGTGTCATGTACTATAGGTTTGGAGCATATTGATAGCCCAAAGAAGGAAGTATTCAGTATAGATAAGTGGTGGCTGATTGTCAATCGATTGTGGCAAGGATGTCGCGCACTTGGGTAATTCCCTCATTCCAGGTGGCCGAATCGGTCACATCAATGCCGATATCCGACAGAATTGATCGCGGCGATTGTGATGTGCCGACGGAAAGAAATCGCTTCACTTGCTTAATGTATGTCTTATCTTCGCGCACTCGTTGTTGCATGATTTTTGAAATCAACAAACCGAACGCATAGGAATAATTATAAAAGTAGCTGCGAATGTGTGACCAATAGATCCACCAGCGTTCTGATCCGGCAGACTGCTCTACCGCAGATCCCATATAGGCGCTCATGTGATTCTGAAATAGTTCGCCGATGCGGGCGCTTGAGACATAGCCAGTTTTTCGATATTCATCATGGAGTTCGCGCTCAAATCGGTAGCAAGCCACCTGGCGCCAAATAGTACTGATATCATCATTCAGGCGACTCATGGAAAGCGCTGTTTGCTCTTTTTTTGTTGCATCCTGCAACAGGCGCTCATACACAAAGTCTTCCATAAAGGTGCTGGCGACTTCGGCAGTTGATGTAGGTGTTCCAAAATAGAGCGCATGTACTCCGCTTGCCCGGATGAGTTCATTATTGATCGCATGCCCCATCTCGTGTGCGATGGTTGTCACGTCGCGAAGACTATCGGTGAAATTGAGCATCACATAGGTTGGATTCGTCAACAGATCATGTGCACAAAATGCCCCGCCCCGTTTGCCTTTTTTTGGGTAGGCATCGACCAGTCCCCCATCAAGCAGTCGGGTAAAGATGGCGTCAAACTCAGGGTCGAGTGCACCGAATACAGTGTGCACCAAGTCGTTGGCCTGCTCATACGTGTATTTTTTTGTCACGGATCCGACATCGACATTACGCTCATGATATGCCAGAGTTGGTAGTCCAAGAAGTGCGGCTTTTTTTGCATAATACTGCTTCGCAATATCGTTTGTGTCTGAAACTGCTTTGACCAAACTGTCAACAACCTCCTCTTCCACATCATCACTTTGCAGTCGTGACGAATCAGGTCGCGAATACCCACGCAACAGATCGTCTACGCGCTTATGTTCCAGTATGCTGTTGAGCTCTGCCTCTGCAATTGTTTCGTACTCAGCAATCATGGTGTTAAACGTATCTGCTGCAGCATCGCGAACCGGTTTTGAAGAGTCATTCATGAGATTCATAATTTCCTCAAACGATTTTTCTACTTTGGCTCCGTCTTCTTTCTCAATCGTTTTACGAGATTCACTTGCCAGAAGATTCGGCAACAATCGTGCCCAGTTGCCATAGGAAGTAGTTCCTTTCATCATCATGATACGCTCCTCTGCCTCAGTCAGAGTGTGTGTGCCTTCTGCAAACAAACTCTCGAGTACATGCTTGTACGGTTCAAGCTCAGGTGATGAAAGAAATTCTTGTTGTTTGTTTGGATCAATTTGGCTGACTTTTAAGGTAAAAAACTGCAACTCATTCCACAAGTCTTGAGCATGCTTGGTGACGCGCCCGATGCCTGCTTTGAGTGCTGCGTCTTCACTATCAAGTGATGCGGCAAGTGAATAGTAATAGCCGACATTCCCGTCGATTCCTCCCCCGTGCATCAACTGCTCATACTCGTCCAGAGCTTTACGCAGTACTTTTGGATCTGAGGTAAAGGTATCGGTATCTTTCCAGCTTTTGCAAAAGGCCGCGACACGCGCGCGCCCGGCATCCAGCTGGGCTTGTTCTGGATTATCAGTATCAACAAGAAGATTGAGATTCCACTGAGTCGGAGGCTGTTTCATGGGCTAAGTATAGCATGACCGGGAGGCGTCATCACAGCTCTTCCAAGACAATCTGTTTTGTGCGTGGGAATCCGTTGTAGCCGGCTGCACTCATGGTGGTCACATAGGCGCCTGCACCTTCTATGACAATGTAGTCCCCGATTGCGGCCTTGGTGAGAAGGCGGGGTTCCAGTTTGTGTGAATCACCAGGTGCGATGGTAAACACATCGCTTGACTCACAACAGTGTCCGGCCACCACATATTCGGCAGTATCTGTTTCTACGTCGCCGTTTTCTGGCACGATAATAAGCGGATGCTGTCCGGCGTACATAGCTGGGCGCAAAATATCGTTCATGCCGGTGTTGATGCGCAAAAATGTGTAGCCTTCCTCGCCGGTATCGACGATATCAACAACCTTGGCAATAATGGCAGTGCAGTGAGCAGCCAGATAGGTGCCCGGCTCGATTTCAACATGTTTGATCTCGCGTCCTTCTGCAGCTACCCAAGCAGTAAGTTTGGCATCTAGTTGCGTTAGCACATCATACATGCTCACCGTATGCTCGCTACTCATGCGACCAAGTTTGAATCCACCTCCCATATTGAGGCTCTGCACATCGGGAAGTCGCTTCATAAGCTCCAAGTTGATATCTGCCACGCGCATCCATTCGGCCGGATCCGTGCCGCACCCGATATGAGTGTTCATCTGGGTAATGGTTAGATCAAATTCCTTTGCAATCTCCAGGACTTGTGGGATGTATTCATGCCAAATTCCAAATGCAGCCGAGACGCCTGCTGTGGTGACTTTTTTACTGTGTCCGGATCCTACACCGGGATTGATGCGTACTGCTACCTGTGTGCCCGGATAGAGGGTGCCATACATTTTCAGTTGATTAAGTGATGTGGCGACAAATCGTACTCCCGAGTCAACCAAATGTTGCAGGTTGTGTGGCGGTTCCTGACCGTTGAGCATGATCGATTCACCGGGAAACCCACAGTCGAGCGCTTGCTGCGCTTCGTATCCTGAGCTCACATCCAGCACTACTCCCTGACTACGTAGCATATCAAGTACTGCCGGGTGATTATTTGCTTTCATTGCATAACGCACAACCACATCAGTTTGGGTCGGAACAGAGGTAATGGTTTCCAGTTGTTTTTGCACTTCTCCCACCGAGATCACATAGAGGGGTGATCCGTATTCACGCGCTATAGTGCGCACCGTGTCGGTGGTGAGAAAACGCAGCTGTTCCAGTTGGGTGTGTGATGTCATGTAAATGGGAAAGATATATTGTATACAGGGAGTTTCAGGAAGACAAGGGTAATCTTTGCCGTATGTCGTATTTTTGACAGAGACTATTGACGAAGTGACTCCGCGACTACGGATGCGATATCAAGCTCTACTAATGATTTAAATGTTGTTTCCGGGGTGAGGGTAATGGTGTTGGTTGAGTAGACTGCCTCAAGGACTGAAGCTTCTATCTTGGCCGGTGCCGATGGCCCCAAATCGTGATGAGCAATGGCAGCAATGGCGCCAGTGGCACCTGCATCCAAACAGCTTTGCGCCGCATGTATGAGCGTGCCGCCTGAGGTAGTGACATCATCTACTATGATGACTTTTTTATCTTTTACATCGCCAAAGAGTGCGACTGCGCGACTGGTATGGATACGGTTTTGATCGCGACTTTTTTCAATAACTGTCAGGTCAAATGAATCTGTGCCGAAAAAGCTTTTTCCGAATGTTCGTGCGCGTTCAATTCCTCCCTGATCAGGTGAAACTATGGCAACATGATCCGGGTCCAGCTCCCCTTTCATGTCAGCTTTTACATGCTCGGCAAGAAGCGGCAGTGTTGAGATATGTGTCATGGGAATAGAGAAAATTCCCGTGGAACCCTCATCATGAATATCACACGTCACAACCCGTGTCACGCCAAGCGCCTCAAGAAGTCGTATGACGACATGCATCGATACGGCTTCTCCGGGACGATGCTGGATGTTTTGGCGCGCATACCCCAAATACGGCATGACAACAATAACTTTTTTAGCCTGCTCACGACGCAGCGCATCACAGAATAAAAACAGCTCCATCAGATTCGTGTCAGTGGGGTTGGAGATTGACTGGATGACAACGCACGTTTCCTCCCGGACGTCCTCACATACACGTACGCGCACTTCAGAGTTTTCAAAACGAACAACTTCGCTTTCACTTACGGGAATATCAAGTAGTTTGGCTACTTTTTTGGTGAGCTCTGGATTGGATGTGCCTGAAAATAATTTCATGAATCACGCAGTATTTATAGAAACGCGATTATTCGTCACTCATGCTCATGAGAGTCTGTGCGGCGTGCTCTTGTGTTTTTTTGACTGCCTCGTTTATTGCGTCAACAATTCGATCAAACGGCTCTCCGTCGATCAGTACTTTTTCAATTTTCTGATCACCACGCATTTCAATAGTGATGCCGTTTTTTTCGACCGTGACACTCTGTGACTTGAGTGCTTTTTGAATCTGTTGTAATTTGTGTAGGTCTCCGAGACCTTTGAGTGGGTTAAACATATTTGGTGCAAAAATAGTAATAAATTGGCGGACTCGCAAACGCGCGGTTTCGCTACGCGGCTGATCCGTTATTTCTTTTGTTCATTATAAAAGTCCACGATGGCAATCTCAACGGGAATCGACTCAATCGGGGTGGATCGCAGCATTACATAGGCCTCACTCATCAGCTTGATCAGTCGGGAGAGTTGCGCAGTAGTGAGGCTTGTTTGGACGGTACTCCCCTCCTCTGTGACTCCTGACTTGGCCAACAGTGCCAGACGAAGCTCTTGAAGAATGTCTTCAAGAAATGGCTTTACATTGATGCCTTTTTGCATGCAGCTTTCAAACCAGCTCAGTGCTTCTTTGGCGCTTCCCCGCTCCATAACCGTTAAAAATCGCTCTTCACCGGCGACACCGATCACCTCATGTGCTTTGGCTACAGTCAATGCTTTTTGAATCACCAAATCTTCAAACAGTTTGGCTGCATCGCGAAATGAGCCGTCGGCGTGCTGGGCAATGAGCGTGTACAAATCGTCCGGTACATCGAGCGACTCACCTTTTGCAATGCGCTTGAGCATGTGAATGATATCTTGCGATTTTGCCCGACCGAATGTAACGATGCTGCAGCGAGAGACGATTGTCTTGGGCACTTTCTCTATATTAGTGGTGGCTAAAATAAACAGCGTTGTCTCCGGTGGTTCTTCGAGTGTCTTGAGAAGCGCATTAAACGCATCATTGGTGATCATATGACACTCATCAATGATGAATACGCGATACTTGCTGCTCATGGGCAAAAATGATGCTTCGCGGATCAGGCTTTTCACTTCATCAATACCACGATTAGATGCTGCATCCATTTCGATTATGTCCGTGGATCCGGCGATTGATTCATCGGGTTTGAGTTCATTCACGTGGCGCGCAATGATGCGTGCGATCGACGTTTTACCGGTCCCTTTTTGGCCGGTGAGCATCAGTGCGTGAGGAAAGGATCCGGCAGCAAACAGGTTTTTGATCGACTCTCTGATGGCTTCATTGTCGATCTCATCAAGTGTTTTCGGACGATACTTGAGGTAATACATGTAGGGGTAGTATAGCATTAATTTAGTTGCGAGTTGCGAGTTGCGAGTTGCGAGTTGCGAGTTGCGAGTTGCGAGTTGCGAGGAAAGGAGTTATTTGGCTTCTTTCAGAAGATTGGTGAGTGCATGCTCCAGAAGTGTGTCGATCATGGCATCTACGCGTTTGTTTCGCTCTGCAGCAAGAAGTACGACTTGCGGATAACACATCACGACTTCCCCCCAAAACAGGTGTCCGTCTTCTGTTTGCTCCATGTACGGAAATGCCAACACAGGGAGTGCCACATCTTCATGCTTATAAGTGTTGCTGACTTCACGCATTTTTTTCTTGCCGACAAAGGCGATAGTCACATCAATACCAGCTTCATTTTGTGCTTGCGCATCAAAGAAGCGACTGGCCGCGCGATTAATCGCGGCTTTATTGATTTTATAGCGTGACGGACAGGCGATCGTTATCATATCGTTTTTGTGTAGAATAGCTTCTTTTTATAAAAAAGCATAAAAACGGGGTGTGATGGACAGAGTAATTACTGTCTTCCGCGGCGGGCGTTTCTGCGATTGCGCTGTTCTTTTTCCTTCTCCTTTTTCAAGCGAGACGGTTTTTTGTAAAACAAACGATCACGTACTTCGTTTACGATATCTTCTTCAATAAAATCACGAGTGAATCGACGAAACATTGCGTCTTTTGATTCTCCTTTTTTCTTCAGTGCCAAAACCATGGTGTATCTACAACCTCCTCTCAAATGATTGACGGACTTTGTTAAGTGTTAAAACAACGATATGCAGTGGGCCGCCAATCTATAAGCCACTGCACACCCTATTTTACGATATCGTCTTCAGTATTTCAAGAATTGTAGAAAGCGGGAGGTTGGATTTTTTCGCGTGAGGGTTTATTGTCGAGCCGTCCAAAAGCACATGTGCATTGCCGACCAGGTGCCAGGTGGCTTGCGCATCTTTATTTTTTAGTGTTTCATACAGTGGTGTCAAATCGATCTCCGGCACGGGAAATCCTTTGATTTTCGTAAATCCGGTATGCGGATCGCGGCGCATGGCGATAGCGTAGCGCTGTTTGAGTGCCAGTCTGAGAGTCTCTTCATTTCGTGATTCAAACGCAATCGCTTTCCCCCACTTGGTCGTAAAGATGTAGCCTTGACTTAATTCAGCTTCTGCTGAAATTTTATTTTTCATGATGATGATGAGGCCATTGAGCATATTCATGATGTGTGGCACATATACTTGCGGATTAGACTCCACTCCCTTGAGACCGAAAATAAGTTGGTGTAACCCAAAGTCATAAATATCATTGGTGGGATCAGGCCAGGTGGCTTCGGCAAAGTTATCGATCTTGTTTACTTGATTCACAATGCGTCCGACAGCATCCCGATCACGTTTTGATATGTGGTGTTTTTCAACAAGAAAATCATAGACGAGTTTGGTGGCACTGAGTCTGCCGCTGAGTTGGTGGTGATCAAATCGTCCGCTGCCGGTATCCACATGTATGATATCAGGATCACTGTCCGGATCCATGTCGTTTAGCGTCGTTGATGCAGGCACATACGCCATCTGTGCATCGGTCCATTCGGGAAGATATTTTTTGATCAGCCAGCTGCTGGCAATAGCGTCCAGATCCGGTGAAATATGGGTGACGATGGTTTTTACGGTGTCGTTCATGTGACTGATTCTACGATACTAACAAGTTCTTCAAGTGACAGTTCTGTCGGTCGCATCGGCGCGCCTTTGCTGGAGCCGTTGAGCAGCATGTTTTTGCTGATGTGCAAAAACCACTCGCCCGTTTTATCTTTTTCTACGATAGCGTCGTGCACAGGAGTCAGATCGATTTCAGTTGACGGGCGGGATTTGATGCGGGCATTGGGTTTGCTCACCCCTTTTTGGACAACGACTGCGTATCCTTTAAACATCGCCATCGTCATGGCGGCAGAATTATCAGAGTGTATCCCAAGCGCTTTTCCCCACTTGGTGTCAAACTCGGTGGCATCTGCAATGATGTCTTCTGCTTCTTGCTTTTCTGTAAATAGCACCAGTATGCCATCAAGCGCCTTCCAGGCCATGTCGTATATGTCCGGGTCCGGCATGTCGGTTTTTCGCAGCCCCACCAAGATCATGTAGAGGCTAAAATCGTACCTGTCGTTTAAGGGGTCCGGAAAATTGATTTCCCCCAGGTGATCAATGATTGTGGCAAAGTCAGCGATGCGCCCCAAAGGTTTTATGAGATTCTCCGGTATGAGTTTTTTTGTGATCAAATCTGTGTATACTCGCTCCGTTGCACACATTTTTTTCTCCGGGTCAGGGAGGTGGTGATGGTCATAGATCCCGTGTCCGGTGTCCGTGTGGACAATGTCAGGATTGCTATCAACAGGTGCCCCGTCCAGAGTAGTTCCGGCAGGAATCAGAGTTAGTGCAGCATCAGCAAAGCCCGGCAAAAACCGCTTTACCATCCACGATGATGCGACAGAATCAAGATCAGGTGATTGATGAGTGACAATAGTTTTCATACGCGTTGCCGGTTGATAATTATGCCTGTGCGAGCTCTTTCTGCAACAGTTCGTCTACAGTGATAAGTGTAGCTTCTGACTGCCCGCGTCGTTTGTATTCGATTTTGTCCCCGGTGCGCTTGGACACTACGATGCGGTGAGGAATACCGATCAAGTCTGCGTCGGCAAATTTTTCTCCGGCGCGAGCCTGATCACGATCGTCATAGAGTGTTGATAGTTGATAGTTGTTGGTTGATAGTTGTTGGTAAAGTGCGTCGGCTTTTTGTTTTATATCGTCGTCGTGCAGGTCAAGACCGATAAGGTGCACATCAAACGGTGCCACCGCTTTAGGCCAGATAATGCCGCGATCATCATGGTGCATCTCCACGATGGCTGCCATGGTGCGACCGATGCCGATGCCATAGCATCCCATGTAGTATGGTTTTCGTGCACCGTCTTCATCGGTAAACTCCGCCCCGGTCATAAGGGTGGTGTAGTGATAGCCAAGTTGAAAGATGTTTCCGACTTCGATACCGCGCTTTTCAACCAGGCGATTTTTGCCGTCAGGCGACATGTATCCGGCTTGTGCAAGGGCGATATCCGCTTCAACATCTGGCTTGTAATCACGATCAATATTCACATTCAGCAAATCAGTATTCAGTTTGTTTGCACCGCCATACGCATTTTTCACGGTGCGCAGTGACGGATCACCGACAATCACCAGCTCTGTATTTTTTTCAACGCCTTCTTTGATGCCAACCGGTGAAATAAACCCGGGTTCACTGTGGAGTGTGTCTCTGATTTCCTCTTCGGTGGCAGCACGAAGGGTAGTGGCTTTGACTGCATGCGTGAGTTTGGTTTCACACACATCATAATCACCGCGAATCACCGCCAGGATAAACCGACCGCGCTCGTCAACAAACATGACGTCTTTGATCTGTTGCCAGAGCGGCATTCCGTGCAGTTTTTCACCATCTTTCATAGTGGTGCCACGAACCGCTTCTACCTCCTCCATCGACTTCTCTGCCTCCTCAAGGTTTTTGTCAGCGGGTATAAAGCGCGCCACATCCTCATGCGCCGCATATGAGCCATCCTCTGTCATCAAAAATCGACTCTCCCCGATCGGGCTTTCCACCACATACTCGTGACAATATTCACCACCGATGTAGCCGTTGTCTGACTCAACCTTGTACGTCTTCAGTCCCAAGCGGTCAAAAATCTTGGTGTAGACCTGCGCCATTTCTTCATAGGTTTTCTTAAACTCATCTTCGTTGCGGTCAAAACTGTACCCATCTTTCATGATGAACTCACGCACGCGAAGCAGTCCTCCGCGGGCGCGCAACTCGTCGCGAAACTTCGGCGAAAATTGGTAGATATGAAACGGCAGGTCGCGATAGCTCATATTAAATCGTCGCACCACATCGACAAACATCTCCTCAGCCGTTCCTCCCAAGGCAAAATCAGCGTCGCGGCGATCGGTGACTTTCATGAGTTCAAATCCGGCGGTATTGGTACGGTTGGTTTCTTTCCACAACTCTAAGGGGTGAAGGATAGGACTAATCATTTCCTGTGCGCCGACAGCGTCCATTTCTTCTTTGACGATGCGCATGATGCGCTGTTGGACGCGTTGTCCCAGAGGGAGGATAAAGTAGCGGCCTGCCACAGATTCGCGAATAAATCCTGCCTGAACCAGGAGTTTGCTGGAGATGATTTTGTCATCATCACCGATTGTTTTTGTGGTTTTTCCAAATAGGTGTGAATAGCGCATACTCAAATTGCATTATAGCAGGTCGCTCTACTCCTTTGGGTTGCGGCGTTTGCTGCTTTACAAGCGATGATGGCGGGAGTAGAATCGGGACATGTCACTTGTTGAATATCGTCCAAACAATCCAGCAGAAGTACCAGAATTGCCCCAGCCGCTACCAAGTATGGACCTGTGGCATATGTGCGGGCTTCGCAGCGCGTGGATACAGATCGGTCTTGTGACACACGCAAATGATGCCATGCCACCAGAGCAATATATTCGTGAAACACTTACCAGCCGCGGTGTGCCGGATGAGTATCATGGCCTGCGACCGGGTGCACGCGTCCAATACACACTTCCTGACGGAGGAAGTGTCTGTGGCACCCTTGCCCACGATCAGGACTGGCTCACTCACTCGTATCGGGAGATTCCCGGCGATCGCTATTCGTATGAGCAGGCCATGACGCGACTGGAGAATGAAGTGATGACATTTGCCGTGGAGGTTCCTGTTCAGCACCCTCTTATAAGACGAGATGCTCCGGAGATGATGCATATCCCGGTTGATGCACGTGAGATCGGATTGCTTACCGATGAGCCCGGACTTCTTTCTCAGCTTCACCTCCTCCCGACAGAAGTATAATGAATCTATGACAGAGCAGCATGTTCCCTATGAAGATCCTGTGATCGTCGAACCGCAAGAACCAGTCGGCAATTTGTGGGAGAAGTTTAACCGGTACTTTTACTTACGAGGACACGTTACCCGAGAGGCACGATTTGGACATGCTTCTGAAAATCCTGATGGAATTGCTTATCCGCTGTTTGCCCGCGCTCGTCGAGCACGGTTACATGAGCAGATTCTTAAAGGGCGCCGCGAAGGCCGTTCTCACGACGATCTCAAGGGGGATTTGGATGAGGCACACAAGTTGGATGAGGTGTTGAAGCAGTATGTAAGTCAAAGCACGCTCCGCCTCCCACAAGGCGAACTCGGCGTTAATTCATCCAAGCGCATTACGCTTCGCGCCGCTGATGCCGCACCTGATAAGCCACCTGTTTTTTTGGTGCCGGGCATTTCGGGCGATATCGAAACTATGGGAAATTTTGCGGTGGAGGTGGCGATGCGCGGACGCGAGGTGACGGTAGTTGGGTATCCAGAATCATATAATGGCAGTGTGACAAAAGAGTTTGCTGACGCAGTAGTAACTGATTCTAACTACGCACCCCATGCGTCATACTTTGCCGACGCGCTTACCCATTGCTATCCTGAAGGAGATGTAGAATTGTGGGGATATTCCACAGGTGCTCCGATTGCTGCAGAAATTCTTGGTGAGTATCCGGACGTGCGAGAGCGAATCTCCAACGCGGTTCTTGTCTCCCCTGCCTCAGTGACTGATCAGTCTGAGCTTTCGCTTAAAATTGGTCTGGCCCGTGATGTAGGCATTGTGACTAAAGGGTCAGGAATGGTGCCTCATATGAATTGGACCACCGGCATTCGCACTGCGCAAAAAACTGATGCCCCCAACAATTCTGCGATTCGAAAAATAGCATTTGATGGATTGCTATCACATATAAGTAAAAAAAGCTCTGTGTGGGATAGGATGTGTGTGCGCGATGGTGCGCACGCCACGTTTGTTGTAGGAACACGAGATGAGGTGGTGAAAGCTCAGCGTTCGCTTGCACTTTTATCTCATATCCCCAACGCGGTAGTGCGAACAATAGACGGATATCACGCAAGTGCACTCGTGCAACCTGGTGAAGTATTAGAAGTGTTGTAGTAGACGTGTTTATGTTCCTTTGTAGCCTAAGCGGTCGAGGACCATGCCGAGCGATTCCATGGGGCCGATTTTGTAGGTGTCGATGACGACGTCAAAGTTCTTCGGATCCCAAAAATCCTGCTCGCCATAGAGGCGGTGCCAAGTAGGAATATTTTCTTCTTCTCGCTGCTTCATCCAGTCTTTGGCCTGATCTACGGTGATGCGCTCACGGTTTACCACACGGTCCACACGCACACTGTAATCTGAGCAGGTGACGAGTACCTTAAGTACCCCGTCAATCCCCTGGGCCACAAACCCGGAAAGCCAGGCCTCATAGATAATGTTTTGCTTTGTTTCAAGAATCTTCTTGGTCAGTGCTTCCATTTCGCGTTCACGATCATCGCCCCGCGTGGCTGCACCCACCGCATTTTCATTGCGGTCATGCTGCCTGTCAAACTCCCGCTGCATGGCACCTGTGTTGTAATACTCCCACTCTAAAGTGTCTCTGAGGCCTTTGGCGAGTGTCGTAGTGCCGACTGCAATTTTTCCGGAAACGGTTACGGCGTGGTATTTTGAGCTCGTAAATGACATAGTTAGCGAAATATCTGCTGAAGCAGGTTTTGGGTAAATTGTAACTTGATTACGTCAGAAACAGTAATAAGCGCCGCAAGGCCCAACAAAATTACCATGCCGGCCATATTGACGCGTTGCTCAAACGCTTTATTCACTTGTCGTCTCGTAACCCATTCGTACACGATAAAGACCAGGCGTCCTCCATCGAGTGCAGGAAACGGCAGGATGTTGATGATTGCCAGGTTCAGCGACAAAAGCGCCATGAGTTCGAGCACTGCATTTTTACCGAACTTGATTGCGGTTCCGGTATACTGCGCAATGCCTACAGGTCCGGCCACGTCTACTTTTGCGCCGTCGCCGGTGACGACTTTCAGAAGCGTCTTCCCCAGTTCTGTAGCAATCGCTGAGGTGATTGTTGCGGCGTGAATGAGTCCGTATACGGGTGCTTCATGCCATGGGTATTTGCGTTCGATATAGGAGGTGATAGATATGCCTAAAGCACCTTGCCCTGCAGGCGGGTTTTTACGTGGTGTGATGGTGATTTGACGCGGTTGGTTGTCGCGTTCGACTACAAACACCACTGGCTCTCCGGCAAACTGATGACCGTACTTAACCAGATCATCCGGCGATTTGATCGAGTACGATTTGCCTTTGTGTGTAATCTGCAATATCTGATCGGCCTGTTTGAGTCCTGCTTGCGCTGCCGGGGAACCTGCAGATACGGCATCAACCAGTACGTTATTGGTGGGAGTTGGTACGCCTTGGGTAAACAGGTAGGAGATTAAAATCCACCCAAGAAGAAAGTTCATGACCACACCGGCCACGATCACAATCGCCTTTTGCCACGGTTTTTTATACACAAACGCACGGTCTTTGAGCTTGGGGTCTACGTGCGTATCCTCTTCATGATATTCTTCGCCATAGACTTTTACAAAGCCGCCGATCGGGAGCAAATTGATGCTGTAGAGCGTCTCTCCCCTTTTAAATCCCCATACGCGCGGGGGAAACCCGATGCCGAATTCCTCAACCAGTATTCCTTGTTTTTTTGCAGCAATAAAATGCCCGAGTTCATGAATAATGACCAATATGGCGAGGATAACAATGAATACGAGAATGTACATGAGGTATTAGTTTAAAGTGTTACGTTATGAATATAAAAAACAACAGCAAACGGGTGCGGTCTTGTTTGTACACCGCTGTATTAGACTGACATCAGTTCTTTTTCTTTGGCTTCACGAATGCTGTGCACCTCTTCGTTTACCTTGTGTGTCATATCATCGATCTCTTTTTCCAAGCGAAACTTATCATCTTCGGTGAGCTCTTTCGCGTCGACGGCGTGTTTGATGTCTTTTCGTGCATCTTCCCGGAAGCTGCGTACATTTTCTCGTTTTTCTTCAGCAATCTGACCGATCATTTTCACATATTTGCCGCGCTGTTCTTCTGACATGGGTGGTACGGTGATACGAATAGTGTTGCCGTGGACTGCCGGAGTAAAGCCGAGACTGGATTTTTGAATGCCTTTTTCGATGTCTGGGATGGTGGACGGGTCAAACGGTGCGATCACGATCATGGTCGGACCTTCTGTCGTGATTGCGGCAAGCTCCAACAGTTTCATCGAAGTTCCGCCATAGGCTTCGATTTGTACGCCTTCAACCAGTGCCGGTGTGGCGCGTCCGGTACGGATGGACTTCAGTTCTTCTTTGAGAGACTCGACGATGCGGGAGGTGTGTTGTTTGAATTCTTGGACTATCGGATTCATGCTGTCATTGTATCATATCCGGCGCGTGTGCCGCGGGTAATCAGGCCTCTTGCGCTGCAAGGTGTGCGACATAGGGTCCGTCAGTTCCCTTTCTGCTTCGCACAATCATCCCCGCTTCTTCCATCTGTTGCAGTAAAAAGAAAAAATCCCGCCGATCAAGCTCTGTGCCGACTGCCCGATGAATAGCTGATAGTTCATGAGCACGTGGATCTCCATTGGCAGCGGCTATATGGGACTGTACCGCATCGACGATATCCGGATTTTCCTGTAGGTGATCGACAGGATTTCGTCGGGAGGCTTCGTGAAAGCTAGGTGGCTGCAAGTGGACAATGGAAGCGGTGTGCCTAACGGCCTGTGCTTTTGGTCTGGAGCCGGGAAGCACGCGGCGTTCGCCGTCGACTTCAACAATATGCAGTTCACCGTTATCGACCAGTTCGTTGAGTACTTCTTCCACATCAACATTCGGGTGGGTGAGCTTGAGTGACTCAATGACTGATTGCACATCTCTTCTTCGACGACTTCCGAATACTGCAGGGTTTGTCATCGCGCGGGTCTGGCGCAGGATGATACGTGCAATGTCACCCAGCGGACGGCGTATCTGAGGTGGCCTTTGTTTTTCACGGTCTATTTCATCCGGTTCGGTGCGTGGCGGGACACCTGAAGATTCGTATTGTGCAGCAGGTGTTGGTTCAGGCACAACCGCTGTTTGTGCTGCCGGTGGAGGTTTGGGTAGCTCGATTGGAGCAGGGACTAGTGATGGCTCTTGTGCCACGGCCTGATCCGGCGTATCAGCGGACTGGGGCGGTCTGTCATCATGGTGTGTGGGTGCGTCTTCTTTTTGCTCTTCTTCATTGCTCCAGAATCGGGATGAGAGCGATTCAAGCGCACTTCCGTCAGTGCACATAAGCCAGTATTTACCGGTCGGCCCCCTGCCTTGATAGTCGTATTCAACCGGGATGCCATGACTATTCAAATGGGCTACCACAGCATTCATATAGTACGTAGCGACTTCATGCGAATGACCTATCCATCGGTGCGGTGCAATGGCGTCGGTCTGCAATAATACATCTCGAATGGTCAATATGGAGGTCGGCTCTCCTGAAGAAAGTACCCGTATCAGCTCGCGCGTCGTTGCGTTTCGCGGCACGGTATCAGTCGGGTCATATGCTTCGTCCAAGGCTTCTGCGATGAGTGGACTTGCAGTGTTAGGTGCATCGGTGCGAAATGCATAAGTTCTGCCTTGTGCTTTTCCGGATTCTTCCCAGATGATTTGTACACCGCGCTTGGCAAAATACTCACTCAGCTCTTTGCGCGCTTTTGTAAAGTGATTTGTTCTTCCCACGCCACCCATTTTTTCCCATTCACCTGGCGCAAGAACGCCGCTTTTTAACAGCGCCTGCTTTACCTCGTAGGCACGAGTGGGAATACCATCACGCACCTGAGCAAGTACGTGCTGTGCGAGGAGGGAAAGCACATCGTCTGGACCCTCCTCGGGTTCAGGAGTCTGCTCGGGCGTCGGGTCAGTTGGTGGGGGCTGAGGCTCTCGTGCTTCAAACAGAGTTCGCTGCTGCTGCATGTGTGTTGTGGCATGTGCTTCTAGCGCATCAATTTCCTCAGGAATAAATGAAGGTGTATGGTCGTTCGCTTGCGTGTGGTGAGCAACAACATTGTGAAGATGCATTTTTCTTACGCGGGGATCATCTTGGTTTTCAGCGATGAACACGATGCCGGCACTGATTGGTGCAAGCAGTTGGGTAACTTCCTGCTGTAGCGCCGGGTTATCTTCCATGTTGCGCAGCATGCTACGGGCCGATTCCAACTGGGCATGAAGACGGTGTGTAAGTGTGAGATGAGTCAACATCATCAAAGGATCTTCAGTGCCTGGCTCGCCAATTGCCGCAGCTGCCGTCTCCAGTCCGGCGGTGTAGGTGCGATGTCTGGCGTATTCACGAAACTGCTCGCGACTCATCGACCCAAGTGTAGGAAACGCGGTAATAAATTGCAACCCGATTCGCTTCATCTCACTCTGACAATCCATATGCTATACTATAGGTATGAATTGTGAACGAAGAAAACTCACAGACGATGAGTTGGATGACATGGCAGAAGCGCTGCATCGCGCCTCAGTGCTGCATGCGAGAAACCTGCAACTATACGGTGATGAAGCCGGTGATTTGGTGACTATTGAGGAGTATGACGAGGCATTTTGTGCCATGGGACTGGGATTTCTTGGTATTCACCGTCGCCTATTGATGGCACAAGCTCAGACCAACGGAAGTGAAGATATTATCGACCTCACTGATCAAAGTCGGGTATTGCCTGATGATCCCACATATTGTCCTCAGGCATAAGTTGAATTCTCCTTATTGAATCGGTAGACTAGACCCATATGGAAGAATTCTCACCTCCGCAACCGCCTGTCGATACTACTACTCGCGAAGATCGCGTAGCTGCATTTACTGCCGGCACAAAAATGCTCGGTCACGCGACGCGTGCGATTCAAGCAGGACGCCCGGAGCATGAGCTACAAGAAGGTGCCAAGCCCGGCGCCACTCCTCTGGCGGCAGAAGTACTCCAGCAAGAAACAACAGAGCGGGTACAGCAAGAACTGTCAGACGACCGCACTCTCCACGAAATGGAATCGCAGTTTGATAAATAATCTGTCTGTCCTGCATGTTGAATCGACTCCGATTGTAGCGTGTTACATCCACATAGACACAGCGAATAGAGACATCTATATGAGTCTTGGGAAGGTGGCGGAGATGCGCGGTCTTTGATCGGGATTTGTGGTTTGCTGCAGTGCATCGATGGTGATTGGCTCTGAAGCAAATCCCAATTCTGCCAACGTCCGCGCTGTCCACGTAGAGGCTGCTGCTTCCCAAGGGGTCACCCCCTCTTCAAGCGCCGCATAGTATGCATCGTGGTTCCTGCCCGATATCCATTCTGCACGAAAGTGTGTGACTGCGCCGCGCCGGTCAAAGTGCTCCAGTGCATATGTCATAAATCTGCGTGCGTGAAAATGCTCGGAGATTGCCGGGGGAAATTGATCGCGTGCGCCGGTATACAATGCTGAGGACATGATGCGCATGTCGGGAAGGGATGCATGAGTTTTCCAGTTGTATGCTATGGCAGACATCTCGATTGTTGTTGCTTCAGTGTTGTTTCTGCTTGCGCTCAGCTCTAGTATATGAGGTTCATGTCGTCCGGACAGACTGTAGTGGCCGGCATATTCTGCATTGAGTGTATGAATGCGTGAAGTGATCACCTCGTGAAAACCTGCCGGTGCAATCAGTGTGGAGCCTCGCTCTTTCATATTGATACTGTATCAAAATATAGTGTTTACTAGAAGGACTATTCTTGTATGCGTTTGAACCGGGCACTTACCGGCGGATACAATCTCATATTCGGATGATAGTCACGTCGCACCAGTATCGGCAGTGGCTCAAAACCCAACTTTGCCAGTGTCTTTCCGGTCCAGGTTTCTGTGGCAGCGTCGCAATCGCGCTCCGGTGAGATGTCGCCCTGCTCGCTTGCCGCTTGGTGAAATGCGCGAAAATTATCCCCATCTTCCCAGCGGGCGTCAAAATAATCGACAGGCCCGAGATGATGTTCAAAATGCTGAAGGCAAAACCTCAGAAACTCCCCTGCTCGAAACAGGTGCGCGACAGATTCAGGAAGTGCAGCTCTGTCTGATGTGTGGGTGACTGCCCGCATCACTTGCCGTATGTCTTGCCCTTCTGAGATCTCGGCTACACTGCTGGAAAGGTATAGTGATGCACCGGCCCGACCTCTGGTAGTGAGTGTTACGTCTCGTTCCAACAATGTGCGGTCGACGACATAGCCGTCAATGTGCATCATGTCGTGCACGCCATGGAGAGGATGTTCGGAAAAAAACCTGGTATAAAAATCAGTAGGAGTGTGATGCGTAAGCGTTTCGCGAGTCACAGCAGTGTGGGCGGATCATTACTCTCCCAAAGCAAAGCGCTGAATGCGGGAGATTTTGATGTTTTCACCAAACTTGAGAAGAACTTCTTTATAGTATGCGTCTACGGTCTTGCTGCTGTCGCGGACATAATCTTCTTTCAGCAGATCCTCGATGGATTTGGGATTGGTGAATGCGACTTGCATAGCCAGTTCTGTACCGAATTTGCGGAAATCTTCGTTTCCTGAGACAAAATCAGTTTCACACAACAGCTCTACTACGGCTGCTTTTTTCTTGTCGTGGTGTACGTAGGTAAAAAGTCCTCCCTGGCTGGTCTCGCGATCAGCTTTTTTAGCTGCTTTTTCTGCTCCCCACTCATGCAGAAGTGACTTGGCTTTCTTCTCATCATTTCCTGATTCTTCAAGAGCTTTCTTGATCAATGAAAATGATACTTCGGTCTCTGAACGAAGTTTTTTAAGAAGATTCATGTCGACTGCCATAGATGAGATTAAGAAATAGGAATTACAACAATTATTTATCTGCTTTTTTTGCAGTGGTTTTTTTGGCGGGCTTCTCAGCTGCTTTAGCTGTTACCTCTTTTTTTACTGCTGTTTTTTTAGCGGGAGCTTTTTTCTCTTCGACTTTTGCCTCAGCAGTCACTTCTTCTTTTTGTGCTGTCTCCTCAACTATTGCTTCGGCTGCTTTTTTCTTTGCTGCTGCAGCGGATGGATTGTATGCGCCCAAGATTTGCTTAATAACGATCTCAACAGCTTTTGCTGAATCATCGTTCGCAACAATTGGATACTGCACATCTTCTGGATTGCTGTTGGTGTCGGTCACGGCTACGATGGTTGCGCCGGTGGCCTGGCCTTCAGTGACGGCGTTTTTCTCACGACGGGTGTCGACGATAAACATGACGTCCGGGCGACGAGTCAGGTTGGCGATACCGCGATAGAGGCGAAGCAAGCGGTTCAAGCGACGCTCCTGGCGGATGCGCTCATGTTTGACGAGCTCACTCCACTCTCCGGCTTCTTTTGCCGTTTTCATTTCATTCATTTTCTTTACGTTTTTGATGACGGTTTCGAAGTTGGTCAACAGTCCCGGCATCCATTTGGTGGAAATATACGTGATTCCTTGTGCTTCACACATCTCGCTCACGATCGGTGCTGCGATTTTTTTGGTTGCGACAACAAGAAGGGTCTTTCCTTCATCTGCTGCTTCTGAAAGGGCTTTTTTAGCAGAATCAATCTGGGCTGCTGTATGAGCCAGATCAATAATGGAGGTTCCCTGCTCCATTTTGTATACGAATTTTTTTGCTTTTGGGTGCAGGCGATTGCGGCGGTGTCCCAAATGAACATCTGCCTCAAATAGCTTTGTCACCTCTTCAACTGATGGTTGGTATGCTTGCATAAGCTACTATTATAGACGGTCGTGGTCGTATTTTCAAATGTGATTGTGATTGAGCTGCGGCTCGCCGATTATTCCGGTTTTTGCAAGTGTACGGAATACCGATTTTCGTACGTGCGGCGGTTTACCCATTTTTGTCCTTTATATGATTTGACCGCTACTCCACGCGCGCGAAGCGGCTCAATAAGGGGAATTGCAACCTCAAGCTCCTGTGGGGTGAAACGACCGATATATGCCGTGCCACCCGGACGCAGCACGCGCAGAAGTTCATCATATATTGCGGCACGTACCTCAGGCTTAACATACGGACAAATATAAGAGATGGCATGAAGCGACACGCAGGTATCAAACTGTTCATCGGCAAACGGAAGTGCTGAGGCGGTGGCTTGAACCAGGCGCGGACGCTTCCCTTCTGGCATGCTGACCGGCATCGTTGGTCTGCCGTCAAGGGTCTGAAATGGTGCAATGCCGACAGCTGCCACTCCTTTTTTGCGCACATCACGAAGAAAGCGTGCATTTCTGCCGGTGCCGATGTCAAGCACGAGTCCGGAATCCGGAGTGATCTTACACTGGAGTGCACGCTCATAGTCGCTGAGTCCGTTGTCGGACATGATGCTGATTTCCGCAGCTTCCCGCTCACTTATGCAGCGACGCCTGCCCGGCCGGACATAGTCAATGGGCGGAAGACGCAGATCTTCGAGGCCGATCATTGGGTCATGAGCTCTTTGAGATAGGCGCGGAACTCCTCACCGATTTCCGGATGTTGGATGGCCAGCTCAATAGCGGTCTTCATATACTCGAGCTTATTTCCGGTGTCGTAGTACTTGCCGTTTTCAATCTCGACGGTATACAGAGGAACTCCCTGTTTGTTCAGTTCGTTAATCGCGTCAGTAAGCCAGATCTCTCCGCCTTTTCCGGGAGTGAGTCCGCGAAGCGCCGGGAAGATTTCAGGTGGCACGATATATGCGCCATGGGCAGCAATATTGGACGGCGCCTCATCAGGTTCCGGTTTTTCTACGATTTTGTTGATCTTATATACATTTCCTTCAACCGGTGTCACATCGGCGATACCGTAGCGCTTGAGGTCTTCTTTTTTCTCGATACGAACGCCCGAAATCACGATTCCGCCGTATTTTTCATACACGTCTTTCATCTGCTGAAGGCGTGGTGGTTCGGAGTAAATAAACTCATCACCCCACAGCACGGCAAACGGTTCTCCATTCATGATGGGTTCTGCTGCCAAAACCGGTGATCCGTTTCCGTACAGTCCTTTTTGGCGCACGTAGATAAAGTTGGCCATATCCGCAATGCGCTTGGTTTCTTCCAGTAGTTTTTCCTTGCTTCCCTGCAGGAGGTTTTTGATCAGGTCTTCACTGGGGTTGTCAAAATGATCTTCAATGGCGCGCTTGTTGGAGCCGGTGACGATCACAATATCTTTAATACCTGAGTTTACGACTTCTTCAACCACATACTGAATGACGGGTTTATCAACAATCGGCAACATTTCCTTCGGCATCGCCTTGGTTTGGGGCAAAAAACGAGTGCCGAAACCGGCTGCTGGGATTACTGCTTTGGTGATTTTTTTCATAGACAATGTATGCTACTTCGCAAATTAATAAATTGCAACTTGATTTGCATGATTGGGGTGCGACATTACTCGTATCGGACCGTTATTTTTTGAGTCGTGGTGATCGTGTTGTCGATCGTAGCTGACAGCACTGCTTCGCCCGGTTGGGAATTGGTGAGGGTGAATTCGGCTTTTCCGTTTTCATCAGACACGGCAGATATCGGGCTGACTGCTCCGATACTCGACTGCAAAAGCACGGTCTTGTTGGGAACCGGCGTGCTGTTTTCACTGCGCACAAACACCGACACGGTAACTGGCTCATTGCGATTGGCGATTACTGTCAGCGGCCAGGCAATGATGATGGATTTGTCTGCCGATGCCGTCACCGATGAGGCGCGGGTAAAGCGAGTAATGGGCTTTCGAAACACAACAATAGACACGAAGACGAAGAACGAAAGAAAAAACAACACAAGCAGGCCGGAAAGTTTTTTGTCCATAGCTATAAGTCTCTATAGTATAGCATACCTCATGTGGATCAGACCGTGTCAATCCCGTTTTTCGCTTTGCTGAAGGCGTTTGACGACGCGTGCTGATAGGCTGCGAGGCACAAAGCGTGAGAGTTTGACAAAGAGCTTGTTGCCGGCACCAGTCACCACCACTCCCTCACCGTCCAGAAGAGCCTGATATCCGCGCTTGGCCACTGATTCAGCAGACTGCACACGAAGCGACTGAAACAATGGAGTATCGGCGACATCGGCACGCTTGGCAAAGTTGGTGGCAGTCGGTCCGGGACACAGTGTCGTGACTGAAATGCCAAGGTCTGCCACTTCTTCTTTGAGGCTTTCTGAAAAGGACAGCACATAGGCTTTGCTGGCATAGTAGGTGCTCATATAAGGCCCGGGCTGAAATGCGGCAGTGGATGCAATGTTGAGGACTTTGCCCGAATTAGCTTCAATCATCGGCGGCAGGAAAAAATGCGTCAGCTGTGTAAGGGCGACGATATTGGTGCGAATCAACTGCATGTGAGCATCCAGACTCGTTTCTGCAAATGCGCCTCGCAGGCCGATTCCCGCATTGTTGATAAGGCAATCTACAGCAAGTCCGCGCTTTTTCACTTCCTGATACACATGCATGGGGCCGCGCTGGTCGCTGAGATCGACCGCAATCGTTTCTATCTGTGCATTTTTGGCGACACTGCGAAGCACTTTGGCTGCTTCCTCCAGTTTTTTACTGTCGTGCGCTACGGCAATGACGGAGTGGCCGTCTTTCACAAGAAGTTTGGCAAGCTCTAATCCGATACCGCTTGAAGCGCCGGTAACAAGTGCGATCATACGCTTAGTATAGTTACAAAGTTGCGAGTTATAAAGTTTAAAAAAAGCAGGTGCGTGTCAGGCGGCGACACTGCAGATGATGCGAATGTGGTTGCCTTCAGGATCTACCGCACCGACCAAGTATGTGTTTGGCGCAACCATGCGCTTGGGTTCGGTGACGACGCCACCATACTGCTCAAGTAAGGGAATGGTCTGCTCAAGTGACGCCACGCTGATTGTGCACACATAGGCATTGACCGATGCGTCTTGGTCAGGCCGTTCTCCCGACTGACGTTTGCGAAGGCCAAAGGGAATCGTTATCGCACCGTGTTTGACCGTGAGCATCCAGTATTGTGAATCAAACCCGGGCTCTGCGTCTTTGGGGACCCATTTCACTGCATTCCACCCAAATACTGAAGTGTAAAACAGAATTGCGCGCTCAGGCTCGTCTGCCAGAATCTCCAGATGTGCAAGTTGTGCGGGAGTACTCATACCCACCCAGTATACGTGCTCGAGCGCTCAGAATGCAAGGATGTGTTAGGGGTTGAAGATGGTTTGGTTCAGTACCTCCAGGATCAGTTTTTGAATCTCTTCCTCCGGACACAAGGCGTCTTCTTTGCGGCAGGATATGGTGTGCCAGTGGTCATGAGTCTGAGCAAGTCGGCAGTAGAGGTGGTATGTTTGTTGTTGGTGATCGTCATCTTGCTCGAGCATATCCTGGCTGCCGGAGCGCTTGGCTCTGAGGGTGCGGGCAATTTCAGGTGGCGTGTCCAAAAAGAGCACGATCGACTCGGGAAGTACGCCCAGCTCCTGATACTCAAGCGTCTTGTTCCAGGTGACAAACGCGTCTTGGGCTTCAGTTCCTTCACAGCGGCCTCCCTGATGCGCAAGGTTTGAGGAGGTGTAGCGGTCAGTTATGACATGAATCCCCTGCTCCAGCTTGGCTTGAATTTCTGCTTTTGCCTGCTGCCGGTCCAATGCGTAGGTGATCGAACATAAATACGGCGAGGTCGATTCGATGTCGCCGAATTCGCCATCTAAAAACCGTTTGATCGTTTGACCGAAAAAGGTTTCGTAGCGTGGAAAGTGCAGATAATGCGTGCGTATGGATTGTTTCGCCAGCGTTTGAGCAAGCAGCTTTGCCTGTGTGGTTTTTCCGGCACCGTCAATCCCATCAATGACAATCAGCTTGCCCGGTTGTGAGAGTGTATTCATAGACTAGGGTTTGGGAATGGGATTGCCCTGCGCGTCTTTTACGTCCCACTCAACGATTGCTCCGGGCGCGCCTTCATAGCTTACCACACCGTACGTGCCGGGATCTTGGATGACAACATTTTTAAAACGAATATTGGTGATGGCCTTAGCACTTGCGCCGTCGCCGCGCACATAGATCGTGTAGCCGCCGCCTGAAAGGATACTGTTTTCAATCGTCACATCATTAATTGCGCCGTAATCATTGGTGATATTGATGGCCGATGTCTGACCGTTTTGGTTGTGGATTTCTGCGTTGCGGATCACGATATGATTGCCGCCATAGATTTCAATACCGTCGTTGTGGGCGGTCGGTGCTGTGCCCAGATCATGTATACAGACAGTGTCTACCACGACATTGGCTGATGAGATCGAGATGCCGTCGTGGGTACCGGATATGTCCATGTCGCTGATGGTGAGATTATCAACGGCGGCCACAATGCCTTTGATCAAGCTGTCATTCGTGGCGCCGCTCCCTTTGATGGTTCCGTTGGTGATGAGTGTTCCGGCGCCCGCCTCACGATCATCGGTGCGAATCAGGTAATAATCAGACCCAGGGGTAACCACAAAGTTTCGCACAACAAGATTGTCAGATTTGATAAAGAGGTTTGAGTTCAGAGAGAAGTTTTCATACGTTTCACCGGGTGTTTGATAGGGTTCAGCGTAGTTGTAGTCGCTTCTCCATTGGTTGGGGTACGCGGATTTAAATGCGGTCAGATTGGACGGCGTCCCTTCATATCCGGCAACCCCGCAAATTGTGCTTGTCGGCAATGGCGTGGGTTCAGGTCCGGCGGTCGGGTCAGGTGTGGGTTGTCCGGGGGTGGGTGATGTGCCACCAATGTATGCGGTGCGCCATACTTCAAAATCAGTCAGCGTGACTTTGCCGTCGTGGTTTGCATCTCCCATGACCGCTGCGTACACTGCCTTTCCAGCCATTCCGATACCAATACAGATGACGGTGATGATGAGTAGTTTTACAGCAACAGACCGGGTGTTTATCATGTGAGTTGGATTGTGGAGCCTGGAGCAACACCCTGCAATATAACTTGCGCGGCCTTATCCTGAATCTCTTGGGTAATCACCCGCTGCATGTTTCGCGCGCCGTATTCCGGGTGATAGCTCTGGTCAATCAGCCGCTCCAACAGTGCATCTGTGACGGTGAGATTGACTTGATGACTGTCTTTGTAGGTGCGTGCAACTGAGTCAAAAAAGCGCTTTGCGATGGCCAAAAGCGCCGCACGATCGAGTGTCTTATAGGTGATCACGCCGTCAAAACGATTCAAAAATTCCGGCGTATAAATATGGTTTCCGACCAAATAGCTGATAAGCTCTGTCTGGAGCTGCTGCATGGTGACATTGGGTTTTTGGAGTTCTTGATAAATAAGTTCTGAGCCGGCATTGGAAGTGGCGATGATAATGAGGTTTTTACAGTCTACCCGCTTGCCCATACTGTCTGTGAAGTACCCTTCATCAAGTACCGTCAGAAAGATATTCAAGAGGTCTTTATGGGCTTTTTCAAGCTCGTCCAGAAGCAGTACGCCGTAGGGATTGTCGCGCACGGCATTGGTGAGCAGTCCCGGTTCGTTGAGTTCTGCCGCCCCGATCAGGCGGGCAATATCCTGCTTGGTTTGAAACGCAGACATGTCAAAACGGATCATCTTGTTTTCATCTTCAAAAAACAGTTCTGCCAATGCGCGAGCTGTCTCTGTTTTTCCCGTACCGGTCGGACCTAAAAACAAAAATGATGCAAGCGGTTTTCTGCGTTTGCCAAGCTGCACATACGAGCTTCGAATCACGGCCGAAAGCTGGTGCACTGCTTCGTCCTGGGCCACAATGCGCTTTTGCAGCTCGGTCTCGATATTGATAAGCATCTTGCGAAGCGGCTCATCGAGCGTGGTCGGCGCATGGGTTTTTTGAGTCACCACCTCGTTTACCATATGAGGCACCGCCATCGTGTGTTTGTTTTCCACGGCGTACGCACACACCTGATCAAGGAGCTGAATGGCTTTTTCCGGAAACGGAATATTGGCGATATAAAACTCGCTGCGCTCGATGGTATACAGCAGTGTTTCATAGGGAATGGTGATACGGTAGCGTGTCTCAAACTGCGGGGCGACTGCCTCCAGGACCTGAAGCGATTGAGCGGCATTGAGCTCTTTGATATCGATGCGGGAAAACATGTCATTCAGGCGATCATGCGGAAAGATGTATTGTTCGTACGCAAAGGGGGTGCAGACACCGACAATCTGCAGCGTGCTACGATCGGCATATTTTTCCAAAGGTACGGTCAAGTCGATACTGTTGGTTCCGGCATGCACATATCGGTCGAAGTTTTCAATAACAAGTATCACGCTCTTGGCCCGATCCGCCTCAATCAACAGTTCCTCAAAAAACTCCTCGCGCTGTTTTTGATCAGAAAACTCGGCGGCAATGCGCTCCATATTAACTTTCATGACCCGCTTGTAGTTCAGAAGGGAGTTGGTTTTGCCCTCATAGATGCGCTTGGCAAAGGCATCTATGATCGCATCTTTTCCGACTCCTGACTCGGCAACCAGCACCGCATTTGCCTCTTCACTGCGTGATAGGAGTGTCTGTAGTTGCTTGAGTTCTGCTTCGCGCCCGACGATGTCGCGTCGGCTATAGATATAGCTGGGGAGCGTGAGGTTTTCGGTGTATTTATCCAGTGCGGGCGTGTAGCCCATCGTCCAGTCGCGTGCCAAAGGCGGAGTCGCCATCAGGTTCGGAAGCTTCCACCAAATCGGCCGCTTGATGTAGGCGGTATACAGATTTTCAAACCAGGCAGCAACAGGTTCTTGATATGTCGGTGTCAGCATGTGGGCACTGATAAACTGGCCTTTAAGACGGGCTTTTCTCTCCTCCTCCGGTTCTTTGGTGGTTTGCAGCGCAAGCCAGATGGGAAGCGTCATAAAAAAGCCGACTGTCAACAGGGCAGCCAGCGGAAAGTACAAAATCATGATGAGCAAAAAGGTAATAAGCAGTGATGAGCGCAGGAAAAATCCGATGGTGCGCGATATCAGATTAAACAAAACATGGTTAAACCAGGTGTCTATGGAGAATCCGGTAGATTTGGTGTCGTCGGCTATGTTTTTCCAGGGAGAAAAAAGAGAACGCAAGAGTGGGCCGACAGAAAAATAGTGCGGCAAAAAAACGAGTATGTTGAGTAGCGCCTCAAAAAAGTTGGTTACCACGTCGCCCATACATGACAGTATAGTTGATAGTTTACGGTTGTTGGTTGGTAGTTGGTGTGTACAACGGAGAAGAAAGACTGGTGGCCGCTGAGGGACTCGAACCCCCGACCTGTCGGATGTAAACCGAATGCTCTACCAACTGAGCTAAGCGGCCAGGCGTTGTTTTCTGACAAATGGAGCTTTTTGCAATCTTGGTGGGTGTGGATAGAATCGAACTATCGACCTTCGTCTTATCAGGACGACGCTCTACCACTGAGCCACACACCCATGTATTTGTCACTTGGTATCCCCTATTATACGGTTTCTCTCTCTAAATTGCCAGAAGAAGTAGTAGTAAGTGTTTGAGATAGGGCGTCCGCTTGCCAAATACACAGGTCTGTCTGGTAGTATATATCCAACGAACCACAAGTCTGCGTAGCGTGATGATAGTATTGGAATTTCTCGAGAGTGTATGTTGTATTTTTCTGAAGTAGCCGGTAAAAAAGTATTTACAGAGGACAATATTTTTGTCGGACATCTGCATGATGTGGTGTTTCGTGCCGATGATATCCCTCATATCACCAAAATCGCTGTTCGCGTAAAGCGGGAGACACAACTGATTCCCGTGAACTACATACGCAATATGAACGATGTGATAGTGGTGCAAAAACGCTATGAAGTAGATGATCTTGGTGAAAATGAGATGTATGTGCGTACCAACTTGCTGGACAGTCAGATTATTGATATCTCAGGGGACAAAATGGTCCGCGTCAACGATGTGGCGATTCAGGAGCGTCCCCGACTCACTATTGCCGGCGTAGACACCAGTTTGCTGGGGATTTTTCGGTGGTTTGGCATTGAGGATATATTCAACAGTATTGTAGCGGCGCTTCCTATTCGGTACACACCGCGCCTTCTGTCATGGGCAGATATTCAGACAATTGAGCTCAATCGCGGCCATGTAAAAGTAAAAACCGAACAGACAAAACTGCACAAAATCCGACCGGAAGACTTGGCGGATTACCTGGAGCAGACCAATATCGACAACATCCGTGTGGTCTTGAAAACCTTGCCGATTGATCGCGCAGCTGATGTTGTGGACAATCTGAATCTGAATTATCAGATTGAGTTGTTTCGCCATGAAAATCCGGTTGAGGCCGCAAAGATCATGAATTTTATGGATTCTGAGGAGGTGGCCGATGTGCTTCTTGCCTTGCCCCGGAAAAAACGTCAGCGCATGATTGAGGCGCTTGATAAGGATGTGCGTGATGAGATTCAATACCTCTTGCAGATTTCAAATACCCCGATCGGTGACATACTGAGCGTGGACTATCTGACTGTTGATTCTTCCGCCTCGGCAAGCGATGTGATGCGCCAGGTCAAGCGGGTGGCGCGCGATTATGGTGATTTAATATACATCTATGTGCTCAATCGCCAGAAGCAACTCGTCGGCGTGTTCAGCCTTCGTACTCTTATTGTGCAAAATCCTTCAACCCCGGTATATAAGTTTATGCGGCCCCAGATAGAGGCCGTTTTTTTGACGACGCCGGTCAGTGTGGTGTGGCGAAAACTACTCAAATATAAATTGTATGTGATGCCGGTTATTGATGAGGAGCGGCACATGCTGGGGCTTGTGCAGATTGATGATGTGAGTGAGATCATGATCGGTGAGCAATCGTAATACAAATTATGAACCTACAAAAAATCAAATCATTCGGGTACCGGTGGCGAAGACGCGCGCTGCTGTTTTTGGCGATTTTAGGCCCGGGCCTGATCACCGCAATTGCTGACAATGATGCGGGAGGTGTGGCGACGTATACAGTCGCAGCAGCACGCTTTGGCGTGGCGTCGCAGTTTTTGATCGTTCCGACGACGCTTCTGTTGGCGCTTTCTCAGGACGTGGGCGCTCGCATCGCGGTGGTGACACGCAAAGGGTTGGCCGACTTGATACGCGAGCAGTACGGCATACGCATCACCATGCTGATTTTTGTATTGTATTTTTTCATTAATCAGGGTGTGGTGTTGCAAAACATTTCCGGTCTGAAGGCGTCGTACATATTGCTTCATGCACCGGTGCCGTGGCAGACGCTCATGATCATATCGTGTCTGATGCTGATTCTGTTTGTCGTCAAATTCAGTTATGCGCGCATCCAGCGCATCTTTTTCGGACTCATTGTCTTTTACATTTCCTATGTGCTTGTTGCACTCATCGTAAAACCGGACTGGGCAGCGTTGGCAAGCGAAACTATCTATCCGCGCCGTATCACCATGAATCTCGCCTACTGGTTTTCCATTGTTGCCGTCTTGGGAACCACGGTGACTGCCTGGGGGCAGTTTTTTGTGTCGAGCTTTATCAATGATAAAAAGCTCTCGATTGATGATATGAAGTATGAACGCCTCGAGATTTGGGTGGGTGCCTTACTCACCAACGGACTGTCGTTTATGATCGCGGTAGCAGTTGCTCAGACACTGTTTGTGCAAGGGATTCGCGTAGAAGGTGCGGCTGATGCGGCGCGCGCGCTGGAGCCGTTGGCCGGACAGGCGGCGTCGATTCTCTTTGCCTCGGGACTTTTCGGTGCGTCGCTTTTGGGTCTCATGGTCGTGCCGTTGGCCACTGCCTACGTGTTTGCGGAGTTTTTTGGCTACGAGGGAAGCTTGGATGCGGATCTGAAAAAAGGGCGACTGTTTTATATCTTTTTTGCACTCCAGATTATTATCGGACTTATCGCCACGCTCTTCCCGCAGGTGAATCTGTTTGCGCTCACGTTGTATGTAGACTTTCTCAACGGTGCCATGTTGCCGGTCATTTTTTACTTTCTCATTCGCTTCAGTGAAGATCCGCACATCATGGGTCAGTATGCACTGCGCGGGTTTACCAGCTGGTTTTTGCGCATTGCCGCAGTCCTTATCACGATCGCCGTGCTGATCTCCATGTATGGCCAGCTGACGGGTATTGTCTGATATGTCAGGCTGATGTCTTGCAATCTGCACAGCAGGTGTGTACAGTATCTGTTTTACCCGTTTTTCTCATACACACATGCCTACTTTGGAGTTGGATCGTCCGACACAAACCACAGAAGCCCCTGATCATTCCATGGATGATCTGATTACGGCCGCAGTCGTCCCGCAGCTGGGACTCATGGGTCAGTTGTCTCTGCCGCCAGTTGAGCAGGATGGAGTGCATCCCGGCGCACCTCTTGAGCTGGATTTTTCCCGCGACTTTACACCACCAGTGCCAGATAAAATTATGGCCGGATTCACTACCACGCGCACTGATCATCCGGAAGGAAATTATCCTGACGACGCAGAGCCTGACGACTAGTATTCACCTGCATGGCTACCCAAAACACACTGCTTCTTCTGACGAATTCCTATGATGTTCACACCTGCGAACGGGTCGCCGAGTGTGTGCCGCAAGACATGAAGGTGGTTGTCGTTCACGTTGACCGCCTGGATGAACACACGCATTTGGATGTGGTCGACGGGCGGTGGGTGTTGACGGTGGACAATATGCGTCTGGATGAAACGACAGTCGGTGCGGTGTGGTTTCGCAAGCCGTATCACTGGTGGTTTCAGCTGACAGATGAGTACCACAAGCTTCCCCAGCAGACCAAAGACCTCATCGACTACAAGCGTAAGCAAGTGTCTGCCGCTATCAGCTTGTATGTGGCGCATCTGTGTACAAACGGAGTGCCGGTCATCCCCGACCCCTCGGCGGTACATGAGCTGACGTACTCCAAAGCGCACCAACTGCATGTGGCGCGCCAGTGCGGCCTGCCTACGCCCAAGACCCTGCAGACGTCTTCCAAAAAGGCAATCCGTGCATTTGTGGACGCGCATCCGCAGGCGATCATAAAAAATCTGCAATCAACCGGTTTTTTGCGTGGTGAGCTGTTTCGTGATGTGGGGGCGACTACTCAAGTGAATGCCACGCATCTTGATGACTACCTGTCCACAAAGGCTACCTCATTTCCCCTGATCGTGCAGGAAGAGGTGCAGAACAAGATCGATATCCGCATAACCTGTGTCGATGACACCGTTTTTGCTGTCAGTATGCGCTCAAAACGCGCGTCAACGCCGCTTGATGTACGACTCTTGGAGCATGATGATGTGCAGTATGAGCCGCTTTCGCTGCCGAGTACGGTGACACAACAACTGCTTGCGGTCAACAAAACGCTCGGTTTACGCTACGCAGCAGTGGACGTGGCCTATGTTCCCGACACGGATACGTATTATTTTCTTGAAGTAAATCCGTACGGACAATACATGTTTGTTGAAGACGCAACAGGCTTGCCTATCACAAAAACAATCATGCAGATGTTTGAGCGGATTATCAAGACGGGCCGATAAGAAGTGTGCAGATTGATTCGCAAAGTAGAATATCGATGTGTATAATGAGGTTTTAGAAATTCAACCAACGAATTTTTCATGTTTGTCACGATCATCAACGACTGCTGCGACGCCAATGAAGCGGGCCGCCAATCTACCCGCGCTTCTTTGCTATTTCCCGGTTCAAACATCACGTTTATGGGGCTTTCCAACTACAGTGAGCTTGAAGCAGCCGGACACTTGGTAGATATTCTTGATGCAAGCGAAGGCCGCGAAGGGGTAATTTTAGTTAACTCTGCTCCCCGTCACGGCTCAGGTAAAAAATGGGAAAACGGCACACCGTTTGGCTGGTTTTGGCATGGAAAAACCTTGGTCGGATCAACAGTAGCCGGTCAAACCCTGTCACTGGTGAAAAAACTCGGCATCATGAAAGAATTTCAAGTAACTGATATCCCGACTGTTTTGGACGTGATGATTGAAAAAGGAAAGTTTCCCGCAGAAAAACGTGATCATGTCGTGAAGACACAATTTCGAAGTTATGAATACCTTCCCTATATGGCTCGTTGGGTCATGGATGGTGAGGATGTGCCCAGTGAGGCGCTTGATATGAATGATGTACCCGATGTGCCGCAGGCCGTATGGTTTGTCGACAGTTTTGGTAACTGCAAGACCACCCTGCTTCCTGATGAAGTCGGACACGAAGCGGAGAAAAAGCTTGCCACCAAGGCAGGTGAATTCACTTGCTACAATCGTCTCAAAGATGTCCCTAGTGGAGAGTCAGCCATGACAATCGGTAGTTCAGGATTTGGCGCTACCCGCTTTATCGAGATTACGATAAACGGCAAGCGCGCCAGCGATGAGTTCGGACTCAAATCAGGCAGCGTCCTGTTGGACTAACAACCGACGCACAATCCATGCCTTTTTCGCTATACTGTTGGTGATATGAAAAAGCTTTTTGTTGTAGCAGATTGGGTTCGTGATCCTTTGTACTTTCCCCAGTTTTATACCTCAGTCGAAGGGCGGCTGAAAAACCCCACACCCCGACCGACGATTATTCCCGTCGCTGTTTCTCCGAATGCATTCGAAGCGTCATATATCACCCGTCAGATTGTCGAGACAGAAAAACGCTACGGACGACCTGAAGAGACACTCATTCTTATTGAAGCAGACTCGCACAATCATGTGACTGATCGTCAAGATACTGCCGCAAGTGCTCCCTTTTATATTGTGCGTCTGGCCAGCGGCATGCATGTGATGGGCACGAACCGCGGGTCCACGTTTAGTTTGCTTAAAGATCATATTGCCGAAGTGTTTACCTATGAGGGCATTGATTCAGCGGTTGCTTTTGGCGCGCGCGATGAGTATTCGCGTATGTGCGCATACTTAATGGAATACATGGAAGATGAGCTCGAGTTTGATGAGGTGCACACAAACCTGATCCCTGAGGTCAGTGGGCACCGTATCGGACATGTGGACACATTTGGCAACCTATTCACCACGCTTACCGTGGAATCGATAAAAGGTGTTGCAGAACATAAAGAAGAAGTGGTGGTCGCGATCGGGTCGCATCGGCTGCATGCCACCTATCTCCCCCATCCGTTTCAGGCGCATCCCGGTACGCTCGTGTTGTCACCAAGCGCAAGCGGTGCTCCCGGCAACGCATATTTGCAGTTGACCGTCTGGAATCGGAATCAGCATGATTCCACCCATACTGCAGCTGCGTTGTTTCACCATCCTCTCCCCGGTGAGGAGATTATTGTTGGTACGTGATGTCTGACGCTTCTTTTTCATGAAAACTATCAGCAATCTTCACGGAGTTTCAAACAAGTGGTTTTTTTCTGCTGTGCCATGGTACGTGCGAGCTACAACTTTGATTTTTATAAAAGGTGATGCGATATTCATTGTCCCCATCCTTGTCGGACTCGTGCTGCTCTATCTGTTTATGCCGATTCGATTTGCTGTCATGATGACGGGCTTTTATCTGGTGCTTCGCTATTTGGGAGAGATGATCTATTGGCTGCTGCAGCAATTTTCAGAACGAACCTATTGTCCTCCGTGTTTGGGGTTTAGTAAGCTTGATAATCACGCGCTTTACATCGTGTATCAGACATTTGCCCTCTTGGGGATGATGGTTGGAGTGGGCCTGGTGACGTGGGCACTGCTATATCTTTAGGCGACGTACGTTTCTAAGGAAAAGGAATCTTGACTCATGAGTGCCGTCACATCGCTGCCCAAAAGCACATACATATGTGTCAGGGAATGCGTGCGTGCATCAAGAAAGTGTGTGGCTACATCGGTTGTATTGTCGTAATAGTCAACCGTCCGCGCCTGTTTTTTTCCGACTGCCTCGCGAAGTGTGTGAACGAATACATCCTGCAGCGCAGGATCCTCAATTTGACTGCAGATATGTTGAATAGCCTGCAGCTGGAACTTCGGTGCAAACCAAAGGCGTGAAATAAAGTCTGCACTATTTTTGAATCTACCACTCTTGAGGTCTACCATCTGCGTCTTTTCAAGATCATACACCTGTAGCCCTGCTGACTCATCAAAAAACACATTGTGTGCAGCAAAGTCACCATGGAGAAAATACACGCCTTGCTCCTCGTCCTGGCAGGCTAACTCAAATTCAGACAATGCATGCATCAATGCTTGCTCGCGCGGAGAGAGTCCTGTGTCAAAAGGAGAAAACGACACGATGGTTGTGGGATCTGAGGGAATGTATGCAAAGTCTACATGTGTATCGCCTGAGTAGAGTGGCATACATATATATGGGAGAACTGCATCAGGAATACGTGCGTATATAGCTTGTTTTTCTTTGTCCATGAATTTGCGAAACAGTGGCCGCTCCCCAACGGTCGTTATGGAACAATGGGTTCGCCTACGGTCAGTGCGAGCAAGTAGCGGCGTGTATACTGCAGGACAGGTGCGAATCATTGCCTCCTCGCTGTAGATGGGGGTCTCGTGTTCGAGTCCGTTTGGCTTATTGACTTCGGTATTGTTGGGCATACTGCTCATACATGTCGCGAGTAAATGATGATTCAGTCCATGGCATTTGATTGATGCTGAGGTACCGGCATCCGTGATACAAGTCACCCACTTCTGTTTGGATGCGGTCAGATACCTGACCATCTCCCATTGCACCTTGTTTTGCCGGGCAAAAGTTGGGAGATTCTTTTATGCTCAGCATCTGTGATGTGAGAAGTGATCTGTTGACTTTAAATTGCTCTGACTGTGGGTCATACTCTGCGTGATGCATGCCTTCATGGCCGGCTGAGTGGATCTGACATACCGACATTTGCCCATGACCATCGTTGGCATAGACATATACCTGGGGTGGCTTGCCATTTTCCTGGCCAGCTGCGGGACATCCCACAAATGGCATGGGAACTATCTCGCCGGCTTCAACGCCTTCTACATGATGCACATATTCTTTCCATTGGACTTCATCTCCAATTACCATTGTTCTCATTTCCTGCTCGGTGAAAAATATGTAGGGAAAATTAAATTCTTCAAGCTCGGGAAGTTTGTCGCGTAACTCGACCAGTCTGGCGGTCAATGCTCGCCAAGCCAAGGGATCGAGATGACGGACACGGCTTTTATTATCAGGCGCAATCCCCTCAACTGATCCGCAATGAAATGCAAACTTACGTACGCCATATTCCTCGTACAGTTGTTGTATGCTTTCAAGGACTTCAGCATAATTATCTGGCCAGACCGTCATTTGTGCTTTTACTTCATACCCCATGTCAACATACCGTTTTACATTCGCAAGAGTTTTCTCTAATGCGCCTTCACGTCCGCGCAGCATATCATGTGTTTCTGAGTTCATTGAATCAATGCTGATATTAAGTTTGGAAAGCTCATCTGGTGAAAATCCGCCGAATGTTCGATCAAATACTTCCTCTCCAACTGCGGCATTGGTGACCGCCATGATGCTCATCCCCCGACCTCGTGCTTGTTCCAGAAGTGTTTTTGAGTGGCTCGGTGCCATGGTGGGCTCTGCTCCCAGCAGAAAAAATTCTTTGAGTCCCGGCATGGCATCAAGATGCTGTTGGTACAGATCAAGCGGTACGCGAAGATTTTTACCCCCTTTTCTGTCGCCCTCCAGCCAATCGCCTAAAAAGCATCCGGAACATCCGAGTTGACACGTTTCATTAGACTGATACGTAACTCGTTCCGTTGATTCAAACTGCGCAAATGGTTTGATATGCTGATTGCCCACACGCTCCATGAGTGGCGGGAGATACGGATCTCGCACAATGCCGATGTGTGTCTGTACCGGTGAATATGATTCGGAATTACTCATAGTATGTCGATAAAATGTCAGGAATGGCCATAAAACCAAAAAACGCAACATTGCTGTTGCGTCTTGATATATGTGACAAATCGGACACGATTTTAGGTGATTAATCGGGTTAGGAATATCTTTTATCTGCTGTAAACTTGAGAAAAAGAAAAAAAGAAAGGAGGTGATCCATCCGCTCCTTCCAGAACGGATACCTTGTTACGACTTAACCCCCATCGCCGATACTGACCTCTCCCGTCGAAAACGGAATTCAGACAATACCAACTTTGTTGGCTTGACGGGCGGTGTGTGCAAGAGGCAAGAACGTATTCACCGCGACATAGCTGATCCGCGATTACTACCAAATCCGCGTTCATGAGGTCGAGTTGCAGACCTCAATCCCCACTGAGGATACATTTATGAGATTCGCTTCCTGTTACCAGGTCGCTGCCCATTGTTAGTACCCATTGTAACATGTGTGTAGCCCAGGGTATAAGGGCCATGCTGACTTGACATCTGCCCCTCCTTCCTCCCCATCAAAGATGGGGCAGTCTCTTATGATACGTGTAACATAAGATAGGGGTTGCGCTCGTTGTCCCACTTAAGGGTACTCCTCACGGAACGAGCTGACGACAGCCATGCAGCACCTGTCTTACAGTCCTTGCGGAGGGCCCGACTTTCATCAGGCTTTCTCTAAGATGTCAAACCCTGGTGAGGTGCTTCGGTTTGTTTCGAATTAAACCACATGTTCCTCTGGTTGTGTGCCTCCCCGCCAATTCCTTTGAGTTTCAGCCTTGCGACCGTACTCCCCAGGCGGCTTGCTTAACGGGTTACCTTCGCCACCCCAAATCGAATAAATCCGAATCAAGGCAGCTAGCAAGCATGGTTTAGGGCTAGGACTACGCAGGTCTCTAATCTGCTTTGCTCCCCTAGCTTTCGTGTCTCAGCGTCAATAATCTCCCAGGGACTCGCCTTCGCCACTGATGTTCCTTATAGTATCAACGCATTTCACTGCTACTCTATAAGTTCCAGTCCCCCTTGAGAAAATTCTATCTCGCCAGTATTTTTATTGAGTCTATGGTTGAGCCACAGGGTTTAAATAAAAACTTGACAAGACGCCTACACGACACTTTACGCCCAATGACACCGGATAACGCTTGGAGCCCACGTATTACCGACGCTTCTGGCACGCAGTTAGCGGCTCCTTTCTAATAGGGTACCGTCAGGTACAGTAAACTGTACTTTCTTCCCCTACCACAGTAGTTTACGCTCGTTAGAGTGTCATCCTACACGCGGTGTCGCGCGGTCAGGCTTTCGCCCATTGCCGACTATTCCTGATTGCTGCCTCCCGTAGGAGTAGAGCCCGTGTCTCAGTGCTCTTCTGGCTGATCATCCTCTCGGATCAGCTACCCGTCATAGACTTGGTAAGCCGTTACCTTACCAACTATCTGATAGGACGCAGGCCCATCCCATGGCGCACAGTTACGTGCTTTGATCCGGAGATCATATAGCGTATTACCTACTCTTTCGAGTAGCTATCCTCTACCTTGGGGCAGGTTCCCACGTGTTACTCAGCCGTCCGCCGCTACATCTTTCAATCCCGAAGGAAATCAGACGACGCTCGACTTGCATATCTCAGGCACACCGCTAGCGTTCATCCTGAGCTAGGATCAAACTCTTATAAAAAGTTTGGAAATTGCTTTCCTCCTCCAAATCCATTCAACGAATGGAATTGAAACTTCTGCTGTGGTTTCAAGACAGCAGAAAACCCGATTAACAACCTAAAATGTGTGTCCGACTTGTTAAATTGCGAAAAAAAGATGCCTTACTTGCGTAAGGTCTTTTTCGTTTCTTTCTGATCGTGGTGAAGCTCCGAACCCGGATCCTCTCGACGACGTGCTTGAAAGAAGTAAAGGTATTGTACACAAATTGAGGGGGAATGTCAACGACACAAAGAGGTGTGATTACTGCTCGGTTGGTGCCGTGATGCCCATCTCGCTTTCGATATCTTGGGGGCTGATGTATGGAAATTCTTTTTTCGTCTTGGTGAGCCACTCTTGTGCTTCATTAGTCATATCATAGCTGCTGTAGAGTTGTCCTTTGAGCACGTATGCATCAAAATAATCAGGTTTCAGGGTGATTGTTTCATCTACACAATCAAGTGACTTCTCCTGCAATTCAAGTGACTTCTCCTGCTGTTCTCCGGCCAAGAGCGAATAAGTTATGCACTGCGAATACACCGGTCGCGGATCAGTCGGTGCCAACAACGATGCTTGATTGAAGGCATTCAGACTCTTCTCAAGGGGGCTGATATTCCCTTTGATTTGATAGATGAGCAGCTCATTTTTGCCGTAATTGCGCCAATATGAACTATTTCTCGGCGATGCATCGATCGCGTTTTGCTCATACTTTTCCGACAGTCGCACCAACTCATCTGCAGAACTGGTGTTTTCCGGTGTCAGCGAGGCCATGAGTGCCACTTGAGCGAGCGCCTGACCGAGCTTATCCTGATATAGGTGTTCGGTAGGATTTGCGTCTACCGCGCGGCTGTAATAACCAATGGCTTTTTGTGCGTCACCGGTATCCATATAGGAATTTCCCTGTGCGTAATACATGTCTGCTGTGTAGCTGCCGATCAACCCCATGGAAGATAACGCCACGATAGCCCCAATCCCGGCATAGCCAAGCATATTTTGCTTGAAGGTGGTAGTTGGCGCCTTTTCCATGGCAAATCCTTCCACACGATCTGTCAACACCAGGAGTCCCATCGGCCACAAGTACATCATCAGCTGCACGGTTGAGGTCGAAAAGCCGACAGCATTGGATATGGATACCGCCAACAGTGAGAGAATCAGTGAGGCCACAAGCGCGGGACCGATCTCCGGATTGTCAGGCGACTCATCTTTTTTTGCTGCCGCAGCACGTGTTTTATCTGCATGCTCTTTCCACGCTTTCCATCCGACCCAACCGACCGCACCCTGATACCAAAGATATCCGACAAGTCCCACCAGTCCGAGTGTCGCTGCATAGTTGAGATACTCATTATGGGCTTTATTGTAGATAAAGTCCCACTCGGTAGTGAGATTGTGTGCTTTGGGGCGCACCATAGGATATGCATATGCAAATGTTTCAACACCGGTGCCGGTAAGCGGATATTTTTTGATGAGTTCAGCAGCCCCGGTCCACACGATTGTTCTTATGGCAAATGAGTCAGTCACTTCTGGTGCTTGGGCACTCGCCTGTTGCAGCGGCTCCTTTTGCGTCGACGTCGGCATGATTTGGCCTGAGAGCACCCGATCGACTGGACCGATGCCCGTTTTTGAGATGAAAATGATTGCTGCGAGGGTGGCGAGTAAGATGATGCCTGGTTTTTTTGCCTGTGCCCATCGCTTGCGATTTGTGGCAAGCCATTGACTGATAAGCATGAGGACCGCGGCAATCACAACGGCAATAATCCCCGACCGTGACCGTGTCATCAAAAGGCCTCCTGATAGCAGTGCAATCGTGACCGCATAGACAATTTGTTTTTGGGCTTTTTTAGCAAGCGCGACCGGTTCAAGTACGCTGTTTGCAAAAAGACCGATTGTAATAAGAAGATTGGCGCCCACATAGGCAGCAAGCCAGTTTGGTTGTCCGATCGTGGAAAACATGCGCTCAGCCGGCTTAAACTGCGCAGTCCAACACGCATTGGTGGTGATGCGTGCAAACAGATAACACAAGGTGTCATGGCCAAACCATCCCGGGATTCCGATCAACACGACCATCACGGCAGCTGCGACAGAGAGTTTGAGCACCTGTAACACATGTTTTTTTTTCATATATACCGCAAATGCGTACGCCAGCACAACATATGCGATAAGCGATATAATGCCGCCGTTGAGCCGTCCATAGTACCCGACTAAAGACACATGTTTGTCGATTGAGAAAAGAAACGATATGACATGTGCAAGAATAAATACTCCCAGCCCGACATCATAGGGCGTGCTGACAATAAGAAGCGTCCGACGCCGTAGCATATCAATCGTCCATAATGCACCGATCGCCAGAGCGACCAGATAGATAAAATGCATTTTGTTAAACTCAAAGAGCTCTGAAGTGCCGGAGAAAACAAGAACTGGCGTCAATAAAAACAGGCTATAATAGAGAAAGCGAATACTTTTTGCGAGCATCTGTGATGTTGAGTGACGAATTATGATTTTGCGGATATGCTCAGTTTGTATTTGAGCGCTTTACCCTACTATGAACCATTTTATACAATCCCTTCGAAAAATACAGCTGCCGTTTTTGCAGAATATGCAAGTATACGTGGATATGGGCACTTCGCAGACGCGTATCGCAATTGCGGAGAAAGGGGTGGTGCTTCGCGAGCCGACCATCATTGGCTATAACAAAAAGACCCGCGAATCGATTTTTTATGGTCGTGACGCCAAACGAGTCACCGGCAAGGTTCCTGAGTTTATTGAAATTCAGCAGCCGGTTGTAAACAGTATTATCGTGAATTTTGACCTGGCGGTCGATCTCATCTCCTTTTTCCTGAAAAAATCTGTTGAACCCTATTACGGCAAGTACCAACTCATTAAGCCGACACTGCATATTATTACCTCAGTGCCGGTAGTGGCATCAGAGATTGAACAGCGGGCACTTGAAGAAGTGATGCACAAAGTCGGTGCCACAAAAGTAACTATCATTGAGCGCGCCATCGCCACCACTATGGGGTGTGGGTACAATGTCTTTTTGCATGAACCGGTATGTATTGTGGATATGGGTGGTGGGACGATTGAGATCTCGATCATCAGCGGGGGCGGGATCGTACAGCAGAAAACCATCAAAAACGCCGGTGAGCACATGAATAAGCTCTTGCAGAATTATCTCTACCTCAAGCATGGTATTGTGCTTGGTGAGAGCACTGTTGAGGAGCTTAAAATTGCTCTTTTAGACTTTGCCGACAGTGATCATGTGCAGGAAGTGCGCGGCAAATCGCTTGAGACGGGACTCCCCAAGGCAATTAAAGTCCGCACGAATGAAGTCAAAGAAGCGCTTCAGTCCCAACTCAATCAGATTGTAGACTCGATAAAAGAACTGATTGAGGCAGTTCCTCCTGAAGTGGTTGATGATATCTATAAAACGGGCATCATCCTGACTGGCGGCACCGCTCATGCCAAAGGCATCGATCAGTATCTTGAGCAGGAGTTGCAGATTCCGGTACATATTTCACAACACATCGATACTGCCACGATTAGCGGACTGATGCGTATCGGAAAGCGCCAGGATTGGCGTGAAAAATTGCGCGTTGCTGTGCCCTAATTCACTTCTTGTTAGTTCGCGTGGGGTTTGCTGTTGAGTTTGTATTTGCATGACCCATTGCCTTCGCAGTTGCAGCTGAGTGTGTAGTCTCCATTTCCCTGCTCTTTCTCAAGGCAGGTATAGAGTGCGTATTCTTGCCGTTCTCTAATAGGTATATATTGATATGTTTGTCCCTCGATAGGGTCTTGAGGAATATCTTTGAGATATGTTTTTGTAGGGCATCCCTGCGGTGCGCAGAGTGAGTATCGTCCGAAACCTACAGAGAGGGGGTATTCATTATGGTCATTGTAGTAGGCTTCTAGTGCCTGTTGGATCGTGTTTATGTCGCTCAGGCGCGTGTGGTCGCGCTCTTTTTTTTGTTGTTCATTTCGTCCGTATTGTACGAGTGACAAAAACAACATCGCCATTGATGCGATGGTGAGTATTGCATATATACCGAACTTGATGCGGGCATCAAGTGATGATGGTTGCATACTTTTCAGCATAACAAAAAAATATACGTTGAACAGCGTTATTTCAGCAGAAACCGAAAACCCCCACCGCGCGGGTGGGGGTCACGAAATTGCTATGGGTGTGAGTCAGTTAGTCACTAAAGACTCGATATACATATATAGCACGTGTTAGAGGCGGTTGCCGGACAGGTGGTGCTTGTTCCGACAGTTGTGCCCGTGTTTGTTGTGTATACCGCAGTGCTTAAGTCAGCTGTATTTGCTTTGGACTTCTCTGCTTTTGATGACGGTCTCCAGCAGACGGTTGGTGCAGAATCTGCAGCGGTACCGCCTGTCGGGGTCTTAAAGGTCACATACACATTGCCTGATTGCGGATGAGTGGTAAAGTTGTTTGAACTTGTTGTCTCACCTGCTCCGTTGAGTGCAGTATTGATGGTCGCCATCTGGGTTGAGTTGGACAGATAGGCTGTGTTGATGGTCATTGTCTGACCGGTACAGGCAGAAGTCGTACAGTCAACTGAGTATTGTTTTGAGGTGTACCAGCGCTGGACTGCAGAGACCATGGATGTGCCCAGTTGGCGTTTGGCTGCATCACTACCGCGATTAATTTGTTCAACAGGGTCAATAGCGATGATAATGCCTGTTGCGATAAGACCAAGGATTGCAATTACAATCAAAAGCTCCACCAGCGTAAAGCCTTTTTTGTAGGTTCTTTGAAAGAAATTCATGATAAATGTGCTACACACCTATCAACGGATAATAAAAATAAGTGTATAGACTCAGCATAGTGAAGCTGAAAGTGCTTGTCAATACGCTTTTATATGGGTATTTGATTCAATTTGATTCTGTTGCGTATTTGTACGCACAGGCATGCATTGGATTGAAAAGACAAGGGTAGTCGTTTATAATAGGTGGATATATGGCAGCACTACCCAAACGAAAACATTCAACCATGCGCAAAGGAAAGCGTATGAGTGACAAATCTGTGTCAGTACCCAAGCTGGTCACGTGTCCTTCTTGCAAAGAACCCAAACTTCCTCATCAGCGTTGTCGCGCATGCGGTAAGTAACCCGGTTTTCATCGGTCTTGTTGGGTTGTTTTCCTCAATTATCGTACACTGGATCCATGGATAAACGACATCAACAACGCATTACTCTCTTCCAGCAGCTCTTTGCATCTGATTTTTCCGCGCAAAAAAATGATGCCCGTATTCAGCCGATTCTTGAAAAACTATCAGACATTGATGCCGAAATACAAAAACACGCTCCCCGATACCCGCTTGAGCAGATGGCAAAAGTAGATGTGGCAATTCTACGGTTGGCGGTATTTGAGCTTCGCTATGCGTCAGAGCCACAACCGGCCAAAGTTGTTATTGACGAAGCCGTGCGATTGGCGCGCGAATACGGAAAAGATCAGTCATATTCATTTGTCAATGGAGTGCTTGCCTCGATTGTGGGCGACACGGTAGAATAATTTTTAATCATGCATCAACCGACTCAATCATACGATACCGTGCAGCAAGCAATCGGTCTCACCGTGACTGATCACAGTCTGCTTGAAAATGCATTTGTACACCGCTCCTATCTCAATGAGCATCGCGACTTTGAATTGCCTTCCAATGAAAAGCTTGAGTTTCTCGGCGACAGCGTACTGTCTCTTATTACGTCTGTCTACCTCTTTCGCAAATATCCTGCTCTTCATGAGGGAGACTACACGGAAATTAAAGCAGCCATCGTCAAGACCTCAAGTCTTGCTGCGGCTGCGCGCACCCTTGAGCTGGGCACATACTTGCTTCTTTCACGAGGTGAAGAGCGTGGTGGCGGACGCGATAATACAAACTTGCTTGCCGACTGTTTTGAGGCGCTTATTGCAGCGATTTTCTTGGATCAGGGATTTGATGCGGCATACACATTTGTATGTAACCATCTGTTTAAAGACACGCTCGACGAGATTATTGATACAAATGCCTATCACTCTCACAAGAGTCAACTGCAAGAGTATGTGCAGGCGCAAAAGAAAATGACGCCCGTGTACCAGACAGTTAAAGAAGAAGGTCCTGAGCACGATCGCACGTTTACGATCGATGTGAGCGTGGGCAAAAAAATTTACGGCCGCGGCGTCGGACGGTCAAAAAAAGAGGCGGAAGAACAGGCTGCCCACGTCGCATTGGAAGCATTAAAAGCCGGTTCCTGACATCCCCAGTTACCCTTGTCACACCCCACATGGTGTGCTATACTATGTGGATATTCTCATTTGAATATATTGAATTTTATCTATGGCAGCAACTATCCGACTTATGCGTTTTGGAAAAAAACGCTTTCCCGCATACCGTATTGTCGCAATTGACAAACGGAAGCCACGTAACAGTGAATATCTCGATCTGATCGGTGTCTATCAGCCTGTGGGCAATCATACCGTATTGGAGATGAGTAAATCAAAGCTTGAAAAGTGGCAATCACAGGGCGCCGAGCTCTCAGAAGGTGTTGCCAAGCTCCTTAAAGGAAAGAAGAACATTACGTTCACTGAATAATCTTCTCCGATTATCCCTTTTTTTATACTACCTCACTCTTTTTGTATGGTTTTTGGGGCCCCATCAGAATGGGTTTGCCTTGCTCGGGAATGACAGGTCCTGCTGAGTCGCCTGCTGTTGGGGAGCAAAATCGTATTTGATCTTATTTTTGATCACGCCGAGCTGATTAAGAACCATATTGTAGTTTATGTCCGCCTCAGGGTCGCTCGGCGATTCGATATAAAAGTTCATGTTCAGCTGTACTTCTCCCGGATTCAGCGGGTTAATGGTTACTTTTTCAATGGTAATGAGGCGGCCGCCGTTGAGCTGGTAATCATCCAAAAAGCGCACAAACGAATTGCTGTCGCCCACTCCGCGCACTATGATGGCCAGTTTTGTTTCGGTAGATGAGCTCAGATTAATCGTGTATGACGTGATTTGAAACTGCGTTTGCTGAGACAGATTTTCAAGCGATTGAATAATGGTGAAGTAATCCTGAGATTGCGGAATCAGTCGATTCATGAGCTTCAGATCTTCATCAAGATCGGTTTGTTCCTGGGTAAATGCGGCAACCAGCTGTTGCTTTTGTTTGAGGTTTTGTAAGTCGTTTTTGCCTTGCTCGATCCCGCTTCGCAGCTCTGTTACCCGGGCATACACTGTAAATCCAAGGGCGACCGTGCAGCCAATCACCACGCCGAACAGAAGCACAAACGGAATATATTTGCTGAAATAGAGTCGCTGCAGCGCTCGTTGGGATTTACTTGCTTTCATAGACTGAGATCGGTTTAAATGTAGCATCAAACGTCAGCTGGTAGTCGTTGAGTCCTGCTGAGGCAGATGCCTGCTGCTGTTTGTCATTTTGTCCGGAAAAGTTGTTCATGCTAAGCTCTTCAAAGTGTTCAAGAAAGGCTGGCGATTCGATGAATCGAAACGACGCAAGCATGTTTTCAAAGCTTTTAAACTTCAAAGTAAATTTTGCCTTTCGGCTTTTGTCGATCGTGAACTCACTCAGCTGGGCCGATTCGCTGCTTTGTCGAAGTGCCTCCAAAAGTATATTGTAGTAGGGGCTAAACTGTGCGTCGTCACGAATGTAGGTGTCGAACTGATTAACCTTGTTTCCCAATAAGGTGAGTTTGGCTTCCTGTTCCTGAAATCCCTGCATCGACTGCAGTAGTTGTGTTTTTTGTGTATCCAGCATTTTTTGCTCACTTGATAAGGTAAACAGATAAAACGATGCTGCAATACACATGAGAAAAAACAGGGCGACATACCCATACACAACTTTACGCAAGATTGCATAGCGGTGCTGCAGCTCGACAATCTTTGCGCGATTTTGAAGCAGATTTATGTGCTGACTCATGACATCTGTGCGCCACTGGCAACAACAAAGTGGGCAAGCTGCGCACCGGTTATTGGCTCAGGGGCTTCATAGGTGATAAACGGTGAAATATCAAGCATCTGGCACGGTAGCTCAAGATACTTTGCGATCAGTCGATCAAGCGCTTCAAACTCCACGGCGCTGTTGAATAAATAGATGCCGTTTACGCGGCTGGGCAGTTGTTTTATTGCGGTCATGGATTTTTCAAGCTCCTGAATATATTCTTTAATCAAAGCCAAAAGGACCTGGCCCGTGTCAGGTGTATTGCCGGTGAGTGCACCTGATTTGAGCATCAGTTTTTTTGACTCGGATCGCGTGATGTTAAAGTTGATTTCAAGTTCTTTTAAAAACAGTGAATACCCCAAAGGAAAGGTGTGCGTATAGGTGATTGCCTGACGGCACAGATCGTAAAAGTAAAACGATGAGCTGGTATAGCCCATATTAATAAGTAGAAATCCTTCGGTGTCTTTGGGTTTGTCCTCCAGGGGTTGGAAGATATGTCGGCACAGTCGGTTAGTGGCACTGACTTCGTTTTCCAGACGCACCGGAAGTATTCCCGCCATCTCGACCATGGCTTCTGTGCTGTTGACGATGGATTTGGGAGCGGCAACGATGAGAATCTGGTTTTTTTTATTCCACTTGCTTTCGTACACGACTTCTATGCTGATGTTTACTTCATCAAGCGACATGGGAATAAACTGATCTGCCTGGTATTTGATTGCAGAAAGAAGCTCTTTTTCATTCAGCCGAGGCATCTCCAGAATGCGGCTGTAGCTCACATTGTCGGGGATTACAATATTGGCGCTTGCGATTTTGGCACCTGACTGACTCGCCACCGCCTTAAGTCGGCCCGCCTGAGCCTCTATGATTGCCTGTTGGTCACTTTTGTAAAAAGTGACTTCAGAATCGGCTGCCGCTATGGCCTCCAGTTGAAACGTGCCGTTGCCGTTGGGTTCAAACTGGATCAGTTTCAGCTGCGTCTCTGAAACATCAATACTACAAACATTGGTGGCCATAGTATCAGTATGAGTAATTAGCGAAGAGAAGTCAACGGTACTACCGGTTGCGCAACTTAATCTTCGTGGTATAGGGAAGTGTGAAGCCTATTTGCGGGTGTGTAGATTCAAATGAGACGGTGACGATAGGATTGGCAACATCGCTGGTTCGTTCGCATGAGAAGGTGAGGTTGCTCATCTGCGCCGGGCTTGCGGTCATGTCTTTTGGTCCGGAATCTGATGAGATGCGGGATTGAATTACGCTGCCTGAGAGACTGAAATAAAATGAATTGCCGTCGCTGTCTTTAAATACCATCGGCGATGCAGTGACTGCTGAGCTTGTGGTTGTGGTGCAGATCTCATTGGCATCAGTAGCTGGGTATGCCGAATGGATTGAGGTGGCATTGTTTCTGATGGTGAGCTTAATTGAGGAAAATGCAGCGTCTGCTTGCGACTTGGCAATTTCCAGCCCTTTCACGCGCCCCTGCTGCCGAAGCACTGACACAAATATGGTCATCAGTAGCGGGATGGTCATGCCGACTATGATGATCACAATCAGCATTTCAATAAGGGTGAAGCCGGAGCGTGCGTTGTTCATAGACCGGAATTATTCATCAAAATACTAACGGGTACGGTGTATATATTTGACCCTTCTGTCCATGTTACGGTGATATCTGCTTGTATCTGAAATTGGCCGGAGCCGATGGAGGTTTTTGTGAGGACTACGTCACGCTTATAGATAGTGTTTAATGTGTACGCAGTGCATGCGCCGCTTGTAGACGGCCAACTGCCGATTGGTTCTTGGTTAAAACAGTAGGTGTTTGTCGTCGTTGGTGCGCGGTTGGCAACAAATACGTCCCAATCTTCTTCCGACTCAGACAGCATCCATTCTGAAAGCTCATCGGCATAATGGGTGGCGAGTGTTCGATGTTCTGCGGTTTTTGATACACGCAGCGCCTGTGTGGCAATGGCAAGGGTGGTCACAAAGACGCCGCTGAGTATTGTGATAAACACAAGTACCTCAACAAGGGTGAAACCGGCATGATGTCGCTTAACAGCCATAGACATCGCCGAGAGTGATCGGGCCGACCTCACGAATTTGTATAGCCTGACATTTACTGATTGATGAATTGCGCAGTATGATCGAAGTGTCAGTGCTTGCCCCGTCAATGCGGGCGAAGTTGATCGACGTTCCTGCCGCAGGGCTTGATATGGTTGTTTGTCCTGAAGCCAGTGTGTTTGTGGAAATACTGGTTGTTCCTCCACCGCTACAGCCGGCGTCACAGCACAGGGTGGTGGTAACTGATTGTGCGCCAATCGTCAATCGGTACCCACTGTATTGCGTACAGCTTGCTGAGTTTCCCCCATCGCCTGCGCGCGCTTTCGCTTTGGCGATCTGTGCTGTATTGTATATTGTTGTGGCATCTTGGGTGAGCTTGGCCTCCTGGGCAAACTGCAGATAAAACGGCACAACAAACATAGTGACTACTGCCATAATGCCGATGGCAACAATGATCTCAATCAGACTGAATCCGGCGCTGCGTATATGATTCATGCGGTGTTACTTACTCCCGAGCGGACCGACACAGTAGGTGCATATGCCCGAGCCGCAACTGCCACAGGTTGAAGTGGACGAAGTGACTCCTTCATAGCGCGCTCCCAGGGTATAATCGGCACCGCTCGATAATTGGGTGTAATAGTATCGTTGTGTCGGACATTTGGGGTCATGCGGATTTTTCGGCAGATAGGTGTTGGTGCCATCTGCGACTCCAGAGGTGGATGTGCAAGTGACATCAAGAGATGCGGGATAGATGTCGTTTGTATTGCGATAGAGCTCAAGTGCGCTGCGAAGCGTTTCAATGTCTGCGGTGCGTCGTGCGTCGCGACCGGCGCGCAGTGCAGATTGGTAGGTAAATATACCGACTGTAGATAAGAGGGCAATAAGCGTGGTCACAACCAGAATTTCAAGCAACGTAAATCCTGTCTTGCCACCTGCAGACGGCATGTTCATGCAATCACTATACCAAAGGCAGTCGTCGCAATACAAGAGGCGGTTATTGGCGATACAGCATCGTGACAGAATCAGCAACGCTTTGCGGTGTCACATGGTTGGAAAGCATCTGTCTCAACGACAGAAGGCGGCGCAAATGTGCTGTGTTCCACTCTTGCGGGGCACGACCCCGTTCGTAGGCGATCGCATCATCGATGTACGCACGGGCATCTTCCTCGGCGCTGATCGTGCGCCATCCTGTAAGATCGTTCTCAGTGATCGATGACTTTGCTTGTGTGTGATCGTTTGGCGTTTTAAGACGAACGATCCGTACTCGAGATCGAATGGTGGGGATAGCGGATTGCTCGTTTGTGCAAAGTAATATGAAGTGGTCGCTTTCTTGTGGCTGCTCAAGCATTTTAAGCATAGCGTTTTGCGCCTCTTCTGAGGCGGTATCAAAGCGATCGACCACAAAAAGTCGCCCCTGCGGAACCCGATAGGCGGTCTCACGCTGCAAGTCTCGCACTTGGGAGATGCTGAGTTCTTTTTCTGCCGGCTGTATCATGTAGCGAAACTGTGCAGGGATCTGGTGTGTTGTGGCATACTCCCCGATCCAGTCGGACGCTGTCGCAAGATCAGAGGTTACCAGATGAGCAATCATACATTGCATTTTAGCAAACCGATACGATATAGTGAATGGAGGAAGTTTCCCGGTTTCGGGTGCTGTCCGGTATGTAGCGTTTCGGCTCATTGTTTGCCTTTTTCTATGATCGTCTCACCCAAACCTATTCTCGCCCAGCTTGTTCAAAATGGGGTTCTCACCAATGAACAGGCAGAAACGTATGAGATTGACAGTCTGCGGAAAAACACCCCTATTGATGTATATCTATTGCAGGAAGCAAAGCTTGATAAAACAGCGGTGTTGTCGGCAATTGCCGCAATCGCAAATGTGCCGTATGTTGATCTGAGTCTGCAACCGATTGACCCGCGTGCAACAAGCTTGGTCTCTGAAGTTGTGGCGAAAAAATATCACGCACTTGCTTACAAGTTTGATCCTGAAGCTGACGAACTGTATGTTGCGTGTTCTGATCCGACAAATACCGATATGGCGGAGTTTATCGGTCTCAAAACAGGCAAAAAGCTCAAATTGCAGTATGCGTATGAGCCTGATGTCACTCGTTCAATTGAGTTGGCGTATGCGCAGGGAAGTTTGACACCTGAAGTCAAAGAGGCACTCAAGGAGTACCAGCCGGTTGTGGAACAGGCTCCCGAGGACAGTAAAGAAAGTGTTATTAAAGAGGCGCCGATTGCAAAAATCGTTTCAACCATATTGGAGTTTGCGGTGAAAAATCGAGCTTCAGATATTCATATTGAGCCGGAAGAAACCCGCACGCGTGTGCGCTACCGTATTGACGGATTCTTGCAGGAAAAGCTTGCCTTACCTCCTACGATCCATGAGGCTTTGGTTTCGCGTATCAAGATTCTTTCTCAACTGAAGATTGATGAACGCCGCATTCCCCAAGACGGCCGCTTCACCTTTAGTCTGGCGCAGCAAGAAGTGGATTTGCGTGTGTCCACGTTGCCAACCGTGTTTGGTGAAAAGGTCGTAATGCGACTTCTGAAAAAAACCGGCGGTATTCCGGCACTGGCTGATCTGGGGGTGCGCGGTACCCAATATCAACAGCTGCAGACCGCAATCGCGAAGCCGCACGGTATTGTGTTGGTGACCGGCCCGACAGGCTCGGGTAAAACCACCACTCTTTATTCACTATTGTCGCAGTTGAATAAAACATCAGTGAACATCTCGACGTTGGAGGACCCGGTGGAGTATCAGATTCCGGGTATCAATCAGGTCCAGATTAATCCGCAGGCTGGCCTTACATTTGCGTCAGGGCTTCGCGCATTTTTGCGCCAGGATCCCAATATCATTCTGGTTGGAGAAATCCGCGATAAGGAGACTACCCAGTTGGCAATTCAGGCAGCGCTTACCGGTCATTTAGTCTTTTCGACGTTGCACACCAATGATTCGGCTACTGCAATCCCGCGACTTATTGATTTGGGCGCGGAGCCGTTTTTGATAGCGACCGTCATGAACGGTATTTTGGCCCAGCGAATTGCCCGCCGTGTCTGTGAGCGCTGTCGCGAACAATATATTCCTGAGCAGCCGATTCAGGATGATATCCGTCAGGTACTGGGGCGACTCCTGCCGGCCAAATATGCCAATGCCCCAATCCCTCTCTATCGCGGGAAAGGGTGTGAAGAGTGCGGAAACTCCGGCTATCGTGGCCGCATCGGAATCTATGAGTTTTTAGTTATTACTCCCACAATAACGAGCATGATCGTCTCTGAGATTAACGCCAAAGATATTGAGCAGAAAGGTCTCGATGAAGGGTTGACACTGATGAAGCAAGATGGCTATCTGAAGTCTCTTGACGGTATAACTACTCTGGAAGAGGTGCTTCGAATCGCAGAAACATAATTGCGATAAAATCCGTGCCGACTATCTAGTACTATGTAATTATGGACATTTCTGCCCTACTGCAAACCACCATCGATCGGCGCGCGTCTGATTTGCATTTGGTATGCGGCACGTATCCGACAATTCGTGTTGATGGGGTACTCTATCAGCTAAATACCCTTCCTGTTCTGACTCCTGAAGTAAGCAATGCGCAGCTGACCGGCATGCTCACTCAAGAACAAAAAGAAAATCTCATTGCTAATAAGGAAATTGACTTCGGGTATGATTATGCACACAATCGCTTTCGTGTAAACGTATATCATGCAAAAGGAGCGCTCGCTGCCTCGTTTCGTCTGGTTCCCTCGCAGATCAAGACGGTCGATCAACTCGGTCTTCCAAAGTCGCTGGAGACGCTGGGTGACTACAATCAGGGCTTGGTGTTGGTGACCGGTCCCACCGGTGAAGGAAAAAGCACGACGCTTTCATCAATCATCAACCGTATCAATATGAATCAGTCAAAGCATATATTGACGGTCGAAGATCCTATCGAGTTTTTATATCCGACCGGACGTTCAATCATTTCACAGCGCGAACTGCATCAAGACACTCATTCGTGGAAAGTGGCATTGAAGTCAGCTCTTCGTGAAGATCCGGATGTGGTCTTGGTCGGTGAAATCCGCGATTATGAAACAGCAGCACTTGTTCTCACGATCGCCGAAACAGGACACTTGGTCTTTTCCACGCTCCACACCAATTCGACAACAGAAACCATTAACCGCCTCATCAATATGTTTCCGGCGGACGAACAGAATCAAATCAGATCACAGCTGTCTACCTCTCTTCGTGCAGTAGTAGCCCAGCGCCTGATGCCTCGTGCCGACGGTCCGGGCCGTGTGGCGGGTATTGAGCTTCTGTACAACTTGCCGTCAGTTGCGGCAATCATTCGCGAAGGAAAATACTACATGATAGACAATGTTCTGCAGACCTCTGAAGCTGAAGGACTCATTTATTTTGAACGCTATCTCGCCCATCTCTACAAGTCCGGACTGATTAGTCGTGATACAGCTGCTGAGTATGCGCTGCGTCCGAAAGACTTGGAAAAATATATTAGCTGATGCGGTCAGATGATCCCCCATGCTGTTTGAATATAAAGCCATTAACGAAGCCGGTGAAGAAATCGTACGCCAGATCGATGGTGAAGATGAGGAGCGTGTGAATGCTTATTTGCAGGAACAGGGTTTGTTTGTCATCAACATCAAGTCGATACAGAGTCAGACACTCACCTCGCTGGTCTCCCGTTCCAAGCACGTCTCGCATAAAGATATTATTGATATCACGCGCCAATTTGCCATCATGATGAATGCCGGGCTTACTGTTGTGCAGTCTCTGGACATTCTGAAACGACAAGCACAAAAGCCTGCTATGAAGGAGCTCGTCGACGACATAGATCATGATGTAAAATCAGGAAGTACCTTTTCTGACGCGATCCGTCGAAAAAGCCACCTCTTCAGCAATCTCTATGTGGCGCTGATTAAGTCGGGTGAGGCGACCGGAAAACTGGCGGATGTAATGGCGAAGCTTGCGGAGAACATGGAAAACTCAGCAGCGTTTCAGGCAAAGCTCAAAAATGCCCTTATCTATCCGGCAATCGTGTTGTTGGCGATGTTTGGCGTCATGTTTATCATGGTGACTTTTGTCGTTCCGAAGCTTACTGATTTGTATACACAGTTTGACACAGAGTTGCCGCTCCCCACACAGATACTCATTGCCGTATCGCAGTTTATGGTCACGTTCTGGCCGCTCGTTTTGATGTTTTTCGGCGCGCTGTATTATGGACTGCGTATGTATGTGAAAACAAAAGCGGGACGCCTGCAGTATGACACCGTCATGATGGGGCTCCCGGTCATCGGCAATGTGGTGCGTATGGGGGCGCTCGTCAACAGCACGCGCACGCTGGCAATTTTGGTCGGATCAGGTATTTCCATCTTGGACGCCCTTAAGATCGTTCGCGGCACCACTGATAATGTGCTGTATCAGAAAGCCTTTGATAATATCTATAAGCAAGTTGAAAAAGGAACATCTTTGGGGAGTGCGTTTGAACACGAGCAGTTGTTTCCGCCTATTTTGATTCAGATGGTGACAATCGGTGAAAATACCGGTCATCTCGATGAGACATTGGGGCGCATCTCAGTCTATTTTGAGCAGGAATCTGAGCTTGCGATCAAAGCAATGACCACCCTTATTGAGCCGGCAATATTGGTTGTGTTGGGACTCGGTGTCGGCTTTATCGTATTCTCCATTATTACCCCGATATACAGCCTCACCAGCTCAATTCAATAGTACCGGCGGTATCAGTCATGGGCGATGCGTCCGACTTCCATTTGTTCCAACTTACTGCTGAGTCGTGCACTATCAGCGATGTTGTGATGTGAAGTGTATGTTTTTGCCGCTTCCTGAGCATGATGAATAAGCTCGTAATCGCCCAGTTGAGCAATTTTCAAACTCAGTGCCCCATGTTGCTGAGTACCGTATATATCGCCTGCGCCTCGCTGCTCCAAGTCAAACTGAGCGATATCAATCCCGTTTGGATGCGTGGCAAAGTATTTGAGTCGTGCGGTCGGCGCGCCTGCTTCATCACCCATAAACAGCAAGCAATAGGATTGTTTTGCGCCGCGTCCGACACGTCCGCGCAGTTGGTGAAGTGCCGCCAGGCCGAATCGTTCTGCTGCTTCAATAAGAATAATGGTGGCATTGGGCACGTCTATCCCGACTTCCACCACTGAAGTGGCGACTAAAATGTCGTAGTTTCGGTCTTTAAAGTCCTGCATGACAGATTGCTTTTCTATCGCTTTCATCTTGCCGTGCAAAAGTCCCAGTCGCAGATCAGGAAAAATCTCTTTCTGCAGACGCTCATATTCAACGGTCGCAGCCTTGATGTCTTTCATGCTTTCATGCTCAGAGTCTTCAACCAGCGGACATATAATGTATATTTGGTCACCTGCTGCTACTTGTTTTCGCATCCAGTCATATGCATCTTGGCGTTTTTCCGGCCCCACAATAAAGCTCTTGATGGGAAGTCGATCTTTAGGAAGTTCATTTAAAATGCTCATCTCAAGCTCTCCAAATAAGGCAAGTGCAGCTGTTCGCGGAATCGGCGTGGCTGTCATGGTCAGCAAATGCGGCTGAATACCTTTTGATTTGAGTGCCGCCCGTTGTTTTACTCCGAATCGGTGCTGTTCATCGATCACAATCAGCCCGACTGTGGTGTTATAGTCTTCATTTAAAATCGCATGGGTACCGACAATGATGTCAGATGCTCCCCCATCAGTTCCTTTTTTGCGATCGGCTACCTTTGCTGACTTGGTCTGGAGTCCGACTCGCACCTCTGTGTCTGCAAACAGCTTCTGCAGCGTTTGATAGTGTTGTTGGGCCAGTATCTCAGTCGGCGCCATAATAAGCGTTGCATCGCCATACAGATGCACCAGGTATGCTGCAATCGCGCAGACAATCGTTTTTCCCGAACCGACATCTCCTTGCAAAAACCGATTCATACAGATCCCGCGCTCAAGATCGTGGCAAATCTCATCTACTGCTTTTTGCTGTGACCCGGTGAGAGTAAACGGCAGGTTTGCGATAAACGCGTCAATATTCTTCTTCTGTGGTGCGAGCGCATAGGCTTTACATTCTTTTTGTTCCCATTCACGTTTCACGAGCAAGCTTCGCAGCTGGATGGTAAACAATTCATCGAATCCGAGTCTTCGCCGGGCATCTTGCACCTCTTGTGGATCGGCAGGTTGGTGAATTTGCACCAGTGCTTCGTGCATGCGAAGCAGTTTGTATGTCTGAAGCAGCTCATGCGGCAGCATTTCCAGCTGCTCTTTTGCATCTTCGTCGTCAGCCAGCAAACTCAACACATACCGAATTTTTTCTCTGATGGTTTTTGAAGAGAGGCCTCTGGTTTCCGGATAAATAGGAATCAGCTGCTTTGTGTGTTTGAGCGCAACTCCCGGGTGAATGACTTCAAATTCCATCGGTGAAAATGTACGCGCACGCCCGAAGATTCGGCACACTCCCCATATGCAGATTTCCATATTCGGCTTCAGCACATTGATGATATAGGGCTGATTAAACCATACCACTTCAATTTCTCCGCTTTGGTCTACCACCAATGCCTTTTGCAATTTTACAAACCGCTTTGTCTGCTCTTGTTTTATTTCTTTTACAATACCCTGGATGCAGACATGATCATCTACTTGCAATCCATATATCGGGCGCACTGTCCGCCTGTCTTCGTATCGATGCGGAATATGAAAGAGCAAGTCCTCATAAGACTGGATATCAAGTTGCTTGAGGCGCTTTATTGTCAGAGCGCTTGTTGAGGGCAGTGAATCAACGCGAAGATTGAGCATACGATAGTGTCGGGTTTCCTTCTCGTTCCGGTGTTACTGTTATCGAATAAACAGTGGCAAAAGTGACGTGGCCAAGAGCATCAGTGAGGCGATCGCGATGATGATTTTTACCATTGTTTTGTGCTTGTCTGCAACCATATTCCAGTATAGTACCACATTCACGCTATCTTGAGGTGTGCGTTTTTGGTATACTAATTCGGCGCAATATGCGCAACGTCAGCATATGAGAGACACACGTATGAGAGGATCACGCCGTGACAGTGTAAGGCGCGGTCGACGCAATCAACTATGGGGAAATCGCTTGCTTATGGCAGGGCTTATTGCGCTTGTTGTCGGTGTATTGAGTGTGATTATTGTGGTGGCCTGGTTCTCGCGCAATCTCCCAAAGCCGGGACAACTCTCCCAGACTGCCAATGCTTCAGCGGTGTTTATGGATCGCAATGATCGTGTGTTATTTGAGATCAGCGAAGATAAAAGTCGTGTGCCTGTAGATTTTGATGAAATTTCGCCCAAACTGATTCAAGCAACAGTTGCTATCGAAGATAAAAACTTTTTCAAACACAAAGGTATTTCAGAAATCGGCATTATCCGATCGTTTATCAACTTGCTGGTGAAGCGAGAGATAGAGGGTGGCGGTTCAACTATCACTCAACAACTTATCAAAAACGTGCTTCTTGACTCGCGTCAGACTCCTTCACGAAAGATCAAAGAAATTATTTTGGCCATTGAGGTAGAGCGTCGGTACAGTAAAGAGCAGATTATCACCCTATACCTGAACGAGGTGCCTTACGGAGGAAGTTTTTGGGGTATTGAATCGGGAGCTCAAGGGTACTTTGGCAAATCGGCAAAAGACCTCAATACGCTTGAGTCAGCTTTTTTGGCAGGACTGCCTCAGTCACCGTCGCTGTACTCACCGTTTATCGGTAAAAAAGATCTATGGAAATCGCGCACAGCCGACGTTTTGCGCCGCATGCGTGAAGATAAATACATCACAAAAGATGAAGAGAAAAAGGCGCTTGCCGATATGGAGAAGCTCAAATTCAGCGAGCCCAAACTCAGCATTGCCGCACCGCACTTTGTCTTTTACGTGCGCGATTTGATCAAAGAGCAATACGGTGATGATGTGCTCAAGCAAGGAATTCGGGTAAAGACCACACTCGATTATCAAGTGCAAAAAGAGGCGCAAAATATCGTGAAAGATGAGGTAGAAAAAATTAAAAATCTTCGTGTCGGAAATGGCGCTTCAGTCGTTCTTGACTCAAAAGATGCTGATATTTTGGCAATGGTTGGCTCATACGATTACAACAACGAGGAGTACGGCAATTTCAATGCGGCAGTGTCTCAACGGCAGCCGGGATCGTCAATTAAGCCCATTACTTATGCCACCGCATTTGAAAAAGGATATACCCCTGCAACAGTCATCATGGATCTCAAAACCACATTCCCCGACCAAGGTGATAAAGAATATGTTCCGGTAAACTATGACGGCACCTATCACGGTCCTGTCCAGCTGCGGTTTGCGCTCGCCAACTCATACAATATCCCGGCAGTCAAGCTTCTTGCGATGGTAGGTATAAACTCATTTTTGCAAAAGGCATCCGCTATGGGTCTTGAAGGGTTTGCGCCCACGCAAGCGAATGCCAATCGATACGGACTTGCGGTGACTCTGGGTGGTGGTGAGTCAACCCTGCTTGATATGACATCAGCCTTTTCAGTATTTGCTCGTGGTGGCGACTACATACAACCTCATGGTATCATTGAGATCAAAGACAACAAAGGAAAATCGATATTCAAGTACAAGGCAGATTCGCCCAAGCGCGTGTTTTCAAAAGAGATTTCATTTCTCATTTCTCATATTTTGTCAGACAACGTGGCGCGCACCCCTGCATTTGGCTCAAATTCTTTCCTAAACATTCCCGGTAAAACGGTCGCAGTAAAAACCGGTACTACCAACGATAAGCGCGACAACTGGGCTATTGGGTATACAAACGATGTGACTGTTGGTGTGTGGGTGGGAAATAATGATAATTCACCCATGAATCAGGGGGTTGCTTCAGGTGTTACCGGCGCGTCTCCCATATGGAGTCGTATCATGAAAGCCCTTCTTTCATCTGGCGATTATAAAGACGGCATTATCAGCAAGCCCGACGATGTTGTGGCGACGGAAATTGACAGTGTGTGGGGTGGTCTGCCCAAAGATGGTCAGCCAAAGCGTACCGAATATTTCGTAAAAGGTACTGAGCCGACTGATGCATCTACTTTTTATAAGACAGTAAAAGTTTCTAAAACCAATGGAAAGTTGGCGAATGATGATGAAATTAAAGGGAATAACTATGATGAAAAAGAGTTTATCGTGATTCAGGAGAGCGACCCTGTCTCTACAGACGGAACAAACCGATGGCAGGAAGCCATTGATGAGTGGGTGCGTGATCAGATTTCTAAAGGAAGTACGCAGTATATTGTGCCTACAGAAAAGTCAGATGGTAAAGAATCTTCAAGCTCCAAAGATGGATTGAACCTGAGTATCACATCCCCCAGCGACGGATCAACAGTTGGGTTTGATGTGAAGGTGTCTGCGGCCATTTCGACAGATAAAGCTGTTAAGCAGACAAAGATACTGATTGACGGTATTGAGCAAAAAAATCTCTTCGGTGATCGTCGCAGTGTCGATGAAACAGTCACTCTCTCAGAGGGAGATCATGAGATTAAGGTCTGGGTAAAGGATCAGGATGATAAGACCGTAGAAACCTCGATCCGTGTCAAGGCAGCTTCTCCAACGCCAAAACCCTAACTTCAAGGGTTTTATAAGCATTTGCGGCTATGCTGTTTGCGCATTCTTCATTATGCAGGAGTCTGAAGAGCTTCCTGGATTTTCACGAGCTCCTCTTGTGCTTCTTTTTCTGTCATATTGCGATCGCGTCTGGTCATGGTGATTCGCACCGTGACGCTTTTTTCAAAGCTCGATAGATAGTCGACAGATTCGACGGTCGGGGACGCTTTTGTGATATCGGCAGTGAGCTGTGCATACGTGCGACCATTGTTGTTTGTTGTCAGATCGAGTTTGATTGCAGCATAGGGATTGATCGGTCGATAATTTGGGATGGTGCTGGTGTGATCCAGAATGGCTTTGAGGTCAAAGCTTGCCAGATATACATCCTCTTTGACCCCGGCTTGCTCTTGGTTTTTCTTTTTCAGCATCCCAATAGTCCCTAGTACACAGTCACCGACAGACATGTTTATCTGAGCTGCCGAGAAAAACGATACATCACTGACGCCGTATATCCAATGGGGGATATTGAGCTCTTTCAGTATTGCCTCCCCCACTCCTTTGGCCCGATCCAATGACGTGTTGGTCGCAAAAGCTACTTTATATATTTCTTTGGGAAGATCATTTTCTTGCGGATAGTACACCTTGGCGATTTCAAAAAATTCCAGTCGTTTGCGCATGCCGTAGTTGGTTTTCATGTTTGCCAGAAGTGACGGCAACAGCGAAATGCGCATATATTTCCAATCCTCAGACATCGTGTCTTCAAGTTCCAGATGGCTGGCCGGATCAAGCTCAAGCCACTTGACCATCTCCGCTGAAATCATCGAATAATTGATAGACTCATGAAGTCCAAGGTGTTTTAATAGGTGTGCGATGCGCATCTGAAGGCGCAACATCTGCTCTACCTCTCGCGGTTCAGCCACATTGGCGGGAGGCGACATGATGTTGGGCAAGTTGTGATACCCGTAGATACGCGCAACTTCCTCAACAATATCTTCCGGAATCTCAATATCGTGTTTGCGCCAGCTGGGCACGGTAATATGCAGTGTATCATCCTGCAACTCAACCCCAAATCCAAGCGCAGTCAATATACCTGCGCACTCATCTGCCGGAATCGATATGCCGATGCGATCGGTGATAAATGTATGCGTAACCTGTATGGTTTTTGATGTTCCTGCGGGTTTTGTTGCCCACACCATCGCGGCACGCTTTGCTGATGTGATATCGGCAAACAGATCTTCCCCCAGAGCTACAGCAGCTTCCACTCGCTCTTCATCAAGTCCTTTTTCAAAGTATGCTGCGGCTGTCGAGCGCGCTGATGTGGCCATTGATGTTGTTCTGATCTGCCGTTTGTTATATGTCTGGACAAATAATACTACGCGTTTGGTTGTCTCATCCACTGCTGACGCTTTGCCGCCCATAATGCCGCACAAATCAGTAAGTGTGCCTGTCCCATCAACTCCTACTATATCTCCGCCGGGCAGTGTGTATGATTTGCCGTCGAGCGTAGTGATCTGCTCCCCCGGTTGTGCGCCACGGATAGTGAGTGTGTGGTCAGCCAGTTTGTCATAGTCAAATGCGTGTGTCGGCTGGCCGATTGCAAGCATGATATAGTTGGTGATATCGACAATCGGGTTGATGCTGCGTATATCACATGCCTCCAGACGCTCTTTCATGACAGTGGGCGTATGGTGAATGTCGAGCTCATCCAACACGACTGCACAAGCACACGTGGCCAAATGAGGGTCTTCAACAGTGAGAGTAAGTGGTAGTGGCTGTGATGTTTTGGGAATGGCTGATGTGGTGTGTGTGAGCGGATTGCTTCTCAGATGCGCTTTTTTGCCAAACCTCGGCAGTATCGCAGCTGCTTCTTGCGCCACTCCCCATACGCTGGCCATATCAATTCTGTTTGAGGTGATTTCGATATCCAGTGCCCAATCCGATCCGACTTCAATCACATGCTCGACTGATGCGCCGCAAAGTGATAGATATTTTTGCAGCTCATACGCATCGGCATCTGTGTCCAGATACTCCCGAAGCCAGTTGTAGGTGATTTTAATATTCATAGAAATGCGCTTTAAAATTGTTCCAAAAACCGAATATCGCCGGCATACATGATGCGGATGTCATCAATCTTCAGTCCCTCACGCATCGCAAACACGCGTTCTACGCCAAATCCGAACGCCCATCCGGTGTACTCATTGGGGTCAATTCCCCCGGCCTGAAGCACATGCGGGTGCACCATTCCTGAGCCGCCCAGCTCAAGCCATCCGGCCTTACACAGCTTACACTTTACTTTGTCATCTTTGACCTGCACATAGCCGGTGCCTTCACAAATGCCGCACGTGATGTCGACTTCAAAGGATGGTTCGGTAAATTGAAAGTGAAACGGGCGCAGGCGGATCTCTCGGTTTTCTCCAAACAGTTCTTTCACAAAGTGATTGATGGTGCCTTTGAGGTGTGCTATTGTGATGCCGCGATCCACACATAGTCCTTCAAACTGATGAAACATAGGCACATGGGATGCATCCCAGTTCGGGCGATACGTACGGCCGATATTGATCATACGAATCGGCGGTTGACTGCGCAGGCGCTCCATCTCACGCACTTGTCCGTTTGATGTGTGGGGGGTGAGCACACGACGTCCATACTTTTCATGCGGAGTTCCCTTGATGAAGAAAGTCTCGACATCATCTCGTGCCGGATGTGTCGGAGGTATGTTGAGAGCATCAAATGCATACCACTCCCACTCTACTTCAGGATATGATTGGCGTACGAATCCGATTTTTTCAAATATGCGGGTGATTTCTTCTATAGCAGCAGTGGTCATGTGGAGACTTCCGACGGGAGGCATATGGCCCGGCAGTGTCGGATCTGTGGTTGAGGCAGTTTGATCAGCGTGCTCAATGAGTTTTTCTCGGGCTTCTTGGAGTTGGCGGGTGATTTCCTGCTTTACGGCATTTACTTCCTGCCCGTACTCTTTTTTATGCTCAGGCGGGACGCTTCCCATTCCCTTCAGAAGTTCGTTTATTTTGCCTTGACGACCCAAATATGAAGTGTGTACGAGCTCAAGCTCATCCAAAGATTGTGCCTTGCTTATGTCTTGTGCGAACGTTGGGAGTATATCAGAAGCTGCCCTCATGCAGATGATTATACCTTGTTACTGGACTTTTTTCACGATTTCTGCAAAGACTTTTGGGTGCTCTGTAGCAATCTGTGCCAAGATCTTGCGGTCAACGCTGATTTGAGCCTTGTTGAGGCCGGCGATAAACTGACTGTAGGAAAGTCCATGCTCGCGAACAGCTGCATTGATGCGGGTGATCCACAGAGTGCGGAAGTTGCGCTTGGTCTGCTTGCGACCGACATAGGCGTATTGACCGGCATGAAGCACTGCTTCTTGGGCTTTTTTATAGAGTTTGCTGCGACTCATCCAGTAGCCTTTGGCAAGGCGAAGGACTTTATTATGTCGCGCTTTTGTTCGAGTTCCTGATTTGACTCTCATAAGATAGGTATATAGATATGATAAATAAATGGGATGAGGCGGCGATTAGCCCTGACCCATAAGCTTTCTGACTTTCTTGGCAAATTCACCAACTGTCTGTTTGACAGTCTTCAAGCGACGCACCTGCTTCTTGCTCTTGTTGTGGCGCAAGTGGCGCAGATAATGTGAACGATGCAGTACTTTTCCGTTTTTCGTTACCTTAAAACGTTTGGCTGCACCTTTGTGTGTTTTTACTTTATTGTTTTTCTTTTTTGCCATTTTGAATCAAAAATCAATATCTAACGTCTGCAAAGTACTATTGTACACTATTTTTTTATTTTTTTCGCGCAATTACAGCCCGTATCACGCGGCCTTCCACGCGCGGCTCTTTTGACACGTTTACTTCACCCAGTTTGGAGATGAACTCCTTCAAAAGCTCGATACCCATCGGTTTTTTCGATAGTTCACGGCCTTTGAGTGTCAGATTCAGTCGAATCTGGTTTCCTTCTTTTAAGAACTCTTTGGTCTTTTCTTCAAGTCGCTCCATGTCACCTGCTGCAATAAAGAGTGACAGTTTGATATCTTTGACTACACTCTTTTTCACCCCTTTTTTGGCCTCTTTTGCTTTTTTCTGCTCTTGATACAAAAACTTCTTAAAGTCGATCATTTTGGCGACCGGGGGCTTTGCTTGCGGGGCAATCAGCACCAAATCAAGCTCGCGCTCACGCGACATACGAAGTGCCTCATCACGTGACAATACTCCCAATTGTTGGGACTCGGCGTCTACTACGCGAAGCTCTGTGGCCTCAATATGCGTATTTAACGTGTAGAATTTGCGCTTTTCGTGCTGCTGCGGAGGGCGGCGGCGTGGGTAGGATGGTTTTCTCAAATTACGTTATATAGATAATTTAGGATGCAATATGTGTCTGCAAAAAGGTTTGTATATCGATCATTCCAAGATCATTTCCTTCACGGGTTCGGATCGAAGCAAAGCCATTCTCTGAAGACACTTCCTTATCGCCAATTATACCCATAAACGGTACTTTTTGCAAGGTAGCCCCCCTGATTTTGGCACCCAACGTCTTGTTGCTGTCATCTAATTCGACGCGGACTCCCGCGGCCAGCAGTTCAGCTTCCACTTCACGCGCATAGTCGAGGTGCTTTTCAGACACCGGCAAGAGGGCCAGTTGCACCGGGGCAAGCCATACGGGAAACGCTCCGGCATAGTGCTCAATGAGAATCATCATAAACCGCTCCAGCGAGCCTAAAATGGCGCGGTGGATCATGACAGGACGCTTTTTCTCTCCGTCATCTGCGGTGTATTCAAGCTCAAATCGCTCTGGTTGCACATAATCAATCTGTACCGTCGACAGCTGCCATTCACGCCCCAAGGCATCGGTGGCCATAAGATCCATCTTGGGAGCATAAAACGCGGCCTCACCCGGTCCGTCATAGTACTCAATTTCATTCCGCTGCATAATCTCCACTGCCCACTTCTCTACCTTGTCCCACATGGCCGGGTCACCGAGGTATTTGTCAGGGTGCTGCGGGTCGCGAGTTGAGAGACGATAGCGGTAAGAAAAGCCAAAGTCCGCCATAATGCGCTTGGTCATGGCAAGCATGCGGTCAATCTCCGCATCCACTTGATCTTCGCGGCAAAATACGTGGCAGTCGTCTTGGGAGAAAGATCGTACGCGAGCGAGGCCATTGAGCTCGCCCGGGCGCTCATCGCGGTACAACATGGCAAAATCGGTCATGCGCACCGGTAAATCGCGGTAGCTGCGTGGCTTTGAAGCGTAAATCTGGGTGTGTTGCGGGCAGTTCATGGGCTTCAGATACATCTCCTCGTCGGTATAGTGTGAAACCACCTTAAACATATCTTCGTGATATTTGTCATAGTGCCCGGACTTTTTATACAAAGTCGCCTTGGCAATCTGCGGTGTCCACACCTGCATATAGCCTTCTGAGTGCTGGATTTTTTCAACATACTCAAGAAGCAGTCGGCGGATCATGGCGCCGTTTTGAGTGTATAAGGGTAGTCCGGGGCCGACATAATCGGAAAAAGTAAACAAATCCAGCTCTCGGCCAAGTCTTCGGTGGTCGCGTTTTTTGGCCTCCTCTAGCTGGGTGAGGTGCTCATTCAGCTCTTCTTTTGTCGGAAAACAGGTGCCGTAGATGCGTGTAAGCATGGGATTTTTTTCATCTCCACGCCAGTAGGCGCCGGCAATCGAGAGCAGCTTGAAATGTTTGAGTTCCTTTGAGGGTGATTCGCTGTGTCCGCCGCGGCACAAATCGGTAAAGGCGTCGGCCGTATAAAAGGTGACATCCTCCCCTTTTCCCTGAATTTCCTCAAGAAGCTCGAGTTTGTACGGGTTGTCTGCAAGGCGTTTTTTGGCCTCATCGACATTCACTGTTTCATGAGTAAATTCCTTCCAGCTTTTGACCAGATCGCGCATTTTCCCTTCGATTTTGGGTAGATCATGCTCTGATACTGCCTGCTCGCCAAAATCAAAGTCGTAGTAGAATCCGTTTTCTATGGCGGGGCCGATTGTGAGCTTGGTGTGGGGATAGAGCTCAAGAACGGCTGCGGCAAGCAAATGTGCGCAGCTGTGGCGAAGCGGAGCAAGGTCGACTGACTGTGTGTGACTCATGTGGACATTATACCGTACTGCATGTATATGAAACCTGAAGATTGTCCCCTGCTATATTTCATCATGAGGAATAAAAAACGTGCTGCCCATCAACACTTCTATGGCAAGGCACATGATAACCGCTCCTTGAATAAATTGAGCGTCCACAAGCTGAGTGGCTAAAAGAAGAGACGAAAACCCCTGGTAGTCAGCTATTTGGACTCCTGCAATACCGATAAACAACGCGCCGATACACCAGCGGACATACTTCATTTGTCTCATAGAACCGCACACCAACTCAATAGGGTGCGTGTCTACAATTCACTATATAGCAGATCGTGGACGAAGGCAAATCCTATCGTATTCATTTTGAACAACAGGCGCTCATGTGGTACAATTACTGGGTAATCAAGTGGATGTGCAAGGACGATTAGCTCAGTTGGCTAGAGCGTTGCATTGACATTGCAAAGGTCACAGGTTCAAGTCCTGTATCGTCCACCCACTACTGATACGCACCCTTGCGGTTGTAGCTCAACTGGTTAGAGCACCGCCCTGTCACGGCGGGGGTTGCGGGTTCGAGTCCCGTCAATCGCGCACTATTCTCCGATTCTTCTTATGACGCAACGCACTTGTGCAAACGGCCATCATTTTCAAAAAACAAGCTCTTGTCCTGTCTGTCCTATTTGCTCCAAAGACGAGATGGAAGCAAAGTACGCAGGAGAATTTCCCCATTTGGGTGCTCCCGCATATCGCGCACTTGATGCAGCAGGCATAACGCATCTGTTGCAGTTGAGCGTGTGGACGGAGAAGGAGTTGTTGGCATTGCATGGATTTGGACCTGCTTCAATTGCTCCACTCAAAAAAGCACTTTCCCAGATAGGGCTAACATTTGCTTCTTAATATATTTATTATAGGTATCCTGGTGTTCAGGATATCATTTTGTAAACATCATTCCAAAAGCATAAAAACCTATTGACACACCTATAGTATTTTGTTATAATACTCTTTAGATCCTAAGGTTCTTTCAATTTTTTGCAAAGTGCTTTGGGATCTTTTTTTATACCCCGTTTTCCGCTTCAAATCTCCGTTTTAGCTTCGATTCGTCTTGTTTTCACCCTACCCATACACACCGCGCATGGTGTCTCTTTATGCCTAAAATAAATACCTATAGTATATTTCGTTCATGCAGTGCACGCTGCACTCTATGGATCTAAATTGAATACGTATTTTAGACTTTTGTGACAATTTGCATATACGTTTATTGAGCTGCTGTATTGTGGATTCTTTTCGCCTTCTTTTCTCATATTCTGTTAGATTTACAGAGGTTGTGATGACACTTGACAATCCTATAGTAATATAGTATACTTTCTTTTGGATCCTTACAAGTTTCGACCGCACAAAATTAGTTCGAAACATGAGGATCTTTTTTTATGTTGAAAAAAACACTAACACTATTGATCGTATGGCTTCTGTTGGCCGGCGGTGTTGCCGCAGCCGACCGTGAGGCCGGACAATCTGCGCGCATGACTGCGACCACCACCGTTGTGGAGCAGCAGTCAAATCAGGCTGATATGGTGGCACTTGCTGCCAAACGTCGTGCCATTAAGGCTGTCTTGGAGCAATATAACTCTCCGATGACTGAGTCTGTGGATGCGTTTATGAATGCATGTGTGAAATACAATATCGACTGTTATCTCTTGCCAGCTATTGCAGGACTTGAGTCAAGCTTTGGTGTGCACATCTGGCCTGACTCACACAATGCTTTTGGTTGGGGTGGTGGATATATTATGTTTAACACCTGGGCCGACGGTATTGATGCTGTGGCTGCCGGGTTGCGTAAGGGATATGTGTCTGATGGTCAGATTACCCCTGATATGATCGGGCGTAAATATTCTGAAAGCCCCACTTGGTCTGTGCGCGTGAATCGCTTTATTGCTCAGTTTGAGCAGACAGAAAAGCCCCAAGCGTTGCACTCTGCAGTGTATTCGTTATAATAGGAGGACTATGGACTATACCTATAAAACTGAAACCCAGCCAAAAAACGTCGTCAAATTGTCGATTGAGATTCCTGCGACTGTAATCACCCGTGAATACGATGTCGCATTTGATGAGCTGTCTGGCGAAGTGCAGGTAGAAGGCTATCGAAAAGGCAAAGCTCCCAAAGAGATGGTTAAAAAGCAGCTCAAACAGGAGAAGGTCTATGATCGTATGGTCCGCACGCTGTTCTCCCGTATCTATCAGGAGATTGTAGAAAAAGAAGGTCTGAAGCCGGTGGTTGCACCCCGTATTGATATCAAAAAAGCCAAAGAGGGCGAGGTGTGGGAAGTTGAGATGCTTGTTGGGCAAAAACCATCAATCGACCTTACAACCTACAAAAAAGCGATTGAGAAGCTGAAAAAAGATCGAAAAGCCGATGATATCTGGGTTCCGGGTAAGCCCGAGCCGGGCACTGATTCGCCTGAAGAAAATGCCAAGCGTCAAAAGGCACTCAATGATATTCTTGAGACTCTCTCAAAGGAAGTGAAAATTGAGCTTGCAGATATGATTGTCGAAGAGGAAGTTGAAGGACGATTGTCGCGCCTGGTTGATGATGTGCAAAAAGTAGGAATGAACATCGATTCATACCTGAAATCCAAAAACCAAACCATGGAACAGTTGCGTGAGCAGTATCAAAAAGAGGTAAGTGAAATGTATAAGATGGAGTTTATCCTCAATGAGATTGCCGATGCGGAAAATATCCAGGTTGAACAGCAGGAAATGGAAGCGCTTCTTTCTTCTGCCAAAGATGACAAAGAGCGCGAAGCAGCAGCAAAAAACATGTACTACTATGTCATGATCCTGCGTAAGCAGAAGGTTCTTGATTACCTTCTAGCCCTATAATATAATCAAAACTATGGGACAGAAATCTGCAAAGGGCGCAAAGCCCGTGAATGCAACGCCATTTAAAAACCCCCTGGAAACGGTGGGTGAGTTTGGTGCAACTTCAGCACGCGAAACCTTAAAAAGTACCGCTGATATCGGTCGTGGTGTCTTTGAGGAAATGCTCGGCATTCATGGCTCAGAATCAAATGAGCAAGAGCATCTGATGGCGGAAAACAAAGAAGTATTCCAGCCTTCCAAAGTCGATTTGGCCAAGGAACAGGTGCGCTCCCACTTGGAAAAGAAACCGACTGCCCTCTTTGACTATGTCGATCATCGTGAACGCGTCACCAATCAGCAGGAAATTCGTGAACTCACTGCGTATCTTCGTGAAGAGCTCAAGCGCAGTGTCGAAGTCCTCAAGGCAGAAAATGCTCAATTTGCTGACGAGGTGCGTGATGCCGAAAAAATCGCCATGCAGGAGCTTCCGGAGAATCCGACTCTCTATGATTTGAGCTTTATTGAAGTGCTTGTGCAGCTGATGCAGACTTTAATTATGGAAGTACGCGAATCACGCACGTGGATGTCTGCTTTTACCGGGAAGAAAAACAAACGAGGATCTCTTTTTGCCAAACGCTCCAAAGAAAAAGGAAGTGCGTACTCCATGTCGCAAGAGCTCCAGATCACCCGAAGCACACAATAACAATGCTTTTTTGGGATTACTCCAACAGTTTGAGGAAGGTGTTTACGCCGTTGGCCCAGCTGCCATTTGATGAAGGTGTGTATACTTCCATGATCTGACTGGCGGTTGTCATACCGCGATCAATATAGTTTTTCTTTAAGCCCTTTGAAATCGTTTCTATTGCCTCCGGATACGAGCCGAACCGAGTAACTTTTCCGCCATATATCCCCCATCCCCAACAGTTATGTGAGTTGGGAGGAATTCGTCGACAGAGCCCTGACTCTTGCATGGCGATAGCCGGAAGGAGACGATAGTCGAGACTATTTGCATCGGCGACTTCTACAATGTAGTTGGCGTGGTCATAGAGCGGTGAGTTATATTTGCGGAAAAAGCGTTTGAGGTTGGCCACGCGGGCATCAGAAGTAGCAATACGTTCGTCAAATTCAATCTGGGCGTTTATTGCGTTTGGATCTCCTTCATCAATGCTTTCAGAGTCAAACTCAATCTCATCTAAAATCCGTGCCGAAGCCTGAACTTGCTTTACTTTTTTCATGTAGGAGCCGATAACAAGCAGATTAATGCCGGCCAAAACGGCAAAAATAAGAAGCCACATCAGCCGTTTGCGCCACGGATTCATGCTAACACTATAGCATGTTTTGAGCTCAAATTGAAGCCGCGATCAGAGCCGGTAGTAGTACGTTTCATACGGGTCACCCGGCTCAATATGCGCTAAGTAGTCGTTGAGCGATTCTATCTGGAATGCATGAGAAATAATCAGGGTGGGCTGTCCGCTTCGCTCCTGTTGTATTTTGTTGGCAGTACGTGCCAGAAGTTTGGGAAGTAGAAACAAGTAAAACGTGTCATACGGCGCTGTGTCATGATCGTGTATATTGGCCGTGAGAAACTGCAGCGCCTGAGTGTCTGTTGCTGCTTTTTTTGCCTTAGTAATCAGAAGCGGATCTACATCTATGCCGGTTCCGTCTACCTCCAACAGTTGCACGGCACGTCTGACTACTCGTCCATCTCCGCATCCGACTTCTAAAAATGCTGATTCTTTTGCAATAGGTTGCGCCAAGAGAATCCGATCGATGTCTGCGGTGGTGGGTACATAGGGTGCTCCGGATCGTGCTGCGTACAAGAACAACAGGCCTCGCACGATAAATCGAATCACCAGGTAGAGCATGGCCACAAGCGCTGTGACATAGAGTGCTGATACAATGACTTGAAGAAGATTCATACGGTGATGGGTTTTGGCTTGGTAACTAGTGCCATTGTAGCACTTTCAAGATGGTATAATAAGAGTCTCCAGCACCCGTAGCTTAATTGGATAGAGCATGTGGCTTCGAACCACAAGGTTGGGGGTTCAAGTCCCTCCGGGTGCACCCATATTACTGACATTTTCCTTGCGGGATGTCGATGGTCACCGTTTCAAACTTCATTCCCTGTAAAAATGCAGTAAGCTGTCGCCTCGCATTGTCTGAAGCGACATCCAAGATCTTGCCGTCACATGCTGCCTGGCGGATCGATCGCTGTGCTTGCAGCCGCGCTTCTGATTCCAGCTCGCTTCCTCTGGTGTTTAGCACTCCCTGCTGCCTGTCATAGACGCGTGTTTGCTCATTGTCCAAGGTAGCTATCAGTATCTGCGGTGGCGGCAAATGCATGGTGATGGCGTGACCTTCAATTTCAATATCGGCTTCAGACATTTGTGACAGGTCAAACCCTGCAATTACTTGGCCGTGTGCGATAAGCAGGATGCGGTTGCCGAATAAAAAGCGCGAGATGGCATTGGTGTCAGATGACTGTGAGTCGATGATTTTCTCGATCGTGAACTGCGCTGTCTCAAGTCTGGCCAGTGAACGAATTTGTTGTATCACTGCGGGACGGCTGAGGTTGATGGTATAGGTGCTTCTCGCCTTAAATGCAAAATACAAAATGGCAAAAAAAACAGAGAGCGCAAGAATTGCGGCAAGAAGTCGCTTCGCAAATGAGACTGAAAACACGCTCATATATGATTATTGTACCGCGTTTTGGGCCAGTTGGGCACTGACATAATCGGCGATGCTTGCGTAGCTGCCGCTTCTGGGCACCAGTATATATCCGAATTCAGCAGATGTGGAGTCGCGAAGCACATTTTCGTTTGTGAGTTGAATGGAACGCGTCTTATATGAAGCAAGCTTGGGTTCGGCCAAGAGCAGCGCCTGCAATTCGTCGGTGCTCATATCTGTGCGTATCGTTTTGACGGCTTCTTGAAAAATGGCAGGGATATGCGGAATGACTGCGGGGCTCATGATGGCGTCCTTAAGGCCCGCTATCAGCAGCTTCTGCCGAGCAGACCGGGCAAAGTCGCTTCCATCTTCTGCAGCATGCCGCGAGCGGGCAAACGCTAATGCCTGCTCACCTGTCAGTTTCATTTCGCCTTTTTGAAATGTGACTGTCTGGTAGCGACATGGAAAGACTTCATAGGCAGGTTTGTACGAGAGCTGTGCCACGAGTCCGGGCAGCTCTGATTCTTTGTGACCGCATAAATCATTTTCATGTCCAGCACGTGGGTATTCGCGGTCAGTAAAGCTTTTTTCAACCTGTACGGTAACCCCACCCATCGCATCAATTACATGCTCAAATCCATCAAAATCGATGGCGACATACCGATCAATAGGAATCCCGAGCAGATCACCCAAGACTGCGGCAGTGAGACGTCCGCCACCATTTTTTCCGGTAAACGTGGGGTCTTTTGCCGGAAAATCCTCATCATTCAGGCCGATTGCGTAATATGCATTTACTTTCCAGTCACTTCCGATGTTGTAGGCTGCCCCCGGATACACCAACAAGTCGCGCGGTACGGAAATGAGTGCGACGTCCTTTTTTGCCGGATCAACACGAGCCACAATGAGTGAGTCGGCCAGATATGCTCCCTCATGCTCCCCGCCTGAAGTGCCTAAAAGAAGAATGGAAAACGGTTTTCCTTCATCTATCGAGGTGGAGATAAATGTTTTTTCCATCTTTCTTGCGTCAAGCGCCGGCTCATCTGTGGCGATTTGCGCAAGTGCATGGCGAAACATGATGACACCCATAATGCCAAGCACCACCAAAGCAACAAATAGGGGAAGAATTATCCGTTTAAACATGTCAAAGTCAATCGTCAAAAAATAGATGTCGATGCAGCCGCAACCAACTCATTTTAGATGAGTCCGATGATGAACACAATGAGTAAGAGTACCAATATCAGGGTCAAAATGCCGCTTGAACCGAATATGCCAAAAAAACCAAAAAATGACAGCAGATACAGAAGAAGCCCGATGATGATAATGAGGTTAAACGGTGCCGGTAGGTAGCGAAGCAACAGTCCTAATAGGATGAGAGTGACGATGTGTTTGATCGTGATTGCTGCACCAAATAAGACCAAAACCGTTTGATCTTGAATAACGAGAGGTCCACCGTTACCAAGGAGTAAAAGCGCCGCCAGCGCCGCGACGATAATGTATGGCGTGTATCCTTTTGTCTGCATTTTCATACCACAAAGTATAGCGAATATTCTATTCTCAGACACAGGTGTTTTCGCCTCCTCATTGAGATTACAGGCCAAATGGTGTAAAATAGAGGTCTACTTTGTCAGGGCCCCTAGCCCCGCCTGCAGCGCTTTGCGCAGCAATGTGGGCAGGTCAACTGGCAGAGCAGTTTGATATGTACTTTACATACGTCTTGAAAAGTGAAAAAGACGGTAAGTTATATGTCGGATGGACGGTGGATGTTCAGCATCGTTTGCAAGAACATAACGCCGGTCGCGTAACAGCGACACGCCACCGTATACCGCTTCAGCTGGTATACTATGAAGCGTGTTTGTCAGAAGAAGCCGCAATTAGCCGTGAAAAACAGCTAAAAACTGGTTTCGGCCGAGCGTATCTTCGAAAACGTTTGGGCCCCTAGCTCAACTGGCAGAGCAGTTCCCTCTTAAGGAATTGGTTCAGGGTTCGAGTCCCTGGGGGCTCACCCTTTGAGGACAGAGAGTAGTTGTTTCTTGACTTCGCGATACATGAGCTCATGCCCATTGGTATCGGGGTGTACACCATCATCAAGCAGCTTTACTCCTCCATTTTCTTCAAACACCTTCATCACGTCAACATACGCAAATGATTGTTCTTGCGCCCAAGTGAGAATTTTCGTGTTACATTCGCGAACTTTTTTGTCGTGATAAGATTTCTCCGGTGACCAGGGCATCGGATTCACTCGTGACTCATCAACAGGTGGAATACCCAAAACCAATGTTCCCGCTCCATACTCTTTGGATAGTCGTAACAATTCTTTGTATGTGTGTTCAAAATCTTCATCAGTATATTTATATCGATTTTCTGCATAAAGATATTGCGTATCATTTGTACCGATAGCAAGCACGATAAATGAGGGCTCTTCCCGAAAACGCGCTTTCGTTTCTATTTCAAAACGAGCCAACACTCCTTCTGATGTATCGCCGGGAATTCCCAGTGGAAACACCGTATAGTCCAACGAAAGAAAGTCAGGATCCATACGTAACCGCTCCGCCCAGCCGCCTTTCGCATCGTTGTATCCGTAGGTAATACTGTCGCCAAAAATAAGTATTCGCATGATGTGATTATACAATCTGCCGTATAGTAGTTGTGGTAAATGTGCTTAGGTTTATGGTGAAGTCGCGATCATTACACCCGGCTTTGGGGGATTGGGTGAATATTCCAGAATATCTCCGGGTTGGCAGTTGAGGGCTTCACATATTGCCTCGAGGGTAGAAAACCTGATGGCGCGGGCACGGCCGTTTTTGAGAATCGACAGATTGGCCAGAGTGATTCCTACTTTTTCAGCAAGCTCAGTCACGCTCATTTTGCGCTTTGCCAGCATTACATCAATGTTGATTTGAATAGCCATAGGTAGGTCAGACTGTTAATTCGTTCTCCGATTGCAACTCATGTGCACGTTGAAACAAATGCTGAAACAGCAATGCTGCCGCAGTAATCATCGCGAGAATTCCCGACATAATAATGCCAAGCATCATGCTTCCTGCCGGATCTTCTCCCTGCACAAAAAAGCGGATATATATCATTGCCATCCCGATACAGCCGATCAGGATCACGGAAACGAGCTGAATTATCTTCAGGGCACGCACTGCTTCTGGTGAGAACGCCTGACCCTTCTCAATGGTGCCCAGTAGGTTAAATGCCTGATACAGTCCCGTGAAAAAAGCGATTGAGGCAAGATAAATATACAGAATAAATGGGTCAGTATAGATTTGCAGCAAATTCAGATTGGTAGCCCGGCCTTCCTGCGGAGGAAACCACACAAGAAGGACTGTAGTTGCTGTTGCAACAGCTAGCAAACAGAGCTTGAGAAAGAGAATAGATATACGTTTCATGAGAATAGTATACCATATATTTATCGTTTATCAATAAATATATATTGTTATTCGCTATTTATTGTTCAGACTTTGATTTTTGAATTTCTTGTGTGATACGGCGCGCAATAGCGTCGACTGTGTAATCTGGCTCAGCGGGTGTGGTTGGCTGCGCGTTGGCGGGCGTGTCGGTTGGTTCTGGTTTGGATGCTGTGGGTTGTGCGCTTACTGATTGTGTGGTGGCGGATTGTGCGGGCGCCTGCGCAGGCGTGGCGCTACGTAGTTGTGCAAGTGTGGGGCGTGAGTCAGATGCTTTTGAAGCTTCAGGCGGCAGACTGGTGGTGGTATTGGTCTCCGGTTCTGGACTTTTTGCAAGCGGCTCATCTTTTTTTAATGGAGCCTTAGGTTCGGCTGTCTTTGCTGTCGGTTGTGTGATGGGAGTCGGTGTTGGTTCTGTTTCTGGTGCTTTAGGCTTGGTAGCATCTGCAGGTTGGGAACTTTTAGATCCGGCTGTCGGGTCATAGGTTGGAGTGGGTACGCTCTCCTTTTTATCAGCTATGATCTCAGTTGGCGTTTTTGTCGTATCAGTAGGTGAATCAGTTTTGGTATCTGTCGTGTCGGGAGTCCCGTCTGAATTTCCTCCTCCGTTTTTTTTCTTTTCCATGCGCGCTTGGTGCTCTTTCATCTGCCACCAGATAAAGTAGAGTGCCGCAATGATAAAGATGATGCCGCCGGCAAGGTATATGATGGAGTTGAGTAGGTCAAGGTCACTTCGGGGATTATTTTCGTTTCCGGACGACGCGCCGGCTACACTTCCGCCGTTTGCCAACCCATCTCCCATGCCGGTATTTTTATCTTCAGTCAGGCCGAGCTGACTGGCCAGTGCGCTTCCTGCTGTTTGCTGCCCTCCCCCGCCCTGTCCTTGTGCCATCTGTTCCTGATAGGCCTTCATGGCAGCTGCTTTTTTTGCCTCGTCTGCAGCGGTCGGACTGTCTTGAGGTGCGGTTTCATCTGCCGGATCTGCGTCGTCTTTCGGTTTGTCGTCGGTGCTGTCCGGTTCTGAAAACTCGAGTGTGACCGATTCTGACTGATCTCCCCGATCGGTCGACTTGGCATATACTTTCACCGACCCGGCTTTACTGGCATAGCAGGTGCCCGTTACCTTACCGGTGCTGTCACTTGAAGAAGGATTTGTGACGCATCGGTCGCCATCACGCGGGCTATCGACGACAAATTCTGCTTTTTCGTTTTGAGACGGATTGGCTCCTTCATAATCGCCTTCTTTTACGGTGAGTGATACTGCAATGCCGTGATCGTCTCCTGTTTTTCCTGATAAGGAATCTGAGCCCATTTGAATGCGCGCAGCCCACACCTGAGGCGTCAGGAAAAGCCCGAGTGCAAGCAAAAGCAGAAAAATACGTTGGTACCGCCCCATGATATGTATCATTATACAAACATTGCGACCAGACATTTCAAGCTGTTTTGTGTTATACTGAGTGCTTATTGTTTTAGCCCTTCTGATCAATCTAATCTAAATGAAAAATATCTGGAAAATTATCAAGCTTGCCCGCCCCCTCTATGGTCTTTTTGGGACGCTTACCCTTCTCATACTATTTGGGGCTGTTGCCAATCTAATCACCCCATTTTTCTCCAAGCTCATTGTTGATGAGATAGTCAACCATGTAAAAACCGGCGGTGGCGATGTAAACAAGCTGCTTTTTTATGTGTTGGGGTCTTTTTCTGTGGCGTTTGTTGGCATCATTTTGCAGGGAGTGTCAAATCGACTTGGTGACAAGATGGCCGGGCGCCTCTACCAATACCTGACAGAGGTGTTTTATCACCGTATCCTGAGTCTGCCGCAGTCTTATTTTGATTCTGAAATCTCAGGAAAGATTGTAAATCAGCTCACACGCGGTATCACCGTGGTGCAGATGTTTATGAATTCTGCATCCAACTTTATCTTTCCGACCTTGCTGCAGAGTTTGTTTACCGTGATCTTTATGGCCTACTATAGTGTGCCGGTTGCTGCACTCACGTTTTCACTCTTCCCGATTTATCTGGTCCTCAGCTACTACTCATCAAAAAAATGGGGCGAGATACAGAACCAAAAAAATACCATTGAAGATCGCGCGCGCGGTCGCATCCAAGAGGTTATCGGTAATATCAAGCTGGTCAAAAGCTTTACTAATGAACAGCATGAGTACAATACTACTTCCGAAAATCTCACCGAGATTAACCGGCTCTACGACATGCAGAGTCGTTCCTATCACTTTTTTGACTTCTTCCGCAACCTGAGCTTGATTGTCATTCTCACCGGCGTAAGCGGCATCGCTTTTTACGATGCCTATATGGGCAAGCTTACTCTGGGTGACACTGTGTTGTTGTTGCAGCTGTTGAATCAAGCACGTATTCCGCTGTTTGCCATGTCCTTTATTCTGGCGCGGGTACAGGAGGCTGAGTCCGGATCCAAAGAATACTTTGAGGTAGTTGACTTGCCTGCACGCGAGCTCTTCGCCAAGAAAAAACCGTCTGGAGCGCTCATGAAAGATGCCGCGCTCGCTTTAGATAAGGTGACCTTTAAATATGAAGAGTCAGGCATCGTGTTGGACGACGTCACGGTTTCTTTCAAAAAGCATGAAAAGATCGCGCTTGTCGGTCATAGCGGTGTCGGTAAATCTACTATCGTGGCGCTTCTGCTTAAATTTTATGACCCGACTTCAGGGTCAATTTTGCTGGGTGGTAAAAAATACGAAGAGCTTGATCATCAGACTATTCGCCGCAACATCGCACTCGTGTTTCAAGAAAATGAACTCTTTTCAGCCAGTATCGCCGAAAATGTTGCGTACGGAAAAATGAATGCCAGCAACGACGATGTGGTCAGGGCGCTCAAACTAGCCAATGCGTGGGATTTTGTGAAAAAGCTCCCCAAGGGAGTTGATTCACAGGTCGGTGAACGCGGCGTACGCCTCTCCGGCGGACAAAAGCAGCGCATTCAAATCGCGCGCGCCATCCTCAAAGATGCACCGATTTTGATATTAGATGAAGCTACCAGTAGTTTGGATTCCAAGTCAGAAGCCGAAGTGCAAAAAGGTCTTGATAACCTGATGAAAAATCGACTCACTATCATTATCGCCCATCGATTCTCGACGATTCAGAATGTCGATACCATTATCGTGGTTGATGGTGGGAAGATCGTTGATCAGGGAAGTCCGAAAGAACTCTCCAACAGGCCCGGTGTTTACCGAGACCTGCTCCAATATCAGCTTGCGGGAAACAAAAAGCTTCTCTCGCAATTTGATCTACACGCGTAATGTTTCCTGTCAGGAAAAATTCAAGCACTATTCAGTTTGAATTGATATTATAATCCATAGTTTATTTTGACCACTATGAAAGAACGACGAAAACGACCACGACGCCCGGAAGAAGTGTATGTGCCGAATCTGTACCGACCCGGACAAAGTGAGGTGACGCGTATTCACCCGGATTACTATCGCATGGAGTCGCTCATCCTGCATTCTCAGACCAATGAAGACGGTGTGACGCCAGCCTGTACTGCGCTTGAAAGTGACGCGATGGGCACTGCATATATCAGAAACACCTATGCACATGGTGGCGAGCGCCCTATGCTGCATGTAGTGGACAAATACGCAACCGGCACGATACATACAACTCATGTGGTGGGCCGGCACGACGTGCTGACATGGATGAGTGCAGATGATGCCTTTGTCGGCCGACCGTTGTTTATACAGGGTCGTGATGAAGATGTGCTTGTGCGAGAACTCAAGCGGGTGGTAACGATTTCCGATGATACTGTCGCAGCAAGATTATCTGAACGTCTTCACACACTGCAGTCAGCGCTTGGGCAAGGAGATGGCATCGGTGCAGCATATGGCGCCTGGCGCAAAGAGACATTTGCCACGGCGCTGTCAAACCTGACGCGACACTTACATAGCCTACATGGAATGCGTGTAGTCAACAACGTACCGCTGCCGGATGACGATGCAGATGTCGCATTGCACGCGTAAGTATCTTAGTGGAGTTTGCGAATGACCGCCTGTACCGTGCCGTGAATCTTCAATTCACGCTTTGGGAAAAAGGGTGGATAATTATTGTTGGCTGACTCCAGATATGGTCGGTTGGTATTTTTATCCATGCGATAAATCTTGAGTGTCCACTGGCCGTCAATCTCTGCAAGAATGATCATGCCGGGACGCACAGTGCTCCCCCGCTTTATAATCACAATATCGCCGTCATAAATCCCCAGCTCAATGAGTGAATCTCCAGAGACGGTCAACAAAAATGAACTGGTCGGATCTTCAATAAGGTACTCATCCAGCGTCAGATATTTTTTCTGCTCTTCTGATAAGATCGGGTACCCGGCTTTTACAAGTCCCAGCAGTGGCAATGCAAAAAACTGTGACGTCGGTGCAAGCTTTCCTTCTGCTTTATTTAAAAACCCCTGTTCAATCAGTTGGTGAACCACCTTAAAAACGGAGTTTTTGGATGAGACATCAAACAGCTTGAGCATCTCTTCATACGAAGGAAGTCGTTTGTTTTGTGAGTAAAACTTTTTGATAGCGGCAAGACGTTTTTCCAACATACGTCTAGTATAGTGAACAAACGTTTACGTTGTCAAGCGATAGAGAAAAAGATGGGCGTGTTGCGGGTTATGATGAGCGTGAATGTCGGCGACGCTCGACTTCAGTCAGGTACCGCTTGCGAAGGCGAAGCGATGCTGGGGTAACCTCCAAGAGCTCGTCATCTCCGATAAAATCAAGGCACTGTTCAAGCGACATGATAGTAGGAGGAGTCAGAGCATCAGATACTCCCTCACCGGATGAGCGGTTGTTGGTGAGTTGTTTGGCACGGCAAGCGTTTACCTCAAGATCCTGTTCGCGGCTTGAGACACCGATCACCATACCTTCATACACTTCTACTCCGGTGCCGACAAAGAGCGTGCCACGCTCTTGGGCGTTGAGTAGTCCGTATGTCAGGGTCTGTCCGGTCTGTGAGCTGATCAAAGCACCATTGCGAAGTGAATCCATCTTACTTCCTTTTGGCTCGTATCCCAAAAAGAACGTGTTTAATATTGCAGTTCCACGCGTTTTGGTGAGCAAGACATTGCGGATACCCAACAGATTCTGACTTGAGATCACGTATACCAAACGCGTGTTATTATTGGAATCAGTGGTCATGTCCAACATGCGGGCCTTGCGGCGTCCGAATTCCTCAGATACAACGCCGGTATGTTCTTGCGGCACGTCGATCGTAACTTCTTCATACGGTTCGCACATTTTTCCGTCGATCTCTTTGATGATGACTTGCGGTCGTGAGGCCTGCAGTTCAAACCCTTCACGGCGCATGGTTTCAATCAGCACTGAAAGATGGAGTTCGCCACGACCACTCACGATAAAGTTGATTCCTTCAGGATCCGGCTCGACACGAAGACCAAGATTGGTCTCGACTTCTTTGCTGAGGCGCTCTTTGATCTGGCGTGACGTGGTGTATTTTCCTTCACGTCCGGCAAAGGGACTGGTGTTGGGGCCGATAGTGATGCGAATTGTCGGATCTTCAATCTCGATTGTGGGAAGTGATTCCGGATGTGCCGGGTCAGAAATGGTCTGGCCGATGGTCAGCTGAGGAATGCCTGCGATGGCGACGATATCGCCTGCCACCACACGATCCACTTCGGTGCGGGCCAAGCCTTCGCTGGTGTACAGCTTCATTACCTTATTCGTGCTTACGACTGTTCCGTCTTCAACAAGCGCTACATTGTCTCCTTTGTTCAGGCTACCGCGATTGACGCGACCGATACACAGTTTGCCTACATATGCGTCGGCATCCAGTGTCGAAATGAGCATTTGAAACGGTTCAGATTCATCAGTGGCCACGTCAGGTACCTCATCAAGAATGGTGTCAAAGAGCGGGGTCAAGTCGCCGGGGGTAGATTCGTCATAAGAATCAGGAAGCTCGGCAAACACTTTTCCGTCGCGCCCGACTGCGTACAGCGTCGTGAAATTCAGATGAGATTCATCATGGGCAAGCTCCAAAAAGAGGTGTTCTGCTTCGGTGATGATTTCTGCCGGACGGGCATCTTTTTTATCAATTTTGTTGATGAGCAGAATGATCTTCAGGTTTGCTTCGAGTGCCTTTTTCAGTACGAATTTGGTCTGCGGAAGCGGGCCTTCTGCTGAGTCGACCAATAGAATTGCAGCGCTTGCCATATTGAGTACGCGCTCTACTTCACCACCAAAGTCTGCGTGGCCGGGAGTGTCGATGATGTTGATTTTGGTGTCTTTATAAAATACGGAGGTGTTTTTTGACAGGATGGTAATGCCTTTTTCGCGCTCAAGATCATTTGAATCCATGATGAGTGTCTGAGACATCTCTTTTTGATTGTCACGGAAGGTGTGAGTTTGTTTCAAAAGAGCATCAACAAGGGTGGTTTTTCCATGATCTACGTGGGCGATGATGGCTACATTACGAATCTGCATAGTATAAAGAGACTTTTACAACAATAAAAAACATCCGCGTGCTTACTCCTGTGCCCTTGAAGCAATACGGATGTATGACTGGTAGTAATTATAGCAGATTGAGGTCAAAAAGTCATATTGTTCCCCGTTTCCGAAGTCGATCATAGGTGGTATCATCGCGCATTCGCATACTGTGAAATGTAAGCATGCCATCTGTCAGTTCAAAAAGAATGCGCGTTTTACCCACTCTGAAGCGAAAAAAGCCTCTCGAGTCTTGGAGTTTGCGCATCCCAGACCCTCCGATCTCGTACTGCTGCAGCTTGCTGAGTATGTATTCTCGTTCGTCAGGTGACATGTCGGCAAGTCCTTCTATTACACTGTCTGTGTCTACGGGGGTTATCGCGCGGTTCGCCTGTTCTATCCACTCAGCTGCGCGATCGAGTTGTTCGGTTTCTTGCACAGGGTGTATGTGATGTTTGCGCTTTCGTCCGGTCGGCTCGGTGGGTTGGTTGGCCGGTTTTATTGCCGGGTAAATGTACTGTTGGCGCGGCTGCGGAGTCTCGGATGGGAGCTCTTCACCATTGTCTTCCGGAACGCCGGAGTAATCCAAGTTGATCCATTTATTCAGTTCGACAAAGCTGTCCACTGTGCTTGTCATCTCAGTATACAACGGATCTTCTGCTTCCTCCGGATGCTCAGCCAGGTAGGTGCGTAGCTGATTCATGTTATGCGCAAATCGTTCTGCGCCCATCAATTCATGCCCTCCCGCAACCATAATAATAAATTCATCAAAAAACTCCTCAGTATCAATTTGTCTTACGGCGTCTGCAACCTGCTCATGTCCCGGATGTGTCGGGTCAAATAAAGCAGATGCCCCTTCTTGTATAAAGAGCCGATATTTGCGGCATGCATCAGAAAAAGCGCGCAGTTGTTTAAAAATGAGGTTGGTTTGCATCACAGGTGTGTCGGATTGCGCCTCAGTAACTAAAGCTTGCGCATCGCGTTGCATGATGTCTTGAATAGGTATGAATGTATTCCATAGCGAAAGAGAGGCGGTCATTCTGAGGCATTCTTCATGCGCGCGCTTCATCAGTGGAGTATTAGTCGCCAGTGGAGTATCAGCGATTGTCACAAGGGGCGTTCTGCTGTCATCTGTGTGATCGGGGTCTTCTGCTGGGGCGCTTGCTTGCTTCATCGCCTCAACATACCCCGGCCACCATTCTGCTGCATGCTCGCGTATCCGATTGTCTGAGCTCGTAAGGATATCGCCAATTACATACCCGTTCAACTCGGCAACCATAGCGGGGGCTGTCAAGATGCCAATAGAATTGATAGCGCGGCGTCTTTGTTTTGCGGTGATTTTACAGGGTTTCAACACATCCCGAGTCTGCTTAGAGGTAGCGATTGCATGACCGTGATATATGGCCTCATCAGTGTATTCTGCCTGAGTGTAGTGATAATGCGTATGATACTCCCCTTCTTTGAGCAGTCTATCCACAAACCGGGGAGCTCCTTTTCGCGGAGGTCGATTAAGTGGTTCAAACACTTTTGTGGGAAGGCCGGTGACACTAAAAATCCAGTGGTATTCGGAGATGGTGTCAGCCAATGTGAGGTCGGCCAGCACCTCTTGCTCTAGAGCTGTATGGATCTCTGGGGGTGGTGATTGGGGTTCTTCGAGCGATCCTATGTACACTTTTGGAAGTTGAGGAAGAGGAAGATGAAGACCGCGACGTTCCGTATTTGTCATGCTACATTATACCCTATAGTGAGGTTTCTAAAACGTGAATTATACAGATGAGTAGGCCGAGAGTATGTGATCAGCGGAAGATTTGGATTGCGCGGGACAGCAAGAGGCGCAGTGTGTAGAGAATGCCCGGGTGTTGGGGCTCCAGTTGTACGCTCAGATGAGCAGTGTGATCGCTGCCTACATGAACTGACTTCGTGACTGCTTTATATCCCGGCATGCTCGTGGTCATCTGCAGATGATCTTCTGTAGTGAGCGCTGTGTAGCTGCCAAATGTATCAGTTTCTACGCTGGAAAACGGTTGAATCTGGACTTGCGCACCTTTTATGGGAAGACCAAATGCATCAATTACTGAGCCTTCGACCACAACTGGTTTGTAGTATTTTTTCATCACAGCAGCTGCTTTTTTCGGCTCATCAATCGCTTCAAAAATGCGCGTTGATCCACCGAATGTGGTCCAATAATTGACACCGCGAATAAAGTCTTTATTCTCGGCAATTGCCAGCATATTTTTTTCAATGAGCGCTGCCTGCTCGTCTTCTGTCAGATCGCCATGAATATCCGGGATGGGTGCACCATACTCGCCAAGGATGATATCAGCTCCAGTGTTTTCATGCAGTTCTTTTGCGTCAGCGATAAGGCGCTCAGGCGCAGCTACATAATGATCAATTGCCAGAATGTTGCCGATTTTTTGTACATCTTCGCGGGTAAACAGTTTGGCCACATCACCATTTACCGAGTAGTATCCGCAGGTTACATTTTTGCGAATCTTTTTAAATGCTTCCTGGCATTTGGCATAGGACTTGGGCAAAAAGTCAAAAAACTTTTGTTTGGATTCTTCCGTAAATCGGGGGTCACCGAATCCGCCGTTTTCCGGCTCAGGAACAGGGGTGAATATATCGCCGTCTCGGAAGAGTTCGGGGTGTTTCGTGATGTAATCGTAAGTTAGTTGGATGTGGTCTTCCGGGTGCTCCATGCGACCGTAATCAAACCAATCTTCCCATTGGCTGAAGTTACCACGAAACCACACATTCATCCCGCGGGTATGAATCTCGCCGGTCCATTTTTTCATCAAAGGAACAAACTCTTCATTGTACGGAGTACCGATTGCCACATGAGTCGGATGCAGTTTTTCAAGCGACGACACCAGTTGCGGAATCTGCTTCGTCACATCCGGATTGCGTGCACCGTCTCGTGAGAGCTTCATCGTGTCAAATGACACAACATCAAAAAAACGCTCCTTTTGTTCAGGGACCGTTGCCTCCACAGCAAAAACTCCCCATATCAGGGTTGCAATTATCAATATGCCGATACCAATACTACGTGAGATGTTCATGAGTTCCATCTATCCTACCCGTTCGATCGTCCTTTGACAAGTGCAGTTGCAGTATATATAGTGCGTTTCTGCTGTCAGAATGAGAGTTTGACCGTGTCCGGATGATACTTGTTTTTAATATCTTTGGGGTCTTCAGTAAGGGGTTTTATGCGTTTAAAAATCAGAATCTCAGGCGATGTGTATGCTTTTTGAAAATGCTTGTACAGGTGTGACTGCATCTTAGGATTTTCATACAATGTTGTCCAGATGGTGTCACTTTTTTGCATGACAATCCACGTGGCATATCGTTCAGGGGCACGAAGCGAATCATCCCAGTACGGATGATTACCGACATAGATGGATGCACTCATTGGAATACCCGAGCGAACGATACTGATGGTGCGTGCATAATCGTCCATAAGCACCATGCCTCCGTCATAGTGTGTCTTGATCCACTGCTCTGCATCCGGGCGTTTGGCGTGTGAAAGTCCTTCAACACCGTCTGCCAACGAAATAACTGGCGAGTAGCCGACAGCGAACAAAAGTAGTTGGAAAAACATCATCAACAAAAGCACACCGCGTCCGGCAGATTTGGTACGGAAAAATAAGTATCCGGCAAAAAATGCTGCAAACGGTAATGCCATGACACCATAGCGAACATTAAACAGTCGCCATTCAAATGTTTTTGGTGTGATGTGCGGAATAAAGATAACTGATTGTCCAAGCCAAAGCGTTACGATATAGAAAATAAACGGTACGCCCATAACAAGTGCAATAAGTAGGCGATGGCGCTGAGTCTTGTCACGAAGATACGCGATACATCCAGCGACGGCAAAGATGAAAAGCAGTACGCCGACATTACTCATGGCAGTGACCACATAGTATAAAATGGACTGCCAGATGTCGTGATAGGCCGGTAGTTCACCGCGCAAATACCAGCTTTCCTGTTGGGTCTTTGCTGAGAATTGACTGTTGGTGAAGTAAAACGGATCACCCAAGATAAGGTAATCCCAGACAAACCAGATGAGAATACCGAAAAATGCCGGAGTCGCAAATGTGATGAATTTACCCTGAAGCATCGGCCAATAGGTGCGACGATCTTTCCATATTTTCGGCAGGTAATAGAGTACAAGTGCTCCAGCTTCAACTAAGACAAGAAACCATCCGTCATAGCGTGAAAGCGTAGCTAAAAAGCCAAAAAATGCTGCGGCGATGAGGTGCAGTAATCGTCGGTCATTGAGAAGAAACTGTACGAAATAATACGATGACAAAGTGAAAAACATGAGAAGCGGAAGTTCAGTCATCGGCGTACTTTGTAGATAGAGTACATTCGGATTGGTCATAAATACGAACGCACCAAACACGGCAGGCATGGTGCTGCGAGTCAAGGACTTCAGAAGCTTGAATAGATAAATCGAGCTGACCACATAACAAAACCCAGAGACGATTGCTCCGCCAAGGCCGGTGCGCCACAGAAAATCATTCCAAACAAACGGCACCATCATGATATGCGGGACCGGAAGCCAAATACCTCCCAGTTGCGCGAATCCCGGTGTAATGCTGGAGATTACGCGTTTTGCAATATTCAAATGAGATTCTGCATCACCATATGATACGATTACGTCGTTGTAATAACTCCATGATGTAGCCATGATGGCAAGTATCGTGGCGATAAATCCGATTATTTTATTCCATCCAAAGCGACGCTCCAGGTGTTTCCCGTATGCGTTGAGCTTCCCTAAATCGATAATCAGTGCGAGTTTCATGCGGCTTTTTTACGGTCAAAAAATGGTAGAACCAAAACAAGAACAAACATTGTAGCAATTAATGTACCCCACAACACAAGCGCATACTGTTCGAGATTAAGTTGGGTGTGGAACGTGGTATTGTATAAAAAGCTTGCCGATTGGTTTTTGAAAATCAGGTCAAAATTGTGCAAAAAGTTGTAGTACGGAATCTTCAAATAATCTGCCTCAACTTTTGGTGGGATAAGATTGCTGGTCAACGCTCCTGCGGCAGCAATAGCTGATGAGACGATAAAAAGAAGCATAAATGCCAAACGTCGCAGCCAGTTCAAACGTGCGCCCTGAAGACCGATCACGGTGAGAATGGAAAGCGAGGCCATGGCAGGAACCAGATAGCGAGGACCAAATGCCCAACCGCCATACGGATCTCCAAAGCTGGCATACACAAACAGATTAAATGCAGGAAGAGTGGCTAGTACGCCAAGCTCCATATTGCGATTGTTTTTCCATAGTGCCAGGTATCCAAGCGCTGCCATAAGCAGTACCGGTGAAAACAAGAAAAGTCCTTTATCAAGCCCAAAGAGCAAGATACCGACACCGGTTGGAAATAGCTCTTCCGTGAGGGCTTTTCCGACGCGGCTCAGTCGCTCAGCATGCGGCACTACTTCTACTTTCGTTTCAGTACCCGGTGTATAGCGAGTCAGGGTGTTTGCGATGGTGTTCCAGCTGCCGAAGTATTTGGTGTTGTGATACCCCAAGTATCCGACGATCATGACAAAAAAGATCATGGTGGTTACGATTGCTGTGTTAAAGCTAAATGCAACTCGTTGTCCTTCGTGGTAGCGGCGGACACGGAATGAGCTCAGCAAGAGATACAGCATGTTCGGCATAAGGAGGACTGCGTTTGGATAATCAAAAAACAGAGACGATCCGTATAGTGTCCAAACTAATGCAGCCCAGATGTAGTTGTATTTGCCGCGCTGGCGATAGCGCCAGGTAAAGTAGAACATGAGCATGGCAAAACAAGCAGCCACAGCATGTTGATAGATAGTGATTGAATAACTCCATGCAGGAGTACCAAATGCAAACAAAACAGGCGCCGCCATGGATGCCCAAATTGGCAACTTAAATGTGTCTCGACAAATCAAGAAGATTGTGATCATAGTGATGATCGAGATGAGACTCATGACAAAGTATGCGCTTACTTGGCCGATCCCTATCTGCGATCCCAAGGTGTATCCGGCAAGTGTCACAACAGCGATGCCTGAAGGGAAAAAGCTGAAGTATTTATTTCCTTCGTATCCCACGTCAGGAGCACCAAAGTCTGCTAAGTCTTTGCCGAGTTCGATAGTGCCGCGATCTTTGATCGCAAGCATTTCTGCGTACGGCGCGCGTTCATGTGATGACTCAAACGGTCCGCCGGGTACGGTGAGTGGACCCATTTGGGTGACCTCATCCAGGTTTCCTGGCACACCACGAATGGTTGCTGAAAACAGCAGAAGCCCCAAAATGGCCAAAAATCCGATAGCGATAACTCGTTTTATCATAAGAGAATGTAATTATATCATAAAAGATCAATTTGTTCTATTGTGACAATCTACGGATCATACAAGTACGTAGTCGCCGACATAGAGGGCGCTCTCTGTGTTGGCCATCAGGCGCGACCGTGCTGTTTGTTCCATAGCTGGTCGATCGTTCGACCGGCAGGAAGAGATACATCTGCAAACGTGATGTAGCTGTCTTTTTTCACATCTCGTTTCATTGTGGCTCCTTCTGCCAATCCAATCGGCAGCAGGTCTTCGGCGCGCGCTGCCGGGCTATTCTCGCATTCCCCATACATGGTGTAGCCACCAAGTGCGTCAAGCGTCTCGCCTGCTTTCAAATCTTTTTTTGCGACTGTGATTACTTCGACCATCGGTTTGTCTCCCCGTGCCACCAGTGTTTCATCTTTGTGTAATACTGCGCGCGCGATAGAAGCCGGTGTCTCAAAATGACACAAGTGATACGGATTGTAAAAACAGTACAGTGGTCCGGGACCGACTTTATATAAGTTCAAGTAATGCTGTTGAATTGGATCATCGTGAGTGGCCAAGACAAAAATACCACCGTTTGGTACAGCGCCGACCACGTAATCTACAATTCCCGGTCCATTCAAAAGGTGTTCCTGCGGATACAGCTCCACGGTTTTCTCAAGCGGAGTACCTGGCTCAACAGTCGGTCCGTGCATGCCGCGTTTTCCGACACCCATGCCGACGGCATTGGCGACACACGCTTGCTCAAATGAAATTTTGGTTCCGTCAGCGAAGGTGGTGACCATGTAGGGATTTTGCCCCCATTTTTTTGCAAATGCTTCCTGGGTGGTTGGGTTTCTGTAGGGGTCCTGGAGTCCTTTGACATTGCCGCACAACACCGGCTTTAGGCCGAGTCCTTGTACGTACCGGTATAGATTCAGTTGTACACCGGGCTGATCACCATCTGACACGGTATACACAACACCAGCTTTTCGCGCTTCATCTCGCATGATATGGCCGATCGTTGCGTCCACTTCTGCATTCATTGACACCACATGTTTTCCGGCGGCAAACGCAGCAAGCATTGCATTGGTGCCGTACTCAATAGCGCCGGTCACTTCGACAATCACATCGATTTGCGGATTGTTGATCAGGTCCATGTAATCATCAGTCACAATCACTCCCCGATCAGTAGCGCCAGCTTCCTCAAGAATCTTTTCGATTTTTTCAGGAGTACGATTTGCCATTCCAACAAGCTGCATACCGGGGGTATAGTTGAGAATCTGGATGGCGATACCGCGTGCCATAAACCCGGCGCCGAGAATACCGACCTTGATTGGTTTGTTTTGTTTTTGAAGCTCTTGTAGTTCGCGGTCGATGATGATCATAGAAATATAAAAATGCAATTACTCAGTAAGAAGTGGCCAAGCCTGGTCTTTGTCAGATACAACTGTCGGTTCCAGTGGCCACTTAACTCCGATTGCCGGATCATTCCAGCGGATTCCCCGCTCATGCTCCGGTGAATATACTTGAGTAGTCAGGTACATGATCTGGCTATTATCCTCCAGCGTCTGATGGCCGTGGGCAAATCCTTCGGGGATATAGATTGCTGTTTGATTTTCTTCGGTAAGTTCAATGCCGAACCACTGTTTGTAGGTGGGCGACTCGGGGCGCATATCGACCAAGACATCAAACACTGACCCTTTGATACAGCGGATAAACTTTACCTCAGCCATCGGTGCTACTTGGTAGTGAAGTCCGCGAGTCGTGCCTTTTTGAACACTTCCTGACAGGTTTGATTGTTTGATCTCAGTTTTGAGGCCATGCTCAGCAAACTCATCCACGCAAAATGCACGGGCAAAAAACCCACGTTCGTCTTCGCGCTTTTCCAGCTCGACTACATAGGCTCCTTCAAGGGGTGTTTTGATGAATTTCATAGGCTTATTTCCAGTGCAAATCTTCAGTAACTTTTTCGGTATCGATGAGATATTCCAATTGTTTCAGTCGCGTGTAGTTGCGGTACTTGAATGTTTCTTCACTCATATTGGTTTTCTCAAAAACTTCTTTGAGCTGCATTGCGCCGTCTTTTACCGTGTATTGGGGTTTAAACGATGACAAGGTATTTGCAATCTTGTCAAAGTTCACCTGATAGCTGCGGGTATCGGCACCGGTTGCCTGGCCAAAAGATACTTCACATCCCGGGAAGACTGAACCGACAATTTCTGCCACTTCACGAATACGATAGTTTCCGTCTGAGCGCCCGACATTAAAAATCTGATTGTGAACCAGTTCTTTTTCTGCTTCAAGCACGCACTGAATTGCCAAGCACACATCATCGATGTGTACCAGAGGACGCCAGGGTGAACCGTCTGAAATCATGGCGATTTTTTTGGTGGTCCAGGCGAGTCCGCACAAGTCATTTACGACCAGATCAAAACGCTGGCGAGGTGAAGGGCCGTATACAGTAGCATTACGTAAAAAGGTCGGTGAGAATGACTCATCTGCCATGGCAGAAACATCGCGTTCCACATAGGCTTTACATTCGGCGTATGCAGTCTGAGGATTTATCGGTGATGTTTCATCGACCACTCCGTCCGCCACGCCATAAATACTGCATGAAGAGGTGTATACAAATCGCTCAATCCCCGCTTCTTTTGCAAGGGTGGCCAAGTGAAGACTTCCTTTGTGATTGATGGCATAAGTGATTTCCGGATTGTTTTGACCCAAGGGATCGTTGGAAAGTTCGGCCAAATGAACGATCGCGTCATGTCCTTTGACGTCTTCAATGGTCATGTCACGAATATCCTTTTTGATTGCGGCAGGCACTTCAGTATCCAATTCGTAGAGATTGCCGTCGGTATAAAAACCGGTGTCATAACAGGTGAGTTTGTGTCCGGCTGCAGTAAGACGTGCGGCGAGAATGGTGCCGATATATCCTTCTGATCCGGTGAGCAGTATATTCATATGATGCAAGTTAGTTTTTATAAATTACCATGTTTTCCACGGCGCTTTTCCTTCGTTCCACATTTTTTCAAGGACGTTTTTGTCGCGAAGGGTATCCATAGGGTGCCAAAATCCGGCATGACGATATGCGGCAAGCTTTCCGTCTTTTGCCAGGTTTTTCATGGGCTCCTGCTCCCACATCGTGTCGCCTTCGATGTAATCAAGCGCCTTGGGATCGACGACAAAGTAGCCGGCATTGATCCATCCGCCACCATCTCCAATGGGTTTTTCACGAAATCCGCGAATAATCGATTCGTTGTCTTCAAGTTGCATCATGCCGAAGCGGCCTGGTGGCTGTACGACAGTTGCAGTAACGAGCGCTCCTTCTTTGTTGTGCAGTTCCAAAACGGCATCAACATCGATGTTTGACACACCGTCACCATATGTCAGGAAAAATGGTTCATCGCCGATATACTTGCGCGCCATTTGGAGTCGGCCGGCAGTCAAAGTGTCTGCGCCGGTTTCAACCACTGTCACTGTCCAGTCTTCGTTGTCATGCGCCTCGATAGTAGTGGTGTTGTTTTTCAGATCAAATGTCGCAGATGCAGAGTGCACCCAATAGTTCGCAAAGTAGTCCTTGATCATGTGGCTTTTGTATCCTGCCAGGATTACAAAATCGCGTACACCATGTGAGGCATAAATTTTCATGATATGCCACAAAATAGGACGCCCACCAATTTCAACCATGGGTTTGGGGCGTACGCCGCTTTCTTCAGAAATACGTGTACCGTGTCCGCCTGCAAAAATAACTGCTTTCATATATATATTATAGCCTATCCTGATGGGATATTCTTAGAAAATAATAATTATTTTGACTTGCTTGTTTTTGTACGTTTTCGTGATTTTATCACTCTTGCCGGAACTCCTCCGACTATTGCAAATTCAGGAACATCTTTCGTGACCACTGATCCGGCTCCGATCACTGCTCCGCGCCCTATGGTGATGCCGGGCAATACAATTGCACGTGCTCCGATCCATACATCATCTTTGATTTCAATCGGCGCGTTCAATTTTTTATCACGAAGTGTCATTGGTGCACTTGTCAGGCTCGTGTCGAGATTGACGGTAATAAAAATACATTCAGGACCAACTGCCACATCATTTCCGATTGTCACCCCCGCTTCTTGTATGATGAATCGTGTGCCTTGATTGATAAACACCCGATTGCCGATTGACATAAGCGACGGGTTGCTGAATGAGACTCCGCGCGCTATTTCAACTGCCTGTCCCATGGAGCGGATAAACAGACGCCACCACGCGGTGTTGATGCCAAGTATCGCTTTGAAGCGCCACAGCGCCAGGGTGGTAACAAGGTGTGCTATCGTCATAGGTTGATGTTGCTCATTGAAATATCCTGTTTTGATGATGCGGTTGCGATCCACATGCCATTTTTGACAATTTCCTGCTTAAGCGGGAAGGTGCGAACATACACATTCATCAACAGTGAGCCAGACATCAATATCGGGTGTTTGAACAGCCATTTGATCTGGCTTTTCAAAAGAAGTGATCGTGGAATAGAATAGCGTTTTAAAATATCATCCCCGAAGCGGTTGACTGCATCGTCTTTATCGCCGGCAGTAGAGCGTATAGCAAGAACACGCCAATCATGAAAGGTGGTTACTGTGGTAAACAGAAGTGTGGCATCTTTATTGAGCTCAAACGCCTTAGGATTTTTTTCGGTTGCTTTTGCATACAGATAAATCTGATCGGATAGCGTGCCTAACGGGAAGCGAAATGAATCAGCAAATGACTTGCGAAGCAGCTGTCCGGACATCGAGGTATAAAAGTTGTAGCCGCCATTGTATTTGAGGAATGCATCTTCAAAACTCAGGTATGATGCCCAAGCAAATTGCGCCATCCATTGCTGTTGTTTCACCGGCACATGTCGGGGTCCTACAGCATTCAATTTGGTGTTTTTTTCCATGCGTTTCACCATGTTGCTGATAGTGTCGCGAGTACCCAGTGCGCAATCTGCATCAACAGTCAGCAGGTAATCACTTTTGTTCAGATCATATGCCTGATTTAGTGCCATTGCTTTCCCTTGTCGCTTGGTGCGCATGATATGTTTGACCTGTTTGTAGCGCTTGGCAAGTTTGTCGACGATGTCGCCGGTTCTGTCAGCGGAATTATCATTGAGCACAAGAATTTCTTCCAACGTGTACGTCTGTTCATCCTGCGCCAAAATTGACATGATGATTGTCTTTATATTGTTTTGCTCGTTTAATGCTGGAATGGCAACAGTGACAGTTGGTTTTGTAGCTGCTTTCATAGTGTGTTACGAAACGCGCACACGGGTTGAAAGTGTGCGATTTGAAATGGAATGAATAATATGATTGACTTCGCGGGTGACTGCTTCCACAACCTGTTTTATCCCGAAATACATAAGTGCTGAGTATGACAGCATAAACGGAAATGTTTTCTCAGTTACGGTGCGATCAATACCTAATCGATAAATACGATAACGGCTCGTACGGGTATTGATGAGTCCGCGTTCGGTGGTAAATGCACCATGGTATCCTGCATTGCGTACGATCGATACGATTCGATCATTGTAGAATCCTTTCGGATAGGCAAAATACTTAACTGGCATACCGTAGATTTGCTCCAACATCAATTTTGCGTCGTGAATCTCCTGCTCTAGCTCGGTGTCTGATAAAAGGAGCAGATTAGGGTGTGTAATTGTGTGACAGCCGATGTCCCAACCGGCAGATATGAGTTCTTTTACCTGTATTTCATTCATAACCTTGTGCTTGTTGGCAAGTTCTGCGCGATTTATATGCTCGGGATGCGCAGTTACAAATACCATAGGGCGCAAGTTGTAGCGCTTGATAAGCGGCGTAAGTTTGAGGAGGTTGGTGTATCCGTCGTCAAACGTAAGCGCCACGACCGGCTTACCGAAGATGAGCTTTTTTTCATCGATGTAATCGACTATTTCGTCAACACTGGCGAATTGATGTGTTTGAGAGAGTGTTTCAAGTTGTTTGGCAAATGCGCGGCGGGTAACATCGACCACGGTGTCTGAGGAAGATATAGAATGATACAGAAGAATATTTGCCTGTGGGCTACCTATAGTGAGCTTTTTTTCGAACCAACGGGCAATTTGTACCAGTAAATCTTTCATAGGTTGTAATCTTATAGTATTTACTATTATATGTCAACTCATTGGGAGTTGCATACGTGTGTGAATGAATTGCGTAACTGCTCACCTACTGCGCGTGGGGTAAATCGTGCCAAAAACACTTGTCGTCCGCCTTTGGCGATGGAGTCTTTGAGTTTTTTATCTGCTTTCAGATCGACTATTGCATCGGCAAGTGCCTGAGGGCTATTGGGCGCAACCATATATACGTCTTTTTTCTGCTCAAGTATCGAAGCAATTGCCGGAGCTTCTGCGGTAACGACGGCCTTTCCAAGCGCCATTCCCTGATAGACTTTGTTCGGCACGATGCGATCAACTGAAGGATGCTTGGCGATGAAGCCCAAAAACACATCTGCTCGCTGTAGCGTGTCGGTGGCGTTTTGCTCAGTCATATCGGGATAAAATTCGACGTTTTTCAGTTTGAGTTTGTCTGCCAGCGAAACGGTTTGCTCGTATGTCTGCCCTTTTCCTACCATAACAAATCGAATATTCGGATCATGCTTTACGATGTCTGCTGCCTGAATAATCGTTGGTGTCGCATGGAGCGGACTATAGAGCCCGTAGTACATGATGTTGAAGTACTTGTCACGGGTGTTGCCATATCCTTCAAAGGAATAGATTTCATCATCAGCACCGATTGGCAATACCTCAATCTTGTCTTCACGCAGATGAAACAATCGCATAAGGTGCTTTTTTTGATCCGGAGTATCTGCATAGACCCGATCGCACATACGATAAATAAGACCTTCTCCCCATTTGAAGACTTTGGCTAAAAAGGAGTCGGCTTTGAGAATGCCCTGATCATCCACGAATCCCGTGTAAAACACCACAAGCGGATTAAACACTAATTTGCATCTAAACAGCTTTGCCACCATCCACGCCAAAGGTACGTCGGCATGTCCCGGGTATCCGACATAGATCACGTCTGACTCCTGCAGTTCACGTCGGTGCCTGACGATTTCTGAGATGATTGCCGCCTTTTTGACTACACGCTTCAGTAGGGGCACAAGTCCCATGTGTTCGGGTTTGTTCATGTCAGTCACTCCCACCTGATGCATGACTTCCACCACGCGAATACCTTCCATGCGCAGTCCTTTTTGCACGATGATGTTTGAGGTGAATGTCCGATCATACGATCCGAAAAAACAAACTGTCAATGGGTGTTGTTGCGTGTTCATATCAGATTTTTGAGGTAGTAGACACATCCCATGACTGTTGGGGCGGACGTGAGGTGCGTGCAGCAACGGCCAAGTAGAGCGAAACGATGTAATACAGCAGTAGCTCCGGTTTTTGCACAACAGTCGTAAAATTGGCCTTCATCATGAGTCCGAGTGGAATGCGGTAGGCCTGTTGTGCGGTTTTACTGGTTTTGAAATCATGGTCGACTTTTGAGGCGCGAAATCGAACCGCCTGTTTGATATGATCATGCATTGTTTTGGGCAAACGGTACAACACAGTGGCGAGTGGCGCATACACATAGCTGAATCCATGCTCTTTCGCATATACATACGAATATGCATCTTCATTGATGCTGCTGGGCACATGGAAGGTGCTGTAGAGTCGGCGGGAAAATGCACGGGCGCGTCCGTGGCATGTATAGATAGTGTCGCCACCGTCCATTTGCGAAAACATGCGCTCTTTCATATCGCACGATGCGGCAAGAATTTTTTGAAAATAGGTGGTTGGTTTTTGATAATCAACTCGTGCGCCAACCAAATCTGCACCGGTTTCCTTCATGCGAGCGATCAGCCGCTCAAGAGTCATGTCGCCCGGAAGGCGCACATCAGCGTCAAAAATCACGACAACATCAGTTGTTGCGTGAGAAAAAATGTAGTTCACTGCAGCGGCTTTTCCCTCGCGCTGTTGTTCGTGTACGGCGACCGGATAGCTTGTATATGCACGTGCAATTTGTGCTGTCTCATCGGTTGAACCATCAGAAACGACCATGACTTGTGTTATTTGCACCTGCTTGGTTTGTTGGCGGGCGATATCACGCAACAGTCGCGGCAAGGTGACTGCTTCATTGTAGGCGGGAATGCCGATGGTGACCGTTATCGTGTTCATGATTCTTGCTCAAACAATTCATACAGCGTGTCTGCGCTGCGATCCCAATCAAATTGTGATGACCAGTCAAGCGTTTGTTGTTTCATTTTTGCGCGAAGTGCCGGCTCATCAATAATGCGGTTCATGAGCGCGGTGAGCGCATCGGCGTCTCCATACGGAAACAAAAAGCCGCTGTACCCATCTTTGACTGAGTCACGAAGACCGGGCACATCAGATGCCAAAATCGGTGTGCCACACTTGTTTGACTCAATTGACGTGATCCCCCATCCTTCCATGGCAGACGGATTGACGGTGGCCCATGCTTGCTGATAGAGATGAATTTTTTCTTCTTCACTGACACGGCCCACAAACTCTACCGGCGCATGAAGGCGCTTAGCATACGCATGCAGTGAGAGATCATGTTCTCCTTCTCCGGCCACCACAAAGCGTGCGTCGGGATGATCTTTTTTAACTGCAAGACTTGCCTTAATAAATACGTTTACTGATTTGTAGTATTTGAGTCGTCCGACATAGACAAACAGCGGTTTCTCCGCCTTTTCACCCGGCTGCGATCCTTGCGCAACACCGCAGTACACAATCTTTGGTTCGACAGTGCTGAGATTCGCTTTTTCAATATCGCGCTTGGTTGACGGTGAGATTGTCAGTACTTGAATCGTACGATACACATACGGCATCACATGCATTTCCATAAAAGTCGCATAGGCGGCCAGGATGGGGTGAAGACTACGACGGAACACATCCTGGTGTACGTGATGAATAACCAGGTAGATCTTTTCTCGGGCGTAGAGCGGTGTAAAAAACGGCACGCCATTTTCCACATCAAAAATGATGTCAAAGCGTCCGCGGAACCGGAAAATGTAGTAGACAAATGCCCATACATAGACCATATAAAAACCACCACGTCTGACGATCGAGATACCGTCAATTTCTTCATAACGAGGCGATGTGCCGTCGTTGCCGCAAAACAAGGTTACCGATGCGCCACGGGCTACCCAGCGCTTTGCCAACTCATGGACAAACAGCTCAGATCCGCCGGCAAATCGGTGGTGCATATCGCGCCAACTAAATACAAGAATACGTTTTTTTCCGGGATTTGTATGTTGCGGAATCGGTGAAAAAAGGCTGATCAGATCAATCAGACTGCGAATAAAAAAACTGCTTTCTTTTTGAATAAAATGCAGCAGCACCGTTATTGCCAGCAGAGTTGATGTGGTGTACAGGAGAACTGTAGCGATTTCCCCAATGCTCCCATGATGTGCCACGATGACAAAGCTCATAATGATCGCTGCCAAAAAGCCTACGACTGAAAATGCATACTGATGTTTTGCCAAGTGAAACTGAATGATTGCGTTGGCAATCGTGAAAAATCCCATTGCATAGGCGTACAGCACCAGATACGGCGCGATGTTGTTTACTTTCGGACCAAACAAAATCGGCATGGTGATATAGCCAAAGTGACCGATGGCTATCACCATAATGGCGGTTAATACGACCGATGATCCGACGGTGGCCAAAAAGACGCGTGATGATTGCTTGTGGGCACCTTCATTTTTGGACACGAGCGGGATGATAAAAATCTGCAGTGTCGAACCAAAAAAGTACACCATCTTTCCGACAAGCGATAAGAATGCGTAGCGTCCCGCATCGTACGGAGTCAGGTAATGTTTTGCCAAAATAACATCAAAGCTCATAAACGCGTTTGTACAAAGCCCGGCCACAAATGCTGCCACAAAAAATCGCTTCGGAAACGGATAGTCAACATGTGCTTGATGTTCGCGACCTTCACGAATATGGACAAAGTAGTACGTGGCTGCTCCCCATACGCTCACTGATCCGACAATAGCCAAGTACAAAAGGTGGGGCTGCCCTATAGTGACTAACAAGATGCCAAGCCCCAGACGGGATGCAGCTTCCAAAAGAAACAAAAAGCCGACTCGTGCAAAATCAAGTCGGCCATTGAGAAACCCTTTCATCATTGAGGTGTACAGGCTCACGGTCATGACTGGCGCAAATAGCGCAAGAGCCCACACGCTGGGGAGTTTGAAAAACTGATGCAGTGGCGGACTTGCCGCAAGCCACAAAATCACAATTGCTGCAATTGGTATGTGGAGTTTGCGAAGGGTTTGTATATAGAATGCGCGTGAAGCAAGTTTTCCGTCTTTGCCGTCAAGGTATGATACGCGGTTGGCGACGGTTGCCCCAAGCGGCACAAGAAATATACTGAATAATGCCCAGAAGCTATTAAACAGCGAGTACAACCCGAAGTTGTCAAAGGATACGTTTCGTCCGATGAAGGAATTAAAAGCGTAATTGAGGAAGTTGGAGATCATGATACAAATCACGAGTACGCTTCCCGACGTAAACAATGATTTGGTAAAACGTTTCATAATCTGATCTCATGGTCGGTCTTCTAATGAGGATATGCTTATGCGACAACTGGTTTGCGTTTGTGCAATCCGTGAGTAGTCTTCTCCCAATAGTGCGGAGCAAAAATAATAGATTGCAGTGCTTTTAAGGATGCATAGCTCATCATGAGCCAGTATCCCGGTGCCAAAAAGGCATACTTTACCAAGTCCCACTGACGGCGGGATGCAGCGCCGATCATGTTGTAATAAAAATACAAAAAGTTTCCGGCGACCAGAGAGAACATGCCGATATACAGAATCGGAGTGATATAGAGAGATTCGATATACGGTCCGACTGTTGCACGAAGGGCAAAATAGCTGATAGTCATGATCCAGAGTATCGGATTGACCCACATGGAGAAAAACTTAAATCCGACAATGATCTGGAATGTCAGAATGTGTGGATTTGACCAGTCAGTGATAAACTCGTGCGGACGGCGCATATGTACCAAATAAGTCTGGATGTATCCTTTGATCCAGCGTGAGCGCTGCTTAAACCAGCCGAAAAAGCTACTGTTTGCCTCTTCCATAGTGATGGATTCGAGAACATTGGTCTTATATCCGTTTTTAAAGAGGCGAATACCCAAGTCACAGTCTTCAGTCACGTTAAACGGATCCCATCCCTGCAAGACGTCAAGTGATTCTTTTTTAAAGTGATTTGAAGTACCGCCCAAGGGAATCGGCGCTCCGATTGAGTGCAGTCCGGTCAATACAAGATCAAACCAGAGTGAATACTCGAGGGTAAACAGGCGGGTAAGGATATTCTGATCCGGGTTGTAGAAGTTCAGTTTGGCCTGTAGACACACGACATTGCGTCCTTCAAGGCGCTTAAATGCTGCGACAGCTTTTTTGAGCTGTTGCGGATCCGGCACATCCTCCGCATCATAAATCACGACATATTCGCCGGTTGTGTGCATCAGAGCATAATTACATGCTTTTGGCTTGGTACGCGGCTTGGTGTCTGGAGTAATCAGAATTTCAAAATACGGCGGAAGATCCATCTTGCTGATTTCCTCAATGGTTTTTTTATCCACTTCCTCAAGACTCAAAATAACCTGGAGTTTATCTTTGGGATAATCAAGTGCTTGGATTGCGTCAACAAACTGATCGACCACTTCCCACTCTTTGTAAAGCGGACACATGATCGTATAGCGCGGCCACTCGGCAATCGCGTCAATTTCTTCCTGTGCCACTTGAATTGCAGGGTTTTTCCGCATTGAGCTGAGAATCAAAAAGAGATTGAAAAACAGATCAATAAAGTACAAGACAGTCAGCGCAGAAATAAAGATAATAAGCGCAATGTGTAGATTGAGCAGGAAAAACAGCACGGTTGCGGCAAACAACGACACCATAATGATGATTTGCGGTGAAGTAAGTGTTTCGATGGCGCTTTGTGACTGCTCAAGATTGGTGTAGCCCTTGTAGCGCTGTCTTTTCCATCCGATTTCAGATGCATCTTCAGTGCTGAGGACAATCGGCTTTGGCGGTGCAAAACGATAACGCAACGAAATAAGAAGCATCTCCAGTGTTGCCTGTACAAACGGCATCTGATCGCGACCATGGGTGCGCTCTACGTGTTCCACGTCAATGCTCTTGATGGTGTATCCGGCATGTGCAGCTTTATACAAAAACTCCAAATCAAAGCTCCATTTGCTGGGTTCAACATCAATGTGTGCGATGCTGTATTTGTGAAACATTTTCAATCCAGATTGTGCATCAACATCCAGGTGAAACAGTGTTTTATCAACAAATCGCTCCAGTTTGTACTGCAGTCGCTTTCCAAGCGGGAGGTCTTTTGCATTGAGGCTTCGATTGGCGACCACGATATCTGCTGATGTCAACTCTTCCACCATGGCCGGAATGTATTGGGCCAATGAGGCAAGGTCAGCATCCAAGAGAGTCACGATAGACCCGCGTGAAACTTGAATACCTTCATATACAGATGATCCTTTGCCGATAATCCCCTTTTTCTTATATACATACAATGGGTACTGCCCTTTCATGCTTTCGAGAAGTTCAAAGCTGTTGTCAGTTGAGTAATCATCAATGGCCACAATTTCATAGCGAAGTGCGGCTTCGGTCATGGTGTCATGAACCGCCTGCAATATGTGCGGAATATTTGCTGATTCGTTTCGTACTGGTATAACAATGCTTATCATGCGTGTGCGTTTTGTTTGTGACGTAATTCGTCAAACTTCAATTTTACTGCCGATGTGCCGATCTGCCAAGCTCCTTCAATCATGTTTATCTTTGAGTCATCTGCTTGTCGCTTGGCAAACGTGATGTCGTAGTGCCCGATTCGATAGCCGGCGCGCCGTGCAGAAATGAGAAATTCCAAGTCAAATGCCCATCCGGATTCTGGTTGCGCAATGTACGCCGCAACATCCTGACGGAAGACTTTCATGCCGGATTGAATATCACAGTCAAACCCGTGCAGCACTTTCCCTAATCCGATTCGACACGCTTTGTGTACAAACTGTCGAAGCGGTGAGGTGCCCTGGTTGGTGCGGTTTGCCACTACCACATCTGCTGTGTTTGCACGGATCATCTCAAGCATCGGATACAGTGCTTCCGGAGGATACTGCAAATCAGCATCAATCATGGCAACAATGGGATATTTGGCATATTCAAGACCTTCATAGATAGACTGAGCTTTTCCTCGTGTGCCGATTTTGCTAAACACACGGATGGGATATGTCTCTGTCGCGCGGGATATGATGTTGAGACTTTCATCAGTGGAGTGATCATCGATGAAGAGTATTTCGTACGTCACATCATGGGATGTGAGCGTTGCGTGAATGCGGCCGATGAGCTGATCAAGCGATCCTTGCTCGTTCCAAACCGGGACGATAACGGAAATGTGTGCGGGAATGTTCATAAAAGAAATGAGTGCTATGAATTATACTATATTGTTATAGAAATTACACTATAGCTTATGGTGCAAACACGCACATACGTGATACATGCACTATAGGCCTTATATTCGGATTGCTGTAACTACAAATCGATTCTGGTCAAAGAGTCCGGTACAGGTATACAATGTCAGGCGTATATCTGTTGTTTTCCGAAGCACTTCAACTGCATCTGCTGCGACAATATCAACTGCCTGCACTTCAAACTGCTGCGTTGAATCATCTGACAATGTCACGGTGATTCGCTCGCCTGGACGCACCTCGACTAGGTTGGCAAAAATCGGTGCCCAGTTGTGACCGTAAATGATACTGTTACCGAGAGATCCCGGCACAGGACTATCTGCCAAATGAGATGCTCCATCGCTGTGCAGTGTCCACGTGGTTGTGTACTGCGCCTCGGCAACCGGCACATCAATACCCACTGATGCAATAGACACACGGGTCGGATGCAGCTGTCGTACTACTTGTCTGGTTGGCGGGGTGTACCCGGAAAATGCCAGACGGTACGGACTATAGCGGAGTACTGAAATGGTTCCTGCGTACAGTATACAGAAGATTCCGACAATGCACGATGTGTATGTGATTGTCGAGTATCTCATAGGCCGTTTTTGTGGTTACGCGTTTTGCGGACGAGCAAGAAGATATGCTCCTGAAATAAACGTGGTGCCCATAAGAACTAAGTAGCCGATCGATCCCCAACTGCCAGTTGCTGCCAAGAGCTCGCCACCGCCGGTTCCATATCCGGTAGACTCACTGTCTCCTTCGGCTGCACCTCCCCGTCCACGACAGAGATACGATGCATTTTTTGCCAAATACGGATCATTGGTAAGCCCCCATGAGCTTCCGGTTTCAGCATACATCCAGCCATTGCGGCGATAATCATTGATTTGTTCAAGTGACAAATCACGTGCGTTTATCCAATTGGTCTGTATGCCATCTCCATTGTCGTTACAGTAGCACTGAAGGTAGTTGTCTCCGGTACGATACACAACATCCGACCCTTCATGAGAAGCGGTTGATCCAATGATGCCATGAACTCCTTCGTCATATGAGACGACTGTGGTTCCTTGTGGAGCAAGGCATGAATAGGTAGTGAAGTCGGTTGCGCGTGCAGGTGACGTGATGAGCGCACCAAAAATAACCAGGATTGCCGAAAGAGATAAGATGTGTTTCATATACTTATAGTAAATTATATCGAGATTATATCAGACAATATCTAATCTGTAAATAAGTTGTTTAAAAAGGGTATTAAATAAGCAAGTAAAATACTATAAGAAAATACTAAATAAAACTTATAGAAAAATTTATTCAGCTCCTTTATTGATCTGGTGAGTAGATTTTTGGTCCCAAGTTGCATTTGTGCTTGCAGTTCACTACACTATTTTGTATATGGAGTTTGTCGACCATCTTATGAGGCGTCGCTATATGCGCGCCGTGCTTTCAGTGGCTTGGTCACTGGCTCTTTTTTTGGTGCTTGCCAATGTGTCAGTGCGGCTTCTCATGCCGCAAGGCTCTCAGGCCAGCAATGTGCAAAATCTTCAGGAAGAAATTGTGCCGCCTTCTGCCAACTCAGTGGATGGCCAGGTGGCGGGCCTTATGGATGAAATTACACCGCAAGTCAGTCCTGAGCCCGAGACACAGACCGCCGAACCAGATGTTGCTGAGAGCACAATATCAGATATTAAACCTGCCAGTTCCAAACCCGAGAAGAAATCGTACATAATTGCGCTTTACGGTGATTCAATGCTGGATGTGTTGGGAGATGAGATGTCATATTTTGACTTGCAAATGAAGAAAAAATATCCGGGCGTTACGTTCTCCTTTTACAACTATTCGATGGGTGCACAAAATGCTGAAGAAGCGCTCCTACGCTTTCATGAACCCTACGAATACCGGGGGCGTGCCTACCAGACTATTGATCGACTGCTTCCTGATGTTGTGCTTCTGGGCTCATTTGCCTATAACCCCTTTGTCCCGTACGATCGCGATAAACACTGGCTCACCTACGCAAAGCTGATTGAAGAGGTGAAGAAACTGGGATCTGATGTGTATGTGGTGGCTGAAATTGCACCGCTTCGCTACGATTTCGGCAATGGTCCCCAAGGAGTAAACTGGGAACGTGCCGTAGCGTATGAACACTCGGGAAAGATAATTCAACTTATGGAAAACGCAATGGGTTTATCAAAAAATCTTCATGTGCCGATTGTTGATGCCTATACTCCATCAATCGCGAATCAAGGTCGAAAGGAAGGAAAAGCTGAGTATGTCAGCACCCTCGATGGTATTCATCCTTCAGAAGCAGGCGCGCGCTTCATGATCGACACAATGGTCAAAACCATTGAACTTAAGTAGCTTCAAAAAACGCGCTTGAAGGTAGCGGGGGTCGTACTATCATACTAGGTATCAAGTACTATCAAATCTCTTGCATATTCCGTCAGCGAATATTCAGGATGATATGTGATACTTCTGAGCAAATCTGAGTCTTTGTGATATGTTTTATATCAATAGACAGGATGTAAAATAAAAACACCCTTGCAAAGGGGGTGCTTTTTTGTATATCGTAAAGTGTATTTAAACAATATGGCAACCCAAACGAAATCAACATATCACGAGTTTAAAGAAGAAACGATCCAAGAGGCGAAGCAGATATTTAATAATAATCTGCAACGTGGGTATTCTTCATGGAAACACAGTGAGTTTGAGTTTATTTCTCCCGCCGATGTGGAGTATGTATTTCAGTGGCTCTGGGATACCTGCTTTCATTCGATTGTATTGTCCCATTTTGATGTAGCCTGGGGGCGTCGGGAGATCCGCACGCTTCTTATGGGTCAGTGGCGTAATGGAATGGTTCCCCATATCATCTTCTGGGATAAAACGCGGCATTTTCCGTATTGGGCGTACATGGAAAGTCGCGTAGGCCTGAAGCCCAATACAACCGCTCATTCGCAGCCACCACTTATCGCCCTGGCTGTTGAGAGGCTCCATCAGGCGTCGCCGAATATCGAATATCTCACGGAGGTGTTGCCAAAGATTGCCGCGTTCCACCGGTATCTAATGACTGTACAGGATCCGGATCACGATCATTTGATTTCCATTATCTCCCCAAAAGAATCAGGACTAGATGAATCGCCGGAATTTCAGCCGGTTCTTGGATATCTGGGTAATGACACGCTTGCCTTATCTGCAGCATTCAGACAACCGGATTTGAAGAATCTTGCGGTGAATTATTCCATGAAGGCGATATTTAAACTGGACCATTTTAATGTAGAGGAATTGGTTTTCAACACGATATGGATCGAATCAAACTGGAGTTTGTCTCGTCTGTATCGCTTGCACGGTGATGATGAGCAGGCGCAATATTGGGAAGATGTGGCAAAAAAGGCTACTGATTCTCTGGTAGCCAAGTGTTGGGATGAAAAAGATGGCTTGTATTATTCACTTGCAGGGAAAAAAGAAACGAAGCAACGGGTGAATACCGTGGTGAGCTTGGTGCCGCTGTTTGTGAGCGGTATTCCGGCTGATCATGTAAAACAATTAGTTGATAAACACTTGCTGAACAAAGATGAATACTGGACTGATTTTCCGGTGCCCTCTGTGGCCAAGAATGAAAAATACTATGTGCCAGGCGATCAACATCATCTATGGCGAGGCCCGACCTGGCTTGCCACCAACTGGCTTATCATAAAAGGCCTTCAAAAGCACGGGTATCAAGAAGTGGCTGATGAACTGATTGCCCGCACCGTCAAAATGATCAAGCAATCACACTTCAGAGAGTTTTATAATCCTGAGTCCGGTGAAGGATATCGCCGCGAGAAATTCGGCTGGAGCACACTGATCGTCGACCTCCTCTAGGTGTCCACGAACGGGCCGGTAAGGCATATACATTCTACGACGCCACAATTCCGATCAGTCGTCCACGACTCTTGCTGCGGTGTCAAACAATCTCTTCTCGCTTTTGTTTGACGAACTTGACCCACTCCTCTACCACCTCAACCAAGAGCTTAAACGGAGCTTCAATGAGAAAGTCAAAGACGACAGTAAGAAAGTTTAGCTTAGACACATTGCTGCTTAAAAACTTGCCGACAGAGAGGACCGGCATAAAGAAAAAGTCGCCGAGTGGCCGCAGAAAATGATCCTTTTCGTACACTTGATATTCTTTGGCAGTCTGGCGCACGCGGTACCCGAAAAACGTCACCATACTTACAAAAAAGTAAAAAATAAGTTGGCTGATGATATTAAAATGCATAAGCATCAGTGCTTCATACAATATTCCAAATGTTGCAATAAACGTAAAAAGGTAAAAAATGCTAAATCCAAGCACCAGCATAGGACGCTTCTTTTTCAGTTGTTTCACTCGGTATCCGATGGTTGTCTCAAAGCTCATGTCGCTGTTGATGATATCAATGATTCGATCATAAATACGAAGGGTATTTTGTTGAGACGGAATATGACTAAGGGCAATAATCAAAAACATAATAAACGGAGGAAGAAGTGTGTTGACAGCAAGTGCCACGTAATTGACTTCATGAAACAGCATTTGAGACACAGGTAGCTCCAAAATAAGCGCCAGCACCATCTTGGTTAAAAAGATATATACGATAGCCTTCAATCCGAGTGTTTTGAGCCGTTTATGTGACTGAGCATACTTTTCCCGTGCAATTTTTTCTGTCATCTGCCAGAGGCGCTCGCGGTCACAGAGTATTGCTTCTGCCTGTTCGGGATCATCTGATATCAGCTGAAAGAGTATGTAAAACGGAGCCATTTGTTTTTTGAAGTATCGCTGGATACGTGGAGAATATTGATTTTTAATAATGCTGTCTACATGGGAAAATAGGTCGACCAACTTGGTGGTTTCCTGGGCAATCTGGTGATGGGTCATTTGAGATATGCGGTCATGTGAGAGTAAGAATAAATGATAGCGCAAATAAGGAGGATCGCTTTTGCTAAATGCCTGCTCCAATGCAACATAGACTGCAGGATACGGATCGACATTTTGCACACCCTTAAACTCCACTTTATCTTTGAGTACCTGAAATGCGAACAACCGATACATCGATTCTTTTTTTGCCTCAACAGGCGAAAGAATCTCTTCTATTTCACAGGTGAGCATATCCATGAGAAAGCTTCCGATAAGATTTTTGGTTTTGCCGGGCTGACCCGCACCCATTTCCTGGCGGGCAAACAAGTAGGTGTTTATGATATGCTGGACATGATTGATATCAGCTTCAGAGAGAGATTCGTTGGGAAAGTAACGGGCCCAGAGCAACTCGCGAATGATGTTTTCAGCCTCCCCTTTTCCGTTGGCGTTCATAGACAAACGCCTCTTCAGTATCCTCTCAATTGCCGAGCGGCGAATCAGGCTTGATTCACGGTACTCAACGGCGTTGCGGATTCGCTCATACAAGAGGGCAAAAAACGTCGCCGTCTGGGATACGCTTATTTTCTGCGCTTCTTCAGGAGCCGGTCGACCTTTGAGTTTTTTGACATGCTCTAAGAGTGACTTTGTGTACTTTGAAAGCTCGATATAATTCACAGAACTCATAGGCGTTGGCCCTTGCGGGATATCCGGTCTAGCAATCTTGCATCACTCAGTGTGAACCTTTTTGTGTTGCGCCGGTTTCTTCAATACGACGGGTCAGTTCATCAAAATGCGACTTCATATCTGCTTCCGTGTCTGCTTCGACATTCAGGCGAAGAAGCGGCTCGGTGTTGGATGTGCGGATATTAAAGCGCCAATCCGGATAATCAACTGCCAGTCCGTCGAGGCTTGAGATCGTAGCATCTTTGTGCTCATCTTGAATCTGCTGCAGTAATTCAGCTGCTTTTACCGACTCCGGCAACACAAAATTGCGCTCGCCTGACTCATACGATGTATGCAGTGAGGCAAGAATCTGAGAAAGGGGCTGACCTTTGGTGCTCATGGCGTGCAAGACGTACAATAGTACTTTTACTGCAGATTCGGCGCCGCCTGTTTCACCAAAGTAAAAATGTCCTGATGACTCCCCGGCGAAATACGCATGGTTCGTATTTACATCCTGTGTGATGAAGGCATGTCCGACCTTGCTGGTCAGCATCTTTGATCCGGCTTTTTCAACGATGTGAGACACATTGCGGGTGTAGCGAATGTCAGCGATGATTTTGGCGTTTGGATCTTTGGCAAGAGCTTCGCTGGCAATCAGTGCGGTAATCATGGTGGCAGGGACTATTTCTGCACGTTCATCAACAAAAAAGATACGATCACCGTCACCGTCCGGCTCCATGCCTACATCTGCTTGTTTTTCACGCACAAAGTCCTGAAGGGGCTTTAAGTTGTCAAAGTCCAATGGATCGGCTTGGTGCGCCGGGAATGTTCCGTCAAGTTCTTCATTGATGAACTCAAGAGTACCCGGAATGTGTTTGAAGACCTCTTTCAGATAGAGTCCCCCCATACCGTTTGCCGGATCGGCAACGACCGTAAACGGTTTGAATGTAGATATATCAAAGTCTTTTAAAGCATCAGTGACTTCATCCGCCAGAATGTTCGGGCTTTCGGTCACTTTTCCGTCGTTGGTGTAGGGGTCATAGCTTTTATTGACAGCCAGTTCCTGGATATCGAGCATGCCGGTGGTTTTGCCGATTTTCAAAACAGTATTTCCTTCTCTCAGCACAAACTTGGTGCCAGCATACTCTTTGGGATTGTGAGATGCTGTCACGTGAATGCCGCCGTCATACTGATATTTCAGTACACCGTAATAAAATGTCGGTGTAGGCAAGAGGTCTGCATCAATTACTTCCACGCCGCAGGCGACGAGCGTTTTTTTTGCAACCTCATAGAGGCTTGGTGACGAAATGCGCATGTCGCGCGATAAAAGGAGTGTAGGATGGTCTTTGCCGAGTTTTTTCTTGAAAAAGTGAGCAATTGCTGCAGTAATTGCCTCAAATGACTCTTCATTTAATTGGTCGGGATATATGCCGCGAATGTCGTAGGCTTTAAATACTGATGTATTCATAGAAAGGATAAAAAATTAACAATTGGTACAAATGACTATTACAAACTATAAATAGTAACAAGCTAGTATATCAAGCGACTGCTTTATTGTGTAGGCGTTTTTACCGGTTTTGAGGCTGGTTTCGATGGCAATCAGCTTGTCATAAAAACCCAAAAGGTTGTGGTCCTTCCATGCCTTTGCATCAGCTTTGATTTGATTCAGTTGCCAGGGAGGAAGCTTGACGAGCTCCGGTTGGGTGCTTATGACTACGAGATTTCGAACGTGTCTGACCAGCATGATATACACAAACATTTCATTGGTTTTATCGCAAAATCGATTCAACTCTGTCAGAAATGCTGTTTTCTTACTGGGAGAACATAAGGCAACAAGTGAAAAAATGCTTGAGTCAGGCTTACTTTCTTTGGTTTTTATGGCAGCAACGCTGGTATACCTGACACTTCGTTTGGGAAGATCCCGTTCCCATATCACCACCTGCACCGTAGGGTCATTGGCAATCTGGTCAAGTGCAGTCCAGTAGGTGTCCTTTGCTGATTTTCTCCCCAATTGCTTGTTGAGTTGCTCCATAGTGTATATGACACTCGTGGAAAATAATGATAAGTCAGGTGGGCCAACGAGGAGTCCCGGCAAATCTTTTGCACTTATTTGTTCAAAGCGCACTTGAGGATCTTTTTTCTGCAGTGCTTGCAGATAGTCTTGATATGCCTTTCGTGAAGCTGCCGTGTCTTCTCCGCAATAACAAACAATCATATGAGCATAGTATAGTAGATAGTTGGGAGTTGTTGGTTTGTAGTGTGATCTTGGGCAAAGCGCAGCAACACATGCGTATTGGGGGCACTACTTGAGCTCACTATTTGGTACTATTAGGTATGTATGATCTTATCAGTATCGGCAACATCAGCTCAGACATCTACTTTAATGCTGATCACCTGACAAAAAAAGACGGCCGCCTCTTTCTCGCGATCGGAGGGAAATACCGACTGGAAGACTTCTTTCTTTCAGTGGGTGGTGGCGGTGCCAATATTGCAATTGGCGCCAGTCGACATGGTTTAAAAACAGCAGTTGTAGGAATGATAGGAAACAACGCTTTCAGAAAAAGCATTATGGCCCGACTGAAAAAGGCAAAAGTAAATACTGAGTTTGTGCTGTTTAATCAAAAGGACACAAATATTTCAGTGATTTTGCTGGGAACAAATGGTGAACGTACGATTCTTTCTCATACGACTCCTCATCGACATACGATGGCTGAGAAAAAAGTCATTGATGCGATTGAGCGCACCAAAGTGAGAGCAGTGTATTTTGGCAATATGCCCGATGTTCCTGTGGCTGATCGTGCTCGACTGAAAAAACGATTGCGTGATAATAATGTGTTTACAGTGGTAAACCTAAACACCTCAGATTGTTCACGCCCGCTTGAGGAGATTGAGGCGCTTCTTACAGACACCCGCCTCCTCATTGTCAACACGCATGAATTTGCGCAAATGATTAAGCGTGATATCGAGACAATTGATTTTCGCCAATCAGTACTCAGCCATGTGCCGTTTATGAAAGATGATATCGTGGTTGTCACAGACGGTGCGCGGGGCAGCTATGCCTATCATGCAGATAAAGTGTATTTTGAAGCGGCCTATCCGACCAAAACGATTGTGGATACCACCGGGTGCGGCGATGCATATACATCAGGATTCATCGCATCATATATGCGTCACGAAGATATTCAGCTTGCTATGAAAACCGGCAGCAAATATGCGTCGACAATCCTCGCAAAAAAAGGCGCCAACTAACGCTTTGTATTGCGTTACTGATCAAGTGAGGATAGGAGGTTGCGGCCGGTCATATTCGTCGGCGGAAGAATACCCATCAGATACAGCACCGTAGGAGCTACATCAGCCAGAATGCCGCTCTCAAGCTGTACCATGCGGCCCTGCAGTTCGGGTGAGATGGCGATAAAGGGTACCGGATTGGCAGTATGTTCGGTAGACATCTGTCCGGTCGTAGGGTTTATTTTTTGCTCTACATTGCCGTGATCTGCCGTGATGAGGATTGTATATCCCGTCTCCCCGGCCACATCAATTACTTTTGTGATGCACTGATCAAGTGCTTGCACCGCCTTTACAGATGCTTCGATATTGCCGGTATGACCGACCATATCCGCATTTGCGTAATTGATAAAAATAAATGAGTATTTATCTTCGCGCATTTTTTGAATCAGTGTCTCAGTCTGTTCAAAGGCTGACATCTCGGGTTTTTGATCATATGTCGGCACTTTGGGTGATGGGGTGATTAGGCGCTCCTCTCCTTCAAACGCATCTTCGCGAAGGCCGTTGAAATAGTATCCGACAAATCGTTCCTTCTCACTTTCTGCCATGCGCAGCTGCGCCACGCCAGCTTCAGATAATACGCGACCCAAGGGGATGTCCACCATTGAGGGCGGGAATGCAATATTGGTTGGCAACCCTCGCTCATATTCAGTCATGGTCACAAAAAAAAGATTCTGCAGTTTTGGTCCGCGGACAAACGGTTCGCTTTGGTTTTTCACTTCTTCTTCAAGATGTGTTTTTTTATATTTGACCGCATACGGATCGAAGCCGGGTTTGTTGTTGGCGTCCTTTTCAAAATTATCGAGGATGAATGCTTTGGTGAGTTCGCGCGGGCGATCAATGCGGAAGTTGAAGTAAATGACGGCATCACCTTGTTGTACAAGCGCAATCGGCTGACCGTTTTCGCAGATATTTGTCGGCATGATAAACTCGTCTGTCTTATCTGCATTGTAAGAGTTGTTTACTGCCTCTTCAACAGAGGTTGCTTTCTCCCCGACTCCCTGCGTAATACATGTATATGCCTTTTCAATACGCTCCCAACGGTGGTCGCGATCCATCGCCCAGTAGCGGCCCATCACCGATGCGATGCGTCCAACTCCAACTGTCTGTAGTTTTTCCTGCAGTGATTTGAGTGTTTCTAGTCCTGCTTTTGGGGGAGAATCACGGCCATCTGTTATAGCGTGGATAAAGGTATTTTGGATTCCTCGCTCTTTGGCAAAATGCACCAATGCGTGCAAGTGTTCGATGCTGGAATGCACATACCCTTGTCCCACCAGGCCAATGATATGTAGCTTTCCGCCCGTTTTGCTGAGGTGTTCAACGGCTCCCAAAAATGCCGGATTGGTGTTATAGCTTCCGTCGGCAATTGCCATATTGATGCGCGGCAAATCCTGATAGACGATTTTCCCGGCACCAAGGTTGATGTGGCCGACTTCAGTGTTTCCTACATCGCCGGCCGGCAGACCCACCGCTTCACCGGATGCTTTCAGCGTAGTATTCGGATATGCGTAGGATACGGACTGCAAGGTCTGCACATTGGCAAGTGAGACCGGGTTTCCGGGGCCGGGTGCTGCTATACCATACCCATCAAACACCACAAGAAGAACCTTATTCATGTGGTCATTGTAGCAGGCTCGAATTTCGATAACAATACGTGAGTCCGCACGCGATAGCGTCTGCTTGGTCGTCTTGTTTGAGCTCATCTTTGAGCCCGAGAGTCAGTCCAAGCATTTTTTGCACGGACAGCTTGTCGGCGGTTCCGTAGCCCGTCACTGCTTGCTTTATCTGCAAGGGCGTAAGAAATGTGACCGGTATGCCGTGTTTGGCGCAGACGGTCAGCACAGCTCCTTGCGCTTGAGCCACCGGAATGACGGTTTTTTGGTTTTTGAAGAAAAAAAGCTGCTCAATTGCAAGCTCGCGAATAGCGTGTTTGGTAATAAGCTCCTCCAGCTCGTCATATATTTGCAAGAGTCGCAATTCGACTGCTTTTTTAGGCGTTTTGATTAATCCCGAAGCGATGTATGTGCTGCTTTGTCCGCTTCGTTCGTCTTTATCAAATACCGCCCAGCCGACACGCTCGATACCGGAGTCTATTCCCATAATATGCATGGGCACAGTATAGATGAATCAGATACGAGTGTGTATAGGCGTGAGTTTTCTGGTTTGCGGGTTGGCTCGTTGGAGAGTTGGCGAGTTTTGGGTTGCGGAGTGATTAGGAAGCGATTTCGGCAGTTGCTGCGGTGAGTGCCGGCAGTTGTTGTGGCGTGATGGCGGATCGCTCTTGTGCTTCGCGCGCGCGCACTCGGCGGTCGCGGCGGTACAGCAGTGCGCAAGCAGCTGCGGTAAGCAGGCCAACGGTGCTGCCGATTTCAGTTGATTGAACAGTGGAAACTTCATGCACCGCATGCGTATACATACCCGCAGTGAGCCCACCCATGACTGAGTTGTAGGCGCCGGCAAATGTCCAGCCGGCGCGTTGGGAAATTGTTGCTGAGTGTTCGCTACTCATAATTCACATTGTCGTAATAATTTGATAGTGTTCATATATCGTTTTGGGTTGGATCAGACAGTTTTCTGACGGTGTCCACCGTTTGTATAAAGCCTGATATAGCCAGCTGTTCGACGCATTGATCCTGCGGCAACGCTCACGCCTCCGAGTGCAGTAAGTGTCGGCTTCCCGGCTGCCTCACCCAACATCACCATTGATGCCCCAACGCTTTGTATGACAGTGCCTTCTTTGGCTTCTGTGGGAACAATAGCGCCATTGGATATAGCACCTTTTTGCAGCTTGGCATTCAGTGCCAGGTTTGTCGCTTCTGCGGCAAGTGCAGCAATACCCATGATGGGATTGATGATTGGGGCAAGTGTGGCTGCGGTTTCTACGCGCAATACGGTATCAGTTGCCGGATCGGCGATTTCGCCGGCACGGGAAGTTGCATGGAGTTTACGCGCTACCCACCCATCAGTATCTGATGCTTGCGCAAGAACCATGAGTCCGAGTGCGCTCCAGGGATGGTCATGCCAAATTTCGTATGTAGCAGCACCACCTAACACCGGGCGTGACAATGTCATTGCCCACGGTGGACCGTAGCGCCAGCGGGATTCACGTATTCGTTCAAGAACACTCATGAGATACTATTTGCAGGTGCTCATACAAACACTGCGAAGGGTGAGAATTTGCGTATCACGATATTATACTATCGTTTTGTATTTGACAAATCAAAGAGATGGAAGACGACGTTTGTTAGTATGTCTCGGCTAAATGCATTACTGCACTTACACCTGACACCTATCAACCTCATCATCTATAAGGAAACTAAGATTACTAATCTTGAGGTATGCTTCGCACTTGAGATGCATTCAGTGCTTATCACGTAGGGATCTAGCTACCCAGCGATGCTCTTTTGGAACAACTGGTACACCAGGGATCCCTCCTTTCCGGTCCTCTCGTACTAAGAAAGGGCCCTCTCAATAATCAAAGCGCCTGCACCGGATAGAGACCGATCTGTCTCACGACGATCTGAACCCAGCTCGCGTACCGCTTTAATGGGCGAACAGCCCAACCCTTGGAAGCTACTTCACCTCCAGGATGCGATGAGCCGACATCGAGGTGCCGAACCACGTCGTCGCTGTGAACGCTCAGACGTGACTAGCCTGTTATCCCCGGAGTAGCTTTTATCCGTTAAGCCCGTCCCGCAATCACGGCGGGATCGAGGATCACTTACGCCTGCTTTCGCACCTGCTCGGATTGTCATCCTCACAGTCAAGCTGGCTTGTGCGTATACACGTACACTGCGATTTCCATCCGCAGTAAGCCAACCTTTGCGCAACTCCGTTACAATTTTGGAGTTAGCCGCCCCAGCTAAACTGACCGCCTGGCACTGTCTTGCTGTTAAGTAATCAGATTTGGAAAAGTGAAAGAGAGGTGTTTCATTGGCGCCGAAGCTCCCTCCTACGCTAAACAGTTCAAATCTCCTCATCAATGCCAAGCTTCAGTAAAGCTTCCGGGGTCTTTTTGTCCTGGTGCAGGTAGGCCGCATCTTCACAGCCATTTCAATTTCGTCGAGCAGTAGTTCAAGACAGTTTTCAACTCGTTAAGCCTTTCATGCGGGCCGGAACTTACCCGGCAAGGGGCTACGCTACCTTAGAACTCTCAGGGTTAGAGCTGTCGTTCACCGGAGCTTACACCGCAACCTTCTCCCACGAACTTTCGTTGTGGGAGTCAGCCGCAATGGTTGACTGACCGGTACTGGACAGGCTTCAGCTCCTATACGTCCCCTGTTGGGGTTTGCAGGAACCTGTGTTTTTGCTAAACAGTCGGTTGAAAATCTTTTGTTGTATCCATATTATTCATATGGAAGAGCTTATCGTATAACTTACGCTCAGCTTTTTTGCCGAGTTCCTTGAACTACCATTACTCGTTTACCTTGGTCTACTCGACCAGACCACCTGTGTCGGTTATCGGTACGGATGGCTATAAAACTCCACCTACTAGCTTTTCCCGGAGACGTACCCTCTCAGACTTCCATGATCACTCATGGTTGCATTCACAACTCTTTCCTTGCGGTCTTTGTTGCTTAGACTCTCATATAGAAAGCTCTGCATAGCACATCTCGTCACTAGCGGTGTATTAACGCGTTATAACCAGTAGCAGAATATTAACTGCTTGTACATCCCGTTACGCCAGTATGCGCAACAGTTAGATCCGACTAACCCTCAGTCGATTGACGTTGCTGAGGAAACCTTGGTCTTTCGGCATGCCTGAATCTCACAGGCAGATACACTACTCATGTCAGCATTCTCACTTCCAGGCGCTCCACCATGCCTTACAGCACAGCTTCACCGCCCCTGGAACGCTCCCCTACCACTCCCGTCTGAATAAATTCAGACTGAAATCTCCAACTTCGGTACACAGTTTGAGCTCCGATCATTTTCGGCGCATATCCTCCAATCTGGACGAATCCAAATGTATTCAGGTGAGCTGTTACGCACTCTTTAAAGGATGGCTGCTTCTGAGCCAACCTTCCTGCTGTGTTGGAGAATAAACGGCCTTTACCACTTAACTGTGATTTAGGAACCTTAGTTGGGAGTCTGGGATGTTTCCCTTTTGACCATACTCGCTTATCCGAGTAGGACTGACTTCCCTATGATTTACACTTGCGTATTCGGAGTTTGGTTAAACCTAGACACCTTACGGCACCACGGTCGATCCAGTGCTCTACCCCACAAGCTACTCATAGAGGCTATACCTAAATATATTTCGGGGAGAACCAGCTATCTCTGAGTTCGATAGGCATATTACCACTAACCACAAGTCGTCCCAAGTCATTTCACCGACAACGGGTACGGTCCTCCATCCGCCTTTCGGCGAACTTCAACCTGCTCATGGTTAGCTCACTCAGTTTCGGGTCTTCCATACGTTCTTATCATTTCGCCCTATTCAGACTCGGTTTCCCTGCGCCTTCCCACGATGTGCGTGGTTAAACAAAGAACATATGAAAACTCGCTGACTCATTCTTCAATAGGCACGATATCATCCCGATAAAGGGACTCTATCTGCTTGTTAGCCAATGGTTTCAGTATCTATTTCACTCCCCTTGCGGGGTTCTTTTCGCCTTTCCCTCACGGTACTAGTTCACTATCGGTTAGTTTGAGTGTTTAGTCTTGGATCGTGACCGACCCAGCTTCCCACAAGGTTTGCCGTGCCTCGTGGTACTTGGGAAATCCACCACGGTACTACATCATTTCGAATACGAGGCTGTCACTCTCTATGGCTGTTCTTTCCAAAACATTCTTCTATACTGTAATACTCGCTACTGTGGTCCCGCAACCCCAGCCCCGAAGGACTGGTTTAGACTCTTCCGGTTTCGCTCGCCGCTACTCACGGAATCTCGTATGATTTCTTTTCCTCCGGTTACTTAGATGTTTCAGTTCACCGGGTTCCCCTCCTCGACCATAAAGGCCGGGATCGGTTCTATTGCTAGAACCGGGATTGCTCCATTCGGAGACCAACGACTGATAATGTCTGCTTAAGGACTCATCGTTGATATCGTGCTCGAGCACACGTCCTTCTTCGGCTCAAACTACCAAGGCATCCACCATTGGCATTATGTCTTCCATCTCTTTGAGGTGTCAAAGAGATAATTTGTGTATTTATTTTTGTTATGTAATAGTAAAAAGTTTTTGCTCTTTTACTCTTTACGAAAAAGTATCTCCGATGTTACTCGGAGTACCTACACGCTTTGATTTGATCAAATTACGACAATGTTAAAGTGCTTTCAGTGTTTATTCAGACATCAGTGTCATACTCAGCTTTGCAGCTGTGTTGACGACCCCTGGTGTGTGAATGTCACTGCCCGAAGGTTTTTCTTCGGTCAACCAATTCTGTATCGGTGGACCTATGGGGACTCGAACCCCAAACCTTCGGAATGCAAATCCGACGCTCTAGCCAATTGAGCTATAGGCCCTTTGCTTATATCCCTTTTCTTTTTAAACGCAAAAAAAATACAGCCGACTTTTCAACCGTGTGTTTGCCGCGTCTAATATATATGTATATAAAAGTGCTGGCAAAAATCAGTGTTGGAAAATACAGGCTGTTCGGATTGCAGGTCGTTGGGATGCATCCAATAGTGCCTTATTTGGCAGCATGATTCATGCGTATCAGTTATTGTACGTGATGCTTGCTCTTTTTTCAAGAGTATTTTTACTGGGGCACATAAGAAAAGTGGCGCAGGATGTAAGAGGTTGAAATTGTCATTTAATAGACATATATGGATTTACACAGATGAGAGCAAGGTCTGTGTTGTTTCAACAATACTGTCGCGCAACACTGGTGAAGTCATGACATATACCGTTTGCTTGCTGCGCAGTTTCTGTACCAGACCGGCTTGCTCCAGCACTTTGATATGCTTAGTGACTGCCGGCTGCGATATAGCATATTCAGCTGCAAGTGACCCTACGGATCGCATCTGATTGCCGCAGCGAGCCAGAATATCACGTCTGGTGGGGTTTGAGAGGGCATGAAATGCCCGATTCAGTTGTTCGCGTTCAGTTTGTATAACCATACGGTTATAGTATAGTCCCAACAAGCCAAATTGTCAATATTATAGGATATTATTGCTCTGATAAAGTCTATTTGTCGAATACGGTGGTGATTCGATTTTCGCACCTTGAAACCCAGCGCAACAGGTATTTGAGAAGCAAAATATACTTTTTTACCATGCAAGAGGTGCGTGGAACCATTTATACCGATGTTGTAGCGTATTTGAGTGTCTACAGTCTGCCTCATTCGTTTCAGCGCAACTGACTATGGAGTGGCTGAAATACGGCTCTTCTTGAAAGTTGTTTTGAAGTATGACGGCGAAAACGGTGGTATATAATTTGACCAAGGAATATAGTATCTGCTATACTGCCAGATAGTGCTGAGTTCCATCCGCATTCATCACTCTTTTTTGCCTGTTAGAGTGAAAGATGAGTCTGTGAAGCGGTACAATCTGCCTGACTGAAGACAGATGCCTTTTTTTACCCGCCAAACACTTCTCTTATTTCGGATTGTTGCAACAATCCGATCATGCTCAAGCAAAATGCAAAAAAACTGGCAGACAGGCCTCATATCTGCTAATAGAGATGTTAATTCGCTTTGTATCGTCAGAACAGTCTAAAACCAATTTTTTCTGCTCACTTTTCTACCGCTAAATCACCCATTCTCTTGCAGACGGTGGGATAGATAAAATGGTGGGTTTGGAGCAGATCTGCAATCGAAACAGTACATTGCTGCTGTGCTGTTATATATCAGTTGCTCAATCGGTCTATGCGTGAGGCTCATTTGAGGTGCTTTTTTGGTTGCTTCTGAAGAGTGGCAATAGATACCTCTGTTGTATTCATAAAAACATGGTATAGTGTCCTTGAAACACGCATTGCAAACAGCCACATACATGGACAATATTGGTGACATCACACAAATTCTCAAACAGGTTCAAGCTGTTTTAACAGACGACCATTTTGTATATACCTCAGGCAAGCACGGAAGCGTTTACATCAACAAAGACCGCATTTATCCGCATACGGATTTGGTTTCATCTATCGGCCGAATGTTTGCTAATCGCTTTCACGAAATCAGCCCCGATGTGGTTGTGGGGCCCGCAATAGGCGGCATTATTTTGTCTCAATGGACCGCCTATCATCTGACCAAAACGAGCGGACGTGAAGTTTTAGGTGTATACACAGAAAAAGATGAATCGAAAAATCAGGTGTTTACCCGTGGATATGATCAGTTGGTTGCGGGAAAACGAATCGCAATAGTTGAAGATCTGACCACTACGGGCGGATCTCTAGCGAAGGTTGTGGTGAGCGCGCAGGCCGCAGGCGCAGAAGTGGTGGCTACAGGCACGATGGTAAACAGAAATCCGGCAGAGGTAACCGCAGAAAAGCTCGGGTTTCCGTTTGAGTCACTCATGGATCTTCCTGTTGAGGCATATGACGAAAGCGACTGTCCGCTGTGCAAATCAGGTGTGGCGATAAACACATCTGTCGGTCACGGAGCCAAGTATCTCAAATCAAAACAAACTATATAAATCGGGCTCAATTTAACTTCTCTTGCTATTGCCCGAGACGCTCCTGTATAGTGAATGTATGAGTAAACAAAACGAGTTTGTCCTGTGGTTTGAGCAGGTCGATAAACATGACGTAGGGGTCGTCGGAGGAAAAGGAGCGAACTTAGGTGAAATGACCAATGCGCATTTCCCTATTCCGTATGGATTTATCACCACGTCGCATGCTTACTTTACGTTTGTGAAAGAAGCCGAACTCATGCCGAAAATGAAGGAGTTTTTCAGTGTGGTCAACTATGAAAACCCGCATGAGCTACAGCAAGTGTCACAGCATGTACAGCAATTGATTCTCAAAGCTCCTATGCCAAAGGCAATTGAGAAGACTATCTTGCAATATTATCGACACTTGTTTGAAAAGGAGCAGGAGTATATGACGGGCAAAAAGCGACTCATACACCGCGCCAAAAATGCATTTATGGGAGATCCTGTTGTGGCTGTGCGCTCATCAGCAACCGCTGAAGACTTGCCAGGAGCATCATTTGCCGGCCAGCAAGAAACGTATTTGAACGTAAAAGGTGAGGATCAATTGTTGAAAAAAGTAAAAGAATGCTGGGCGTCGCTGTTTACTGAGCGCGCTATTTATTATCGTAACTCGCAAGGATTTGATCACTTTAAAGTCGGATTGGCAGCGGTGGTGCAGCGCATGGTTGCGTCGGAAAAATCAGGCATTGCTTTTAGTGTGGATCCGATTTCAGGCGATCGACAACGCATCGTGATTGAAGCCATCTACGGACTGGGTGAATATATCGTGCAGGGAAAAGTCACGCCTGACCACTATGAAGTGGATAAGCGCTCGTTTGTGATTATTGACAAAGAACCCAAGCGTCAGACACTGAAATTTGTGCGTGCAGGGCGTGGAAACAAAGAAGTAAAGCTGTCATCAAAAGAAGGCTCTGAAGTCAAGCTCAATGATCAGGAAATCATCAAAGTGGCGATGAGCGTCAAAGATATTGAGAAGCACTATTACTTCCCGCAGGATATCGAATGGGCTATCGAAAAAGGACAGGTGTATATCGTGCAGTCACGCCCGATCACGACCCTTACGGAAGAGCAGGCAAAGATGGAAGAGGGTAAAGATGAGCAGAAGGCTCCCGGTGCTGTGCCAAGTATCATCGTGCCGAAAGAGCGGCCGATCGTGGTTGGTGCGCCTGCGTCCCCCGGTATTGCGGTCGGGCCAGTGCAGATTATTCATACGCCAAAAGAGATCGATAAGATCAAAAAAGGCGATATCCTTGTTGCGCCGCAAACCAACCCTGATTATGTGCCGGCTATGAAGCGAGCTGCCGCGATTATTACCGAAAAGGGTGGTCGCACTTCACATGCGGCAATCGTATCACGTGAGTTGGGGATTCCTGCGGTGGTTGGAGCAGAAGGAGCGACCACTACGCTTAAAAACGATATGACCGTCAGCGTAAATGGCCAGACAGGCGAAGTGTTTAAAGGCAGTGTGTTGTCGCCGTCAAAAGTGCATCATGAGGGTGAAGGTTCTCAGAAAAAGCTGCATACAAAGACCAAAGTCTATGTGAATCTGGCAGAGCCTGAAGAAGCAGGTCATGTGTCAAAGCTTGATGTCGATGGCGTCGGGCTCTTGCGCGCCGAGTTTATGATCGCCGGTCTTGGTGTACACCCGCGTGTCTATATCGAAAAAGGCACACAAGATGAGTTTGTCGGCCACCTGAAAAAGAATTTGCGCGTATTTACAAAGGCATTTTCTCCCAGACCAATCATTTACCGAGCCACTGATTTTAAGACGAATGAATATCGACATCTGAAAGGCGGCGAAAAGTATGAGCCGGAAGAAGAAAATCCGATGCTTGGGTATCGTGGAGCGAGTCGCTATATCGCTGATCCCGAGGTGTTTGGTATGGAGCTTGAGGCGCTTCGCCAGCTGTGGGAGGATGGATATGAGAATATTCACTTGATGATTCCGTTTGTGCGCCGCCCGTGGGAGCTTATCAAAATCAAGGAGATGGTGCAAAAACACGGACTTTTGGACTTGAAAGGATTCCGCCTGCTCATCATGGTCGAGGTGCCTGCCGCTGCCTTGGAGCTTGAGTCATTTCTCAAAATCGGTGTTGATGGCGTATCAATCGGCACAAATGACCTCACCATGATGCTTCTTGGGGTTGATCGAGACAATGAAAAAGTGGCGCCGGTTTATGATGAGCGCTCGGCACCGGTAGTTGCAATGCTTGAGCACATCGTAAAAACGTGTACAGCGTATGGGGTGACAAGCTCAATTTGTGGCCAGGCAGCATCAGATTATCCTGAGCTTGTTGAACGTCTTGTATCGCACGGCATCACGAGCGTATCGGTGAATCCTGACGTGGTGGATAAGACCAGAAAGCAAATCTACGACATTGAACATAAGCATCGCGACTGATTCAGTACGTGTATCGGAAGTGTGCGGTGTGACAGGCACTATTTATTGTTATGGCTCTTACCGTTTCCAAAATTACTGCATACGAGATTCTCGACTCGCGAGGGTTTCCCACGTTGGAGGCGCGTGTAACGCTTTCAAATGGTCACGAGCTAGAGACATCGATTCCCTCGGGGACTTCTATTGGCAAATATGAAGCGCTGGAACTGCGCGACGGCGACCCAACCCGTTTTATGGGGATGGGGGTCTTGGGAGCAGTGGATATTGTGAATAACGTCATCGGTCCGAAGCTCGTGGGCGTGGAGGTGGATCGACAGCTGGATGTAGATCGTTGGCTCATTGCTGCAGATGGCACTGATAATAAAAGTAAATTGGGAGCCAATGCAGTGCTGGCTGTTTCTCAACTCTTTTTGAAAGCAGGAGCATACGGAAACAAGGTTCCTGTCTTTTATTACATAAACAAACTCTACGAGAAACTCTTCCAGACATATATTACGATCGAGCGGATTCCGACACCTATTTTCAATGTTATAAACGGCGGCAAGCACGCCAACAACACCCTTCAGTTTCAGGAGTTTCAACTCATTCCTTCCTCCTCGCTCTCGTTTGAGGAGGCTCTTCGCATGGGAACCGAGGCATTTCATGAGCTAAAAGACGTGTTGCTTTATCGAAATGCGAATATTTCAGTCGGTGAAGAGGGTGGTTTTGCTCCCAATCTGAGTACCAACACTGATGCACTGGAGCTCCTCAACGAAACTATCGGCAGGCGCCATCTCAAGCTCGGACTCGATGTGTTTTTGGGTCTGGATCTTGCAAGCTCTTACTATTACACCGACGGCAAATTTGACCTCAAAGACAAGCCGACACCGATGTCCAAGGAAGAATATATGGAGTTTTTGATTCATCTGATGGGTACGTATCCGTTTTTGGCGATTGAAGATCCGCTTCTTGAGGATGACTTTGATGGTTGGTCAAAGCTGATGGAAAAAATGCCGAGCAATACATATCTTATCGGAGACGACCTACTCACAACAAATAAAGACCGTTTGCAACGGGCCATCAAAGAAAAAGCGTGTACCACTATCTTGATTAAGCCAAACCAGATCGGCACAATCACAGAGACGCTTGAGGTGGTGAATCTGGCTCGAAATAACAAAGTTAACTACATCGTATCGCATCGGTCCGGCGAAACAAATGACGATCTCATTGCTGATCTGGGTGTGGGTATACAGGCGGACTTTGTCAAATTCGGAGCGCCCTCACGCGGTGAACGCGTAGCCAAATATAATCGACTCCTCAAGCTTGTCTATCAGGATTTGAAAGGTCGCTAACAACTTCGCAGCTTGATCGTGTACACTATTTGGCATGATCGGCATGATTACCGGAACGCTTATTGAAGTGCAAGGAAGCACAGGACTTGTAGAAACCTCTGCAGGAGTCGCGTATGAAATACTACTGACCCCTCGCCTTCTCGCCTCTCTTCCCGGGGCCACGATGAAAATCTACACCCACTTGCAGGTCAAGGAAGACGCGCATACACTGTTTGGATTTGATGATCATGCGCAGAAGGTGTTGTTCAAGCTGCTGATCAGCGTTTCCGGGGTTGGGCCCAAAAGTGCCTTTGGCATCGTGTCCTTTTCGCCCTCCGGAGCTATTATCGAAGCCATCCGTACCAACGACACGGCATTTTTCTCCCGCGTGCCCGGGCTCGGGAAGAAAACGGCGATGAAGATTATTGTGGAGCTTTCTTCAAAGCTTGAGGGTGCAATCGATGAGACAAAGCTGTTTGTGACGGATGAAAGCAAGATGGCGATTGATGCTTTGGTCGCACTTGGATACCCGGCTGCAGAGGCGCGAACGATAGTGAATGGGCTTCCTGCTGAATTGTCCGTTGAACAAATGATCACCCAGGCGTTACAATTATCGGGAGAGAAGAAGTAAGCCACCCTCTTTATTATGATCGATACCAGTACTCAGCTCTTGCGTCCACAGAAACTCGGTGACTATATCGGACAGGAAAATGCAGTAAAGACGCTGCAGGTATTTATCGAAGCGGTAAAAAGTAAAGGCGCTCCCTCAGAACATATTTTGCTTTATGGTCCGCCCGGTATCGGTAAAACCACGCTCGCTAATATTATCGCGCATGAGCTTGAAGGAGAAATCAAAATCACCTCCGGGCCGGTGATTCAAAAAACCGGTGACTTGGCCGCCATTCTCACCAACCTCAAAGATAATGATGTCTTGTTTATCGATGAGATTCATCGCCTCCCCAAGTCGGTTGAAGAAATGCTCTACCCCGTGATGGAAGATTTTTTCCTGGACATAATCATCGGTAAAGGTCCTTCTGCCCGCACGGTGCGCCTGCCGGTGCCGCGCATCACCATAGTCGGTGCCACGACGCGCTTTGCCATGCTGTCTGCCCCGCTTCGAGATCGTTTCGGGCTGGTGCTGCGCCTGGACTACTATACCGATACCGACATGATTCAGATCATTCTGCGCTCAGCTCAGCTGCTGGATCTGCCGCTCCAAAAGACCCATGCGAAAGAAATTGCCCGCCGCGCCCGACGCACGCCGCGTTTGGCAAACCGTATACTCAAGCGTGCTCACGACATGATGCTGGTGAAAAAAGCGAACCAGTTCAGTGATGAGCTCTTTGAGGAGTTGTTTCACCTCTTGGAGCTTGACGCGTTTGGCTTGGCTGAGATTGACAGGCAGTACATGCGCACCATCGGAGAAAAGTTTCAAAACAGTCCGGTCGGTATCGACACGATTGCTTCCGCCCTATCTGAAGACAAACAGACAATTGAAGAGTTTATCGAGCCGTATCTGCTGCAGATGGGGTTTCTGCGAAAGACTCCTCGAGGACGTGTCATCACACCGCGGGCATTACGACACCTGCAGATCGTAAATACCGACGTACAGGACACGCTTATTTGATATAATAGAGCATTCCTCGATAGTGAAGAACACCCGTGTTCTTTGTAGTATGTGGTGCAGTCGGAGTGGCGGAACTGGCAGACGCGCACGCTTGAGGGGCGTGTGAGGCAACTCGTGGAGGTTCAAGTCCTCTCTCCGACACCACATATTATTCTTCCTCGTTTAGAGATCGTAAAAACAGTTCTATTTCTTCTGAAATTCCATCAATTCCCCAGCGCGCCAGAAGTGCCGGCGTTGTCTCAATGCCATTTGCCATGGCGAGCTCCTGCATGATGGTGCGAAGCGGGATCACTGCTATTTGAACGTAGTGTTCAGGGACTACTCGGCCATCGCGGATTTTTTGCGTTTTCTCAGCAAGATATTCGTCAGCCGCACCGTAGAGGAACGCAATTTCTTCCGGGTTAGTGAATGCAACTTCTGCTACCCGTTCTTGATACTGATGGACGCGGTCATTGGCAGCATGCCCCGGTACCACAAGTGCGTCCTCAGCCGGCATCCCCAAAATACTCCATTGGTACATGTTCGGCGGCTTGAGCAAGGGGTCGGTCTCATGGAGTCCGATATAGCCACCCACCAACTTTTTACTTACCTCATAGTGAGTGCGATGTATTTGAGGATTGGCTGTGATTCTGTCCAGTTCTTCACCCTCGTTTGCCGTATGCATCCACACTGCTTCAAACAGGGCAAGCTGATTATAGGGGCTTCGTACTGTAAACGTGCGCTGCGGCTCATTCTCATTGTGTCGGGGTGCTTCTGTCATAGGGGTATTAGGGGTATATTGTAACCCATATAGTGTGCTATAGTGATGGTGTGAAACTTATTGTTGCCGGAGGATGCTTTTGGTGTACAGAAGCAGTGTTTAAACGCATTCGGGGTGTGTCGGCTGTGATGCCCGGATATACAGGTGGTTCTGTGCCCGATCCGAGCTATCGCAATGTGTGTACTGGTACCACGGGACATGCGGAAGCGATTGAAATCACGTACGACCCGGACGTGGTCTCCTATGAATCGCTACTTGATGTGTTCTTTCATCTGCACGATCCGACTACTCTCAATCGTCAGGGAGCTGACCATGGCACACAGTATCGCTCGGCTATTTTTTATGCTGATGAGGATGAGAAAAAGCATGCAGAGACTGTTATTGCAAAACTGGAACAATCAGGTGCGTATGCGGATCCTATTGTGACGACACTTGAGCCATTGACTGCGTTTTACCCCGCCGAAGAAGAACATCGTGATTATTATGCGCAAAACAGCTCACAAGGATATTGTCAGGTGGTCATTGACCCAAAGCTTCAAAAACTCTTTCGAGACTATAAGCCGCTTATCAAAGAAGAGTATTCCTGAGCTCGCTTCATTATGTCGTATGTCTCTGGGAAGGAATTCAAGTCTGATGCGTCCTCCAGCGATACCCACTGATAGATGGACGACTCATGATTTAAGTGAATTTGCTGAGATGGATCAGTTTGTTTGCAGATGACTGGAATAAGTAAACCGTGCCAGTGACTGCGAAGCGCCGTATAGATTTTGGGCAGCGTGCTTACTGCTTCAAGACTGAGTCCCAACTCTTCTTGACCTTCACGTACCGCTGCATCCTCAACAGACTCGCCTACTTCGACTCCTCCGCCGGGAAGCTGCCAAAAGTCATCGCCCTTTACCACGTCGCGGTCGTCTGGATCGCGCTCCGCCCGATCAGTCAGAAGAAATTCTCCTGCTTCATTTGTCAAAACGATAATTGCTACCGGTGTGATATGTTTGGTTTTTGGTGTCGGTTTCATATGATAGGAGGTTTTAGTGTGGTCCCAGCAGGAATCGAACCTGCATCTAATCCTTAGAAGGGACTTGTTCTATCCGTTGAACTATGGGACCAATACCGTATACATATTATACCGTATCTGCCGCTCCAAACCGCTTGCGTTTGACTGCCTGCGTGCTATATCATGAATATGTCACAAGTCTATGCAAATTCAGCCACCCAGCGGAGTACAGTACGCGTTTGACGCAAATCAACTGGATCCGACAAAATCTGCCCGCATGAAAAAGATTGCTATTGGATTGGTAGTGGTTGTGGTGGTGTTGACGCTTGGTATATTGCTTGCGCTTGTCCGATCGCGTATAGCGCCAAACCAAGCTCCGCCGGACTCTCAAAATCAGCAATCAGAAGACGCCCAATCTCCCGATGCTGCAGATACGATCCTCAACACTGATGACCTGCAAAAAAATAAAGAGTATCTTCAAAAGCAATATCAAAAAGATGGAAAAAAACCTCCAGTCGATTATCAATATGATTTTGAATTTAAGCTTGATCCTGCTCTTCGCAGTGCAGGATTTCACCTGATTCCCCAGGCATATGCACAAAGTGCGTGCGACACCGCCAACGCACCGGTTGCCCTGGATATGTTTATTCTCAAGTCACGGTACAAAGAAGCGGATGCGCAGAAATTAGCCGATTTGTTTACTCTGGAAGGCCCGGCGGCAACTCTTTCATCGGGGACACCCTTCCCTTTGTATTTTTTTAATGATGTTCAGACCAGTGCGTACCTATCAGTGATGAGTGGCTCTGGTGCATTTGCCTACCGTATTCCTATTGTGGCTTCAACCAATGCTACGCCGGATGCGCTGCAGCGCACTGCTGACTTGGCCATGCAGGATTACGTGTACGGCCTCCAATATAATGATCCGAACGATTTTACTGCCGCCGGAAGCAGAAAAGATGGAACCGATACGGTGTTCACGTATACAAAAAAATGGGACGGGCTGCCGGTCGTGGATGAGGCGACGGTCTTAGCCACCAAAGGCTCCATCTGCAATATTCCATCAACCACATTGGCAAACTCCGTCGAAGTAGTAGTCGCCGCTGATGCCCGTCTCACCAAGATGAATTATCAGATGCGTACCGTAAAAATCATTACACCCGTTACACGCATAGATCCGCAAGAAGCCCTTACTCAGTACGGAAGCAAACCGCCGGTTGATCCGATTGTTGATCCGCCCGGAAAGGTGGTTCGCGGGACACCGACCATCACAGAAATTAAGTTGGTGTATTACGAGTACGGGCTTGAGACTCCTGAGGATGCATATGTGCCGTTTTATCTGACAAAGTCTGCTATGACTGCAACAGATGGTACGCCGGTTACCATCTATGCACTTTTTCCGGTCATGACAAAATATGCGATGTCCCAGGCAGGACTCGTTATCGCCAAAGCAACCAATGCGGCAGATACGACAGTTGGTCATAGTTCTACCCAGCAGCAAGGCACTTTTTCAGTCCAGCCGGTTGAACCGACTGCAAGCCCTCGCTCACCAAAGGTGGTCGATGGCGCACAGTGTCCGGGAAGCCAGATCAGCTATAGCCCGATGTCATGTAAGTCAGAAACGGGCGCAACAATCTGCAGTGCCACGATCTTGTCACTTGCCGATAGTCCCGATCCGCTCAAAGTGTGTGAAAACGGTACGTGCCAAACACAGCAAAAAACAGTTGCATACACGCCCGGCAGCAATCCGTGCCAAGCTTTCTTGACTGAATTGGGAGTTTCCTTGGGGTCGAAAACATCAGAGATTACGAATATACCTCCGACAAAAGCTGGAACTGCCAGTTGTTACGTAAACGCCTGCCCGTTATAAGGGGGGGGAAGAAGATTTGGGAGCCCCTTCGGAGAATCGAACTCCGATCGACGGTTTACAAAACCGCTGCTCTGCCATTGAGCTAAAGGGGCAATCTGTTAAGATGTAATTATACAGTTTGACCTTCTCATTCTGCAACTTTCATGTGCCGCGGGAGGGGATCGAACCCTCATGGTGTTGCCACCACAGGATTTTAAGTCCTGCGCGTATGCCAGTTCCGCCACCACGGCTTTTTTGTTACAGCTTTAAGCTTTTTAGATTGCTGCAACTGCACGATCTACAACTCCTTATTATAGCAATGATTTGCGTGAGATCGTATAGGAATATGGATAGTATAAAAAGACTGCGGGCACTTCGTCTACCATGACGCGCTGAAACTGAAAGTAAATTTTCTGTCGTTCATCACGGTCGGCAGTGTTTCTTCCGTCTTCAAGAATCTTATCTATTTTTACGTTTTTGACATGTGAGATATTGTTTTGCTGCACCTGACTTGAGTGCCAAAACGCATATTGATCAGGATCAGCAGGTAGTTGCAAATAGGCCAATAACACATCATATTCCGGAAGCGAAGTGGCGCTATTGTAGCTGACTTCACTTTTTATTCCAACTTCTTCAAGATCTTTTTTTATGATATTGGCTTCAGCGTCAAGGTCGTAATACGTAAGGATGCGCAGCTTTGCTGATTCGCTTGCAAGCGGGCTTTTACTGAGTATGCCTTTTGAGCCATCCGGGTCATGTTGGATCTTTTTCAGTGTCGTATTGTATGCCCAGGATGTCGGCGATATCGGACTGTTTGCCGGCTCTCCATACTGAAGGATATGTTCACGATTTATACCTTGCGCAATAGCCTGTCGCACGTCTTTTTCAGCAAGCGCTTCATTTGTGGTGTTAAAAAAAAGCGTCATAGCAAGTGAATAGTCGGTTGTCTTTTCAACCGAAGTGTTTTTCCACGTAGACAATTCCTTTGCAACTTTCTCATTAACAATACTCATTTGGCGAATCTCTCCTTTTTTATAGGCAGTAACCATGTCGCTCTCTGTTGGATAAAATTTATACTCATAAATCGTCTCCCCTTCCTCAAGGGGAACAAGCGTAAGCGTTGATATTTGTCCCTGATCTGATTTGAGTTTGGCCACTTTATATCGACCGAGAATACCGTGAAACTGATTGTGAAACAGCGGACGTGACAAGTACGTGAGAAATATCGGCAGTGGCTTCTCCAGCATGATATCGAGGGTGTAGTCATCGATAACTTTTGTTTCAACATTTTTAAACGGGAGGTTGATGCTGTCGGCGGTAAATGCATCGCCGTCATCCCAGAAGAGTCCTTTTTTCAAGTGAATGCGAAACAGCCGACCTTCATTTTTCATCTCCCATGACTCTGCTGCTGCCGGCTTGATTCGCCCGTTCTCATCAATATATACAAAACCCGAAGATAGTTTCTGCTCTACTTCTCGCGGAAGCCGGCTGGTGGTAGCGGTATCGACAAGGCCAACAACAGCGTTTTTCGGAAAGAGAAATGCGTCAAGATACGAAGAAAATGACACAAGAAAAAAGATGATAAAGAAGCTGATTAAGAAAGACATCAGCATCATTTTGGAATGCTTTTTGATATATTCCTGTGTCAGCCACCAGTAATAGCGTAGTGATTTGTCTTTCATATCATCTGCTGCTGCCCGAGTACATGTGCTCGCGTTGGCGTAACCTCGGGCAAACTGTTACACAAACAGATTCAGTATCGAGATAAGCAGGAATACGGCGATAAGAAATGCGGTCAGACGAATCGTTACTTTCTCGAGTCCGCGTCGGGTCTGAAATCCTTCGCCGCCACCGCCCCAGGCGCTGCCAAGGCCAGCACCACGTCCCTGAAGAAGGATGAGTACTGTTATTGCGATCGAAACGATAATGGTTATGGTCAAAAGTACCGAATGCATATAGGGGGATTATAGCAAAAAACAGCGCGTCATGCCGTGGGAAATGTGCCTTTGGTGCGCAAGTGGGTGTGGTATTTTTTCGCAAACCGGTGTGCCTCATCACGCATGTGCTGCACCATATTGAATCCGTAGTTATTCATGCGGGGGCGGATCGTAGGCATATCGGGCGTACCCACGACCAGTCGGTCAGGTCGCTTGGCGATTCCGATGACCGGGATGACGCCTGCATCCGAATTCTCAACAACCGGCAATACATGGCGCATCTGCGGCTTTCCCCCGTCCAAAATGATTAGGTCCGGTCGATCCCAAGACTGCTTGAGGCGACGCTCCAGAACTTCTGCCATCATGTCAAAATCAGATAGCGTTTTGGGGTGTTTTACTTTGAATTTACGATACTCCCCTTTATGCATTTGTCCATCAGTAAACACAACCATAGATGCCGTAGCCTGCTGTTGCTGGAGATTACTGATGTCATAGCATTCAATGCGATGCAGCGACGTAAGATCAGGGAAATACGGTGCAAGTAGTTTTTTCAGCTCGTCGATAGCCAGTTCTGATTGGTTGTAGATTTCCGCCGCGTCATAGGACATGTGGTAGGTAAACATGCGCTCCAAAGCAAAAATCCGATCGCGCACGACCATTGCTTTTTCATATTCTGCATCATCGGCATATTCCTGCATTTGTTTGTACTGTAGTTTCAGAACGTTGGTAGACCTGCCTTCCAGAGTCTGTTTGAGATTGCGGATATTGGTGCGATAGCGCTTTTTTTCCTCAACTGTCGTTATGGTATTGGGACAGGGGTCGCAAAGCCCGAGCTTGGAGTAAAAACAAGGCAGTTTAGTGATGCGTCTTTGCATACAAAACGGAAAGACGCGACGAATCATTTTGAGAATTTGCTCAGCGGCATACTGTGAGGGGAATGGGCCAAAGTACGCATTGCCCTTGATGTGTTCTCGCCGGACGATCGATACTTTGGGAAACTCTTCCTTCATACTGAGCTTGATGTATAAGTAGCTCTTGTCGTCGCGCCACCTGACATTATATTTGGGATGGTGTTTTTGAATGAGACTTGATTCAAGAAGAAGTGCATTCAGTTCAGAGTCGGTTTGGATGATGCGCAGATGATCGGCGCCATCCACATATTGACGCTCCTTTTCATTACTGAGTGCATTTTGTGCATGGGAGCGCAAGCGGGCGCGCACATTGACTGACTTACCAATATAAAGAGGTTCGCCGTTTTGTTCATAGATGTAGACACCGGCGATCTGTTCCAGGGAGTCTATTGCTTCTTTGGTGTTTTGGACGTATACATCACTCATAGCGGACGAATCGGTGAATGCTCAGGTGGTGGCATAACAGGTGGTTTCTTTCGGCGCTTCACCACGGCGAGAATAATGCTTATTATACCAAACAATATCAATACTCCGATGCCTGCAGCGTACAAAAGCAGTTTTTGGTACGAACGAATCGTGACATTGGCAGTTGCTCTGTTTGTCTCTGCGGTGACTGTGATTGTGGTGTTGAGGTCATCTGGGTGTGTCGTTTTTGAGGTGAGGGTAAACGGCACATCTACTGTCTGGTACGGCGCAATTTCTGCGATTGTCTCTTGAGAAAGTTCGATACGCAGGTCGTCAGAAGCGGCTTTTATAGATACATCATAGGCAAATGCATTTCCCTGATTTTTTATGTGCGCGATGCCGGTAGCGCCTTTTCTATCACTCAGAATTTTAGGGACATCGATCGCCGAGACAGTTATATCGGTAAAACGCTTGGTGAGTGTGGCTGTAGGCTCAACATATACATCTTGAGACTTGGATGTTTTATACATGCCGGCGGGCACAGGATAGTCATCCTCCTTGCTGTGAATGGCAAAGACGATATGGTTGAGGTCAAACGAATTAAAATAATCAATACCTGATGTGTTTTCCCAGGTTGGATCGACCTGCCTCCACATATTGGCTTTGGAGTCCCAATATTCCGGCCATGCATGAAGCACATCGCCGTCAAGTGATTGCGGACGCAAGCGCTCGTCTTGGGAAAATCCAAATCCATTGAGTTCCCGCGATGGAATTCCGAGCGATCGGGTAAGCGACACAAACGCGTCGGTAAACTCTGCGCAGACAGCATTGGTGGGGCTGGATATGGCTACTGCTGCGCCCAGTCGTTTTGCGTTGGGGTCAGTAATACGATCATAGTTGTATTGAAAACGTCCCACCAGGTCACGATATACATCCTCTGCGGTAGCAAATTCCTCTTTTTTCACGGTAGCATTCCAGTAGTGGGTTGACTTAGTGTCGTATGATTGCTGTGCTTGTTTGTATGTACGATCACGCTCAATTTGATCATCCAGTGGTGTCGCATAGACAATCGCCTGTCCGGCAAATTCTATGGTCTTTTGCTCATGAGGGTTTAGATGGTATCGACCGAGATAATTTCCATCCGTATCAAGTGATATTGATTCCGGTTCCGGCGCTATTGTTGAGGTTGTGACTTGTTGGTAAGCTGTATTAGGTGGAAAGGCAATGTCTGTAACGACCGGAACCAGGCGGTCATTTTGGATATGATACCGAAGCTTCAGATCGTATACCTGACGATCTCCAAATACCGCAATAATAGTTTTTGCCTCCGGATTGATCCAGGAAATGGTATCAGATGATATCGTGTCAGGTTTCGGTTTTGCAATAGACAGGCGTTTGTCGTTGGGGGGAAGATGCACATGTATCGCATAGGACCCCCCATCGGTCTGTGCCTTTTGCATGGTGGGTAAAAGCACTTCCCACACACTTCCATTTACTTGAAATAGATTCGCTTGATCGAATGATAAATATAGTTTTGTTGTCTTTCCTTCGCCGATAGCTGCGTCTTTTATTTTCATCAAGACGGTGGTGTTCTCAGTGCCGGTATCTATCGTGGCATCGACCGGACCGTTGTCAGAGGTGGCTTTGATATTGCTCATTTCAAAGGTCTTGGGAAACGTGATGCTGTATTTGTCCAGATAAATGTTGTCTTCTTTGTTGGTGATTGTTGTGGTGAGCTTGACTGATGTTTCGATGGTGGCGCCTTCGTTGCCCAGATAGTAATCTACCGTGTAGTCGGTCTGAAAACTTTCATCAGCATGCGCGACCGGCACGAATTGAGTTACGGTACTTGCCAGAAGAACTATGGCAAAAAGGGTACGAAAGAACGTGCGCATGATCACTTATTATAGCCTGCAGCGAGAGCTGTTCTCAACGCTTTTGTTGAGGAAATACGTATTGCGCTGTGTAGGATTCTTTGACATCTGCAAGCCCCTTCATCGGCCCCTGATATACTACAGTGCCGCCGCCGTTGCCGCCTTCAGGGCCCATATCGATGACATGCTGACAGTTGCGAATGACATCCAGATTGTGTTCGATTACAACGACCGTATTTCCTTTTTTCACCAATTCCTGGAGTGAGCCCAGCAGTTTTTCAACATCATAAAAGTGAAGGCCGGTTGTGGGCTCATCGAGAATATACATAGTGCGTCCGCGATCACGTCGTGACAACTCATTGGCGAGCTTAATACGCTGTGCTTCACCACCAGACAACGTGGGCGCAGCTTGACCGAGCTCCACATACCCCAACCCTACTTCCCGCAAGAACACAAGTTTGTTGTGAATCTGAAAATGATTCTCAAAAAAGTCACAGGCCTCATCGACAGTCATCCTCAGAATATCGTAAATATTCATACCTTTATATTTCACTTCCAGTGTTTCACGATTGTATCGGTGTCCGTCGCAGACATCGCATGTCACATACACGTCGGGTAAAAATTGCATTTCAATCTTGATCAGTCCGGCACCTTGACACTTTTCACAGCGTCCGCCTTTGACATTGAATGAAAAACGCCCTTTGGCAAACCCACGCGCTTTAGCTTCTTGGGTGCTGGCAAACAAGTCGCGAATGGTGTCAAAAAAACCAACATATGTTGCGGGATTTGAGCGCGGAGTGCGCCCGATCGGAGATTGGTCAACCAAGTACACACGGTCAATATATTGAAATCCTTCCAGTCGTTCAAATGCACCGATTGAATCAGTGTAATACCCATCAAGGTGGTATTTCATAGCCGGATACAAGGTGTCGACAATGAGGGTAGATTTTCCTGATCCGGAGACGCCGGTTACCGCAGTCAGTTTGCCAAGAGGGATGTTGATGTCCACGTGTTTTAAGTTGTGTTCGCTCGCCTTTTTCAATACAAGCTCACCAGGAACATCACTTTCTTCAGGCAGATCTGCCTGAATTTTTCGTCGGCCGGAGACATATGCGCCGGTAAGCGACTTTTTAGATGTGAGCATTTCGGAAACACTTCCTTCAAACACTACTTCCCCACCATGTTTGCCGGCTTGCGGCCCCAACTCAACGATATAATCTGCTGATTCAATCGTTTCCTGATCATGCTCGACGATAACGAGCGTATTTCCGAGCTCTTTTAGCTGTTTAAGAGTAGCGATAAGCGCAGATACATCTTTGGGGTGCAGACCGATTGAAGGCTCATCCAACACATACAATACGCCGGTGAGGCCGGTACCGATTTGCGAAGCAAGACGAATTCGCTGCAATTCGCCGCCTGAGAGTGATTTTGCACTTCGTGAAATGGTCAGATAGCCGAGTCCGACATTGACCAGAAACTGCAGTCGTGACGATATTTCTTTGGTGATACCGCGGGCGATTTCTGTTTCATACTCATTGAGTTTGCCGGGAAGCTCCTCCATGACATAGCGGAGGATGTCGACAATCGCCCAGTCAGAAAAATCAGCAATATTATAGTCGCCGATGGTGACGGCCAGTATCTCTGGGCGAAGGCGCTTGCCTAAGCATGTTTCACACACTTCTTCGCGCACATAGCGCTGCATATCATGATGTTCATTTCCCGACTGGTTGTCAAAAAAGCGGCGCTCCAATTCGTGGATAATTCCGTCGTATTTTTCATAAATGACCGTCGCTTTTCCCTGACGATTCGTACCCGGCACGCGATAGGTTTTTTTCGTTCCAAACAGTAAGACTTTGACAATATCCTCGTCCATATCATCAATGCGCTGATCCATATCAATACCTTCTTCTTTGGCAACCTGCTTTAGAAGGCGGATATACCAGGTGTCTTGAAACAGCAGTTTATTAAACGGCAGTATCGCTCCTTCATGTACGGTCAGCTTGCGGTTGAGCACCAGATCAGGATCGACTTTAAACACGGTACCGATACCGCGGCAGGTGTCACATGCGCCGAGTGGTGAGTTGAAGGAAAACATGCGTGGCTCAAGCTCCGGTAATGACAGGTTACAACTCGGACAGGAAAATTTTTCAGAAAACAGATGATCTTTTGCGTCGGTTTTGACTACAACCAGTCCGCCCGCTAACGAAAGTGACTGTTCGATATCGTTGGTGAGACGACTGCGCAAATTACTCACATACACCTCATCTGACAGGGCTTTTTTCGTGACTTTTATCTCGTCGATGACGACTGAAATATCATGTTTGTTCGTTTTAATGAGTCCGATGTCGCCGCTTATGTCAAACGGTTTGCTGTCGACGTGTACGTTGGTGAACCCTTTTGCCAGAAGATTGGCAAATAAATCACGAAACTCTCCTTTTTTCTGCCGCACCACCGGACTCAAAAGTTGGATGGTGTGGGGGGCGATTGGATCGGTCGCAACCTGTTGGGTAATGAGATTCAGTGCCAGCTGGACGATCTCATCAATTGAGCGCTTGGAAATCTCAATATTGCAGTTCGGGCAGTGCGGATGACCGGCGCGGGCAAACAGCAGGCGCAAGTAATCATAAATCTCAGTGATCGTACCTACCGTGGAGCGCGGGTTGTGTGAGGTGGTTTTTTGGTCGATCGAAATAGCTGGCGACAGTCCGTCAATGGTATCCACATCAGGTTTATCCATGATGCCCAAAAACTGGCGCGCATAGGCAGAAAGCGATTCAACATATCGGCGTTGTCCTTCTGCATAAATGGTGTCAAAGGCCAGTGACGATTTGCCTGATCCGGAGACACCGGTCATGACAACCAATTGGTCTTTGGGAATATCAAGGGAGATATTCTTCAGATTGTGTTGGCGTGCACCGCGAATTGAAATTGTATTATGGTTACTCATTTATTCTCCTTTTAATTCAATAATTTTATTTCGTATTGCGATTGCCACCTCAAAGTTCAGCATGTCGGCTTGTTTTTTCATCTCCCGCTCCAGTTTTGCCACCGTCTTTTTTACATCGTAGCTGGTGAGCGATTCCGGTTTGAGCTTCTCCAATACATCCGGTGTGTATGTCGTGTTCAGCGCGTCTTTTTTCGCCTGCTCATACTCAGCATCAACAATCGCTTCCCGGATCGGTTTGAAAATAGTCTTCGGATCAATGCCGTGCTCTTTGTTATACGCAATCTGATATTCGCGACGACGCTCAATTTCCTCAATTGCCGCCGCCATCGAACGGGTTATCTTATCAGCGTATAATATCACTTCTCCATCTACATTTCGAGCAGCGCGCCCCATGGTTTGGATGAGTGAAGTGCGTGAGCGCAAGAATCCTTCTTTATCAGCGTCCAAGATGGCAACCAGATACACTTCCGGCAAATCCAGTCCTTCACGAAGCAAATTCACGCCGATCAGCACGTCGTAGTTTCCCTTACGCAGGTTTTCCAAAATACTTGAGCGCTCGAGAGTCACGATATCTGAATGCAGATATTCGGCGCGAACTGAACGCTCTTTGAGGTATTCAGTCAGATCTTCAGCCGTCTTTTTCGTCAATGTGGTGACCAGAATTTTTTGATTTTTTTTCGCGCGTTTTTCCACTTCAGCAATAAGATCCTGAATCTCGTCTTTTGCCGGTCGCACCTCGATTTTCGGGTCAGGAATACCGGTGGGGCGAATGAGCTGCTCAACATGGCCGTCGTACTGCTCTTTTGCAGCGGCAGGGTTTTCCTGAGTCTCATTTTTCGCCTGCTCAAGCTCCCAGTCATTGGGGGTTGCCGATATATATACAATGTGTGGCGGCAGTCGATAAAACTCTTCAAAACGAAGCGGACGATTGTCATAGGCGGCTTTGAGGCGGAATCCAAAATCAATCAGCATGGTCTTTCGTGCAGCATCACCATTGTACATGCCGCGAATCTGCGGCACCGTCATATGTGACTCATCGATAAAGACCAGGTAATCATCGCCATATGAGTAGTTAAAGTAATCCAGCAGACTGTTTGGTGCCTCGCCCGGCTTTCGGCCGTCAAAGTAGCGTGAATAATTCTCGATACCGTTTACATACCCGACTTCTTTAAGCATCTCCAGATCGTAGTTAGTGCGGCGAAGCAGTCGCTGGGCTTCCACGATCTTGCCGCGCTCCTCAAGTGCGGCGACTTCAGATTTCAAATCGCGGCGAATTTGAGCCTCTGCACTTTCAAAGACGGCCGGATCAGTAAGATACTGCTTGGCCGGATAGATCACATGAAACCGGTCTTTGCTTTTGCCCCCTTCGCCGACTATGACATCCAGCTCTTTTCCTGATAAGGGGTCGAAGGTCACAATTTTTGCAATTTCTCCGGCTTCCTCATACACACGGTAGCCCATGTCTTCGTAGGCAGGATAGACGTCCAGATACTGTCCGCGCACACGAAAGGTACCGCGCTTAAACTCAAACTCAGATCGCTCATACAACAGCTCAACGAGTCGCTGACTGATAGCTTTCCAGTCGGCCGGCTCACCTATTTGCAAAGTCAGAGTGAACTTGCCGTGCTCGCTGGGTTTGCCGATGTTGTAGATACTGGACACTGACGCGACCACGATAACGTCATTTCTCGTGAGAATATTGGTGGTCGACTGCAGGCGAAGCTTGTCGATGACTTCATTGATCTCTGCTTCTTTTTCGATGTAGGTATCTGTCTGGGGGATATAGGCCTCTGGCTGATAGTAGTCATAATATGAGACATAGTACGAGACACCGTTATTCGGAAAAAAATCTCGCATTTCTTGGTAGAGCTGGCCGGCAAGCGTTTTGTTGTGTGAGATGATCAGTGCAGGTTTTTGCAGCTTATTGATGACATTGGCCATAGTAAACGTCTTTCCCGATCCTGTCACACCGACAAGCACTTGATTTTTCAGACCATGATCGATGCCCCAGGCGAGTCTGTCGATCGCCTTTGGTTGATCACCGGTTGCTGAGAAGGCCGATTGAAGGTCAAACATACGTGAATTGCGTGTCTAGTATAGCAAAAGAGGTGAAAGGATGCTAGTGAGACCACTCTTTGCACTAATCAATCTGGCTGATTTTGCGCTCTTGAATATAATGTACGATACTTGGAATAAGTGAAAGCACAACGATTCCCAGAACAATTGCCACCAAATATTTATCAAATAGAGACGGTGGAATAAGTTTGCCAAGAAAAAAGCCAACAAGTGGGAGGCCTACTCCCCACACGAGCCCTCCGATTATATTATATTCAAGAAATGTCCGATACTTCATATGTGCGATGCCAGCCACAATCGGAGCAAAGGTGCGGACAATGGGTAAAAAACGTGCCAATACTATAGTTTTTTTACCATGCTTTTCATAAAATCGCTCAGCGCGCATGATGTGTTCGTGATGGAAGAAGAAGGAATCTTTTCTTTTCAAGAGCTGTTTTCCCAGCTTTTTCCCCATCCAATAACCCACAGAGTCTCCGAGTACTGCACTTAAGAAAAAACCAATCAAGAGAATCCATATATCAAAAACACCTTGAGAAGCGAGAAAGCCCGCAATAAACAGCAAACTGTCACCGGGAAGAAAAAAACCAAAAAAGAGACCTGATTCTGCAAAAATAGTAAAAAATAAGCCAGGATACCCAAGTAGGCGAATCAGATGTTCCGGGTTATGAAGTTGGTCAAGAATGAAATGTATGAGTTCCATATAAAAAACGTTGTGACAGATTCAGTTCTATGCAAGCATTTTTGCATTGCCTATTTTTAGATATACCTTGTACAGTAAAACTACATATACATACAAGGATCTCAGTATACTCCCACTTTACTCAAGCAGCAATGCCTCTTTTGTATTATCATTATGATCACATATGCTCTCAGTTGTTGCTACGCCGATCGGAAACCTGCAGGATGTTTCTTTGCGACAGGCAGAGGCCATCATGGGTGCAGATATCATACTCACTGAAGATACACGCACAACGGGTGTGCTGAAACAGCAGTTGGTCGGGCTGTTTGACCTGGAGGCAAACCCCGCGCAAAAACTTATTTCGTATTATCGTGACCGCGAGTTTGACAAATTACCTGAGGCAATCGCACACATTGAAGATGAGAAAGAAGTGGTACTTATCTCTGAGTCCGGGATGCCGCTGGTTTCTGATCCCGGGTATTTGCTCATTCAGACCGTGATCAAGCGAGACATCCCGTTTCAGGTGATTCCCGGGCCCACAGCAGCAACGACTGCGGTGATTTACTCCGGCTTTGACCCGACGCGTTTTGGATTTTTCGGGTTTTTACCGAAGAAAGAAAAAGAGATTCAAAAGGAATTTGAGCGGGTACGCTCCGCCGGCCTGGAAAGTTGTTATGTATGGTATGAGTCGGCCAAGCGCCTTCCTGACACGATGGCCGTATTGGCCCAAGTGGATCCGGATGCGAAGGTATGTATTTGTCGGGAGATGACAAAGCGCTATGAAGAAATTATTCGCGGGGCGCCGGCTGAGCTGACCGGTCGTGAATACAAAGGAGAAATCACGTTGGTTGTTCAATTTTCCAAACACGCGTGAACAAGTGGTTCCGACTGGCATTGGCTGTCGGATTCGGCATAGTCGTAGCTGTATTATCGGTCTCACTGATAAATCCAACCAATTCAGATATCCCTCGCCATCTTCTTAGCGGGCGCCTGATGACACAGGCTCTTCAGGCCGGGAACATTCCCTCAAGTATTTGGTATACGAACGCCTACACTTTCACGCACCAGACATTTCCGTTTGTAAACCACCATTGGCTCAGCGCGGTGTTTTTTTATCTGCTGTATCAGGTTGGCGGATGGGTGGCGATACATGTGTTGTATCTGGGACTTCTTGCTGCAGCTGCCTGTTGTCTGGCGCTTTTTGTCGAGTCACGATCGCGCTCACTCGGCGCTGTAGTACTGTCGCTGATTGTAGCGCTACCGCTTTTGGCTTCGCGACTTGAAGTGCGACCTGAAGGATGGTCATATCTGTTTATAGCGCTCTACCTGTATCTCTTGTCTAAAAAAAACTGGTCCCGAGTCATGATGGTTATGCTGATGTTTGTGCAGCTATTGTGGGCCAATCTTCATATTTATTTTGTCATGGGGGTCGGGTTTGTGTGGTTGTACACGCTCACACTCATGCGAAAAAAGCCTTATGTAGGCGTGCGTGGCAAGTCGGCACTGGTGTTTGCCGTGGCTATGACTCTCGTCTCTTTGGTGAATCCACACGGAGTGAAAGGATTTTTGTATCCGTTTACGATCTTTCAAAACTATGGGTATGACATCGTGGAAAATAAGTCGGTCTTTTTTTTGTGGAATTGGGGGATGCATAATCCGCTGTTTATTCACGCAGGCGTGGTGACGGCGCTTACACTCCTTGCGCTGTGGTATCAAAAACGAACCGACTGGCGATTGGGACTGTTGGCTGTGTTTTCTTGTGTGTGGGGATTGTGGGGGATTCGTAATTTTCCGATTGTCGCAATCATCGCAATTCCCTACATTGCTCCTCTTTTGGAGGCAGCTCTTCGCAAGGTTGCCACACTGCTTCGCACGAGCTCACTGTGGTCTGGAGTACTGCTTCTTTTAGTGGCCGCTATTGCAACGCTGTTTGTGTATGGGCCCAGTTACAGTGAACGCTTGAGTGTCGCTGGATTGGGAGCGCTGGACACCACAAAATCAGATACATTCATTCGCACGCATTTGCGCGGTGGCCGCTTCTATAACAATTATGATATAGGGAGTTATCTGGAGTGGCTTGTGTATCCGCAGCTTATCTACGTCGATAATCGTCCAGAGGCATTTCCTGCTGCTTTTTTCACAGACGAATACAAACGAATGGACGATCCGAAGGTATTTGCACAAGCGGTACGCACGTACCAACTGGATACCATCGTGTTTCAGTATCGCGACCTGACTCCATGGAGCCAAACCTTTATGAAGCACCGACTGGCTGATTCGGCATGGGTTCCCGTATTTGTCGATGAACAGGTGATTGTCTTTGTGCGAGATACTGAACGCTATCGTCAGCTTATTGATCGGTATCGACTCCCCCCTTCGTTGTTTCAGTTTGGTACACAGTAATCTCTTTACTCAGAAGGTAATTATTCGTATACTGGGAGCCTATGCTGCCGGCACTTCTTATCACCTTTCGCGAAGTTGTTGAGGCGGTTCTTATCGTGGCCACTATCGCCGGTCTGGTGATACGTATGGGAGAAAAACAGCGGATCCCCACCATCGTGTGGTCAACGCTTGCGGCAGTCATCGCGAGTGTCTTAATGGTTGTTGGCGGCAGCTTGGTAGGAATTCGTGTCAGCGAACTGTATGAAGGTCCATCAGAAGCGCTGATTGAAGGTGTCTTGATGCTTGTGTCCGGTGCATTTATCTTGTGGGCAGTGTTATCGCTTCACGCTCACTTTGCCCACCACAAAGTACACCTTCTGCAACGTATTCGCACTTCGGTGGAAGCACAGGAAAATCGCATTCTGGCCGTTCTGGTGTTTACGTCAGTATTTCGGGAAGGTGTCGAGATTGCGCTGTTTTTGAGCACTACCTTTTTACAAGAAGATCCCCAACAGGTACTTCTCGGGTTTGGGCTCGGGGCAATGTTTGGGCTGTTTGTGGCGCTGCTGCTTTTGACCTTTACTATTCGATTGCCAGTCTACTGGGCATTTCGTGTATCAACTCTTCTTCTAATTCTTTTTTCGGCCGGGCTGTTTGTTCGCGGCATTCATGAATTTGTTGAGCTTGGGTATCTGCCAGAGACTCCGGAATTTGGCATCGCTATGCTTTCACAAGCCAATAGTTTTACTCAACAGATGGTAAAAGCACTCTTTGGCATTACCCACACGATGTCTGTAATGCAAGCGACACTCTATGTCGGATACACGTCTGCATTGCTCTACCTTACCCGCACTTCAAAAGAGTCAAACTGAATCATACCCCTACCAAACCGGCGTGCATTCTGGTACTATAGGTGCTTATGAAATTTGCCTGGAACACGTTGCCACGCCCGTTTTTTGTCTTGGCACCCATGGAAGGGGCGACCGACACCTGTTTTCGCCGCATCGTGGCAGGCTGCGCTGCGCCTGATGTGTATTTTACGGAGTTCACCAGCGTGGACGGTATGTTTTCCCCGGGTGCTCGTGAGGTGCAACAACGCCTGCGCTACACCGAAGCTGAACGGCCGCTTATTGCACAAATCTGGGGCATCGATCCGCAGCTGTACTACAAAGCAGCACAGCATATTGTGTCTTTGGGGTTTGATGGCGTTGATATCAATATGGGCTGTCCTGAGCGATCGGTCGTCAAACGCGGCGCCTGTTCGGCCCTGGTCAAAAACCCGTCTCTGGCTTCTGAAATCATAGAAGCTACCCAAAAAGGAGCGGCAGGCAAGATTCCTGTGAGCGTAAAAATCCGCATCGGATTCAATGAGATCGTCTATGAAGATTGGGTTCCGCATCTGCTCAAACACAAGCCTGCGGCCATGACCGTGCATTATCGCACTACCCGTGAGATGTCTGATGTGCCGGCACATTGGGAATTTGCGACCCATATACGTGAGCTTCGCGATGCACATTCACCGGAGACAGTGCTTATCGGCAATGGCGATGTGAAGTCGCGCAAAGAAGGGCTGGAAAAAGCGGGTGAACACGGTCTTGACGGCATCATGATCGGGCGGGGCGTATTTCATAATCCCTATGTGTTTAGCGACTCGGTTGACTGGCATGGCAAACCTAAAAATGAAAAACTGGCGCTTTTGAAATCACATGTGGATTTATTTGCAGATACGTGGGGCGACACCAAGCATTTTGCCACACTTAAGCGCTTTGTCAAAATCTATGTCGGCGGATTTGAGGCATCTGCAGCGCTTCGCGATGAGATGATGAAAACAAATACCCTCAGTGAGCTACAGACCATCATAGCGCGGGAGGTCGGGCAATGATCGAGCGATATTGTCCCCCCGCTCCGATTGAGAGTCCTGCCGACTTGATAGATGCCGCACGCGAACGTGGGGTGGTGGAGCTGCAATTGGGAGAAACTATCGTCACGGTACAATGTACAAGAGATGTGATAGATATCCGGGCGCGCGACGCCACGGAAGGATGCGTGTCTTCTGTACATATGGTTGCCGCCACAAATCGTAGCGCAGAACAGTTTGATCTACCGATTCGCACTCGCATACTCCACTTGGCGCTTGGCACTTCAATGCGACACACTCTCAGCCCGCAGGCGCAGCCGGGGTTTCGCGCCGGACGCTTTATTCACGCGGCAATCGACGTGCTGGAGCAAAACGGTCCTCACATTGAGTATTGTGAGGCTCGCTGGATGAGTGGCACAAATCTTAAAGCATTTGACGAAGCACGAATGGCCGGTGCGACGCTGATTGAGGCTGCTGCCTCCACGTGGACTGCGCGGCAACTGGCAAAAAGCGGATTTGATCCCCTTCCGCGCGAGGTCAGAACCATTGGCCGCCGTACCGACTACAGCAACAGTACAGCAGTCTATGCGTTGTTTCCTCGGTCAGATGAGTCCAGTCTTGAAGATGCTGTTTGAGAAGAGTATACTGGTCCCTTATGAATGAGCGAAGACGTGAGTATCCTCACATACATAGAGCCATCCCAAACGTCACCGATCGACCTCATACAGTGGAATGGATGATGGAAGGAAATTCGTTTTATCGCTTTGCTGATGCAAACACCTACCGCATCGAACACAATAATCCTTGCGCGATAATCACTGAAACCGGCATCATAGTACCGCATCCGACACTTGAAGCGCACGTCACCACGCACGGCGCACAGACGCTCGGTGACGGGCTGATGCGCACCCTTCACACGAATCTCTCGACTATGGATGCTGTCCAAATGCCACAGACTATTGACCCTGATGATTTCTTGGATGCTGCGTGGTCACATTTTCATATGTATGGTGAAGGCGCAGATATGCCAATCGGCTATTATCAGGAAGAAACACGCACTTCCTATGAGGACCCATCGCAGGTGGATAAGTTTTTGTATGAAACACGAGAACGAGCTATCCGATATGGTTTTGACCCCACACAACATCGATTTGAGCAATCACCGGTGTGGCAGGACGGGCATATTGTCGGTGTAGATCTCGGTATATGTTATCGCCGTGCTCACGTGCGGGATTAAAACCACCACTTGCGTCGCCTGCTGAATTCTCCTTTGCTGCGCGGAAGAGATGCGTATACCGTGAGTGTGAGGTAGAACACCAAGCCAGCCCATCCCAGTGTCGCGGCTATAAGAAGACATACCACCATCCACACAGCCCAAAATACATTTTTAGCAGTAATCGGTGATTGTTGCAGTACAAATACGAAGCGACCCATAATTCATTCTAAAGAAGCTTCGTGGTCAGCGCAAGCTTGATTAGCGTGTGAGCGCCTGATAGGCGTCAGGGCCGATCATGCGGGAAGCGCATCGGGCTGTGCGAAGGAGTGCTTCTTCGTTGAGTGAGAGTGCGTCCACTGGCTGTACACTGGTTTGGCGATATCGATTTGCCCCGGTCGTGCACAGTGCTTTCATTTCGTTCAGCTTGCGTCGGGCATCTTCTACAAATGTCCCATGCGTCTGTACCCATCCGACCGCTTCCTGCGTCGTTGCAAATGACGGTTTTGCCAGAAATGCCGTGGCCTGCTTGCCCGCCACCTCACACACCTTGTCCCATCGTGCCAATAGCTCAACCTCTCTCCCGTAAAGCTCGTATCCCCCATCGCGCATGGCAACTGCTTCAAGCAGTGCATAGTGATGCTCAATCACAAATGCCGCAGCCTCAGGATGTGTATCTCGAAGTGAAGATACGCGCTCAGTACCGGCACTAGATCGTTCTTTCATAAGCAAGGAGTATATCAATCCCTCTCAAAGATGTCGAGTTGTGTTTGCACTACGCGTGACGGGGACGGGATTGTTTGCTATAATAAGGGCTGTCGCTGGCCCCTTCGTCTAGCGGCCCAGGACGTCGGGCTTTCATCCCGAAAATCGCGGGTTCGAATCCCGCAGGGGTCACCAAAGGAGACATCAACACTCTCAAAGTCGAAAATGTATTGATAAATCGGGCTAATTTTAGAGTTCGAAAAGCTAAAGTAGTCCCAAGTGAGTTCTGAGGCGAATATCGAACTCAACAACACTTTTATCTGGTCTAAATCAGATTCTTGATAGGTATTTCCTAAATCCGCAAACTTATCTCTCATAAACTTCACAACGTCTTCTAGGTTGTATTTTGAAATCACTGCATCATCCTTTGTAAGCTCGACTTTTGTTATCTGCTCTTCAATGAGCTTATTTTGCTCTCTAAATATTTCATCACTATAAACTCCCGATAAATTTTTCTCTACTAATGCTTGGCGTAAGCTCTGGAGTCTTTTTAATTCACCGTCCGCAGTCTCTTTCTTTCGTTGGAGTATAGTTACTCGTTTGTAATAATTGCCTCTCAGCATGGATATAAACGCCTCAAGTGTTTCTTGTTTTGGTGTAATCTTCTTTAAATATTCCACCATGGAAAAATCAAGGGTATATGCTTTAACTGATGGCTTACCACAGCGGTTTCTACAAAAATAATAGGCATGTCTAGCTGTACTGCCCTTACTCCATGCACCTGTAAAAGGTGCTCCGCAATTGCCACACTTCACAATTCTCCTCAAAGGAAAATCAGGATTATTTCTGTTCTTTTTCACTATTGGTGAAGCAATGCTATTGTTTCTACCTTCAATCACGCTTTGCACTTTATAATAGAGTGCCATCGTTATCATGGGTAAGTGTTGCCCTTTAATTTCTTCTGGATACTTTTCTGATGCCATTATGCCTGCATAAAATTTATTCTTAAATAGTTTACTTGTAGTCTGAGGACGAAATAAACACTCCTTACCTCTAACAACATTTCTTAGACCCCATGTGTTCATTTCACCAGCAATCTCATTAAGGGTCTTTGTGCCAGTAGCCATCAACTCCCAAGCTTTTTTAACAAGATCCCATCTTTCAGGGTCTTTCATAGCAAAACCATCTGACATCACATACCCTACTGGAACCTTACCGCTGGGAAGTCCTGCTAAAAATCTGGCTCTCATACCGTTCTTTGTCCGCTCACTTCTGACATCATTATCTAGCTGAGCAAAACCTGCCAAAATCGTTTCAACTAACTTTTCTGTTGGACTATTACCTGTAGGCTCAGTCGCTGAGATTAGAGTTATCCCACACTCAGTAAGCCTTCTACGAATAGCTAAATAATCTTGAGTTTGCCGAGAAATACGATCTACTCTATAAGCTATTACGGCATCAATATTTTTCTTGTTCTTTCTGCAATACTCAAGCATCTCAATCAGTACAGGACGGCCTGTGATAGTTTTAGCTGACTTTCCTTCTTCACGGAAAACTTTTACTATCTCAATACCACGCTTGATTGCTTCTTTTTGACAAATATCTTCTTGAGTATCAAGAGAAAAGTTATCAACCTGTTCTTCTGTAGAGACACGTAAATAAATGACAGCGTTTTTTAATTCTTTTTTATCTGTGGTGTACATATTACTTGCCTCCTAAAACTTCTTGTAATGTTCTGCCTTGAAATGTTTTTCGCTCAAACTCGTCTAGCCAACTATCAATTAAATACTGAAACTTAGTAGTTAATTCTTCGATTTGCTCATCTGACAACTCACCTGCAAGAGTACCCAGATGCTTCTTTACCTTCTCAGTTTGAGGTTCTTGCTGAGTAGGATATAGTGCAGATAGTGACTTATCCAGGGCAGCATATTGCTTAGGAGATATATCAAACTTTTTAGCAGTCGAAGTAGTACTCTTTGTCTGGAGTTTAGTTTCTGGTATATCAAAAAGTGTCAATTCTTGGCTTAACATATCTAAAAAATAACTATCTCGATAGAGATAGTATATATCTCGATGAAGATAGTTGTCAACTGTATTTTGTTGTTATTTTGCTTTCATTTCAAGATATATTTTGATATACTTCGTTTCAAATTATCTAATAAATCATGCTAAATACTGTGGATATATCTAATATATTCCCGCCCTATTTATTCTCTGAAATAACAATTTATATTTTGCTATCTATTGCGGTGGGGTGTTTACTCCTTAAGATCAGCCTCAAACTCATCTGTATAAAAAAATACTTGAGCAGAAAGTATTTATTCCTTGAAATCAAGCCGACTGCTCGAACACTCAAATCACCATTATCTACAGCACAACTATTTACGATCCTACACTCACTTGAGAAGCCTCATCACTGGCGAGATAAACTTCTTGGCTTAACAAAGAGTATCAGTTATGAATTGGTTTCAAATAAAAATGATGGTATCCGATTTATCTTACGAGTGGGTGCTGAAGATGCTCCAAGCATTAGAAAAACCTTACTAGCTTATTTGCCTGGTATTGAGATCAAAGAAGTTGATGACCACGTACAAAGTAATCCTAAGTTGTACTCCTTGATCCGAGAGTTACAGTTAAAGAAATTGTTTATATATCCTATTGCTTCTCAAGAAACGCTCAATCAATATGACCCTCTGGCATATCTCACAGCCCACATGACTAAGCTGCAAGCAGATGAAGTAATTAGCCTTCAGTTCGTTTGCTCATCAATTCATGAAAGCACGCACTCAGGGACACTCAGCTTTATTAATGCGATCACTAAAAAGTTTCTCAACAATGAAGGCATTACTGACCTGATAGAACAGCACAATGGAAGATACCTAGTGAACTTACTTGCAAGTTCCGTTGCATTCATTGCTTTAACGCCTGTGACACTCATTTCATGGCTAGTTAGTAATACTCAAGAAACCTTTCCTGTCTGGTTATTCAGATCAACGGCAAAGAATACTTCTAATGGCCCAGGTGCAACAAAAACAGAACTATATAATAGTATAGCCAATAAGATCACTCAGCCATTATTTGAAACCTCTGCCAGAATTCATATCCAGACACATTCTCAAGAAAAAGCAGTTGAACGCCTCAAAGGTATTACCGCCTCATTCGATACTTTTAACACACCTCATCAGGGCATGGAGATAAAAAGATCTCTAGCAAAGATTATTAGATCTAAAGCACTAAATAATTTGTACTACTCACAATTCAAAGCACGCTTTCCATTCTTAACAAGAAATATGATCTTATCGGTAGATGAGCTTTCGGCTTTGTATCATTTTCCTTATACTGCTACAACAAAAACAGAAGACTTACTACAGGTAAAAAGTCCTAAACTCCCTGCACCTATTAGCCTCAAGAAAAATGACCTTGAGCTAGATATTACCTTTGCTACCAATACCTATGGAGAAACTACTACTCCGATTGGCTTAACTCTTGAGGAACGAAGAAGACACGCCTATATCATTGGGGCAACTGGAACAGGAAAAACCACTTTGCTCATGCACATGATCCATCAGGATATGCAAAAAGGTAATGGACTAGCTGTTATTGATCCACACGGAGATCTAGCAGAGCGTTTACTAGGTGTTATTCCAGAAGAAAGAATCAAAGATGTAGTTTACTTTAATCCGTATGATATTGAGTTCCCAATAGGCTTAAACGTACTAGAGATTCCTAAAGGATTATCTGATGTTGAACTTCAGCGAGAAAAGGATTTTATCACTTCAACGCTTATCTCAATTTTCCATAAACTCTATGATCCAAGATATTCAGGACCAAGAATGGAACATATCTTGAGAAATGTAATCTTAACGGCACTTGAGCAAGAGAAACCCACCTTATTTACCATTTATGACCTCCTCACCAACTCGAAGTACCGCAAAAAAGTAACCAGCTTACTAAAAGATGATATCTTGAAGTCTTTCTGGAAGAATGAGTTTGATAAGCAAGGATCATTTCAGCGTGCAGAGCAGATCTCACCTATTACCAATAAACTGGGCAGGTTTCTTACTACAGCCATGACTAGAAATATTCTCAATCAAACTGAGAGCAAACTTGATTTTGAAACAATCATGAATGAAAAGAAAATCTTGATCTGTAACCTCTCAAAAGGAAAGATAGGAGAAGACACTGCATACTTCTTGGGAGGGCTATTAACTGCCAAAATTCAGCTTACTGCTTTACGAAGAGTACATATACCAGAAGAAAAACGTTCTGACTTTTACTTATATATAGATGAGTTCCAGAACTTTGCTACGATGTCGTTTGCACAGATTCTTTCTGAAGCACGTAAGTATAGATTGAGCGTGATCTTAGCTCATCAAAACACAGTTCAAATAGAGAACGATCTACTTGAGACAATCATCGGTAATACTGGTACTTTGATCTGTTTCAGAACAACTAGTCCAAAGGATGAAGCCAAGTTACTACCAGTATTTGCTCCAGAAGTAGAAAAAGGACAGATGGCAAATATCCCTTCATACAATTTTTATATGAAGATCAATGCCTTGCAGCCACAGGCTACGTTTAGTGGGGAGATAAGTAACTTTAATTTTCAATCTGCACCCGATATAAGAGATAAAATACTAAATAATTGCCATGCTAAATATTCTATTCAGAGCGCAAAATTAATTTCTAGTAAAATCTCATCAATTTATAATAAACAGACAAGCAATATTTTTGAAAAGAATAAAGAGTAACTGTTATTTGAATATATAACGTACAATCTGTAAAAATGTGCTAAGTGGACGTTTTTTCCAGCTGCTTGATAAATATCCCAAGTATTCCACGGTCAGTGTATGAAAGATGTTGCCATAAGTAGGATATGGAGTAATAAAATCTGATAATTTTAGTACTGGAATGTGCTCATCAATAATCAGTGTAAATACACTAATCAAGTTCTCACTGAAGTCTCCATACAGTGACGCGCCTTTAATTCTTCCTGAACGCACATCCACCACTACCAAACCATAACTATCTCTATCGTAGTTTGTAATTGCTCGATCAAGCTTTGAAAAATTAAGCACAAACTGTTTATCGTATTTAGCTTCTTCAAGTGCACCCACACTTGCAATAGGAGGTGCTGTAAAAGTAACCCGTGGTAGCGCCCTCATGCGTTTTCTCGCAAATGGGATAAGGAGTCTTTTCAAAACAAATTTACCCTGGTTGGCAGCCAAATGTGTGAACTGTGGACTTTGTGTACAATCACCAATGGCAAAAATATCTGGGTTGGTTGTTACTAAATTTTTATCAATTACAATTCCCTTTTCAGAATACTCTATATTGGCTTTTTCTAGATTTAGCTGTGTATTTGGTTTTCTGCCTACAGCTACAAGGTAATACTCGGTTTCAGGAATTGTACTTCCATCTTCAAGAACCAGTTTCTTGTCTTCTAAACGATCAGCTCGTGCAGCAATGTATTGGACACCCAAATTTTGTAGTGCAATCAAACTTCTTGACGCAATTTCTTTTGGTTCTCTTGAGAGATATTCCCGAGAAAGTAGGTAGGTCTTAACTCCAAAGCTGGCACAGGCGGTAGCTAATTCAGCACCAATCGGTCCACCTCCAATGATAGTAATAGATTTTGGTAATTCCTTTAGGTAAAAGAATTCTTCATTTGTAATTAACTTTTCTGAAGGCACTCCTTTGATAGTTGTGCACACAGGACTACTACCTGAGGCAACAACGCACTTTTTCCGAAACTGAATTCGCTGTGTTGAGCCATTATCATGCGTAACTTGCACAGTGTTTGGATCTATAAACTCAGCAGCACCATTAAAATAATGATCTTCAGCAATCAATGTGCTTTCTTCCTCACTAAATGAATGCACCATTGCTTGTACTTTTTTTAGAGCAGTTCGCTTAAGTTCGGTTTTCTGGTTCTCATCTGATACGCCTCTGTATTCTTCTGCCAGATGCAAAAGGTTTTTTGATGGAACACAGCCATAGTGTGTGCAGTCCCCACCAATATTTTTGGAAATAACTGCAACATTTTTGCCCAGCTTTTGTAAACCAACGGCCACTAGTAACCCGCCAGAGCCAGCACCAATTACTAGATAGTCAAATATCTTGGATTGCTTCATCATTTGTGTCTTTTTTTAATAAACTTAGATACTACTAGTGCAATTACAAATAGTATGACAGCTATAACTAGATAGTAGGGATTAGCTATTGAGCCACCCAAGAAAGCAGACATTAACAAACCTGGAATAATACCCACAAATGTGGCTAGCGCAAAGGACTTATATGAAATGGAACTAGCACCTGCTACATAACCTACAAGATCAAAAGGTGCAAAAATCAAACGAAGACTAAGAATAGTTATAAAATCGTTTGTATGAAAGTACTTTTCAAAACTACTCATAATTTTATTCTCTTTATCATACTTTTCAATAATTCCAGCACCGAAGTACTTCCCAATACTATATGAAACAAAAGCACTCAGGTTTTCTGCGATGAGTAATATAAGTATTGCTCGAGATGTTCCAAACAATAGTCCAGCTGATAAGCTCAAAATAGTAGCAGGAAAAAAGATAAACGGTCTTATTGCAAACAGCAGAATAAATATAATAGGTGCCCAGACACCGAATCTTTCAATGAATTCGGCTATCCGCTGTGGATACTCGGTTACTGGGATCTGTAATTCAAGTAACTTCCAGACTATAACCACTAACAATAAAAGCCACACTAGTACCACGTATTTTTTTGGAAAAGTGAGTTTATTCATGATCAGTGGTACAAGAATATACTGAGTAATCTTGAATATCAGGATTTATTGCTGTGATAGTATCTGATGCGAAAAGGTGCAGATCAATTACAGTAAACAGAAGCAGCATTCCTATTACTGGTACATAGGATAATTTAGTAAAAGCACTACGTATAGGTACAGGACAACCTGATGTATCGCAGGTCGCTTGTAGTGATTTTCTATACGTATATAGTGTTGCAATTAAGATAAGTACAAAAGATATAATTTTAAGCTCAAGCCCTGAGGAAGATAGAAACGTCAACCCACTCACTGTTGCAAGCAAGCTTAATACTGTACCGCCACATACTGGACAACTTGATGCTATTACACTAACAATTGCACCTAATCCACTACCACTCTGTGCAAATATGTTTTTGATACCGTAGGTATACCACTGAGATACTAAAAAGCTCATTTGTATACCAAACAGAATTGCAGTAGCAATTGTAAGTGAAATGTAGGAGTAAAAATACTTAGCCGATGTCATTACATAGAGCGTACCCAAATTTGAGTCCAGGCGTAATACAGCATAAGAAAGTGTAATAAATCCTAAACCTGCGGCAACTCCCACCAACAGCTTGAATTTTAATTTTGAGTTAAAAAGATTTCTACTTTTCATGAATATTGCTATTAAAAATTTGTTCTAGCTGTTGATTACTAGGTTCAATCAGTACTTGTCCATCTGGCAAAACAATAGTCGGAATTGATCTATACCCATTTGTTAACTCCACCACTTTATCTGCCGCGGTTGGGTCTGACTCAAGGTCAATGTAGTCATAAGATATGCCATGCTCATCTAAATAAGCTTTTGCTCTTCTGCAATCACCACACCAAGTTGCACCATAAAACTGAATTTTCATATATCAATCTTTCATTAACAAAGTTGTTATCAAGCCTGAAATTTTTCTAACATCATCGGTGTTTTGAAGTGAATAACAAATCTTTTGCCCATGTCGAATGGTACTGACCAACCCAAGCTGTTTGAGCTTTGCAAGTTGATGGGATATAGATGGCAATGATAATTCTAATATTTCAGCTAAATCTGATGGACACACATACTTACTTTCAGATAAGACATATAGGATTTTGAAGCAGGTAGGATCAGCAAGGCATTTTGCTAAAGTCGAACGCTTTTCAAAAAGGTCATTATGAGAAATATTTTTTTTATGAGTCTGAATTTCGTTTGATGTAAGCATATACTTTCTTTATTGAGCAACTATCTAATAGTAATTAAGCAATATGAATAAGTCAATACATAAATATATTTAAAATAAAATATCACCATAGCCGACTATGGCATTTGATATAATTGTTTAGCCTGTAAATAGGTTATTTTAGTATAATTTATTAGTCTCTTTATTCTTATAAATAAGAAGAGAAACTTATTTCCTCCATACATACGAGTAAGGGAGGAATATAGGTGGGTCTATAAAACATGCTACTACCTACTATAACTACTAAACAAAAAGAAATACTTCTTCTTCTCTATAGATTCAGATTCCTAAACCGTATCCAGATACAATCTCTCCTTAAACACAAAAACCCTAAAAATACTAATGTCTGGCTTAAAGACCTCACAACTAAAAATTACATTGGCCGTATATTCGAGAAAACACCAGGTATAAACAAACCAGCAATATACTTTATCTCAAAAAATGGAATTAAGTTTCTTAAATCCTCCGAGGGGTTGGAATCTGAATACATTAAAAAACTGTATCAAGAAACTCGAAGATCAGCGCAATTTATTGATCAGTGTATAGCTATTGCAAATATTTACTTAAATCTTGAAAGCCAAAACTTGCCCGGCTTTAAATTCTATACTCAAACCAACTTCCCAGTTAATGGGGTCATTCGGGACTTATTACCGAGCTTTGCATACATAAGAGAAGAAAACGGACAGATTGAGCAGTACAGCTGTGAAATCATTAAAAATGGTATGCCAAGGTTTGCAATTCGCTCCAGAGTGCAAAAGTTCTTTGAATTTTTTAAAGATCAAGATACTGTAACAATTATTTTTTACTGCCAGTCTGACAAGCTCCGCCAATACGTTGAGAAACATACGGCGAAGCTTATCGACACTGAAGAGCTAGAAATCAAAGTACAATCACTCTTTTGGTTCTTTTAAGACTTCGTGCCCCTTTTCCATAATCTCATTTACTATTACCGTTACAATTCCTTGCAAGTCGCTTCTGGTGTAATCTTCTTGATTATCAATCAGCTCAAGAATTTTATTTTCATATGGGTGTGTGATTCGTGGATTTAACATATTTTTACCTCCCGTAATTATTAAACTTTAGCCTCTGTATTCTCTGAGGCTAATAGAACTTGTAATACTTTTTCAACTGTTGCCATTGCCTTGGTTATTGCCTCAAGTGGGTCATTTGCGTACATCTTGATATATTGCCAAGTGTTGCCGCTGGTGTCCTTAAGTCTGTATAAATCCATGAGCACAGAAGATGTAAACTCTGCTATGGTTTCTTGTGTAGTATCTTGACCAGATTTTAGCGTGCCTTCAATTTTGGCGTGTATGGCGTGCGCTAGCTCATGAAAAAACACTTCTGGTGCTTCAGTGCCTATAGTAATACGTGTACCGTCTGGCTTACAGCTTCCTAGCTTATCGGGAGATACTGGCATATATCGCACTTCTACACCTAACCGCTGAGCTACGTCATACAATGGGGGCAGTTCTCTAGGTTGATACACTGCCAGTGTTCCTTCACCTTCTGTACCTGATGCTGCAAATACTGGTATAGGGGCAAAACCTACACAGATTATTTCCGCCTCTTCTCCTTCTTTTTCAAACTTCATTGTGCGCGGTCTTAAGATAAAAACAGCTTTGCTACCTTTCTTGACCTTTCGGCCTGCATCTTGCCACTGATTAAAGCCTCTACAATCAAGCTCACCAGATTGGATATATGCCAGTACTTTATTTGAAAATGACCATTTAAAGCATGGTGCATCCTCTGGGATCTCAAATCTAGCAATATTTGTAATGGGTGAAAGGTCTCCGCTTTTAAACCTTTCAATCACTCGATCAAGACTTGCACGTGCGTTGTCTGATAACTTCATAGTATTTTGACAAGCTGCTGTAAATTAATAATTTTTGGTTGGGAAGCAGCTCGCCTGCTTCCCATACCTGGGAATTTAAAAAGGGGTGGTGAATAATGCAAGGGCGATCTCGATGTAATCGAGAGAGTTCATCTTGACCCTTGCATTAGAGGCGGGTTTATCCGCCTAAAAATTGCAGTAACATTCAAGCTTGAAAAGCAAGTAAGATATGTAAGAGAATTGTAAGGATGTCATTAATGAATATTTATATCTTTTAACTTCATGGAGGAAAAACTACTTATTTTTCAAAAAACATATGATTTAGTGGTCTGGCTCTATCATTTGTTAAACCGGCTTCCACGAAACCATCGACCAATTTTAGGTCATCAAATCCACTCCACAGCATTACTGCTTTTAATCGGTATTATTCATGCAAACTCAGAGCGAGATTTACAAATCAGAAAGCAATTACAATTAAAGGTTTCTCGAGAACTTGATACATTACGGATACTTATCAGACTGACCAAGGATGTAAAGTTGATGAGTATAAAGCAATACACATTTGCTGCAGAGAAGGTAAATGAAATAGGTCGAATGCTTACAGCTTGGATGAAAGCTATGTAATATGATAGCCTGTGTATGTAGGGAGTGAATAGAACGGTTGTCTGTTTCCTGCGCGGTGGCAATTGGAATAATACATCAAACACAGGAGCATTCACACTCAATTTGAATGTTACCCCTATAGCTCGGTTCAACGTCATTGGTTTTAGGTGCGCCAGCGATCCATGACGCCAGAATGAGCAGTGCATGTTTACGGACATGCATTCAGGATTCATAGATCACAATATTCACTTCCTGCCCGCTTTATTTTTTTTTCAGGCGGGCAAACAAAACACCTGTATTCCTGCCTTGAGTAATCAAGGCAGGGTAAATAGGTTTATGAAAGATTTTATACAGTTCTCAAATTTAGCTTCTCTATTTAAAGCGTACAACAAAGTTCGTTTGGGCAAGCGTTCTAAACCAGTAGCCCTTTCATATGATTTTCACCTGGAAGACCATATATGCCTCCTTCAATATCTTCTACGGTCAGGAAAATATATACCAAAGCCATATATGTATTTTATTGTTACAGATCCCAAGAAGAGGCATATAGCTGCGCCAAATTTTAGAGATAGGATTGTTCACCGCTCCCTTGTTAACCTGATTGAACCTAGGCTTGATAAAGACTTTATATATGACTCTTATGCTTGTCGTAAGGGGAAAGGCACTCATTTTGGTTTGCAGCGGGTGAAGAATTTTTTGATGGCAGCTCGTTGCAAAAATGGTACTCAAACCCCAATTTACTATTTAAAGTGTGATATTAGAAAGTATTTTCAAAGTATCTCTTGGGATGTACTCATTGCAATTTTACAAAAGAAAATTACTGACCCAGATATTATGAAGCTTATCACAACCATAATCACTAACCACAAGGTATATAAAAATAATGGACAACTAAAGAATTTGCCTGAACATGTCGTAAACCTGCAAGAGAGAAAGGGCATTCCAATAGGTAATCTCACGAGTCAACTTTTTGCAAATGTTTATTTAAATGAGCTTGATCAGTATGTAAAACATATTCTCAAGGAAAAGTGGTACGCAAGATACATGGATGATTTTCTAATTATTCATCCTGACAAAGAGCATTTGATTAAAGTAAGAAACACCCTCGGTCAATTTTTAGAGGACAACCTCAAACTCACACTGCACCCTGAAAAGGTTTTTATTCAAAATGTATCCTTTGGTGTCCCATTTGTGGGCTATCGAATTTTTTATGATCATATTCTTATACGAGGAAAGACACTCCGTAGGTTTCAAAAACGGATGGAAAAAAGAAAGCGCATGGTACGTGAAGATAGGTTTACCAAAGAAAAACTACAGTTGACCTGCAACTCATTCCTGGGACACATTCAACATGCAAACGCTTATCATTTGCAAAGCTTTTTGTTTTCACAAAAGCGAGATAGAATGCTTGAGAAAATTCATAGAAAAGATATTAAAAGTGAGCAGTTAAAACTACCCTTTTGATGTATCTAATTTAATTTTTTCTAGCTCAATCTTAGTTTTGGGCAGATGTAATGTTACTATACTCCAAACCTCTTCTAAATTTACCTCATCATAGGTATGAGCTATTATATTTCGTAATCCGATTATACTTCTCCATGGAACTTGAGGATTATTGCTTCTTAATTCTATAGGGAGCTTTTTAGCCGCTTCTGCTATTATCTCTAGTCTTCTTAAGACCTTATCCTGAATATCGTAGCTATCAAGGAATTCTTCTTGTGCCACATTAGCAATATATTCTTCTATTAAGGTAATAGAGAATAATATATCGTCCAAGTAGATTAAAGGGTTCTTTTCCATTTATAAAATTCTAACCTGTTCAGGTAAAATATAGCTTTTAAGTGATTCTTTAATAAGTTTATACTCAACTAGATCCACATTTTTCCCAAATGTGGATTCTAAATCTTCTTGTAAGCCAACTTTTAAGTCGACGTACTCAAATCCATGAACATCCGCTGGTAATTCAACCAACAGGTCAATGTCACTATGATCATTCATTTCTCCACGAACAGCAGAACCAAAGAGTGCTGCTTTAGTTACATTGTATTTTCTCAGTATGGGGAGAGCTAAATTTTGGATACTTTTGATGTTCATAATAAAGTTAGTATAACAAAATGAAATATAAAACTCCATTCGAGAATACGAAGTTGGCATACTTTTTCACTTGAAATGTAAGATGCAATTACTGTAGTATGAATATGTGGACTAGTCTGTGAGCTAGTTTCTTGGATTTATGAAAACCTGTCATGTATAAAACCATATATCAATATTTTTTTGAAAAGCGCTATCATTACTCGCGTTTCCAGTTTAATCTGGCTGCGATTATTTTCATGATCTTTGGTTTTGCAGGTGCTACCTATCTTACAACTGTTCACTTACCGAGCATTTTTGCTGCCAACGACACAACCCAAACCTGGACCTTTAATGCTGCCAACGCAGGTAGCTATACTTACGACAATACCCTTGTGACAGTAGATGATTCAGGTGCCAGACCGATTACAGGGGCAAATAAAATCACCAACCCCTCATTTTCCTCAGACAATTCATCATGGAATGCAAAAGCGATTGCGCCTACAGGCTGGGTAGAAGTGCCAGGAGATAGCGGTACCTATGGTACTTCAAATTTTTTGGTCATGAAATATGAAGCCAAGTGTGCTGCGACCAGTGATTTGACCACAGGTTTAACTTCTCCAGACACAGGCTACAATACGTATGGCTATAGCACCACTGCTTGTACTGCAGCAAATAATCGATCTGTCGTTTCAGTAGCTTCTGGCTACCCTATTGCTAATATCAACCAGACTGAAGCAGCTAGTGGTTGTAGTGCTATTACTTTGGGTAGTACCAGTGCACATCTTATTTCAAACACTGAATGGATGACCATAGCCCGTAATGCCGAAGCTCAAACTGCCAACTGGTCAGGTGGTAGTGTAGGAAGCGGATATCTTTTTGCAGGTCATAATGACAACCAGCCAGCACGTGCACTCCGAGCATCTACCACTGACACTGGTAACACTGCGTGTGCTTACACGGATTCTGCTGGGACAACTGAGGCACCAGCTAGCTGTCCAACCAATACTGCCAATAACACATCAGGCACGGCAGGAAATCAAAAAAGAGTGTTTACCCTTTCTAATGGTTCTTACGTCTGGGACATTGCAGGTAACGTCTGGGAATGGAATAGCGATACCATCACTGAAGCCAACCACCCTGATGTCAGTGGGCAGAGTGGCTTTAACTGGCGAGAATTAACCGCTTTAACAGGCTACGGAACCCTTTCTTATGATTTAGTAAGACCTGTAGGTAGTACCTATGACGCAACCTATGGGATGGGCAGGATCTATCATAATAGTAATTCTGCTGGGTCTACCAGCTATGGTTTCCTGCGCGGTGGCTATTGGAATGATGCGTCGAGCGCAGGAGCGTTCACACTCCATTTGGGTGCTACCCCTGTGAATCGGGGCAGCAACAGTGGTTTTAGGTGCGCCAGTGATCCTGTAGCAATCTCCCAATCTCACTCATCTTCTTCTGGCAGAACAGGTGGAGGGAATACTATTAGTGTGGGTACGGTAGCAGACGCTTTGGTGACACAATCTATAAATGTCGGCGCAGCCGACTCGCTCGATTTTTCCGTTTTTGTGTATGACACAACAGCGGGCAACGAAGGTGGCACGGTCAGTAGCTCTATTGCTCAGCTGTACTATAACGGAGCTGTTGTTTCTACCACATACACCAATGCTGGATCTGGCTGGTGGAAATTATCAGGCACTATTACAGGTGCAAATGAATCAAGAGAATATGGGGTTTTGGTCAAGCAAGCTAAAACTGTCAAACTTGATGATTTCACCTTAGCAAAGGCAGGTACATATAGTGTCTATACCACGTCAGCCTATACCAACAGTGCAGTAAACAGCTGGGATTCATTTACTGCCAGTGCAACGGCTTCTGGCAATGCTTCTGTAAAGTATCAGATCTGTAATGATGATGGTTCCACCTGTGAAAGCGGTAATGCATGGAAATACTACGATGGAGACAGTTGGGAAACAGCCAGCAACACAACCACACATGTTAATACTGCAGCTGAACTAACAGAATCAGCCATGCAAGCATTACCTGTAGTTTCACAAAAGATAGCAGTCAAGGCTATTATGACGTTTGGTGGTAGTGATGTACCTGCCATCAGTACTCTAGCAGTAGGCCTGACAACAGACGAAACAGCTCCTCCTACCAATGCTACAAACATTGTCATGAAAAAAACAGTCGGTGGAGCAACGATTAGTAGTAATGGCTGGACTAATGGCAGTGCGCCGTATTTTTCCTGGGATGCAGGAGCTGATAACGTAGGTGGTGCTGGATTACTGGGGTATTGTTTATACATAGGTACAGATACAAATGGTAACCCTGCCACAGCTAAAGGCTTACTTGGCACTTCACCTGTTTCAACTACAGGCACCACCTGTCAATTTATTATAGGAACAAACTCTATAGATTTTGCAACACTTTCATACCGTGGCAGCCCCTGGCTTAGTTCAAGTAATGATCCCTATTATTTGCATATCAAAGCAGTGGATGCTGCAGGTAACATATATGCTGGTTCCAGTACGAGTTTCCAATTTAGGTTCGACAATACCGTTCCTGGTAATCCAGCCTTTTTGTCTGTACCGAGTGATTATATAGCCACTGAGAGTACCACTTTTTTGTGGCCTTCATCTGGAGCCGATGGCCCAAGCGATTTGCATTCAGGTATAGCAGGACTGCAGTATAGAATTGGATCTGGTGGGACTTGGTATGGAGATAACCATACAGGTACTCAAGACACTGCTGATTTGCTGACCAACGATGGCTCATATGCCACTCAGGAAACACCTGACTATGCAGCCATAGCAGAGGGCACTAATCTGGTGTATTTGCGTACTTGGGATGCTGCTGGCAATGTTTCAAGTACGTATGTATCAAACGCTTTGAAAATAAACACTACTGCACCTTCTGCACCAAGAAATCTCGCAGTCACTCCTGAAGATGGTACAACCAATGCCTACTCCTTTAGCTGGGATGACCCGTCAGCATTTATTGGGCAGGCTGGTAATCTAGTATTCTGCTACACCATCAATACCGTTCCTACATCTGCTAATTGCACGTATACCGCAGCAGGTGCAAATACTTTGGCAGAAGATGCATTTGCCACTCAACCTGGCACAAACACCCTGTATTTAGTTGCAAAAGATGAAGCGGGAAATATAAATTATGACACCTACACCAGTGTGACCTTTGCCTATACTGGCTCAGCACCTGGTATCCCTCGTAATGTAGATGTAGCAGATATTTCAATCAAGGCCACCTCAAACTGGAAACTGGCTATTTCGTGGGATGCTCCAGAAAGTATTGGTGCTGGTATTAGTTCTTATAAAGTACTTAGATCTACCAGTAATGCAAGTTGTTCTGGCTCACCTTCCTCATTTACGCAGATTGGATCTACCGCAGGTACATCATACTCAGACACGAGTCTTTCAGAACAAAACTACTATTACTGTGTAAAGGCCTGTGATAGTGCTAATAACTGTTCTGCTGTTTCCTCCACTGTTTCAGGTTTGCCAACAGGTAAGTATTTTGAAGCTGCAGGACTCTCATCAGGTCCAACCGTTAGTGATATCACCACCAAGAAGGCAAAAATCACCTGGGTTACGGATAGAAATTCTGACAGCAAGATTGCATATGGCACAAAGTCAGGATCATATTTTGATGAAGAACCATCTAACTCAACTCAGACCAAGGATCATACTATCAACCTGAACAACCTTTTGCCTGGTACTACCTACTACTACCGCTCAAAGTGGACAGATGAGGATGGTAATACTGGACAAAGCACAGAGAAAACTTTCACAACTGATCCAGCTCCGACAGTACAGGATGTAGCTGCCAAAAATATTGGTTTGAGTAATGCAATCATTCAGCTCACTTCCAAAGGTGCAAGCAAGGTAAAGATTTACTATGGTAAAACCACCGGCTTTGGTGGTGTCAAAGAAATAGCTACGTCAACCAGCGAAACTACCTATACAGTAGAATTAACAGGACTCGAAGACGGTACAAAGTATTTTTATAAAATTAATGCTTTTGATAGTGAAAATTCAGAGTACGAAGGTACTATTCTTGATTTCACAACTTATCCAAGACCAAAAATTTCTAATGTCCGCATTCAGGAAGTCCGAGGTACTGCTCAACCTACAGTCCTTGTTAGCTGGCAGTCTAATACTGAGATTTCATCTATCATTACATATTACCCTGAAGGGGAAACTGGAGCCGCTCGAGACGAAGTAAATATTGCGCTTGTTAAAGGTGAGCATAAATTACTGGTGAAGGGACTACGTTCAGAAACTGATTATTTGATGATTGTTAAGGGGCGGGATGCAATTGGTAACGAAGCTGTCTCAGATAGTCAAAAATTCACCACTGCTACTGACACCCGACCACCGCAGATATCTAATCTCAAAGTTGAAGGAACGACTGTACCGCCAGTTTCAGGTGCAGGACAAGAAGCCCGTGCACAACTGATCGTATCATGGGATACCGATGAACCTGCTACATCTCAAATTGAATTTGGCGAAGGTACAGGGGAAAGCTATCCTCAAAAAACCCAGGAAGATAGTAATTTGACATTAAATCACTTAGTGATTATTTCAGACTTGACACCATCAAAAGTCTATCACCTACGTGTTCTTTCAGAAGATAAAGCTGGTAACTCAGGTAAGTCTGTTGATACTGTCACCATTGCTCCAAAATCGACTGAATCTGCACTTGATTTGGTCGTTGGTAATTTATCGGATATATTTGGATTTTTGGATATTTTAAAGTAACCTTAATTAATACAACAATGAAACCAAGAGTTATTATCACACTACAGAAAATCGTCAAAGCCTTTGAGGTTAAAAATCAAGATGTAATGGTACTTCATGGAGTTGATCTTGAAATTCATGATGGTGATTTTGCTATTGTTTTTGGTCCATCTGGCTGTGGTAAATCAACCATGTTGCACGTTATTCTCGGACTTGAAGAACCAACCAGTGGTAATGCCCGTTTTTTTGATTGGAATCTGTACGCTTACAGTGAAGATGATCGGTCAGAGTTTCGTAAAAAGAATATAGGCATGATTTATCAGCAGCCAAACTGGATTAAATCACTCACAGTAGTCGAAAATGTTGCCTTTGCTTTATCACTGCTTGGTATTGAGAAACAAAAAGCACTACTCAAAGCCCATGACTGTCTTCATATTGTTGGATTGAGCGACTGGGCAGATTACTTCCCGACAGAACTTTCCTCAGGCCAGCAGCAAAAAGTAGCTTTGGCACGTGCGCTAGTCACTGATCCTAAAGTAATTATCGCCGATGAACCAACAGGTAATCTAGACTATCAAAGCGGCATCGAGCTCATGGAACTTTTCAGAAAATTGAATGAAAAAGGTACTACTATCATCATGGTGACCCATAACATTGATAATGTTGATTATGCCAAGAGCATTATTCAGATGTTTAATGGTCGCATTGTCCGCAATATTGAAACAGCTGGAAAATCGGCTTCAGAATTAAAACAATTACTCCTTGAACGAATTGTTTTAAAACAAGAAATGAGTATTTCTGGCATGCGATTATCCAGAAAAGAGAAAAGAGCCGCTCAGAATCACTGGCTTCTCTCTTTATTAAGTATCTTTAAATTACGTAAAAGCTTGCCATTTTTATTTAAAAATATTGGTCAGGTTATGCGGTTTCTCTTATTACTAACTGTGTATTTAGGTAAAAAACTGAGCGATGGATTTCTTAAACTACGCATCATTCCCAACGTAATCAAAAGAAAGATTTTACCTGGACTTGATGGTTTTTATTTGAAGTTAATTAGAATTCTAGAAACCAGAGATAAACAAACTATCTCTAGAGTTGATTTAATAGATTTGTCTCTTAAAAACATGTTTGCAAAAAAAACTCGGACTATTATTACAGTTGGAGGTATGACTATTGGAGTAGCAGCTATTGTGTTTTTGATTTCTATTGGATATGGTCTGGAGAAACTTGTAATATCTCGAGTTGCCAGGCTTGAAGAAATGAAGCAGATTGATGCTTCACCTGCAGTTGCCACAAATATTAAACTCGATGATGAAGCAGTTGCGTCGTTTGACAATATTTCAGGTGTTACAAAGGTATTACCCGTAGTGGGTGTCGTTGGAAAAATCAGTTTTCAGAATTCTAATAGCGATGTAGCAGTATATGGAGTAATGGCTGATTATTTACAAGAATCGGCTATTCGCCCTTCTGAAGGAAAAATTTTCTCAAGCAATGATCTTGGTATCCCGATCACTGATGCAGAATCAACCTCTAAAGGAATGGTAGCAGGCGTTTCGACAGAGCGCACATTTAAAGAAGCCGTTGCAGGAACCGAGATAGGAGATGTTACGTACTCTATCAATCCTGAAGAATATGTCAGAGTACGATCTCAACCCTCCATAAATGGAGAAGTGCTGGGATATACCAGAAGAGTTGAAGGTGTCAGTGATGCCGTTGAGTATTGGGGAGACACTTATCCAGATGATGATGCCGCTGGTTCTGCTGGTATGGATGTGCATGGAGATGAACTGGGATTATGGCTAAAAAGTGAGGTGCTACTTTGGGAGCGTACAACAAATGAAGAAGGCAAAACTGTATATAAAGAGAAACAAGATACAGATGGCAAGCAACTTCGTGAAACTGGATACTTTGCAGAGCTTAATATGAAAGTCGACCGCACAATAAATTTAGCAGATGTGTATAGGTTTGGATCAGTACTAGGAGTTTCAACTACGCTTGCACAAGCAAATACTGAACTTGATTTAACTGCAGATGATGTTGCAACAGCAGCTGCCAGCCAAACTGCTTTAGATTCAGGGTTTATTGATATCAGTAGTATAGATGGATCAAGCAGTGTTTCAGCTACAGATTCTACCCGAAAAATTGCGTTGCCAGATACAATTACTCGTGAAGCAGTGGTGAATAAATCATTACTTAGAGTGCTTGGGATTACTGAAACTGCTGGTGTAGGCAAAAAGTTCAGTGTTTCATTTATTGCTACAGGTGATTTACTAGCTGATGGTAAAAAGATTGAGTCTGTACCAATTGAGTACACCATAGTTGGTGTCACCCCAGACACGAAGACACCTATACTGTATGTTCCACTTAGTGATATAAAGCAGATGGGTATTGCTACATATTCTCAGGCTAAAATTGTAGTTGATTCACAATCACTCCTTACGCAAACAAGAAAACAAATTGAATTACAGGGATTTAAAACAACTTCAGTTGTAGATACTGTTTCCCAAATCGAAAACTTATTTGCCACCCTACGCTTTTTATTAGGCATATTAGGAGTTGTTGCTTTAGCTGTTGCTGCACTTGGTATGCTTAATACCTTGACAGTTTCTCTACTAGAGCGTACACATGAAGTAGGTATGATGAAAGCAATTGGCATGAAATCACAGGAAGTAGAAAATCTTTATTTAACCGAGTCAATGACTATGGGCTTTATGGGTGGTATCGGAGGTTTATTACTTGGATATGTAGCAGGTAAAGTTACCTCCTTTATTCTTTCTACATTTGCGTTATCAAAAGGTTATGGGTTCTTAGATATTACCTTCATACCATATACCTTTGTTATTTTGATATTAGCAATATCTGTTATTGTCGGCCTCTTAACAGGAATATATCCTGCGAAGAGAGCAACAAAGATCTCAGCCTTGGATGCCCTACGGTATGAGTAACTATACTAGTTATTTAATTTCAAATAATAATTATGGAAAACAAAAAAATACTGTTGCTTGTAGAGGATGAAAAAGAAATTCGTGATGTATATCAAACTACTCTTCTCGATGCAGGTTATATTGTAGATTATGCTACAAATGGTAAAGATGCTCTTGATAAAATAGAATCTTCTAAATATGACCTTATTCTTTTAGATATCATGATGCCCCAAATGGACGGGCATGAAGTTTTAACTAGATTATCAAAGGATCATAAAATGCCTGTAGATACACCTATTGTACTTCTGACTAATCTAGTCAATGATAATACAATAAAGGACATGATGAAACTGGGAGCATCATCATACATAGTTAAAGTTGATATTACCCCAGATCAATTATTGGAAAAAGTAAAACAGCATCTTGTTGGGTAACATGCTGATCTTATTTATAGATTCAAACCTTATTTTCTAACCGTAAATGGGCTTATTCTTCCTATATGCTATTGACTTTTCGGGTTTTCTTCATTAGAATTCTTACAAATTTCGAGAGTTAATATTATAAGTTCTGCCCACTAGTACATAAAGAAAATTATGGACACACAGATTCCTGGGTATGACAGTGCACAACCAATTCAGTTCGCAAATTTAGATTCGCTTCTATGGGGTATCGTTAAAACCCTTCAGTATTTTTCTCTTCCTGTAATGGCTCTTTCAATCGCAGCACTTGGTATCGCTCTTATCGCTAGCGGTGATGATACTGAGAGAAAATCAAGACTTAAAGGATGGATTTTTAATATTTTGATCGGTGGTCTTTTAGTTTTCGGAGCGGCAACTATAGCCAGTGTACTAAAACAATTCGTAGGTGGCACAAACTAAATCAAGGCAACCGATTGTTTCCTGCGATTTTATGAAAACAATCGTTGTGATGCTCATAAGCATCGTTACATTTTTATTTGTCCCACATATAGCTTTAGCAGAAGAAGCACCTACCCCCACGCCTCCACCTCAAGTTCAATATAGTAATGAATTCTCCGTACAGAATGAACCATCATCAATCATCACCCTTTTAAAAGGATTCATTGAAGGATTTGACTCGCTTCTTGGCGGTTTTATTTTCTACACACCAGATCCATTTGCTGACAGTATCAAATTAAAAGATGATTCGACCATACCTGGTGTCACAAAGTATAGAAACATATTTCACCAGATAGCTATACCACTCTTAGCCATTGTTATAGCAGTTTTTGCAGTAACAAAGATAGGTAGCGACAATACCTATGAACTTAAATCATTTGCCATTCGTTTCATTGTAGTGATAGCTTTGTTTATCACTGTTCCGACAGTACTTTCATATACTATTCAGTTCAATAATCTTCTCGTGAAGCAAATATCCGAAACACAGAAGTTTACTGGCTTTCTCAATGATTATTTTGATAAATCTCAAGAAGCTATCGCAAATAATGAAAACTCAGAAAAATTTGGTATTCCATCCTTTGATGTAGCCTTACAGGGAGGCATCTTCCGATCACTTGGTAAGTTTATCGTCCAGATATTCTTATTTGCAATCACTTTCCTATTTCTGTTGTGTGGGTTTTTATACCTGGGATACCAATTTGTAATACGCTTTGCTACCTTGCTGTTTTTAGGAGTAATTTATCCAATAGTCATACCGTTTGCATTGACTGAGCGAACCCAGACCATCGTACAGACATACTTTAAAACTTGGTTTACCTTCTTGATCCAACAACCAGCTTTTGCCCTTGGTTTCGCAATCTCCACTGATATTTTCGCTAGCATCCTACAGGCTCAAGGCCCGAGTGTAGGCTTACTTTTTTTCTATACAGGCTTTTTGTTCTTCCTTGGCGGTGTAAATATGTTGGTAGCCAAGATATTTGGTGATGTCTGGACGGCAATGTCTGGCAATATGATTGCAGCAGTATCATCTAGAGCAGTTGGAACACCTATCAGCTCAAGTTTCAAAGACTTCAAAAATGCAGCCTTTGGCAAAAGTTTAAGTGCAACACTGGGAAATAAAACAAGAAATCTCTTTGCCTCATCAAAGGATAGTAAATCAGCTGACATTCTCGACCAGTTACCAGATGTGAAACCTATTAAAGAATCCACTACGTATACAGCTAGAAATAAGAAACCTGACTCTGAGTTTGCTACCAACCTATCAAACAAGGGTTTTGGTGTAACTCTCGAGAACGCCAAACAAGGAATTGTGTCTGTCTCTGGCGGTGCATACAAATATGAAGACAATCGCACAGGATTAACCACCTACTACCCTACAATGACTGAGGGAGTGCAAGACGGTATTCCTGAAGATAAGTTACAACATGTAAACCTAGAAAAAGTACCATTCATAGACCTTTCCACCTTTGATAAGACAAATCCAAACCCACACACATTCAATGCAATGCAAAAAGCTCAGAAGGAAGGTAAAGAGATTGATTTTGCTTTTGTTAATAAATCGAGTCCACCACACAAGATTAAAAACTTCCTTGAGTTATCACAATCCAGAAATGAAGCCTACGGTATTAAAGGTGTTATTGCAGAACGCCAGGCTAAGAATGGCAGTGATTCAATAATTCGTATGTACTCACATAAAAACTATGAAAAGCGTAAGAATATATAAAGACGACATCAGAACCCACATTTTAAGAAGTTTGTTTTTTACAGACACAGTTCTTGTGGTGACAGGTAGCATCGTCATAGCCCTAGCTCTGTATGCAGTATTTGCTTATGGCTTACACTTTTTTAATTGGGGTTACTACCTATCAGCTTTATTTGTTGGGATAATCCTCTTCATCTCATTTATTACGCAAAAAATTGACAACCAGCCTATCTACAAGATAGTACCGAGAGCTTTTACCTTCAAAAGTAGCAAGAAAGAGAAACGCTACACTGATCTCGAGAACTACTTCACAGATTTTTCAGTACAAGATAATCACATTATTCGTAAAAATAGTGTGATCAGAATTTATGAGATAGAGCCACATGATATTGCTCTTCTCAATGACCAAGATAGAGAACACTTTTTTGTTAAGCTCAAACAAACAATTCATATCTTACCTACCCAAATACAGTTCATTGTAAAGAAAGAAAAAGCCAAGACAACAGATTTTTCAAAGCATATATTTTCTCTGTATAAAAACTCAGATAAGAAGCGTGAATCACTGATTAAACAGTACGCCAATGAGCTTAATATGGTGATTACATCAAATAACTTCATGATGACCAAGCACTATGCAGTGCTTTCCGTGCAGTGCCAGACACATAATCCACACTCCAAGATGGAAGCACTGAAAAAACTGAATGATCTTGCGCTCCGCTTTGCATCTGGTTTGTCTTTCTGCAATGTCTCGATTAAACCCTTATCTAATGAAGAGTTAGTTATTTTTGCAAGGGAGACACTCAGATGATACAGAAACTTAAATCTTCCATCGCTGTTACAGTTCAAAATATAAAGAACTTTAGCTTGACATATACCTTAAATGATCAAGTAAATAGATTGCTCTATGAACGTGATCTACAAGCAGAAGAACTATTAAAGTTAAAAAGAGATAGCGACCTTTTACGAGCAAAAAATGAAAATATCGAAAAACTAGAAAAACAATTACTTACAGCAGAATCAGATGCAGATGATAGCGTGGTAGAAGTCCTCAAAGCTGAAATCAAACGATTAATGGATGTTATAGAGGCTCAGGCAGAAGTTATTCAGAACAAACCGTTTGTATCCAGCGAGCTAATACATTTGAAAGAACCTGAATTTGTTAGAAGCACAAACCCTATTGGATTTATTAAGAACTACATCAAGTTTAAACGAGAGTTAAAAAAGTATGAGAAAGATGTACTTGATAAAGAGAAAGAAAATTTTGTCTTCACCGTCAAAAATGATAATCAAGCTCTTCTAATCGAGAAAGAGAATGATAAATCATATAAAAGTGAGTACCTTAAGGAATCAAGCAAGCACCTTGAAGTTGGTGACAAGCTCCGCAGGTTTTATTACTTGGCAGATATTCCTGCTTATCTAAGCCCATATATCTTTTTCAGACTACTAACATCAGCACTCCCATTCACTTTGAGTATTTTTATTGAACCTGCCTCAAGTAGTGAACTTCTCAAGAAAGCACGGCAAAGATTATCAGTTCTTGAGATGCAACAAAACGACAGACTCAAAGCAGGTAAAGGGAGAGATCAGCAACTTGATAAAAATATAGATGAAGTCATGAGTTTTATTGAAGAACTCGTCCATGAGGCAGAAAAAGGTGTGGTGTATTCACTGTATCTACAACTTGAAGCAAAAAATGAAGCAAAGCTTAACGAACTGCATAAGCAGTTACAAAACCTAGCTGGATCAATGGATATTACGTTTAATCAGTATACTTTTGGTCATAAGCAAGCATTTAAGAATTTTCTTCCCTTTACAACAGATCATTTACAAGAAAATAGGATTCTGCAATCCACTGCAGTTTCTTATATGATGCCATTCGTTTCCAAACAGCTACAAGATCCTGATGGAATTTTATTAGGTGTGAATGCCTACAATGATTCTTTGGTATTTATAGATCCATTTACTTCAAGAAATAACAATATAAATATTTTTGGTGTATCAGGTTCAGGAAAAAGCGTAACTTCAAAGATCTTGATGAACCGCCTCTACATGAGGGGTATTCAAATCGTAGCGATTGATCCAGAAGGAGAATATGTGAATTTAGCCAAGTCACTTGGCGGTGAGGTGATTCAATTCTCAAGGGAGAACGGTATCAATCCTTTTTACATCAATAGCTCACAGGAAAACGATATTCTAGATCATATATCTACGCTGAAAACTTTCTTCAAGTTCTTCATTCCAAAAGATCACTATGATGGTGCACTTCTCGATGAAACACTCATCAAGCTATACGACACAGGAAGTCCAGATTTTGAAAACTTTCTAGAACTTCTTGGCGATCACCAGATGAAGAAAGACTTGTCAGTGCTTTCTACTGGAAGTTTACGAGGTATTTTCAATTCAAAGAGAAAACTTGAGCTCGATAATGACATTATTGTTCTCGATCTCCATGATCTAAAAAAGGATGAGAAGCGTGAGCCAGCAATGTATCTTTTAACATCTCTTATCTGGAATCTTATAAATAAAAATAACGATAAAAAGCGCATGCTTTTTATAGATGAAGCTCATAAGCTATTGGTCGATCAGGAAGTCGCCATTTTCTATCGGGAGCTGGTCAAACAAGCAAGAAAGAGAAACGTTGGTGTAGTTTCAATTACTCAGGATGTGGAAGACTTTTTAAACAATGAGTATGGCAAAGCCATTATTACCAATTCGGAGACGAAAATATTACTGAAACAGTCGTATGCTGCTCTTTCAGAAATCGGCAGTATTTATCCAATGACTGATGAAGAAAAACAACAACTCGGACACTTAGGCATTGGTGAAGTTATCTTGTTTAGAGAGGGCGAACATATTCGGCTAAATATTTTAGTACTGCCGTTTGAAAAACCTCTAACTTTTACTAATCAATGATTGTATGAGCAAGATCAGCAAGCTTAACACTGCAAGACAAATTAAAGATGATCCCATTGGTTTTTTAGTAGATAAAGTGGTTACCTTTGTGGTCAACTCTTTATCACCCATTCCTATACCAAGTATTCTTATCTCACAGTTAAAAGCACCTATTATCGGCTTTTTAGGAACACTGGTACTATTAGCCTTGTTACTCTTGATGCTTGCTGGCACAGCTATATTTTCACCACTGATCTTTACTGGTAGCTTGCTTGAACAAATCAAATCTAGCTTCACTGCTGCCAACTCATTAAATATACCTGTAGATAAAAGTTTTGCTGAAACTAAAGTACCAAGACAGAATCCACTTGGAGGTGGAGGAATGAGCTATTCAACCGTTACTGCATACTTCCTTGATCCTAATTATTTAATTCAGTTCGGCAGAAATCATAATGGCATTGATCTTGTACCTTCGTCTGAATATATCAAAAACAGCCAAACTTATAAGCAATATAAGCAGGTAGTGGTGTACTCAACTATCAATGGTACTGCTCGGCATTATGTAGATCAGTTTGGCGGTGAGACTGTGGAGGTTATAAGCTCAGATAATGCAATGAAAGTAGTATTTATTCATTTCAGTCAGGTTTTGGTAGAGTCTGGTGAAGTGATTGCAGGTACGCCACTAGGTATAATGGGAGAAACAGGCAATGCAACAGGAGAACATGTACACTACGAAGTCAAAATTAAAGATGGTGATACATGGCTAGCAGTAAATCCGTTAAACTATATTAAATAACTATGGCAGAATCATTATCTCGAAAACAAAGAAAATACTTACAACTAGGCGTGTTAGCTCTACTTGGTATATTCCTGGCTGTGTATTTTATTTTCTATACTAAAAAAGCACCTACCGTGCCAGAAATAGAAAATACATCTGTTTATATTGAGAACTCTGTCTTGTACGCATTTGACGATACTATTTCTATCGCTCAGTACCCAAATCGAGTATCAATGCACTATCCATATCTACTCGTGATCAAGCCAGCAGAGAAGAAAACAATAATTTATAACCTAAGCGAAAAAAAGAAAGCCACAGAATTATCTGAAGCTATACTCGATTACACACCTGAAAGTGTATTAAAGAATGACGGCAAGACATCACTTTACAACGATAAAGACCTTGGCATTTTGTGTGATGATGGCTACATAAAAAGCCAAGTAGAAGTACTTTGCTTGACTAAAGTAAATCCTAATAATGTTGAAAATAAATTGATAAGCATTGACATTACTTCAAACAAGAAAAAGGATATTTATGTCTCGAAAAACATCATTACTGACTTCTCATTAATAAATGATCAAGTATATATAGCAGAGCTAGATTTATTTACCAAGAAAAACTCAATATTAGTAAATAACGAGAGAATAGAATCACCTACAACCACAAGTCTGTTCTACCAGATGGACGGCTCACCATACTTTGCATCACTAAAGAGTGAGTTAAATGGAAATGTAGAGCAGTATTACTTGATTGAGAATGATAAGGTTACTCAACAGCAGGATAAAATCTATTTATTGAGGTAATGTTTTTTGCTGTTCAAGAAAAGCAGCCATCTTTTTCAGAGAAGTATACAAAGAATCAACCTCTTCTTGAGTCGGTTGTTTGCCATTTTGCTGACTTAAAGCTTCAGCAAGTTTTTCCTTAATATTATCTTCACTCCACTCATCTTTGAGTAAAAGAAGTGTCAATGGACTCAAATTATAGAAGTATTCAGCCTTTTCACTTCCCAGTAGCTTTTCAATTTCTGCTTTAGATATGACTGGCTGAGTGGTGCTATTTAGTTGCATGTAGGTATATTTTATCAGATAGGTCGATTGTTTATACAAACTATCCCTTTAGGTTGTATAATTACTTGTAAGAGGTATTGTTTATGGATTCCGAAAAAAAATTAGCAAAAATACTCAAAGCCGCTCGAAAAACGGCTAAACTGACCCAGGCTCAAGTAGCTGTAAAAGCTGAAATTCACACTAATTACTATGCTCGAATTGAGCGTGGTGAGGTGAATCCTACTAGTGATGTCCTTAATTCCTTGGCAAAAGCACTCAAGATTGAGCTGAAGTTTCCTCTAAAATAGCTCTCTTTGAGTGCACAATATGCATGGTGATATCAATATGCCGTTAATTTCTTCGATATAATATATCTAATACCTTGACATGATGACAAATGAGATTGGTTTAAAAATTGGTCTATTAAGTTTTATCATGAAACGAATTCATCATGTGTTCTTAGTTTTAAGATGAATTTTTTTTACTTTACAGCCTATTTGTCAACGAAAATCAGGAACTTCTAAAAAAATATTCCAAAACTCATACATCAAAATGACATTACTATGAGAATAATTAACAAATTAAGCAAAAATAAAACAGCGCTTCTTAAGATTGAGAAACTATTTGTAAAACTTGGAGAGGAACTTGGTAATATCAATGAATTCCCATTGCATATCCCACGTTTCTTTTCTCCTGATAAGGATAGTAGTACTAAGCTGGGAGTACTTTTAAAGCAAGCATTTGTTGAAATATCTAAATTAGCTGAATTTTCCGACTTAGAAAACATCATTATTCAGATTAACAAAATTGATTCTTTATTAATTTTTTTTGCAAAAGGATCAAAAGATGAAATATCAAAAGAATCATTAATAATACACTTAATTGCTAGAGAGGTAGAATTGTATGTACCAAAAATTTCCGACTACATTAACCTTATTCCTCAAGAGCAAAAAGTGTTTAAAGAACTGCGAGATTTAGATCTAGATAAGTACAACCTAACAACAATAACTAATGATTTTAAATTAGAGAATCACGGAATTATCTACAAGGATAAATTTCTACTTTATTATCACCCATTTCTTAGAAGATTTTATACATCAAACTTTACAATTGGAGGATTATTAAAAAAAATAACTGGACAAAAGAATATTTCTCTTAAGATTGCTATTGATCCAGTGAGGTTATCGGATCCTATTTGGCTAAAAAACATTATAGAAGCAGATTATTGGCAAGGACCAATTTTCAGTAAAAGTAAATTAAATGATCCTAATTTTGTTGGAACAACCGTGTATGCGCGTAATGCTGAAAATCAGCAAACACTTGATTTTACTTGGCCAGTTGTGAAAACAGTATTTTATATAACAAACAAAAAGGAATCGGGATTAAAGCAAATAGAAATCGAAGAAATTAATCCTCAAAATGATCGTATTACTATAAATAATAAGTATGTTTTTCAAAAGTATGCACATTTTATTTGGGATGCTCAGACAAACACTTTCAACCATTTCGATGTTGCTGTTAAGGTGTACTCACTGTCTGAGCATTTGAAAAGACTTCAGTATGATTGGGAAACACGAAAAATTCTTGATCCAGGTAAACCTTTATGCAAAATAAAACTCTTTCGTCTTGATGGAAAAATTGACGCAAGCATATTATTAGAATTACTAGGGGATTTTTTCAGATATAATGAATTAATTAATGAGTTTTTTGAGAGCAAGTTGGTCAGTGATAAGTGACCCCTCCGCGCTACAGTAAACCAGTATCATAGAAACTCTCACCGCAAAACTGTAGTACTATCAGTTGGTAGGAGTTAGAAGGAGGCTGGTATGGGAAGTATAAAGCGTAAGCATTCAGCGCAGTTTAAGTTCGACGTGGCGCTCAAAGCCATTGAGACCAAACAAGTAGCAGAAGTAAGCCGACAGTATGGAGTAACCCCAGGTCTGGTCTCTAAGTGGGTTACACAAGTAAAGACGCATGGAGCAGTATTGTTTACCACCACCCCAGACAAAGAAGTCAAAGAACTCAAACAACGAGTAAGTAAGCTCGAACAGTTGGTTGGAAAGAAGGAGATTGAATTATCTCTCCTCAAAAACTTCGTCGATTTTTACGAATCCCCAAATGGCAAGTAGTACTGTTTGCCCGAGAGATGGTTGAGAAGCACCTGTTTGGTGTCAATAGGATTTGTGTACTGACTGGTATCAGTAAGAAGACATACTACTACGCCACTGATCCAAGCGAACGCAAAAGCACAAAATACTGGTCACTTAAATCAAAGTTGACTACCATTATTGAGAAGCATCCTAAGTATGGAGTCGAGCGCATCAAGGCTGATCTGTTGCGACGCGACCGCATTGTCATCGGGAGAGACACCCTCAGTAGTTTGCTTAAGCTGTGGGCACTCTCGCTACCAACTCGGGTCAAGCCACCACCAGCGAGTGGCATCAACCAGATACTCTGCTTTCTGGCAGGCAGAGCCAATCTGCTAATCAGATCGACCATCACTGCTCCGCTGCAAGCCCTGAGTGCTGATATGAGTCAGCTTTCATTTAATCAGGGTAAGTCAAAGTGCTACCTGTCTATCCACAAGGATGTCTATGGACAGTTGGTGTATGGCTGGAGTGTTGCTGAGCACCAAACAGAAGATCTAGTAATTGCCTCATTTAGACAGGCCTGTACAGCCATTGAACAGTTGAGCAAGCAGTCGCTCAAACACTTCAACCTGCTGCAGCACCAAGACAGGGGAAGTCAATATACTGGCTACCGCTACACTGATGCAGTACTCAGTGCTGGTGCACGTCTCTCCTACTCAGATCCGGGCACTCCTACCCACAACCCTGGGCAAGAGTCATTCTTTGGCAGATTTAAAGACGAATGGAAAGATGATATTTATGAGCTAGAAACACTAGAAGAAGTAGAAGCATTTGTCAGTAGTAAAATCAGCGACTACAATGAAGACAGACTCCATACCAGTTTGGGTAATATGCCACCTAAAGAATACCTAGAATTGTTTCTGAAAACTGTCGGTAAAGAGTTACCTAAAAGCAGGGGTTGACAAAGCTTTAGCTAGCTTAATATCTCAATAAATTGAATCAGATTTTGTATATGTTCTTTGCTAATGATTCTATGCATAATCTCTAAACTGTTATTTTGTGACAGAATATTCAGACTTCCTTCCCAGAGTATCTTTTTATCAATAATTGCCAATTTTCTATGATGATATCCCTTGAGGAGAGTAATATTGACTCCCATTTCTTTTGACCTGAGAATTTCATTAGCTGCTTGATGTCTCATATATTCATCATCATGATCTGAAGGATCTCGAGTGACAATCCTAATTTTAATCTTATTACTTAATAACCTTTGAAAGACTGGATAAAACATCTCCATTCTGGAAGCTGTAAGGTATGGGCACTCAATAACGACCTCTTTTTGTGCCATTTCTAAGTCTTTCAAAAATTGCCTGTAAAATGTCTTTTCATTAAACAAACTGGAAGTTGATTCTGCTTTAGTGAAGAACATATCAGTTTATTCTAACTATCAACCTACGATTAAATGAACGAGAAGGCATAGCGTGCCTAATTTCTTTTGATTCACTTTGAGTAGGGTAAGATAGCATTAGATCTTGTATCCACGGTAAAAAAAGTTCGAAACAAATCCCCTTAGGGTCACCAAAATATGAAATGTCCGCATTGTAATACAGCATTCTTTCCAGACTGG